>CAVKJH010000001.1:0-67089 GCA_963656755.1 bacterium
CCCTATCCTATATTATGCGCCCCCTACAGGGGCAAAAACTGCGCAAACGCTGCATATTTGCATATGATTTTGAACACCCTACCTATAGGGGCAAAATCTGCAAAGACGATGCGCATTCTTATACGGCTTTTGCCCCCTACCTTTCGGGGGCAAAAGCCGCGCAGTTCCCAGCGTTATATTGAAACGGGTTGAGGTCATCCAACCAGTAGGGGCAAATACGTCGCAACCCCTGTTCCGACTTTCTGTATTCGGCCTTTTGGACTACCCTTTCGGGTAGCCACGTTCTTACGGTTTCAGTATCTCCTTGATTTCTTCGAGGTTGCCGTCGTTGGGTGCAGGCACGATGCCCAGTAGGTGGCAGACCAACGGATAGACATCGGTGTTTCGGAAATGCGCTATTTCCGTGTGCCGGAAGTCAGGGCCTATGGCACGGAACACCGCGTGCATGTCGGGCAACTGCGGGTCGTACCCGTGCGTGCCGCCAGCCGCCACGGGTGCGTCGTAGGCCACATAGCCAAGGTCGGGACACACCACCACATCGCCCACACGGTTGTTGGTGCCGTAATGCAGATAGGCGGGCACCTGTTCCTTTTTCCACACCCTGACGTGATCGAGGTCTTTCAGCGCTTCGTAGATAGAGTCTTTGCACCCCTCGTTGGCATAGATGTTGGCCGGCACCGAACCCGACACTGAGCGGTACCACGCCGGTTTGAGGTGCGGCAGGAGCTTCACGGCGTGGTCGCCGGGCACCCATGCCATGCCGTGGTCCGACACCACAATCAGGTTGACCTCGTGCCCGTCGGGCAACTGCCGTATGTGGTCGTAGAGCGACTGCAGCAGCGAGTCGACCAAGGCCACGGCCTGTCGTGTCTGTTTGCTCTGCGGCCCGTAACGGTGCCCGTTGCCGTCGGGCTGTTCCATGTAAGCCATGATGAGGTCGGGCCGTTTGTCTTCGGGCAATCCCAGTTGAGCCACGATGCCATCCGTGCGTTCAGCCAGCGTCAGCCGCGGCACACGGTCGTAAGGATAATAGATGTCGGGATAGCGTCCGTTTACTTTCACATCCGATCCCGGCCAGTAGAACACCGCAACCCGCTTGCCCTGTCTTGCCGCCGTGTTCCATACCGGTTCGCCTCCGTAGTAGCGCGGGTCGCTTTTCTGTTTCGTGTCGTTCAGGGCGAAGTGGTCGCCCGTCTGAGTGTCGTAGAACTCGTTGGCCACGATGCCGTGGTGGTCCGGGTACAGTCCCGTGGCCAGAGTGTAGTGGTTGGGAAACGTCTTCGACGGGAACGACGGTATCAGTCCCGACGCCACCCCCTCGCGTGCCATGCGGTCGAGGAACGGAGTGTCGTACCATTGCGTGTAGTCCCACCGGAAGCCGTCGAGCGAGACGACGACGGTGCGGTGGCGTGCCAGCGTGTGCAGGGGTAGAACGGTTGCCAGTAGCAGACCGAGGGCTATTGCAGTTTTTCTCATGTTCGGTAGTCTATAATGATTTGACAATGACAGCATTGGAAGACCCGGCACCGGTTGCAGTCCATCCCCGTGCCGCTTCCCATTTGTCTGCAAAGGTAAACATAATCTGCGGTTTATGCGCCCCGCAACCCGACAAAACGTTGCGCAATGCTTCCATACATTATCTATGTATGTAATATTCTTTCCTTGCTTACAAACTGTAGCTTGGTCTGTGCTTTTGTGTAAAGTTTGTTGTATTGTGTGACGTATTTTCTTTACAGAAAGTAAAAAAGCGATACAACGCAAATTCCCGTTTTAGCCGCCCGCACTCCCTTTGCGGATGCCACCAACTACCGAACAGCCGCCCCGTAGATCGTATCCTCTTTGCGAAAGATGCCCGATGGCATTGCCTCCGGCCGTCTGCGGGCACCCCACGGAGCATCTCTCATCGCCCCGTTGACTGTAGACGGACCGGCCGTTTGTGCCTTTTCGCACGGCAAATCATGCCAATGGTGCCATCGATCGGTAGTGGCGGCACGGAATGAGAACCAAAGCATAATGCAAACATCAGAACAACAGATAGTTACGTTTAATGTCCGAATTTTGCAGTCCAGCTGGCCGACGCACGTTTTTTGTCCGATAACGCTGCTCCTGCAACGGTTGTGGCCGATAAATATTTTACAAACCCTTCCGCCCGTCGCGCTGCGATGGTCAGAGCCCTAAATCCTCATCGTCCCATCCGGCCGCCGCATTGTCGAGCGGCGTACCGCTTCTCTGCCGGCGTCGTGCGTAAAACCGTTCGGTCCACCGCTTTGTTTGTCTGCCCAACGCGGTGCGGCCGACCCGCATCCGTGCGGTCTTCGGTAGAGGGAGGCCACGCGACGCAGTGTGTAAAAATAAAACGGCACTTAACAAAAATGTCGCATTTTTGCAAAAATGATGAAAAAAATATTTTGGTGTGGAAAATATTCATTACCTTTGCAATATATCAGAATAATCGTTATTTATTATGGCTAAGTACAATATCACAGAGAAGAAGGAGAAGGAGGCTGCATACCGTTCGCTCGTCAGCCCCAAGCTGATGGACGAGCTGGAGCAGAAGATCAACAACATCATCATCCTCGAGAAGCGCTACAAGGACAAGGAATATTCGGCCAAGCAGTTGGCTTCTGACCTCGGAACCAACACGCGTTACATCTCGGCCGTGGTGAATGTGCGGTTCCACATGAACTACACATCGTTCGTCAACAAGTTCCGCATACAGGAAGCCATGTCGCTGCTCGTGGACAAGCGTTACCAGGACCTCAATATGGAGGATATCTCCGACATGGTGGGATTCTCCAACCGCCAGTCGTTCTATGCGTCGTTCTTCAAGATCAACAATATGACTCCGCGCGACTACAAGATGCAGCACCTGGCCCAGCATCCCTCGCTCAAAGACCGTCCCAAGAAGCGCGGACGCAAACCCGGCGTGAAAGTCCAGGCCGACAGCAACGAATAACCCCTCTGAAACGTCAACAATGAGCAATACCTCATTTGCCTATACCGACGAGCGCTTTGCGGATCTCCAGATGCTCCGCTACCGGCTCGCCGGTTTTGGCGATTTGTCCCTGCAGCAAAAGCAGTATGTGTACTTTCTGGCCAAGGCTGCGCTGTGTGGCCGCGACATCACGACCGACCAGCACGGCTGTTACAATCTCCTGATACGCCGCACGCTCGAGGCCGTCTGCACCAGCACTGGTGTGGACCGCACCACCGCCGATTTCCAGGCGATGGAAGTGTATCTGAAACGCGTGTGGTTTGCCAACGGCATCCATCACCATTACGGTTGCGAGAAGTTCGAGCCGGGCTTCGGCGAAGCATGGTTCCGCCGCACGGTGCGTGCACTCGCCGACGAGGTGTGGCAGCGCGCAGGGTATGCCACGGCCGACGACCTGCTGGCCGTGATATGCCCGCCCATTTTCGACCCCTCGGTGCAGCCCAAGCGCGTGAACCAGGCCGACGGCGACGACCTCGTGCGCACCTCCGCCTGCAATTTCTACGAGGGCGTGTCGCAGCAGGAAGCCGAACAGTTCTATGCCCTACGGCGCGACCCTGCGGCAGGCGACGAGCAGCCCTCGTGGGGGCTCAACTCCCGTCTGGTGCGGCGCGACGGACAGCTCGTCGAGGACGTGTACCGCGAAGACGGTCTTTACGGACAGGCCATCAGCCGCATCGTCTATTGGCTGGAGCAAGCCGCCGGCGTGGCCGAGAACGACCAGCAGCGCAAGGTGATACGCCTGCTCGTCGACTACTACCGCACGGGCGACCTGCGTCTCTTCGACCAGTACTCCATCGAGTGGCTCAAGGAGCAGGACGGCATGGTCGACTTCATCAACGGTTTCATTGAGGTCTACGGCGACCCCCTCGGCCTCAAAGGGTCGTGGGAAGGACTGGTGGAATATAAGGACATGGAGGCCACGCGCCGCACGCAGACCATCTCCGGCCACGCCCAGTGGTTCGAAGACCGGTCGCCCGTCGACCCGCGCTTCCGCAAACCGCAGGTCAAGGGTGTCACGGCCCATGTGATCTGTGCCGCCATGCTGGGCGGCGACGAGTATCCCGCCTCGGCCATCGGCATCAACCTGCCCAACGCCGACTGGATACGCGCACGCTACGGGTCGAAAAGCGTAACCATCGGCAACCTTACCGAAGCCTACAACCAGGCGGCGCGAGGCAACGGCTTCGACGAGGAGTTTGTGGTGGACGACGCCACGCGTGCCATGATCAGACAGTACGGCGACCTGTGCGACGACCTGCACACCGACCTGCACGAGTGTCTGGGCCATGGCAGCGGCCAGCTGCTGCCCGGCGTGTCGTCGGATGCGCTCAAGTCGTACGGCAGCACCATCGAGGAGGCGCGCGCCGACCTGTTCGGGCTTTACTACATTGCCGACCCCGAAATGGTGCGGCTCGGCCTTGTGCCCGACGAGCGTGCCTACGAGAGCCAGTACTACACCTACATGATGAACGGTCTGCTGACGCAACTGGTGCGCATCAAGCCCGGCCACCAGCTCGAGGAGGCCCACATGCGCAACCGCGCGCTGATAGCCCACTGGTGTCTGGAACACGGAAAAAATGTGGTAGAACTGATTAAACGAAACGGAAAGACTTACGTCCAAGTGAACGACTATGCGGCACTGCGCGGCTTGTTCGCCCGGCTGCTGGCCGAGATACAGCGCATCAAGAGCGAGGGCGACTACGAGGCCGGGCGCGACCTGGTGGAACGCTATGCCGTGCAGGTGGACCCCGCCCTCCACGAAGAGGTGCTGGCACGCTACAGCCAGCTGAACCTTGCACCCTACAAGGGATTCATCAACCCGTGGATGAAACCGGTGACCGATGCCGACGGCAACATCGTGGACATTGCCCTCGACTACACCGAGAGCTACGCCCACCAGATGCTGCGCTACTCGCAGGAGTACGGACTGCTGTGAGGCAGAAACCGTGACGACTGTGAACAGCAAACGGACGAAACGCACACGACCATGACAGAAGAAACACAAAACAAGATAAAGGAGATAAAGCGAAGCTTCAGACTCGTGATGAACGGGGCGGCTTCGCAGTCGATGCGCCAGAAAGGCGTCGACTACAAACTCAACTGGGGAGTGCCCCTCGTGCAGCTCAAGACCATGGCCACCGACCTTGGAAAGGACTATGACCTGGCCGTGGCACTGTGGAAAGAAGACATACGCGAGTGCAAAATCCTGGCCACGCTGGTCATGCCCGCCGAGAGCATGCCTGTGGAGGTGGCCGAGATCTGGATGGAACAGACGCATACGCAGGAGATGGCCGAGATGCAGGCCTTCAACCTCTACCAGTATGTGCCCTATGCACCCGCAATAGCTTACCGGTGGATAGCCTACGGGCAGGAGATGTACCAGATATGCGGTTACAACATCCTGGCACGTCTGTTCATGCGGGGGCAGGAACCCAACGAGCGGGGCATCAACGAGTTTCTGGACCAGGCGGCCACTGCACTTCAGGATGCGTCGGCCGGCGTGCGCCATGCGGCCCTGAACGCCACGGTGCGTTTCGCCGACCTCGGCGTTGTCTACGAGCGGCTCGCGCAGACGGCCCTGCGGCAGCACAACATACAGCTGTAAGCCGCCGTGCTGCGGATTCCGGCGTCGGCGCGCACGCGAACCAATGAATCAATCAACATTTTTGTAAACAATAAGAGAGAAATGAAAAAGGTAACAACAGTATTTGCGGGTCTCGCACTCTTGCTTCTGGCAAGCTGCGGGTCTCTGGGCTCAAGCACGTCGGGCAGCACGACCGGCTCGTCGGTGTTGGGCAGTGTTCTCGGCTCGGTAACCAACGCCGGCACGTTGAGCAATGTGCTCAGCAGCGTGATCGGTCTCAACAAGTTGACGGCCAGCAACCTCGTGGGCACCTGGAAATATTCGGGTCCCGGATGCGCCTTCACCTCCGACAACGCCCTTTCGCGCGCTGGCGGCGAGATCGTGGCTACGCAAATCGAGGAGAAACTCAAGACCGAGTACTCCAAATTGGGCTTCAAGAGCAGCAATACTTACATCACGTTCAACGAGGGCGGCACGTTCTCTGCCAAGATCGACGGCAAGAGCTGGAGCGGCAACTATACGTTCGACGAGAGCACCGGCGCATTGAAGATGCAGGGCCTTCTGCTCACCCTCAACGGCTATGCCACCAAGACCAGCGGCGGCATCAGCGTGCTGTTCGAGTCGAAGAAGCTGCTGTCGCTCATCCAGACCATGGCCTCGCTGAGCGGCAACTCCACCGTTTCGACCATCGGCGACCTCAGCAAGAACTACGACGGCGTGCGGCTGGGCTTCGACATGACAAAGTAAGCGTTTGCCCCAGTCGTGCCGATACGATATTGGCTTGTTGCCCCTGCATGGGATGCGTAATTCGTTGTTACAGATTGAATTATTCGCCCCTTGCAGGGGCAGCTTGTTTGATTGTCGTGTAAAAACGCAGGAGGCGATTTCCTACGCTATGTTATGTCGTCCCTATGGGACTTCCTCCTGAGTTGTTTACCCTACATCTATAATTTGAGAAACCTTTTTTAATATTATTTAGTTTCTCCGTTTCGTTACTCTACGTTTAATGTTGTATTTTTGCACGATAATAAATACAAGCAAAAATACAGCATTTGTTATGGCAGAATCAGTAGATATCAGGGAACTCAACGTTCTCATAGAGCAGCAAAGTGGGTTTGTTACCAACCTGGTTGCCGGAATGAACCAGGTCATCGTGGGCCAGAAACACCTTGTCGACTCCTTGTTGATCTCCCTTTTGAGCGACGGACATATACTCCTGGAAGGTGTCCCCGGTTTGGCAAAGACATTGGCCATCAAGACATTGGCACAGTTGGTCGATGTTAAGTTCAGCCGCGTGCAGTTCACCCCCGACTTGCTGCCGGCCGATGTGGTGGGTACCATGATCTACTCGCAGAAAGACGAGAGCTTCCATGTGAAGAAAGGCCCCGTCTTTGCCAACTTCGTGCTGGCCGACGAAATCAACCGTGCCCCGGCCAAGGTGCAGAGCGCACTGCTCGAGGCCATGCAGGAACACCAGGTAACCATCGGCGAACAGACGTTCGCACTGCCCGACCCCTTCCTCGTCATGGCCACACAGAACCCCATCGAGCAGGAGGGCACATACCCGTTGCCCGAGGCACAGGTAGACCGTTTCATGCTGAAGGTGGTCATCGACTACCCCACCATCGAAGAGGAGAAGATGATTATCCGCGAGAACCTGCAGGGTTCCATGCCGAAGGTGACGCCCGTCACCACGTCCGAACAGATACTCAGCGCGCGGCAGGTGGTGCGGCAGGTATACATCGACGAGAAGATCGAGAAATACATTGCCGACATCGTGTTTGCCACACGCTACCCCGACCGCTACGGCCTGGCCGAGCTGAAGGACATGATTACCTACGGCGGCAGTCCGCGTGCCAGCATCAACCTGGCCAAGGCCGCACGCGCCTATGCGTTCGTGAAGCACCGCGGATATGTGGTGCCCGAGGATGTGCGCGCCGTGGCACACGATGTGCTGCGCCACCGCATCGGACTGAGCTATGAGGCCGAGGCCAGCAACCTTACTGGCGAGGAGATTGTGAGCAGCATCATCAACAAGGTGGAGGTGCCCTGATTATGGACAATACCGACGTATTGGGAAAAGTAAGGAAGATCGAGATCAAGGCACGCGGTCTCAGCCAGAATATCTTCGCCGGACAATACCACTCGGCGTTCAAGGGCCGGGGAATGGCTTTCTCGGAGGTGCGCGAGTATCAGTTCGGCGACGACGTGCGCGACATCGACTGGAATGTCACGGCCCGTTTCCATAGGCCCTATGTCAAGGTGTTCGAGGAGGAGCGCGAGCTGACCGTCATGCTGCTGGTGGACGTGTCCGGGTCGCTCGACTTTGGTACCGTGCGGCAGATGAAGCGCGACATGGCTACAGAGATTGCGGCAACCATCGCTTTCTCGGCTATCCAGAACAACGACAAGATCGGGGTCATCTTCTTTTCCGACAAAATAGAGAAATACATACCGCCCAAGAAAGGGCGCAAGCATATCCTCTTTATCATCAGGGAGATGCTCGGCTTCGAACCGCAGAGCCGCAAGACCGATGTGGGCATGGCCGCTGCCTACCTGACGAGGGTCATGAAACGGCGCTGCACGTCGTTCGTCATCAGCGACTTCTACGACCGCAAGGACTTCTCGCAGGAGATGCAGATTGCCAACCGCAAGCACGACGTGGTGGCTGTGCAGGTCTATGACCCGAGGGCCAAGGCCCTGCCCGATGTCGGACTGCTGAAGGTGCGCGACGCCGAGACGGGACACGAGCTGTATATCGACACCTCGAGCAAGAAACTGCGCACCGCACACGCTCGCCACTGGGCGGAACACCAGGACCGGCTGTCGCATATCTTTGCCAAGGGAAAGATTGACTGGGTGTCGATAGCGACCGACGAGGATTTCGTCAAGGCCATGATGATGCTCTTCAGGCAGAGGGCCTGACCAGTGGCGGTGGTTCTTTTACCCGATATTCTATGAATGATCATTTGAAACATATATTCGCTTTCCTGTTGCTCTTCTGCGCCTGCCAGACGCGGGCGCAGGTGGTCGTGGAACAGACGGTCGACTCGGTCGGCATACGCATCGGCAGTCAGGCTCGTCTACGGCTCGATGTGACGGTGCCCCAAGGGGCGCGGGTGCAATGGCCGCAGCTGGCCGCCAACCAGTATGTTACGCCCGGTGTGGAGGTGCTCGAGGTAACCGGCGACACCGCTGAGTCCGACGGCGGAAGGCAGAAAGTGAGCCGGGTGTATACCATCACCTCGTTCGACGAGAAGCTCTACGCCCTGCCCGCCTTGCCCGTCAAGGTCAACGGGAAGACCTACAAGGGCGGCACGGCGGCCCTGAAGGTCATCACCGTCGACGTGGACACGGTGCATCCCAACCAGTACTATCCCCCCAAGGACGTGCAGGACAATCCCTTCCTGTGGAGCGAATGGAGCCCGATGCTGTGGTTGTCGCTGCTGGCGCTGGGTCTGTCGGTGCTGATGTTCTACCTGTTTGTGCGGCTGCGCGAAAACAAACCGGTCATTACGCGCTTCAAAATAGTGCGCCATGTACCTGCCCACCAGCGTGCCCTGTCGGCCATCGAGAAAATCAAGGAGCAGCACATGCAGCAAAGCGATGACCAGAAGACCTACTACACGCAGCTCACCGACACGCTCAGAAAGTACATACAGGAGCGGTTCGGCTTCAACGCCATGGAGATGACGTCGTCTGAAATCATCGCGCGGCTGAGAGAAGGCAGCGACCGGAAAATGCTCGACGAGCTGACGGAGCTCTTTGCCACGGCCGACCTGGTGAAGTTTGCCAAGTACTCCACCTTGATGAACGAGAACGACCTGAACCTTGTCAATGCGGTTCATTTCATCGACGGCACCAAGCTCGACACGCAGGAAACCGTGGAGAAAATTGCCCCCAAACTGTCGGACAACGACCAGAAGGCCAAGAACAACCGCATCACGCTCAAGTGTCTGCTGTGGGTGCTGGGTGCTGCCGTCGTGGCACTGGTGGTCTTTGTGGTCTGCCGCGTGTGTATGCTGCTGTCGTAGCTGTGAGAAAGTAATAGAAAGTCAGAAGAATGGAATTTGCAAACAAGGAATATTTCATACTGCTGTTGTTGCTCGTCCCCTATGTGTTGTGGTTCTTCCTGTACCGCAGGAAAAGTGAACCGACAATACGTCTGAGCGACACACGCGCTTATCTGGATGCGCCCAAGAGCTGGCGAGTGCGCATCGTACATCTTCCCGTGGTCTTGAGATGCATGGCGTTTGTCATGCTTGTCACGGCCATGGCAAGGCCACAGACGCACAACTCGTGGGACAACCGGACGGTGGAAGGCATCGACATCATGCTGGCCATGGACGTGTCGACATCGATGCTGGCCGAAGACTTGAAGCCCAACCGTATCGAGGCGGCCAAGGATGTGGCGGCCGAATTCATATCGGGTAGGCCCAACGACAATATCGGTCTGACGATTTTTGCCGGCGAGGCATTCACGCAGTGCCCGATGACCGTCGACCATGCCTCGCTGCTCAGCCTGTTGCACAATGTGCGCACGGACATCGCCGCCCGCGGACTGATACAGGACGGCACGGCGGTCGGTATGGGACTGGCCAACGCGGTCTCGCGCCTGAAGGATTCGAAGGCCAAGAGCAAAGTGGTGATCCTGCTGACCGACGGCAGCAACAACATGGGTGACCTGTCGCCCATGACCGCCGCACAGATTGCCAAGTCGCTCGGCATAAGGGTGTATACCATCGGCGTGGGTACCAATGACGTGGCGCGCTATCCCATGGCTGTTGCCGGCGGCGTGCAGTATGTGAAGATACCGGTGGAGATAGACACCAAGACGCTGGGCGAGATTGCGGCCCTGACGCAAGGCAATTTCTACCGGGCCACAAACAACAAGGAACTGAAACAGATTTACCGCGATATCGACAAACTGGAGAAGACGAAGATGAATGTTACGCGGTTCTCCAAACGCTACGAGGCTTACCAGCCTTTCTGCATCGCTGCCCTCTTGCTGTTGTTGCTGGAAATAGTGCTGAGAAACACCGTCCTCAGGCGCTTGCCGTAGCAGAGCAAAGCACGTGTCGGAAAGAAGCGCGACGGTGCTTGCTCGTTTTGAACATGTTATTCGATGATAGAAAGATATGATTAGATTTGAAGATCCTTTATATATATGGCTGCTATGGCTCATCCCGCTGCTGTTCCTGCTGCGGTTGGTGGGGTGGCGAAGGAAACGCCGGAAAGCCAAAAAATTCGGAGACCCTTCGCTGCTCGCTCTGCTGGCGCCCGACGTGTCGAAATACCGCCCGACGGTAAAGTTCTGGATGCTGATGGCCGCATTGGCCGTCTTGATACTGATGTTGGCACGCCCGCAGATGGGAACGAAAATCTCCCATGAAAAGCGCAACGGCATTGAGGCTGTCATCTGCATGGACATTTCCAACTCGATGAAGGCCGAGGATGTGGCGCCGAGCCGGTTGGAAAAGAGCAAGATGCTCGTGGAGAACCTGGTGGAGCATTTCACAAACGACAAGGTGGGCCTTGTGGTCTTTGCTGGCGATGCCTTTGTCCAGCTGCCGATCACCAGCGACTATGTGTCGGCCAAGATGTTCCTGCAGAACACCGCCCCGTCGCTTATCGGTACGCAGGGTACCGACATCGCACGCGCCATACAGGTGGCCATGCGCAGCTTCACACAGCAGGACAAGGTAGGAAGGGCCATCATCGTCATCACTGACGGCGAGGACCATGAGGGCGGGGCAGAGAAGGCTGCCGAGGAAGCCCGTAAGAAAGGCATCAACGTGTTCATTCTCGGTGTGGGTGACACCAAGGGCGCACCCATCCCCGACGGCCGTGGCGGATACATGAACGATGCGTCGGGGCAGGTCGTGATGTCGGCTCTCAACGAAAGTATGTGCCAACAGGTGGCCAAGGCTGGCAGTGGCACCTATATTCATGTGGACAACACCTCGGTGGCTCAGGACAAACTGAACGACGCTCTCGCAAAATTGCAGAAAGGTGAGACGGACTCGGTCATCTACAGCGAGTACGACGAACAGTTCCAGGCCTTCGGTATCATCGTGCTGCTATTGTTGGTTGCGGAGGCGTGCATTCTCGAGACGCGCAATCCGTTGACAAGAAATTGGAGACTATTTAAAAGGAAGGGATGATGAAGATGTCATTGATTTGTCGTGCGCTCGTGTCGGTTGCCATGCTCGTAGGCTGTTGGCAAGCCCACGCACAGACAGACCGCAACTGTCTGCGGAACGGCAACAAACTATACAGGCAGCAAAAGTTTGCGGCTGCCGAAACCGAATACCGCAAGGCTTTGGGCAAGAATCCGCAGAACACTCAGGCCGTGTATAACCTGGGATGTGCCCTGCTCATGCAGCAGAAAGACTCTGCTGCGGTGGCGCAGTTTGAGAAAGCTGGGAAAATGGAGACAGCCAAGAAACGTAAGGCTTTGGCGTACCACAACCTGGGAGTGGTCTGCCAAAACCACCAAATGTATGCGCAGGCTGTCGAAGCCTACAAGGAGAGCTTGCGCAACAACCCGGCCGACGACCAGACCCGTTACAACCTGGCACTCTGCAAACGGCAAATGAAGAACCAGAAAGACCAAAACAACAAGAACGACCAGAACAAGAAGCAGCAGAAGCAGGATAAGGACAACGGACAGCAGCAGAAACAAAAAGAACAGCAGGACAAGCAAAAGCAACAACAATCGAAGCAGAATGCCGATGAAAAAATGAGCAAAGAGAATGCCGAACAGTTGTTGAACGCGGCCCTGCAGGAAGAGAAGGCTACGCAACAGCGTATGAAACAACAACAGCAGTCGGCACAAAGCCGTAAACTTCAGAAGAACTGGTGATTCGTTTATGATGATTTGTCGTATTAAATATCTATTGTTGATGACATGCCTTGTGTGCGGACTTACAGCGGCCCACGCACAAATTTCGGTGTCGGTGCCTACGCATGTGAGTGCCGGCGAAAATTTCCGGTTGGCTTATACCATAAATACGCAGGATGTCTCTGACTTCAGGGCGGGCAATATTCCCGACGAACTGGAGGTGCTGGCAGGGCCTTACACGTCGAGGCAGTCGAGCTATCAGATGGTGAACGGGCATACCAGCAGTTCTTCATCCATAACCTTCACTTATACCCTTTATGCCACAAAGGCCGGTACATTCACCATACCGGCTGCCCATGCCCGCGTGAACGGCAAGGTGGTTTCGTCGCGTACCGCCAAGGTTACGGTGTCTGGCAGTGCACGAAGTGGCAGCTCTCCCAAGATGCACGAGGAGTCGGGAAACGAATCTTCGATGCAGGCGGCTGGTTCGCAAATCACTGACAAAGACCTGTTTATCAAGGTAACGGCAGACAAGAAGCGTGTTCACGAACAGGAACCTGTGCTGCTCACCTATAAGGTTTACACCCTTGTCGACCTGACGCAGCTGGAAGGCAAGATGCCCGACTTGACCGGTTTCCACACGCAGGAGATTCCCCTGCCGCAACAAAAGAGTTTCCATGTGGAGCGGGTAAACGGTAAAGCCTACCGCGTTGTGAAATGGAGCCAGTATGTCATGTATCCTCAGATGACCGGCAAACTCGAAATACCGAGCATTACCTTCAAGGGGATCGTGGTGCAGCAGAACCGTTCTGTCGACCCCTTTGAAGCTTTCTTCAACGGTGGTTCGGGATATGTGGAGGTAAAGCGGAACATCGTTGCCCCGGGCCTTACTGTGCAGGTGGACCCTCTGCCCCAGAAACCTGCCGGTTTCTCTGGTGGCGTAGGACACTTCAATATCTCGGCGCAGCTCAACCCGACTGAGGTCAAGGCCGGTACCCCTCTTACGCTCCGTGTGGTGGTGGGCGGCATGGGAAACCTTAAGTTGCTGAAGCAACCCGTGGTGAAATTCCCAAAGGACTTCGACCAATACGACCCGAAGATCACCGACAAGACGAAGCTCACGGCCAGCGGTTTGGGTGGAAACATGATATACGACTTTCTGGTTGTTCCCCGCAATCAGGGTCATTTCACCATTCCTCCTGTAGAATTCACCTATTACGACACGTCGGCCAATGCCTATAAAACCATCAAGACCCAACCGTTCAGCGTAACGGTCACAAAGGGAGATGGCGGCAAATCGACCGAAAGTTTTGAGGACACGAAAGACAAGGACATACGGAAGATAAAGACCGGCGATAGCACTACGGGCGGCACAGATGCCGTATTCTTCGGCAGTACCGGATACTGGGTCACCCTTTCCGTGTTGTTGCTTCTGTTCTTTGTGCTGCTTTTTGTGTTCCGCAAGCGTGCCGTCGACAATGCCGATGTCGTGAAGATGCGCGGCAAGAAAGCCAGTTCGATAGCCCGCAAGCGTCTGAAGAAGGCCAGCCGCCTCATGTTTACCGCCGACAACGGTGCTTTCTACGACGAGGTCTTGCGTGCCCTGTGGGGATATGTAAGCTATAAGTTGAACATACCTCGGGAGCAGTTGTCGCGCGAAAACATATCGGCGAAACTGGCCGACCGTGGCGTAGACGCGCCGACCGTCGACCGTTTCATATCGGCTCTCGATGAATGTGAGTATGAACGCTATGCGCCGGGCGATGCGAAAGGTAACAAAGAAAAGACTTTCAACTATGCCATGACGGCCATCATGGAAATCGAAAATGTAATGAAAGGGAGAAAGAAGTGATGAATGAATCAGTGACAAGATACAAGGTGTCCATACTGTCCAAAGCCACATTCCTGCTGTTCCTACTGGCGTTTCTGCCGTTTAGCGGCTGGAGCGTCACAAAGAAAAACGGCGATGACGCGTATGCCAAGGGCAATTACCAGCAGGCCATCAGCGATTATAAGGAAGTGCTCAGGCACGGCAAGTCGGCAGACGTGTATTACAATCTGGGCAATGCCTATTACCGTTCCGACAGTTTGCCACAGGCCATCTTGGCCTATGAGCGTGCCAGTTTGCTTTCGCCGGGCGACGCGGACATCCGTTTCAACCTGCAGTTTGCGCGTTCCAAGACGATAGACAAAATCGCGCCGAAGAGTGAAATGTTCTTCGTGGCGTGGTACCGATCGCTTGTCAACCTTGTGGGCATTGACAGTTGGTCGAACCTGTCGTTGGTATCGCTTACGCTGTCGCTGCTGCTCTTGTTGGCTTACCTTTTTTCGCCGCTGGTCAGTCTGCGCAAAATCGGTTTCTTCGGCAGTGCCGGTTTTCTCGTTGTATTTGTCCTGTCCACCCTTTTTGCGTATCGGCAAAAGAGCATGATCGATAACCATTGCGGTGCCATTGTCATGTCGCCGTCCGTCAATGTGAAGAAAACACCCGATGCCAAGAGCTCCGATGTCTTTGTGCTCCATGAAGGGACGCGTGTCGAAATCACAGATGCGACCTTAAACCAGTGGCGTGGCGTGCGACTGTCGGACGGCCGCGAAGGCTGGCTGGCCACATCGCAGCTGGAACCGATTTGACGGCCGCAGCTCCCTCTCAGTCTCTCCCCGCCTGCCCGCCCGACAGGCATTGCCCCGCAGACCGTAACCCGATCGGAGATGGCACGATGGCGCAGGAGCCGCCGCCGTTCAGCCTTTTTACCGCCATAGCCGGCTGCATGGCTGTGTGAACGAAGCCTACGCCCGGCAGAAAGTTTACCGATTGCTGCACCTTTAAATATTTGAAAGGCAATGACATTAGAAAGTCTTATCACCCTCGACCAAGAACTTTTGACATGGTTCAATGGAAGCGACTCGTTGTTTCTCGACAATCTTGTCCTCTCATTAACTGCCGGCATAACTTGGATTCCCCTATACGTCTCCCTCTTCATACTGGTAATGAAGAATAACGAGACAATGGCTCAGATAGCGTTGATACTGTGTTGTTCGGCGTTATGTATCGTCTTGGCCGACGGTGTGGCCGACGGACTTGTCAAACCGCTCGTTGGCCGTTTCCGTCCTTGCAACGACCCCGTGCTCAAATACACGGTCGACGTGGCTTCACACTATCGCGTAGCGGGCTTCAGCTTTTTCTCGGCCCATGCCGCCAACACCATGTCGCTGGCCGTGTTTTTCGCTTTTCTCGTGCGCAGCCGTATGCTGACGCTGTCCCTGTTGTTGTGGTCGTTGGCGAACGGATGGACACGCCTTTATCTTGGCGTGCATTATCCGGGAGATGTGGTCTGCGGCTTCCTGTGGGGTGCGCTTTCGGGTGGCATCGCCTATTGGCTCTTCTACAAAGCCTATCTGAAGATAAGCCCAAAGCTGAATTACATTTCCTCGCAGTACACCCGTACCGGTTACAGCAAGGACGACATTGACCTTGTCATGGCCGTAATGGTTCTTACCCTTTCCGCCGCGACAATCTGGTCGCTTTATGCGACACGTTAACGCAAAACAAACAATCAATATGCAAGATACCAAACACATACACATCAGCGACTACAATTATGACCTGCCTGACGAGCGCATTGCTAAGTTTCCCCTGCAACAGCGCGACCACAGCAAACTGTTGGTCTACAGGCACGGCGAAGTGTCCGACGATGTGTTTTACAATCTTCCCCACTATTTGCCCGAGGATGCCCTTATGGTGTTCAACAACACCCGTGTCATCCAGGCCCGTCTGCATTTCCGTAAGGAGACCGGCGCACTGATTGAAGTGTTTCTCATGGAACCGG
The DNA here is from genome assembly GCA_963656755.1 of bacterium. Taxonomy (GTDB): domain Bacteria; phylum Bacteroidota; class Bacteroidia; order Bacteroidales; family Bacteroidaceae; genus Prevotella. The sequence goes on from CAVKJH010000001.1 coordinate 16,254, forward strand.
CCTCGCCTGCCGACTACGAACAGATGTTCCAGACCGCTGGCCGGTGCAGTTGGCTCTGTATGGTCGGCAACCTCAAAAAATGGAAAGAAGGCGCTCTGAACCGTTTCTTCGAAATCAACGGCAAGCCGTTGACCCTTCGGGCCACCATGGACCGCACCCGGGCACAGGAGATGAGCGGCGGAACCAACTACTGGGTGGATTTCGAGTGGGACAATCCGGACGTCAACTTTGCTGAGATACTCGAGGCTGTGGGCGAGCTGCCCATTCCGCCCTATCTGAACCGCGCCACCCAGGAGAGCGACAAGACCACTTACCAGACGGTCTATTCGAAGATTAAGGGAAGCGTCGCAGCACCCACCGCCGGCCTGCATTTCACCGCCGACGTGCTGCATGCGCTCGATGCCGCCCATGTGGTGCGCGACGAGGTGACGCTGCATGTCGGTGCAGGAACGTTCAAACCCGTAAAGAGCCTCGAAATAGAGGGGCACCACATGCACACGGAGTATGTCGTTGTGCACCGCCACACGTTCGAGCGTCTTCTGTCGCACGGATGCCAGGTGATAGCCGTGGGCACCACCAGTGTGCGCACACTCGAAAGCCTTTACTATATGGGCGTCAAACTGGCCATGAACCCCGACTTGACCGAAGACGATCTGCATGTCAACCAGTGGGAGCCTTACGACCTGCCCCACGACGAGCAGGGCCTCGTGCTGGTCGGCGGAAAGCCGGTCACCGTGGAGCAGTCTGTGCGCAACCTGCTCGACTATCTTGACCGCGACGGCCTCGAAGCCCTTCATTCCAGCACGCAAATCATCATTGCCCCCGGCTATACCTACAAAATCGTGAAGATGCTGGTCACCAATTTCCACCAGCCCCAGAGCACCCTCCTGCTCTTGGTCAGCGCGTTCCTCAAGGGCGACTGGCACCGTGTGTACGACTATGCCATCGGTCACGATTTCCGTTTCCTCAGCTACGGCGACTCAAGTTTATTGATACCCTAACCCATTAACCCGAAGATATGAAGATAGGAGATAAAGTAAGATTTCTCAGCGAGGTCGGTGGCGGCACCGTTGCCGGCTTCCAAGGCAAGGGAATCGTTCTGGTCGAAGATGCCGACGGTTTCCAGATACCCACACCCGTCAACGAGGTTGTGGTCGTGGCTCAGGACGACTACAGTGTGGCCCGTGCCATCCACCGCAAGGCCGATGCTGACGAGCAGAAAGCAAAGGAAACACCCTTGAACCGCGGGCACCGCTCCATAACGTCGATGCTTCGCGATGGTCAGGACGAGGAAATCGACCTTGAAATTCCCGACGAACTCGACGACACGCGCGAGGTGACGTTCCGCCGTCCGGCTGAAGAACGCAAGGGCGGCAACCAACTTACCGCTTACCTGGCTTTCGTTCCCCTCGACATCAAGCAGATTGCCAATCCGCGGTTCGAGGTATATATCGTCAACGACAGCAATTATTTCATGCAGTATGCCTTGGCTGCTGCCGAAGGAAATAGCTGGAATCTGAAGTCGCAGGGTGAGGTGGAGCCGAATACGAAACTCTTTCTTGACGAGATAGGAAGGGACGAAATCAACCGTCTTGACCGTCTGTCGGTGCAGCTGATGTCGTACAAGCGCGAGAAATCCTATGTCATGAAGCCCGTGCTGGATGTGCAGTTGCGCATCGACCCCATCAAGTTCTACAAGGTACACACTTTTCAGGACAGCGAGTTCTTCGACTCACCCAGTTTGCTTTTCACCCTTGTGGCCAACGATCAGCCCGCCCGTCCGCTCGTGGTAGACCCCAAACAGCTGAAACGCGAGATGTATCAGGACGCCCGCGAGACGGCCGCAGCCAACCAGCCTACCCAGGCACAGCGCGACCAGCTGGTGAGTCGATATACCGACAACCAAAGCAAGGGCAACAAGAAGCACTCGCCCTTTGTGCGCCATCGTGACATGGACAACACCGTTGTGGTAGACCTGCATGCCGATGAACTGCTCGACTCGACGGCCGGACTGTCCGCAAAGGACATTCTCGACTATCAGTTGAAGGTTTTCCGCGACACGCTGGCCGATTATGCCGGCAGCAAAGGACAGAAGATTGTGTTCATCCACGGCAAGGGCGAAGGCGTGCTGCGCCGTGCCCTCATACACGAACTGACTTACAAGTACAAGACATATACCTACCAGGACGCCTCGTTCCAGGAGTACGGCTACGGTGCCACGCAGGTTACCGTGCGCTGACCGCGCCTCGCGCGACACCCCTCCTCTTTGACGGCACAAAGGCTTACGCTTGCTATCCTTTTGCGGATAGCGCGTAAGCCTTTGTCCGTATGTGGGGTGCCGCGGTAGGTCAGACCCGGAAATATTCTTCCAGTGCCTCGGTCGCCTTTCCGTCGTGGTTGTCGAGGTCTTCGATGATGCGGCCGTTCTCCATCAGTGCCACGCGCGAGCTGATGTCCACCGTGTGCTGCAGATTGTGGCTGCTGAGCAGGATGGTGGCATTGGTTGCGGCATGGTAGTCGGCCAACAGCCGTTTCAGGATGTTCTGCCCCGACGGGTCGAGGAAATTGAACGGCTCATCGAGAACCAGCAGTTCAGGCCGTGTGAACATCGCGGCAATGATGCCGATTTTCTGCTTGTTGCCCGCGCTGTAGTCGCGTATGAGCTTCTTCTGGCCGAATATCTCGCCGTGCGTGAAAGCCACGAACGGTGCCAGACAACTGCCCTCGTCATCCACATGTTTCCAGTCGACGGGCGGCATGCCATTCACTTTGGCGATGAAGTCGATGTATTCCTCGGGTGTGAGGAAATCGATGAGGAAACTGTCGTCGATGAAAGCCCCTGTCTTTGTTTTCCACTCTTCCGACGTGGCGGGGTCGATGGCCGTGCCCCCGTCGCCCGAAGGTGTCAGCAAGACCCGTCCTTGTTCGGCTTTCAACAAGTCGAGCAACAGCCGGAAGAGCGTGGTCTTTCCGGCGCCGTTGTTGCCCACCAGTCCGAGAATGTCACCGTGGTTCACCTGGAACTGCTGTATGTCGACAGCCGTCTTGTCCCCGAAAACCTTCTGTAGCGACTCGAGATTAATCTTCATGGCTTCTGTGAATGGCGGTTTACCCTATCGGTTGTCTTATCTCAGTCCTTTGCCGTGGCAGTTCTTGAATTTCTTGCCACTGCCGCACGGGCACGGATCGTTGGGACGCGGCATCTTGTCGCGCACCATGGGCTGGTGGTTGACCTGTTGGGCCGGCTCGCGCGTGTCCTGGCTGGCAGCCTCACGCTGTGCCTTGTCGGCTTCTTCCATGTCGTCTTTCTGCTCCTGGTAGCGCTGTGCGTGCTGCTCGGGGGCAGCCTCCTGCACTTCCTGCTGCTGCATCACGGGAATCTGCCCGCGCATCAGGAAACTGGCAATGCGGTTGTTCATATCGCCAATCATCTCGTCCCAAATCTTCGCACTTTCCAGTTTGAAGATGAGCAGCGGGTCTTTCTGTTCGTACGAAGCGTTCTGCACGCTGTGGCGCAGTTCGTCGAGCTTGCGGAGGTTTTCCTTCCAGTTGTCGTCGATGATGTGGAGCATGACGAACTTCTCGAACTCCTTCACGATGTTCTTACATTCGGTGTCGTATGCCTCCTTGAGGTTGACGCGCAGCTGAACCACATGGCGGCCGTCGGTGATGGGCACGAGGATGTACTCGTAGATTTGTCCCTGGTTCTCGTACACCTGCTGTATGACGGGCATGGCGTCGCTCTGTATGCGGTCGGTCTTGCGCTTGAAGGCGGCCATGGCCTCCTGGAAGGCTCGCTCCTCGAGGTCGGCCTTGTTGGCGTTGTCGAATTCCTCTTCGGTGAACGGAGTCTCCATCGACAGCACCTTCAGGAACCCTTCCTTCACACCCTCGTAGTCGTTGGTCTCGATGATGTTCACCACGCGGTCCCAGATGATGTTGGTGATGTCCATGCCGATGCGTTCGCCCATGAGAGCGTGGCGGCGCTTCTCGTAGATCACGGTGCGCTGCTTGTTCATCACGTCGTCGTATTCCAGCAGATGCTTGCGGATACCGAAGTTGTTCTCCTCGACCTTCTTCTGTGCGCGCTCGATGCTCTTCGAAATCATGGGGCTCTCGATACGCTCGCCGTCCTCGAAGCCCAGACGGTCCATCACCTTGGCGATGCGCTCCGAGCCGAACTTACGCATGAGGTCGTCTTCGAGCGACACATAGAACACCGATGAGCCCGGGTCGCCCTGACGGCCGGCACGTCCGCGCAACTGGCGGTCCACGCGGCGGCTTTCGTGGCGTGTGGTGCCGATGATGGCCAGACCGCCGGCAGCCTTCACCTCGTCGCTCAGCTTGATGTCGGTACCTCGGCCGGCCATGTTGGTGGCGATGGTCACGGCACCGAGCATGCGCTCCTCCTGGTGCTTGTTGCCCTGTTCGTCGGTTATGGTGGTCATGCCCTTGGTGCTGCGTCCGGCCTCGGCCACGATCTGTGCCTCTTTCTGGTGCAGCTTGGCGTTAAGCACCTGGTGCGGTATGTTGCGCATGCGCAGCATCTTGGACAGCAGTTCGGAAATCTCCACCGAGGTGGTACCCACGAGGCAGGGGCGTCCGCCATTGCGCATCTCTTCGATTTCCTCGATCACGGCGCGGTATTTCTCGCGGTTGGTCTTGTAGACGCGGTCGTCCATGTCGTTGCGCGCGATGGGGCGGTTGGTGGGTATCTCCACCACGTCGAGCTTATAGATGTCCCAGAACTCGCCGGCCTCGGTGCTTGCCGTACCCGTCATACCGGCCAGCTTGTGGTACATGCGGAAATAGTTTTGCAGCGTGATGGTGGCAAAGGTCTGGGTGGCAGCCTCCACCTTCACATGCTCCTTGGCTTCCACGGCCTGGTGCAGACCGTCGCTCCAGCGGCGGCCCTCCATGATACGGCCGGTCTGCTCGTCCACGATTTTCACCTGTCCGTCCATCACGACATACTCGTCGTCCTTGTTGAACATGGTGTAGGCTTTCAGCAGTTGCTGCAGGGTGTGCACGCGGTCGCTCTGCACGGCGTAGTGGTTGAGCAGGTCGTCCTTCTTGTCAAGGCGGTCCTGGTCGGAGAGCGATGTCTCGGCCTCAAGGTCGGAGAGCTGTGTGGCGATGTCGGGCAGCACGAAGAGGTCTTTGTCGTTGACCTGGCTGGAGAGCCACTCCGTACCCTTGTCGGTCAGGTCGGCCGAATTGAGTTTCTCGTCGACCACGAAGTACAGCGGTTCCACGGCTTTCGGCATCAGGCGGTTGTTGTTTTCCATGTAGGTCTCTTCCGTCTTCTGCAGTCCCGACTTGATGCCGTCCTCCGAGAGGTATTTGATAAGCGCCTTGTTCTTGGGCAGCGCCTTGTAGGAGCGGAAAAGGCTGAGGAAACCCTCTTCCAGCAGCTGATGGGCCTTGTTCTTGTCCTGTTCCTTGCGGCCTTCGGTGATTTTCTGCCGTGCGTCGGCCAGCAGTTCGGTGGCCTGCTTGCGCTGCACCTCATAGAGGCGTTCCACCAGCGGCTGGTACTCTTCGTACATCTGGTCGTCGCCCTTGGGTATGGGGCCCGAGATGATGAGCGGCGTACGCGCGTCGTCGATGAGCACCGAGTCCACCTCGTCGACGATGCCGAAGTTGTGTCGGCGCTGCACGAGGTCGTTGGGCGAGAGCGCCATGTTGTCGCGCAGGTAGTCGAAGCCGAACTCGTTGTTCGTACCGAAGGTGATGTCGGCCTGGTAAGCCTTGCGCCGTTCGGGCGAGTTGGGCTGGTGCTTGTCGATGCAGTCGACCGACAGCCCGTGGAACTCGTAGAGCGGCCCCATCCACTCGGAGTCGCGCTTGGCCAGGTAGTCGTTGACGGTCACCATGTGCACACCGTTGCCCGTCAGTGCGTTGAGGAACACGGGGAGTGTGGCCACGAGGGTCTTACCCTCACCGGTGGCCATCTCGGCAATCTTGCCTTGGTGCAGGGCGATGCCGCCGAATATCTGTACGTCGTAGTGCACCATGTCCCACTTGATCTTGTTGCCTCCGGCAGTCCACTCGTTGTGGTACACGGCCTTGTCGCCGTCGATGGTGATGAAGTCGTTGGCGGGGTTGGCAGCCAGTTCGCGGTCGAAATCGGTGGCCGTCACGACGGTGTCGCCGTTCTCCTTGAATCGGCGTGCCGTGTCTTTCACGATGCTGTATGCCACGGGCATCACTTCGTTGAGAGCCTTCTCGAGCGCGTCGAGCATTTCCTTGTCCAGCTTGTCAATCTCGTTGAAGATGGGTTCGCGCTCGTCGATGGGCGTGTCCTCGATCTTAGCCTTCAGCTCGGCAATCTTCTCGCGGAAGGGCTTGCCGGCCTCCTGCACATAGGTTTGTATCTCCTTCGATTTGGCACGCAGCTCGTCGTTGCTCAGTTTCTGGATGTCGGGGTAGACAGCCTTCACTTTTTCCACGAGGGGCTGGATGAGTTTCATGTCGCGTGTCGACTTGTCGCCAAACAACGACTTCAATAATTTGTTGAAATTCATTATATGTTGTTTTTTTGTTTTCTTTCGATTTGCAAAATTACGAATTATTTTCCGTAATCTACACAAAACCACTTGTTTAATTGATGACGGAAACTCTTTTGCGCCTGTTCTTTCCCCCTGTTTTGCGATAGGTATCGTATCGCGTTGCGATAGATGCCGAACGGCATTGCGATAGCTATCGTATTGCATTGCGAAAGATGCCCTATCGCGGTGCGAAAGATGGCTTATCGCAAGAGTGGTGCGGGAAAGAGGGTGCGCAGTGCGCCGTTTTGGCCGCAAAGGGGGTCAAAACAGGGGCGCCGACGTGCAGGCGTTAGGGGCGCGTATGCGGATGGCCTTGGCCACGGTCGGCGCAATGCGGTCGACGGTGACGGGGCTTGTCACACGCTGCGGCTTCACCTCCGCTCCCAGGAAAATGATGGGGAACGGCACGAAGCCGGCACGGCTGGTGTATGTTTCCTGTGTGTCCTCGTTGAGCAGTTTCCATCCGGGCGCCACCTCGATGATGATGTCGCCGCTGAGCGTGGGGTTGAACCCGTTGCGTATCTTCAGGATGTCGTTGTTGCCGGCCATGAGCCGTTCGCTGGTATAGACGTCGGCCACGCCGGCGTTCTGCACCAGAAATTCCTGGCTCCGGGTAAGCATCTCGGACATGCTTACCCGTTTCTGTTCCACGAGCTTGTGGTTCAGGTACATCTGGTTGCCGTAGCACTGCTCCACATAGCGTCCCTGTCCGTAGATGGCGCTGAGGTACATGTTGAGCAGCGAGGCCGTCCGGTTGATGTAGAACGTGCCTGTGGGTATGCGGTATTGCGCCACGTTGGCCGTGGTCTCGTCGGTGTAGCCGGTGGAGGTGACGACGAAGAGTACCCTATCGAGCCCCACCTGTTTCTCTACGCCGCTGATGAGCCGCTCCAGCGAGGCGTCGAGCTGCATGTATACGCTTTCCATCTCGGTCTGCCAATGTGTCACAGGCGTCTTGTCGGCCTTGACCGCCGAGAGGCTCACGAACAGCATGTCGGAGATGTCGTCGCGGCCCATGGCCGCCTGTGTGATGGCGTTGACCGAGGCATCGATCACGTCGTTGTTGGTAAAACTGGTGTTTGTGGGATGCTTGGCATGCAGCCGGTTGTAGGCTTTCAGCCATTCGGGCAGACTGTTGCTGTAGTAGGACGTGCCCTGCCACTCGCCGTTCTTGTCCATCCAAAACGCCCCGTTGGCGGCGTGTCCGCCAGAGAGGATGGCCGATTCGCGGTCGGCGGCAAACGAGTAGACGATGGCTGCACCGTTCGAGCTGACTTTCAGTTCGTCGCCGATGGTGGAGGTTTTCAGTCGGTCGGCCGACGTGAAATGGCGTGCGTCGTCCACGCAGTAGGCCGTCTGCAGGGTCTCGCGGTCGAGCCAACGGTTGCCGATGATGCCGTTGTAGAACGGGTAGGTGCCTGTGGACAGCGAGGCCGTGGCCGACGCCTTGTCGACCGGTGAGAAGGGATAGCTGGCACCGTCGTAGACCAGTCCTTCGCCCAGCATGCGGCGGAAGCCGCCCTGCGAGTAGAGCGGGGCGAAGGCTTCCATGTAGTCGGTACGCAACTGGTCGATGGTGACATTCACCACAAGGCGGGGTGCAAGCTGGAAGGCTTGCATCTCGGCCGACGTGAGTGCTGCGATTATGAATGCCAGGTATCTCATGCGTGTTGTTGTTTATTTGTCGAGTGTGCGGATGTTAACAGCGCATCTTACTATCAAAGTCAGTGCCAAAAGGTTCATTCCTTCGGCATAATCTTGGAAAATGTTGCCAATAAGGCAGAGTGCCGCACAGACCAGCAGCACTTTCCAGTACCAGTGGCAGCGTCCTTTGAGCTGCCGGTTGACGGTGGGGTAGACGAAGATGGCCGACAGCGGGTTGAGCACCAGTATCTGCAGGTTGGCCGATACGGTGGGATGTTGCGAGAACACCATGGCCAGCAGCACCAGTCCGGCCAGTGCGTCGAGGGTGAGCAGGGTGACGTCGGCCAGCCAGAACGGTTTCCGGCGCTTCAGCTCCACCACGGCCAGCAACAGCGTGGCTATAGCCAGCACGGCGAACACCGTGCGCGGATGGATGGTGTCCCAGATGTCGTGCTCCACATGAGTGTTGGCCGCATTGGGTTGCAGCACCATAAAGGTGCTGTCGACCAGCGGACGCCGCTTGCCGTCGGGTGCAACGATGACGGCGTGTGCGAAATCGCAGCGGAGCGTGTCGGGAAGAAACTGCTGCTGGCGCCGGTCGGTCGGCGCGTCGGCTTTCACGCCCAGCAACAGGTCGTTGCCGAAGCGGGCCCACCGGTGGTCGGCGTTCCACTGGTGTATCAGCTCGCGGTACGAAGGGTCGATGTCGGGGTTGACGGCATATTCCACCTGTCCCTCGAGATGGGTGGTGAGCATGTCGCGGGCGCGGGTGGTGCAGTTGTCGTAGAAATAATTGTAGCGGTAAACGCGGGTTGCCGGCTCATAGTTGCGGTAGATGGCCTGGGCGATGGCTTCCTTTTCCGTGCCCGTAAGGTTGAGGCGCTGCTCCACGACCCCCCGTCCGCTGCGCGCGTATTCCAGGAGAAACAGCTGGAAAGGCTCGATGCCCATTTCGTAGTCGGTAAGGCCGAACACGAAACGCGGCACGAAATTCTTTTGGCCGAAATTGAACATGCCGTAGTTGACGGCCAGGTCCATGCCGCTGGCCGCGTCGCGGAAACGTATGGCGGTATGTCCGTACAGACTCCATACCTGGTTGCCGGGCGAGCATGTCAGCAGACTGACGGTGATGCTGTCTCCGGCTGTGGGCCGGATAGAGTCGGGACCGGAAGGAGCTTGGGCATGGGCTGTTAACGAAACGAAAACAGCCAGGCAAAAGGATATGAAAAAGTCTTTGAAACGTTTCATGATGCAAAAATACCTTATTATTTCCACTTAACGTGCTTTTATATCGTTTTTTTTCAATACTTTTGCACTTGTATTTAAAAACAAAGAGATAGTAAAAGGACTAGGTCCATACATTTTTTATGATGAAAAGACAGTTATCGGCAGTTGTCGTGACGGCCATGCTCTGTGGCGGCGTATATGCCCAAAGTGGTACCAATTCACCTTACAGCCAGTATGGACTTGGCATCCTGTCCGACCAAACGGCCAGTTTTAACCGCGGAATGAACGGGTTGGGACTTGGCTTCCACGAGCACAACCAGATAAACTTTTCCAACCCGGCTTCCTACTCGGCGCTAGACAGCCTTTCATTCATATTCGATGCCGGCGTGAGCGGCCAGATATCCAATTTCAAGGAAGGGGGTAACCGCACCAACGCCAAGAACGCTGATTTCGAGTATGTGGTGGCCGGATTCAGGGCTGCCAGGCATCTGGGCATCAGCTTCGGTCTGATTCCCTTCACCAATGTGGGCTATTCCTATTCGGTGACCCAGAAGGTGCCCGATGCCAACAATACCACTGCCACCAACAGCTACAGCGGCAACGGCGGCATCCACCAGGTTTACCTCGGTGTGGGATGGCAGCCCCTCAGCGGTCTGTCGGTCGGTGTGAACGGCAGTTACATCTACGGCGACTACACCAAGACCATCATCAACAGCTACAGCGACAGCTATGCCAACACGCTGACCAAGACGTATACCGCCGATGTGCGGAGCTACAAGGTGGATTTCGGTGTGCAGTACACGGCACGCCTTTCGAAGAAAGACCAGCTCACACTGGGCCTGACCTACGGACTGGGGCACAAGATTGGCGGTAAACCGACCATGCAGATCATTTCCAACAACTCGCAGACGGGAGTGGCCGATACCATGAGTTTCCCCAAGGCCGGACAGGCCAACCTGCAGCTCGAACTGCCTTCTACTTTCGGGGCCGGCCTGATGTACGACCACAACAACGCCGTGAAGGTGGGCGTGGACTACAGTCTGCAGAAATGGGGAAGCGTTAAATCGCCCGCCTACGAGAATGCCGGCACGAGCAACGCCGGCTATGTCATGCAGAGCGGCTTGTATAAGGACCGCCACAAGGTTACGGTCGGCGCGGACATCTGCCCGGCCGAGTACGGCCTGACCTTCCTGAAGCGCGTGCATTACCGTGCGGGCGTGTCGTACGCTACACCTTATTATATTATCAACGGTCACGACGGTCCCAGCGAGATCAGTGCCAGCATCGGTTTCGGCATACCCATATCCAACAAGTGGAACAACCGTTCGCACCTCAATGTCAGTTGCCAATGGGTGCGGCAGACTGCCAAGGATTTCATAACCGACAACACTTTCCGTATCAATATCGGCCTTACGTTCAACGAACGGTGGTTCGCCAAGTGGAAGGTGCAGTAACCGTCAGCACACAAAGATGAAGAGTGGGCTATCTGCCTTGAGGACGCTTTGGCTCCTTTCGTTGTACGGGTTGTTGTGCGGCGTGCTGACGTCGTGCGACCAACCCGTTGCGCATACGGCGGCGGCCATCAACGACAAGGACTCCGTGCCGATGATGGTGAGCTATGGGGTCAATACGCTCATATCCGACTCGGGGGTCATCAAGTACCGCATCGTTACCGAGCGGTGGGAGGTGAACCAGAACAAGCAGCCTTCGCGGTGGTATTTCGACAAGGGTATCTTCCTCGAACAGTTCGACGAGAAATTCCATGTCGAGGCTTACATCCAGTGCGACACGGCCTATTATTTCGACCAGCAGCGCCTGTGGGAGTTGCGGTCGCGCGTGCGCATCCTCACCAAGGACGGGTTGCGCTTCTCCAGCGACCTGCTCTACTGGGACGAGATACGGCACGAGTTGTATTCCTATAAGTTCTCGCGCCTTGTCACGCCCGAGCGTACCCTGCAGGGCACCTATTTCCGTTCGGACGAGAGGATGACCAAATACACGGTGTCGAACTCGAAGGGCTCGTTCGAGCGCGACGACATGGGCGGCGGCACGCAGCCGGCAGACGACTCCGCACGGCAGTCGCAGGACTCGCTGCTGATGCGCCAGCGCGGGCAGATGCAGCCGTACCGTAACAACTAATCTGTAATGCTTATATGTTCGAACAAGTTGTTGACTTATCGCAGATCGTAGGAATCGTCATCACACTGGTGCTCAGTGCTTTCTTCTCGGGCATGGAGATTGCCTTCGTGTCGAGCAACCGCATGCTGGCCGAAATGGACAAGGAGAAGCACATGGCGTCGCAAAAGCTGTTGTCGTTCTTCTATCGTCACCCCAACGGTTTTGTGTCCACCATGCTTGTGGGCAACAATGTGGTGCTCGTCATCTACGGTATTCTCTTTGCCGGCATTTTCGACAAAACGCTCTTTGCGACCTTCGCACCGCCCACACAGGTGTTCCTCGACACGGTGTGCTCTACGGTCATCGTGCTTTTTACGGGCGAATTTCTGCCCAAAACCATATTCAAGAGCAGCCCCAACCTGCTCCTGACGCTGTTTGCGCCGTTGGCATTCGTGTTCTACGTAGTGCTCTGGCCCGTCAGCAAGTTTGCCACTTTCCTGTCGCGCATGCAACTGCGCCTGTTTGGCATCAAGGTTGTCGACGAGGACGACGGCGAGGGATTTACCAAGGTAGACCTCGACTATCTGGTGCAGTCGTCGATCGACAATGCGCCCAGCGACGAGGCTGTCGACAACGAAGTGAAGATTTTCCAGAATGCCCTCGACTTTACCGACACGAAGGTGCGCGACTGCATGATTCCGCGTACGGAAATCAATGCGGTCGATATGGACGACTGTACGCTCGACCAGCTCAGACAGAAATTTGTGGAGAGCGGCAACTCAAAAATCATCGTTTACAAATCGGACATCGACCATATTACGGGCTACATACACAGCTCAGAAATGTTCCACCATCCCCGCCAATGGCAGGACTGTGTGCGCACGCTGCCTTTCGTGCCCGAAACGATGCCGGCTCAGCGGCTGATGAAAATCTTCCTGCAGCAGAAAAAGAGTCTGGGCGTAGTGGTCGACGAGTTTGGCGGTACCAGCGGCATCGTCTCGCTGGAGGATATCGTGGAGGAAATCTTCGGCGATATACAGGACGAGCACGACACTGACAACTATGTGGCCAAACAGCTCGAAGGCGGCGACTATCTGCTGTCGGCACGGCTGGAAATCGACAAGATCAACGAGCTGTTCGACCTCGACCTGCCCGAAAGCGACGAATACATGACCTTGGGCGGACTGATACTGTACGAATACCGCAGTTTCCCGAAGCTCAACGAGGACGTGAAGGTCGGCAAGTTCAACTTCAAGATTATCAAGAATACTATGACCAAAATAGAACTGGTGCGTCTGCATGTCGACGCATGATGTTGTGTTTCGGTGCTTTGAAAGCGAACGGCGGCGGAAATTCTTGTTAAAAAATGCCCTCGTTTGCTAAATATTTAGTAAATTTGTACGCTTTTTGTTATACAGAGAGTGGAAGAAAACTTTACGAGATAAAAACAATAAAACAAAACAATAAAAACAAATGGCAGCATTAGGAAAAATCAGAAGCAGAGGCGTTACGCTGATTGTCATTATCGGCTTGGGTCTCTTCGCTTTCATTGCCGAGGAGGCTTTCCGTTCTTGCGAGACCACTCGCAACAACCAACGCCAGCAAATCGGTGAAGTGTTAGGTGAAAAAGTCAGTTACGAAGAGTTTGCCAAGCTCGTCGACGAAGTGCAACAGGCCATGAAGATGCAGGGTCAGGACAACCTCAACGACCAGCAACTTAACCAGGTGCGCGATCAGGTGTGGCAGAACTATGTGCAGTACAAGATTGTTGCCAACGAGTGTGAAAAGCTCGGACTTACCGTTACCGACCAGGAGATGCAGGACGTTCTGAACCAGGGAACCAACCAGATGCTTCTCTCTACACCTTTCGTGAACCGTCAGACCGGTCGTTTCGATGCCAACCAGCTCAAGCAGTTCCTGGCCCAGTACAAGAGCAGCCAGGCCAACATGAACCCGCAGGTGGCCGAGCAGATGCAGACGGTTTACAAGTACTGGGTGTTCATCGAGAAGTCGCTCCGTCAGCAACTGTTGATCCAGAAATACAACGGCCTCTTGGCTCATTGCTTCCTCTCGAACCCCGTCGAGGCTAAGATGAGCTTCAACGAGGAGTCGGAGGAGAGCCAGATTCAGTTGGCTTCTTATCCCTATTCCAAGATTTCCGATGCACAGGTCAAGATTTCTGACAGCGACCTGAAGGCCAAGTACGACGAGATGAAGCCGCGTTTCCAGCAGTTCATTGAGACGCGCGACATCCGCTATGTCGACGTGCAGGTAAAGGCTTCGGAGGCCGACCGCTCGGCGCTGATGAAGCAGTTCAACGACTACGGCAAAGAACTGGCCGAGGCTGCCGATCCCACGGAAGTGGTGCGCAAGTCAACATCGTCGGTGCAGTATCTCGCCATTCCGCTTGGCAAGGAGGCTTATCCGGTTGACATTGCCGCTCGCCTCGACTCTATGGCTGTAGGTCAGACCTACGGACCCGTGGAGAACACGCAGGACAACACGCTGAACCTCATCAAGCTTGTGGCCAAGCAGCAGTTGCCCGACTCGGTGCAGTTCCGTGCCATTCAGGTGGGCGGCGCTACGGCCGACGAGGCTCACAAGCGTGCCGACTCTGTCTACACTGCCTTGAGCGCTGGTGCCGACTTTGCCGCTATCGCCAAGAAATACGGACAGGAAGGCAAGGAGCAGTGGCTCACATCGCGCATGTACGAGTACAGCAACACCATCGACAAGGATACCAAGAACTATCTGACCACCTTGCTTACCTCAGGTGTCAACGAACTGAAGAACATCGAGATGACGCAGGGCAACATCATCGTTCAGGTGCTCGACCGCAAGAATATGGTTGACAAGTACACTGCTGCCGTGGTGAAGAAATCGATAGACTATTCGAAGGAGACACGCGGTGCCATCTTCAACAAGTTCAGCTCGTTTGCCAGTGCCAACCAGACAGCCGACGCTATCGCAAAGAATGCTGCCAAGAGTGGCTACCGTGTGCAGGAGGCCAAGGATGTTACAACCACTCAGCACAACCTGGTGGGTATCAACTCGACACGCGACGCTATGAAGTGGCTCTTCGATGCCGACGAGAACGAAGTTTCGAAGATGTACGAGTGCGGCAACAACGGCGACCGTCTGCTCATCGTCATTCTCGACAAGATACACCCCGTGGGCTATCGTGGACTTGACGATGCCCAGGTGAAGGAAATGGTGAAGCAGGAGGTGCTGCGCGACAAGAAAGCCGAGCAGATCATGGCCAAGGCCAAGGGTGTGAACAGCATTGCTGCAGCCAAGGCCAAGGGTGCCCAGGTTTCTACTGTCAACCAGGTTACGTTTGCCGCTCCTGTCTTCGTGCAGGCCACGGGTGCCAGCGAGGCTGCCCTCAGCGGTGCTGTCTATGCTACCAAGCAGGGTGCTTTCTCTTCGCATCCCGTGAAGGGTCTGGCTGGTGTCTACCAGTTCCAGGTGGTGAAGCGTGCTAAGAACGCTTCTACTTACAACGAGAAGCAGCAGATGATGAAGCTCACTCAGAAGGCCATGCAGTATGCCGGCAATTACATGAATGAGTTGTATGTCAATGCCAAGGTGGTGGACAACCGCTATCTCTTCTTCTAAAACACCGGTCAAAATTATAATAAAAGCGCAAGGACGTCCCATCCTTGCGCTTTTTTGGTAGGCCGTGTGTCAGCGTAACAAATAACCATTTTGGTGTCCGGTAAATTTTCTTATGACGTTCTAAGTCGTTGAATACCTTAATCTTTGCAAGTTTTTTTATTGGGGGGCTTACCCTTGTTCACTGCGCAGTTCTCTATCCATAGCCCCTTACAGGGGCGACGCAAGCACGGCACACCAACGCACGCATGGCAAGCAGGGGCAACGCAAGTGCACGGCAAGCACTGTAAGGTAGGGTGTTCAAAATCATAATCATTTTCCTGTCGGATTTTTGCCTTTAAAAGTGGCTTAAAGTACGGAAGATCAGATGGTTATGTTCTAATAATTATGTATATTCTTGAATTATGTATAATTGTTATTGAAGTTTCTGTCATTCATTCAGTGTCCCCGAAGGGGGCAAACTCTGCATAACCGCTGGTGGAGCGAGCGTAGCGAGCGGAACCTGCGGATGGGAAGCGGCCGTCGTATCATCGTCCTCGAAGAGGGCGAACTCAGCTCTGCCATTTGCCTTAGCAAGAACGCCTTGTTGATTTCCGGACCTGGAAAGTTCGCCCTCTTCGAGGACGATGCTGTCGGACCGGACTGACATCCGCAGGTTCCCTTCGGTCACCAGCGGTTATGCAAAGTTTGCCCCCTTCGGGGACACAAAATGAATGAAATTATGGCCAAAAATCCGACAGAGAGATTATTAAGATTTTGAACACCCTACCTGTAAGGGCGACAGATTATAGGATAGGGGCGCGCTCGACTTTGTCGCTTGCGTCAGCAAGAACCCCTACGCTATAATCTGTCGTCCCTACGGGACTAGTCTATTGCGATGTTTTACCGGACACCAATAGAATTTTACTGGACATCAATAATTGACAAAGGGCAATCAAGCGAGTTTTTTTCTCCCTGATTGCCCTTTCAAAAGCTTTGATAATCTGTTACGACTTTCTGTACCTTTTATCGTTTCAGGTATTTCTTGCCGTTGGCAATATGTATGCCCTTAGCGTTTGCCGGAATGGTGCGGCCTGACAGATCGTAGGTCTGTACGGTTGTGGTAGCCGTGGAGGGCGTGTTGATGTTTGTGGTTGGAATCAACGGATAGTCTACCGGGCCGTCGTCGGGATGATGCACTACCACCATCTCGTGGTTGAAGGTGTACTGTTCGCTGGGGGTGTATGCGGTACATTCCAGCACATCGAGTGAGAAATAACCGTCGCCCGAGCCGCTGTAACCCCAATTCACACCCACATTTCCATCGGCATCGTACCCGTCGAGCACGAAGGCGTGGTAGCTTGTGTTGTAGTTGCCGTTCTTGTTGGATCCGCCGGCGTAGAGAATGGGGTGTCCGGCGCTCAACTCGCGGTAGACTACTTCGCGCCACTTGTGGTCGTCATAGTTATTGGTCACGGGATAATCCTTATAGCCATAGTATTGGGTGTTGTAGCCGAAATGTTCGGCCAGTCCGCGTGCGGCATCGCTGAGATAGGCACCGCTGCCGTTGGTGCCGTAGGTCATACTGGTTGCCACGCCGCAGTGATACATCAGGGTTGCCACGGCAAGCTTCTGTGCGGTTGTGTAAGCCCCCATGTATGAAATGGCCATATTGTCGTAATTGTAACGGGCGGCAGCGAAGTCCACCTCGTAGGGCTGGCGGTTGTAATAGGCCGTGTCGCGGCCGATGCCCGTCGTGGGATACTTGTAGTAGCGCATGATTTGGGCCATGGCTGTGGCTACGCAACCGGTGTAGCAGTGACGGCCCGTGCCATCCTTCGGGCATTTGTCCCAGTAAGGGTTGTCTTGGTTCCACTTTGTTTCCACCAGGTGCGCCACGCTCGCCTTGCAGTCGGAGGGTATGCTGGCGGTGCGGTGGGGTGCATCGGTAGTCATGGCGGCCTCGGCTGCCTGTATGTACCATGTGAGGGCGGTGTTGGTCGTGTCGAACGAGGATGATGCCGAGTAACCTACGACGGGGCGTTGCGTATCGTCGTTGGTTATGATGGCAAAGCCGCCCCGTGCGTAGCCCATCACGGTGAGCGACGGTGTTTCATATAGTGTGTTGAGCTGCGCGCCAGTGCGGCTGGCTGCCAGTGTCCGGTTGCTGGTGGCTGCAGCTATGGCAGATTGGGCGATGCGGCAGATGTCTTGTTGTGACCGTTTCTTGGCATTGGCAGGGACGAGGGCCAGTGCGAGGAAGAGAATTGTCGGTGTGGTGTGCTTAGTCATGTTTATGCTTTGAAAATAGTGTGTTTTCCCTTTGTTATTGTGGTGTCTTCCATAGGCAAGGCCTACCGTGCATGGTTGATGTGCGGTAGGCCTTGTTGTGGGTTGATGGTCTGTGCGGCTTACATGGGTTTCATTACGCAGCGTGCGTCGCTCTCTATGTAGTAATAGCTGCCGTACCATGCCGTGAAATTCTGGAAGGTGATGGTAAGGTCGTTGGTGAATGTTGCCACTACGGGTGTGGCCGATGACGAGATGTCGGCGAAGGTGTACCAGGTATACCAGGTGGAAGGTTGGATGGTGATGGTCTTGGCCTCAAGGTCTACAACGCCCGTGAAATCTTCCTCCCATCCGTAGAAATTGTGAATGGTAACGGTATTGTCGCTCACCTTTGTGATGGTTACCGTGTCGGTGCGGCTTACTTCCTGGAGCGTCCATTCTTTCGTGAAGTAGTCGTAGGCCGAAAGCTCGGCTGCATAGGTGCCGCAAAGCTTGTCGACGGTCACGTCGGCGTCGCCGCCCCATTCGAAGGTGTCGTATCCGCCTTCGCCAACCTCGTTGCCGTCGGCATCGTACATGATGGCGTAGAACCACAGGTCGCCTTTCTGCTTGCTTCCCTCGAAGGCCGAGTAGCCGCCGTCGCAGTACATGCCCATGTCGTACTCGGAGGTGACCCAAACATATTCGTAACCGCTATAGCTTTGGGTGCCGATGGGCTTCAGCTGGTTGTTGTTGGCTGCGTCGACCGAGAAACTGATGCTGAAACCATCTACGCCATACGGGCTCTCGATGGTGTAAGATCCGTCGTCGTAGGCCACGATGTCGGCTGTGAACGTGTTGCTGCCTTCGGGCAGGTTGGCTGAGGTGTAGATACCGGTGGCACGCCATGCTTCGGCCTTGGCACGCTCGAACGTGAACTGGAAGGGCTCCGAGTCGGCATAGGTCTCGTCGTCGCTCGTGGCTATGAGGGTAATGGTGTATGTGCCCTGTTCGAGCCCGGTAAGCGTCACGCTGTTGGTGGCTGTGGTACCTGTGGTGCCGTTGCTGAGCGAGTACTTGTAGCCTGTAGCGTGCTCTACGGCCGGCCATGTGATGGTCACACCGCCTGCGGCCGTGGCTGCCGATGCCGACGTTGGTGCCACAAGCGGTATCTGCTCGTTGGTGGTGGCGGTGATGGTCGCTATGGGAGAGGTGGTATGCTTGCCGTTGACGGGCGAGAATGCCCATACCTTCAGTGTGTACTGTGTCTTGGGTTTTAAGCCTGTTGCCACTACGGTGGTGGTGTTGGTGACATCGGCAGTTATCTTTTCGCCTTCCTTGTCGTACAGCTCGTAGGCATACTGCGATGCGCCCTCCACGGGATCCCAGTTGAATACGATGGAACTAACGGTCTTCGACCCTTCGGTGAGTGTGGGCGATGGCAATGGAGTCTTGGTTTCGTCCGAACTGCATGCGGTCAGACCTACAACGGCTGACAGGAAGACGGCCACGAAGAGGCAGAGCCTGGTGACGGTTGACTTATGTTGTTTGTTCATGACTGATGTGTCGTTTGTGATTGTGAATGGATGTGGCTTGTATGGGATTACTCGTTGTCAAGCATGCTGCTCCAGTAGCCGTAGAGGTAGGTGTAGCCTGACTGCGTACCGTCGGTGTAGTAGACGTAGGGCACGAGGTAGAGCGCGAAGCTGGTGTCGGAGCCGCGCAGGTCGACCGACGCGTAGTCCTCGGACGTGATGTCGTAGTAGAAGTTGACATAACTGATGCCCAACTTGTCTTCGCCGTCGGGATACCACGAGGCATAGTCCTCGGTATCGGGATTGTTCATCAGGTACCAGTATGAACCGCCGTAGGGGTCCATGAGGTAGTGGTCGTAAGGCTGGAATGAACCGTGCCATGTGGAGCGGTCGTTGGCATTGAAATTGTCGAGCGAGTAGGACGAGGCATCTTCCTTGTCCTGTGCCACGATGCAGAATTGCAAGTCGATGCCCGACCCGAGCCAGTTGCTGATGCGGAAGCGGTTCTGGCCTTCCAGCCAGTAGATGTCTGACTTGGAGGTGGCAAACTCCGACTTGTTCCACACAAACTGGGCTGCGTCGACCACCTTGACCCAACGAGCCACGAGCAATTCGTAGTTGAACACCGGCGAACCGTCGGTCTCAACATAGGGGTTGGTCATTGCTTCGGCCAGGTGGATGGTAAAGCGGTAGGTGGTTTGCGTCTTCACGCCACTGCTCTTCACGGCGATGGTGGTCTCGGCTTTGCCGTTCTCGAACACTGCCGAGTCGGGGAAGGCAAACACCGAGTCGGCCTTGTCCACGATAACGGGAACGGCCAGGCGACCGTTGGTGTTGGCGCGCTTCACGGTGAGTTTAACATCGGGGTTGCTGGCATACTCGTCGGGCGTTAGCAGACTGCTGGCCGTGTTGGATGCGGCAAAGTAGGCTCCGGGGTTGTCGGCCTTCACTTTCGATGCCCATTCGTAGCTGTCGTTGTCCGAACAGGCCGCGAATGCCGTGACTGTGACGGCGGCCACGAGCGTGTATAGTATGTGGGTTATCTTGTTCATTGCTATGTGGTGTTATAGGATTATTTATTCGGCTTTGGCTTGCCTGTGTTTATTCGGCAGTAATGGCTCCCGAAGGGTTGGGACCGACCACTACGGCGGGGTTCTGGTCTTGTTCGGTCTCGGGTATCATATAGTTCATCCATGGTGCAACCTTCCCGTCGTACGAGTTGAGCTGCAGCGAACTGGCATAGTTTGTACCCGTGTAACGACGCGTGACGGGAAGGTTGAGCCGCTTGTAGTCGAAATAGACAAGGCCTTCACCCCAAAGCTCCACGCGACGCTGTACCATGAGTGCGGTGATGAAATCGCTCATCGTAGTAGCCTTGCAGGTGTAGGAACCGTCGGTGTAGCGGTTGGCGTTGACCCACTGCTGCAGTGCGCTTGCTGCTGCACTGACGCCTTGCGTGTGTGCAATGGCCTCGAAATAGTCGAAATACATTTCCTCCACACGCATGAGGGGTAACGATGCGACGAGACCCACCGTCAGGTCGTCGAGGTTGCCGCTTCCGGCGCGGAATTTCAAGTTGCAGTAAGCTGGGAGCGAAGCCCATTTCGTTCCGCTCACGGTGGTGTTGTAACCGGCGGGCACGGTAGTCTTTCCGGCATCGCCGGGTGCTATCCATGAAGCGCGCCGCCAGTCGCCTGTTCCTATCTTGTCGTATAGGGCTTTGCTTATGCAGCGGTACGAGTTATACATCGTTACGCACATGCCCCATTCGGCCTCCGAGGCCATCCATCCCAGGAAGGTGTACCAAGGGGCCTCGTTGATCTGTTCGTTGCTGTTGATGAGCGTGCCGAACATCCAAGCATCGTTGGCTGTGTTGAATCCCGTGGTGGTGTTGCTCCATTGTTCTTGCGTGAGAGGCTGGTATCCGTCGGCTGCAATGGCCTTTTGCGCATACAATGCTGCGTTGGCATAGCAGTCGGTTGCCGAACTGATGCCCAGACGGTCGTAACCGTCGGCTGCGCTTTCGGCTGCTATCTGCTTCTCGAGGTCGGCTGGGTTCTGTTCGAAACGCGATGCCATTTCGAGCCACAGGCGTGTCTTCAAGCCATAGATGACGCTCTGGTCCATGAAGGCTTTGTGCGAACGGGTGTAGCCGTCAAGGCAGGCCTCTGCACGGTTGAGGTCGGTCATGATAAACCGGTACATGGTGTAGAAGGGTGCGCAGGGGTTGTTGTAGAGTTGTTGCTTGGTGGTGGAGTCGGTGACGATGGGCACCGTGATGCCGTAGCTGCCGAGCGAGTCGGCCTGTTCGTCGAGACTCTTGACACCTGTAGTCTTGTATTCGAAGAGGCGGGCCAAGTCGAGGTACAGCATTGCGCGGTAGCCGTATCCCTGTCCGAGATACTGGTTGGCTGCACTGTTGCCGCCGTCAACGGCTTTTCTGCCGATGCTTACCACATTGTTGGCGTTCTTTATGAAGTTGTAATAGTAATAGTACGAGTAGTAGTAGGCATAGCGCAGCGACGACCCGTCTTCCGTGTATATCCAGTAGTTGTAGCCGTTGTCGCTCATCGGGAAGTCGGCACACAGCAGGTCGCGCATATACATTTGGCAAGGGTACCCCCAGTCCTGTGTGTAGTAGGTTGAGCCGTATGTGTCCCAGGTAACAAGGAACGACGGCAGCGAGTTGGCCAGGTACTGCAGCGACTTGCTATCTGACTGTATCTGCCCGGGCACCGCTTCGTCCTTTGGCGTGGTCTCGTCGATGCAGGCTGTCTGGAAGCCGAGCGTCAACATGGCGCATGCGGCGAGCAGCAGGTTCTTTTTATGTCTTTTCATGGTGTATGCTTTTATATTGTTATGGTTGGGTTGTCGTTGTCAGGTTCAGAACTGCAGGGTTATGCCGCCAGTGAAGGTGCGCACCTGCGAGTAGCTTGTTTCCGACGACGAGCCCCAGAAACTGCTGCGCGGGTCGAAGCCTTTACGCTTGCTCCAGTAACAGAGGTTTTCGCCCGAGGCATATACGCGTACGCTGGTCAGTCCGAGTTTTGTTGTGAACTTGCGGGGTAGGGTGTAGCCTATGTTGATGTTCTGCAGGGTGAGCGTTGAGGCGTTGGTCAGGAAACGGTCGGATGTGGCGTTCGAGCTGGTGTCGTTGTCCTTCACTGCATACTGGAAACGGGGTATCTGACTGCTGGTGTTGGTTTCCGACCATGCCTTCAGTTGGTCCTTGTGTATGGAGAAACCGGTGTTTCCCGACGACGGGTTGCCCATGAGCGACTGGTATCCGTAGTCAATGGCCTTGCCTCCGAGCGAGTAGTTGAAGGTCACGCTGAGGTCGAAGCCGTAGAGGCTGAGCGAAGAGCTGAAGCCGCCGTAGAGCGATGGGTCGGCACTGCCGCAGTTGAAATAAGAGGCCGATGTGCTGCTGGTGGTTGTGGTGAGCTTTCCTGTGGCCTCGTCCTTCACATACCACATCGACTGGCCTTCGTCGTTGACGCCGGCGTACCGCTTCAGGCGGAAGGTGTGGAGCGGCAATCCTTCGCCCACGAAGTAAGAGCCGTTAACATAGCCGGCATGTCCCTCGAGCACGCTGCCTTTGTTGTCAGGATGCAGTTTGGTAATCTTGTTCTTGTAGTGTGTGGCGTTGAGGTTGATGGTCCAGTTGATGTCTTTGGTGCGGACAGGAATGAAATGCAGGTCCACTTCGATACCGCTGTTCAGCATGTCGCCCACGTTGTCGTACGAGCCGGCGTATCCGCCCGAGAAGGGAACGCTGACGAAGCAGAGCATGTCGGTGGTCTTGCGTGAGAAATATTCCACGCTACCGGTGATGCGCTGTTTGAGCAATTCAAACTCTACGCCGATGTTGAAGTTGGAGTTGGTTTCCCAGGTGATGTCGGGATTTCCCACGGTGTCTTGCACGAAGCTCACCTCGCCGTTGAAATTGCTGATATAATAGGTGTCAGTGTAACGGTAGTTGCCGATGGCGTCGTTGCCCTGCTGTCCCCACGATGCCTTGAGCTTGAGCATGTCGATGCCGTCAACATCAAACCATTTTTCCTTGGTGAGAATCCATGCTCCGCCTATGGAGTAGAAGTTGCCCCAGCGGTGGTCGGGGTGGAAGCGCGAGGAGGCATCGCGGCGATAGGACAGTTGTCCGAAATAACGTCCGTCGTAGTCGTACATCAGGCGCGAGAAATAGCCTTCGGTGTTATAGTCGCTCGACGAACCGCCGTTGTGCAGTTCCTTCACGGCGGCGTTGAGTTCCTGAGCGTCGAAATAGGAGAACATCTGCTGGCGCGAGCCGTAAAGGTAGTTGTAATTGTATTTGTAGTTCTCGTGTCCGATCATCAGCGTGGCGTTGTGCTTGCCGAATGTCCGGGTGTAGTTGGCTATCTGCTGGAAGTTGAGTGTGTAGGTCTGGTAGTTGGTCTTGTCGATTTCGCCGCCGGGTGTGGTGGTGACGGTGTTGCCGTAGAAGGCCTGCACGGTCGAGGTGTTTTTCCACTCGTTGTTGGTCACGGTTCCGTTGAGCGTAATCTTCAGTCCGTCGATGGGCGTGATGTCGGCATATCCATTGAGCGTCATCACGTTGGCAAAGGTGTTGTTCGTGTTGAGCGAGTTGGTCTGCAGTGCGTTGCGTGCCGGTTCGAGGTTGGAGGGACGGTGTATGCCGCCGTTCTCGCCGGCTCCGTAGTCGTACATGCGTCCGTGCTCGTCGGTCATGATGTTGCCGTTGCCGTCGCGCAGGTACACGGGGTAGATGGGGGCAAAGCGTGTGGTGATGTCGAAGAGCGACTGCGATCCGTCGCTGACATCGTGCTGGTTGGTGTGCGTAAAGTTGGCGTTGGCACCCACCTTCAGCCACGGTTTGGCCTGGTAGTCGGCCTTTATGCGGGCCGTGTAGCGGTCAAAGTCGGAGTAGTCGACCACGCCCTCGTTCTTCAGGTAGCCGAGCGAGGCATAGTAAGTCAGTTTTGGCGTTCCGCCCGATATGTTGAGGTTGTATTCCTGCCGCAGTCCGGTGCGGAAGGCCTCGTCCACCCAGTCGTCGGGGGTGAGGGTGTAGTACTGTCCGTTGTAATAGACGCGGTTGCCGAGTGCGGCATTGGGGTTTAGTTTGCCGTTGGTTCCCACGAGGTATTCACCCTGCGGAACGCTGTAAACCAGATAGCCCAGTCCGCCTTGGTCGCCGGTGAGCCCGATGGTGTTGTTGGCTGCCACATGTGCGTCGTAGGCCGACATGCCCTTGTCGCGCACGTTATAGTTGTAGAGTGCCTTGTAGTAGGTTTCGTAGTAGGCCGCCGGGTCGGTGATGCGGTCATAGTCGACGGTGGCGCGGCTGTTGGCTCCCCACTTGGCGTCGAACGTGATGGTGGCTTTCTCGTTGGCACCGCGTTTAGTGGTCACCATGATGACACCATTGGCGCCGCGCGCTCCGTAGAGGGCGTTCGATGCAGCATCCTTGAGCACCGTGATGCTCTCCACATCGTTGGGGTTGAGGTTGTTCCATCCGCCGTCGTAGGGAGCGCCGTCAACGATGATGAGCGGCGATGTGCCGGCGTTGATCGAGCTGAAGCCGCGTATGGCAAACGATGGGGTAGAGGTGGGCGAACCGCTCGTGTTGGTCATCTGCACACCGGCCACCTCGCCTTGCAGTCCGCTGAACACGTTGGTGAGCTGTTTCTTGTCGAGGATGTCGGCTTTCACCACGCCGGCCGAACCGGTAAACGATGATTTCTTCTGCTGACCGAAAGCCACCACCAGCACCTCGTCGAGCTGTTCCTGGGTGGGCTTCATGCTTACGCGCATTCCGCTGCCTGCCTTTACGCTCTGCGGTTCCATGCCTACGAAGCTCACCTCTACGGGAGCACCGGCTTTCACACTGGCGGGAAGCGAGAACTTGCCGTCGACATCGGTTGCCACGATAATGTGTGTGCCTTTCACCTTCACTTGGGCGCCTACCAACGGCTCGCCGTTTTCGTCGACTACCGACCCGTTGTAAGTACCCGTTGACTGCGCCATCGCTTCGGCCGAAAGGGCCAGCAACGCGCCTGCTAAGAATGTTCGTACTCTCATATATAATAATGTATGTTTCCTGTTGTGTGGCAGCAAGCTCACCACTCGAATTTGTAATACTTCTGCAAAAATATAATAAAAGCTTTAAAAATCCAAATATAGATTTGAAAATATGCTGATAAAACGACAAAAAGCTATTGTCGTTTTTGTATCGCTTAACAAATGTATGATATACACTTTATTTCTGCGCAAAGTGTAAACGGCCGCGCCTTTTCGAACCTTCCGTCATTGCCTTGTGTATAGCCCCGGTTGGGGGGGCATCCGGCTGAGCCGCACAGCAAACACGATGCGGCGAGGCCCTATAGGAAAAACGGCAAGGGAGTGCTTCCGCCAGATATCTGACAGAAGCACTCCCTTGTTGTGTGTTTTATAGCGTTGCGCTACCTGTTGGCCGTAGTGGGCGCAGCGCAAAGCCTTATCTCACCACAATCTTCTTGCCGTTGCGCACATAGATGCCCGGTTGCAGTGTTTGCAGTGAGGTGCCCATGCGCTGACCGTTGATGGAGTAAACCGTACCGTCGGTGACCGCCGGAAGGTCGTTTTCCGTCTCGTGGATGCCTGTGGCATAGCTGTGGATGAAATCGAAGGTCACGACGCCGTCGTTCTCGGTGATGTTGGCCAGTGCTTTGTCTACCTTATGGTATTTGCTGTTGGTGGCCGCCTGAGCGTTGTTGCCGGCGTACCAGCAGAAATTGGGCAGACCGGAATTGTCGTTCAGTGCGGTAATGCCGTTGGTGCCCGGGAACGGGTCGCCGGCATGGTTGTTGATGTATTCGCTTGTGCTTGTTTTGAGATAAGACGACAGACAGATGCCGTCGGCCGGAACCACGGCCATGCCCGGTTTGCCCGGTTCGTTGTTGAGCCGCGTGCCGACGTTGATGACGTTGTTGCCCACTTCGTTCACATGGTATACCAGCAGTCCGTGGCCGGGTATCGACTTGTTCCATCCTGTTTTCTGTATGTTTTCCAACAGGAAATACTCGGCCGGTTCGTCGTTGTTCTGAATCTTGTAAGCCACACCGCCTTGCTCGGTAGTTTGGGACATCTCGATTCCCGTCTGGCTTGTCGTGAGTGTCTGTATCTCTACCGGCCATTCCATCTGCATCTTCTCCCATGCGGTGTAGGCGGTCGGCCGGAAACCGTTGTAGACATACTCGCCGCCGTCCATCACGTCCCAGTATTCCATTTCCTGGTTGTTGACCCATGCACTGCTTGTGGTGGGATAGATGTCGGGCAGTCCCATGGCGTGCGACAGTTCGTGGCATGTCACCCCGATGCCGGCAATCATCCAGTCGGAACTGCCGTTGCCGACAACAAAGGGACTCAGTTCGCCGGCCATGCTGTAGCGGTTGAGGCCCAGTCCCTTGAACGTTCCGTCGACCTGTCCGGTCTTGGCCCATACGGCGTTGCTGTCGCCTCCGAAGTTCTGTCCGCAACCGGCGTAGATGACGTATATGCAGTCGATGAGGTTATCGCCGTCGTTATCGTAGATGGCGGCATCAGCCACCGAGTCGACGATTTGTCCGAGGGCATCGATTACGAGGTCTTCCGATTTCTCGCCTGCCGACGAGGTGCTGCTGCTGTAACCGTAGTAGGCGCGGCTGCGGGGTACGGTCACGGGGCCGTAGACGTCAAACTGCGGTTTGAACTGTCCGTTGCTCATGCCATTGAAATACTGGCTCACACTGCCAATGTTGCGGTAGTTGCCGTTGCCCAAATCCTCGATGGCACCTTCCTGGTTGAAAAACTGGTCGAAAGCTTTCTTGGGCTGATTTACCGTGATGGCCGTGTCGGAGAAATTCACGAGAATGGCAAGGATGCGCGGCGTGCCCTGGTGTGCCAGGTAGGCTTTCGTGGGTTTGCCCAGTACTTTATTTGAGCCTTGCGCGTCGCAGTATTCGAGCCGGCGGGCCAGACTTAAGGCCGCTGTGCCCTCCTCGTCGAAAACCGGGGCCGGAACCTGGTTGCCCCA
This sequence comes from bacterium, assembly GCA_963656755.1. GTDB lineage: Bacteria > Bacteroidota > Bacteroidia > Bacteroidales > Bacteroidaceae > Prevotella. The sequence goes on from CAVKJH010000001.1 coordinate 43,244, forward strand.
TTTGTCGGTAACCATGTGCTGCGACCAGGTCAGCGTGCTGGCCAGACAGAGAGCCGCTGTGATGATAAGTTTCTTCATGATGGTTGGTCGTTACGTATTGTCGTTTGCGGTGTGTTCAAAGTAATACTGTCCCTTGTGCAGTGTGCGCTTTCCGTACTCGATGGCGTGCCGCGGGCAGTGGTGGTAGCAGGCAAAGCATGTCAGGCAATGCCCGTTGTGCTGCCATTGGGGTGCGCTGCCCTTTGCGCACTTGATATCGCCCACCGGGCATACCTCAGCGCAACGTCCGCAGCCTATGCATCGCGCCGTATCGACGTGGAACGGCTTGTCGGTGATGAGCCAGCGGTCGAAGAACCCTCCGATGAGGCGTGAGTTGATGCGCGGCCAATGCCCTTTGTCGAGGTTGCGCACGCCCTTCTCGCGGTTTAAGACGGTCGGCAGAAACGCTTTCAGGCGCAGGTCCGCCGTTTGCTTCTTGTCGTTCTCCTTCTTGGCTGTGTCCACGTCCATGAAGGGCAGTCCGACATACGACTCGGGCATGATGAGCGAGTATGCCGCATCGAGATGCATGCCGGTACGGAGCAGGTCGGCCTCGAGTATCTCGATGGTCTCGCCTATGTTGTCGCCGGCCGTACACAGGGCGTACACATAGTGCCCTTCGGCCTGCAGACGCAGCTGCGACACGAATTGGCGCACCAGTCTCGGAGGCCGCCAGCCGTGCACGGGAAAGCAGAACCCGATGCGCTCGTCTTCGGCCAGCTCGTATGCCGTCGGTCCCTGCATGTGGTCGGGAATGAAGACCAGCGGCTCGTGTGTGGCCTCGCTCAACTGCCGGGCGGCCCAGCGCGTGTTGCCGGTGCCTGAGAAATAGAATATCATGTGTGCAAAATTATGAAAAAAATGGCACATATTCCGACTTGCGCAACAATAAATAATGTTGTTTCAGCCTAATGTGTGCCGTTTGCGTTGATTTTATCGCAACATCCCTGTATCATGTTGCGTATTTGTGCGATGCGCGCTTTTCGGTCGGGCGTGTACTGCGAGTAGTAGTACCACGCGCTCTGCAGGTTGTCGAGCGCATCAATCCATCCGTTGCGGAAGGTGTGTATCAGTCCTATCTTGTAATAGGCGTCGCCCTTTTCATTGTCATGGCAGAGGGCGAGCATCTGCCCGTAGTTGTCCAGCGCCTTGTCGTACTGCTGTAGGTTGAATAGGCTCTCGGCATTGGCAAACAGGTAGAACGATCGTTCGTGGGGCGAGAACTTTTCCAGTTTGGGAATGACTGCGGCGAGACATTCCGTAGCGTGCCGATAGTCCCACTCGTAGTAGTAGCACACGCCCAAATAGGCCCGGAAACGCGGGTTGAGCCGGTAATGCTTGTCCAGATTCTCGAGGATGAGCAACGCCTCGTGGTACTTGCCGTTCTGGAAATAGTCGATGGCCATGCCCAGCCGCTCGCTGTCGGATGTCTGCGCCTTTGCTCCCGTCGGTGCGGCGAAGAGAAGCACGCACAGTGTCAGGGTTCTGAACACTGTGCGGACACGGCGCGCGGCAGGTATGGCCGTCGTCGACGGGTCCTTTCGGACGGTCATTCGGTGTAGAAATTGATGAGGTCGCGAAGTGCCTTTTGGCATGCCGGGCAGAACGTGGGTATCTCGTTGGTGCGCATGCGGCAGTCGTAGCAGGCCCGGTACACGCCCTTCATCTTGTAGCCGGCGCCCTCGTACAGGCCCATGCCCGGCACTTTGCCAATCATGTCCTCCCATTTACCCTTGAAGTTGACCTTTGTGGTGATGTTCTTTTCCCACGGTTCCACGTCGAGGGGGTACATGTTCACCTCGTCGTTTTCGTAGGCATACTCGTCGGCCAGTCCGGCGAAGCTATGTCCGAACTCGTGCACCACGACGGGTTTCGACCACTTGTTGTGCATCGTGGAGAGGATGTACGAGTTGAGGATGCCGCCTCCGCCGTAGCGTTCCGAGTTGACCAGCACAAGGATGTGTTCGTAGGGTGTGCCGGCCAGCAGGTTGTGCATGTCTTTCAGGTGTGAGGTGGTTAGATACCGCTCGCTGTAGTTGGTGTCCCAGTGCGAGTGGAGCGCGGTGTTTTTCCAGATGCCCTTTCCGGGTTCGCTGGCACCGCTGTCCTTCGAGGGCGACTTCACGGCCACGATGTGGAAGCGGTCTTTCATGCTCTTGAACGGCTCGTGGTCGAACAGGGCTTCCATGGCCTCCTTGGCATCGTTGACAAAGGTGCCCAGCTCCTCCTCGCGGTAGCCTTCGGCCAGATAGGCCAGGTGGATGCAGTTGTTGGTGTCCTTGGCCTGCAGCAGAGTTTCGTAGGGTGTCACGTTGCGGTATCCCATCTGTCTGATCAGGATGTCGGTGGGCACCACCTGGTGGGTGAGCTGCGAGGTGATTTCGCGTCGGTTGTTGCGCAGGTCGAGCGTGATGTCCACGGTGTCCTTCGGCATGGGCACGAGAAACACGTTCTCAAACGATTTCTCGGTTCTCAGGGCTTCGGGTTCTTCCTGCCATTCCTGGAACAGTGTGGAGAACGAGTTGCGGTAGATGACTTGCTGTGTCTTGTGGTCGCGTACGGTAATCTGCCCGTTGCCTTCCAGCGGAACCTCGGCCAGCCGCTTGCGCTTGCCGTACCAGCGCGGCTCCACGCACAGCTCGTCGACAGCAATGTGCTGCGTGTTGTGCGTGCCCGAGAAAATGTAGTCGATGCGGAGTGTCTTGTCCTGAAAATACTGGTTGAAGTCTTGTGCCGTGGAGCATAGACTCCATACGAGCGCTAATGCCGTGGTAATGAATGTTTTATTCATGGTATGAATGGTTTTAGTATACTTTCAGCACGTCTCCCACGCGTATCTGGTAATCGGCGGAGAGACGGTTTTTCTTGTAGAGGTTTTTCAACCGTATGCCGTAGTACTGGGCTATCATATACATGTTTTCGCCGGCCTTCACCACATGCGGCCGTTTTTTGTACTCCTTGGGGGCGCGCCGCTGTTTCTTCTTCAGGTACACAATCTCGCCCTCGTGCAGCATGTCGTTGCGGTTGCGCTCGTTGTAGGAAGCGAGTTTGCGGTAGCTGAGGCCTGTTTCCTTGGCTATCGATTTGAAGGTGTCGCCCTCGCGTGCCACGAGGTAATAGTTCTTGTTGAACATCCGGATGACATGCAGGCCGTCGCCCTCGCTTGCGGGCTTGTCGTTGCCCGAGTGCTCGGCAATGAACTTGTCGTAACGGCGGGCCTGGTCGTACTGCGAGAGGTTGTACAGTTCGATGATGTCTATCAGTTTCCTGGCATAGCTGGGATTGGTGGCATAGCCGCACGCCTTCAGGCCGTTGGCCCATCCCCGGTAGTCGGTCTGTTTCAGCTCGAACAGGCGGGCGTAGCGGCTGTTGCGGGCCAGGAACTTGCTGTGGTCCTCGAAACTTTCGCGTGCGTTGTCGTAGACGCGGAAACACTCGTTGGCCGCATCGTCGTCCTTGTTCATGCTCCGCCCGGTCCATCCGTGGCACTTTATGCCGAAATGGTTGTTGCCCATCGTGGCCAGTTGGCTTCTTCCGGCTCCGCTCTCGAACAGGCCCTGTGCCAGGGTGATGCTGGCAGGGATGCGGTATTTCAGCATTTCCTCGATGGCGAGGTCCTTGTACTGGTCGATGTATGATTGGTAGAGCTGGTTCCATTTCATTTGGGCATGGGCCGTAACGGTGGCGCAAACAATCAGGAGACAGCCCAGCAGTGGTCTGAGACGGGGCATGTGACTTGTGACTTTACATTCTCTGCAAAGTTAATAAAAAAAGATTATTGTTGAGGGTTGCGGCCGTATTTTAACGTTTGCGGTACACCAACGATAATGACAAAAGGTGTCTGCAAACGGCCGATCTCGGTTACCGCCGCCCGCTTTGGCCGGATTATTGCCACTATTGTCGGCTTTCGCAACGTTCCGATTGTTGGAACGTTGCGTTCCCGATTATATTTCCGCTTCGCCCACTGCCTTATTGGCCTCTAAGATAAATGCGCTACCGGGGTGCGTAACGTACCAAACGGCAATGCGCCCAGACACATACGCAGGGAGTGTATGTGCATGGGCGCACGGCCGTAGGGGCGGTATGTCAAAGCCTTATCGGTTTTTCCGTCAGTCGGTCGGGACGACCGGCTTGATGGTACCGTCTTCGTTGAAATACAGGCGGTCGATGCACGTCTCGCGGTGTACGCCCGGCTGATGGCGCAGCCAGTCCTTGTTGATGCGGTGGTACACGATGTACCATTCATCCTTTCCCGGCACCTGCACCACCGAGTTGTGTGCCGTTCCGTATATCTCGCGCTGCGCATCCTGCTGCAGCACCACGGGTTTGTCGGCTACCTTGATGGGACCGAGCGGCGAGGTGGCGGTTCCGTAGGCCACATGGTAGTTGGGCGAACCGGTGTCGTCGACCGACCACATGAAGTAGTACAGGCCGTTGCGGTAGAACACATAGGGTGCCTCGCGGTAGGCATAGTCGCGCAGTGATCCGCCCTGCGGTGTCATCAGCGTCACGGTTTCCTCCTTGATGCTGGTCATGTCGGCGTTGAGCTCTGCTCCGGCCATCATGCCGTTGCCCCAGTAGAGGTACGGTTTCTTGCTGACGGGGTCGGTAAACACGTCCACGTCAATCAGCTGGCCGCGGAAGCCTTCGGTCTCCTTGCTGAGCAGCGGATGGCCCAGGTCAACAAACGGCCCTGTGGGACTGTCGGCCACGGCCACGCCGATCATCTTGCGGCCGCCGTCTTTGGGCTGCGCACTGTAATAGAGGTAGTATTTGTATCCCTTGGCGGTCTTCACCTCTTCGGCCGCCGGAGCCCAAAGGTTACCGTTGGCCCAGGGTATCTGTCCGTTCTTGGCGTCGAGCACCACGCCCTCACAGCGCCAGTCCTTCAGGTCGGCCGACGAGTAGGCATAGTACTGCCAGCCGCCCCATCCGGGCTTGCCGTCGGTGGTGGAGTAGATGTAGTAGCGTCCGGTCTTGTTCGAATACAGTATCTCCGGGTCGGCATGATAACCGTTGAGAATGGGGTTGCCCGTGGCGGTCACACCCTTGGCCGTGGGGGCAATGGGCTTGATCGAACCGTCGGGACGGTATGCCATGTTCTCGATGATGACGCTGCGGTGGGCGCCGTCGCCGTCGGGCAGGGCACCGTTGTGCGAGATGAACAGCCATTGGTCGCGCAGGTTCACGATGGCCGGGTGCGTGGTGTTGCTGTTGCCGGCTATCTCAGAGATGATGCCCATCGGTTTCCAGGGGCCGTTGATGTTGTCGGCCATGGCATAGGCAATCTTCTCAGGCCAGCCGCTGGCATAGGTAAGGTAATACTTTCCGTTGTACTGGTGTACCCACGGTGCCTCGGTGAACGGATAGTCGGTGCCCAGTTCTATCTGCCGTATGCTGCCCGGCACAATCTCGGTCATGCTGTCCTTCAGTTTGGCGATGTAGCACTGTCCGTTTCCCCAAATGATGTAGGGTGTGCCGTCGTTGTCTGTGAAAACCGCCGGGTCGATGCACGCCCATGAGTGGGAGGAGGCAAAGCAGTCGTCGTTGGTAAGCAGCGGCTTTCCCAGTGCATCGTGGTAAGGTCCGGTAATCTTGTCGGCCACTGCCACACCGATGCCGCACCAGTTGGTCGACACGTACCAGTAGTACTTTCCGTTGCGTTCTGCCACATGTCCGGCATAAGCCTGTTTGCTCGTGGCCCACTTGAAATCGCTTACGCGCAGCGGCGTGGGGTATTCGGTCCAGTGGCGCAGGTCGGTCGTAGAGTATACGGCCCACTTGCTCATGGCGTATCCCCGGTGATTGCCCGGCTCGTCAATGCCTGTGAAGAGCCACAAGGTGTCGTTCTTCACCAGTGCGGCGGGGTCGGCGGTGCGTTCGTGGGTGAAGAGGGGGTTGCCGTTGGCCGTGTATTCGTGCTGCATGACATAGCCCCACTGTTGCTGCAGGCGTTCCATCTCTTCCTCGGTTACGGGTATCACGGTGCCGTGGCGGGGGAAGAAATCTTTGCGGAACGACAGGGGCTTGGAAGAGAACGTCTTCAGGTCTGCCGACGTCTGGTACTCGTAGCGTCCCGAACCGAAGAGGTCGTACATCAGCATGTATCCGCTGCCGTCGTTGAGCGGAAACACACCCGATCCCTCTACGCCCGTCTTTACGTTGGCATAGGCGTCGATAAACTTAAAGTCTTCCTTCCAAGGGCCGGTAAGGCTTTTCGACGTGGCCTGCTGTATGCCGTTCTGTATCTCCTTGCCCGTATCGTCCTTGATGTTGCCCTTGTAGAACAGGTGGTACACGCCGTTGCGCTCCACGATGTCGTTGTCGATGCTGCCGTATTTTGCAGCGAACAGCACCTTTGGTTCGCTTTCAAAGCCGCTGAAATCCTTGTTGGCGTAGGCGTAATAGGTCACGAGACTCTTGCGGCCGTCGCCTGTGCGCTGCAGGGTGAAGTACACCATGTATTTCTTGGCCTTGCGGTCGTAGATGGTCTGCGGTGCCCATACCCAGTAGGCATCGGCAAAGTTCTTGTAGGCTTCCTTCAGCACAATCTTTGCGTGCGACCAGTGTATGAGGTCTTTCGACTTCATCATCACGATGCCGGGGTTGTCCTTCCATCCGTTGGCTGCGGTGTTCATGTCGGTAGCGGCGATGTAGAAGCAGCCGTCGTTGCCGCGCAGGATGTGTGGGTCGCGTATGCCGCCACTCGTCGAGATGGTGTCGCTGCCTACTACCGGGCGGTTGTTGTTGAGCGCATACCAGTCGGTGGCGTCCTTGCTGATGGCAAAGCGCAGGTGTTCTTGCTGCTTTGCTTCGCCCGTCCCCTCGAAGTAGGCGAAGAGGTAGCCGGTGAACTTGCTCTTTCGGTTGGCGGCCGATGCGGAGGGCGCACACAGCAACGTGGCCAGCAGAGCCAGGAAAATCGAACGGTGTGTCATGTCGTCTTGGGATTTTTGTCGGTTATGATGTCGTGTTATTTTGTGTCGAAGGTACAAAGGGTATGTGCCTTCAGGGTCATGTTGAGGTATTTCTTGCCCAAACCCACTGTTATGCTGCGGGCCTCGTTGCTCAGGTTGGCGGCCACCACAACATATTTGCCGTTCTTGTGGCGTGCCACCAGCACCGGTGTGCCGTCGTTGCCCTGTGCCTTGTAGCCCACGATATCGGCTCCCGGCTCGATGAAATGGCTGTAGTGCATGAATGCGTAGTATTCGGGAGTAAGCGTGTAGGTGCGTGCCTTCGAGTCGACGTGTACCAGGGCGTTCTGCGGCCAGCCCCACAGCGTTTTTCCGTCGTCGGCCAGTACGCCGTTCCAGTTGAAGAACTCGTTGCAGCCGTTGCCCAGGTAGTGGTTGATGAGTTCGAAGACATGCTCGCCGGCCTTCCAGTCGAAGGTGCCGCCGCCACATTCGCACTCCGAACAGATATAGTTCCACTGTGGGAACTTATTGCGCAGACGGGCCAGTATCTCGCGGCCTTCCCACTGCAGGCCCACGCCCTTCACGTTGGCCGGCATGCGGCTGTCGCTCAGTATCTCGTCGGCGTTGTCATAGCGGTTGGTGTTGAACGTTCCCATGTAGAGTGCCACGTCGGGGTGAGTCTTCTGCAGCGTGGGAGCCAGGTATTCCATGGTGAAGCGCACGGTGCCTTGCGGTGTCCATGGACAGCCGGGGTAGGGCGTGTAGCTGTACGATTCGTTTTGGAACATCACCATGTCGACGGGCACGCCTTCGGCTTTGTACAGCTCGATGAACCGTGCGAACATGTCGGCGTACGCCTGCAGGTAGCGCGGATCCTGTATGAAGAAGTCCTGGCAGGTAAGTCTGCGCGGGAATTTTGTCTTGTCGGGTTTCATCTGCTCGTTGTCCGAACGGTCGCCGTCGCCGAAGAGCAGGTAGTCCTTCCGCGGGTCAAGGTCGTTGGTGGGGTTGCTCTGCACGGCATAGTGGTGGTTGATTTTCATCCATTCGGGCGGACACCACGGCGACATCCACAGGGTGAGCTGCGGGCAGTACTTCTGGGCCAGGTGGATGAAGGGCAGCTTTGTCTGCTTGTCGTGGTTGATATTAAAATATTTCAACTGGAAATCGCCGTCGACCGAGTCGCAGCTGTACCACCCCATGTCGAGGTCGTTGGCGTTCATGGCCACACGTCCGCGTGTGAGGTGCAGGTCGCCCGACGGCGACCAGAACCGGCGCATCACCTCCTCGCGGTCGGTTTCGGAGAGCAAGTTGAGTGCGCGCCAATGCTGCTCGTTGAACGTAGAGCCCCACGCCTTGTAGGTCACGATGGGGCAGGTCTGGGCATCAACGGTCAGTTGCGGCGACTGCGCGGGCTTTCCGCTGAGGCTTGTCTGTGAACGTTGCATGAACTTTCCGTCGGCCGAAGTGTAGACCGACATCTTCTGCGCAGCAGAAGGCATTGCCACGAGGGTTGCCATGGCCAATGCTGTAAGGTGTTGAATGGTTTTTCGCATGATGGTTTTATAGGGGTTGAAGGAGAACTTTCGGAAAGCAACGGCAACGTTCTTGCGCTTACGTGGATGGGTCTCCGTTGCGGCGACAGTCCCCCTCTTGTTGGTGGGTCGTGGTCAGTCTCTGCGGAAAATGTCTCTTGTGTACACCTTGTTCTTTACGTCGTCGAGGCATGTGTCGTAGCGGTTGGCAATGATGGCGTGGCTCTGCGCCTTGAAGGCCGCCATGTCGTTCACCACCTTGCTGCCGAAGAAAGTGGTGCCGTCGGCAAGGGTCGGCTCGTAGATGATGACCTCGGCCCCCTTGGCCTTGATGCGTTTCATGATGCCCTGGATGGCCGACTGGCGGAAATTGTCGGAGTTCGATTTCATCGTCAGGCGGTACACGCCTATCACGCAGTTGTGCTCGCGGTTGGTGTCGTAGCTGTTGTTGTCGGCATAGCTGTAGTAGCCCGCCTTCTTCAGCACGGCGTCGGCAATGTAGTCCTTGCGTGTGCGGTTGCTTTGCACGATGGCCTCGATGAGGTTTTCGGGCACGTCGGCATAGTTGGCCAGCAGCTGCTTGGTGTCCTTGGGCAGACAGTATCCGCCGTAACCGAACGACGGATTGTTGTAGTGCGTGCCGATGCGGGGGTCGAGCCCCACACCGTCGATGATGGCCTTCGTGTCAAGTCCTTTCACCTCGGCATAGGTGTCAAGCTCGTTGAAATAGCTCACGCGTAGGGCCAGATAGGTGTTGGCGAAGAGCTTCACGGCCTCGGCCTCTTTCACGCCCATGAAAAGCGTGTCGATGTCTTCCTTGATGGCCCCTTCCTGCAGCAGTGCCGCAAAGGTCTTTGCGGCCTCTTCCATCATCCCGACGTTGGTGACCGAAAGAATGGCTTGGTTCTCTTCCTCGAACTCCGGTCGGTCGATGATTTTCGGATAGCCCACGATGATGCGGCTCGGGTACAGGTTGTCGTAGAGTGCTTTGCTTTCGCGGAGAAACTCGGGCGAGAAGAGCAGGTTGAACTGCTTGGCCCCTTTCTGTGCATATTTCAGGTAAAGGCCGCGCGTGTAGCCCACGGGTATCGTACTCTTGATGACCATCACCGCATCGGGGTTGACCTCGAGCACCAGGTCGATCACCTCCTCCACATGGCTCGTGTCGAAATAGTTTTTCACGGGGTCGTAGTTGGTCGGTGCGGCTATCACCACAAAGTCGGCATCGCGGTAGGCGCTTCTGCCGTCGAGCGTGGCCGTCAGGTCGAGCTGTTTCCCGGTCAGATATTTCTCGATATAGTCGTCTTGTATGGGCGAGATGCGCCGGTTGATTTTCTCCACCTTCTCGGCGACCACGTCCACCGCTGTCACCCGGTGGTGCTGTGCCAGCAGGGTGGCAATGCTCAGCCCCACGTATCCGGTGCCGGCAACGGCTATTTTTATGTCCTTGAAATCTTTCATGTTATGACGGTTTAATGTTGCAAAGGTAGGAATTTAAGTGGAATGGACATCGTGTCGTTCCGGAAAAATAGGCCGACGGGCGGTTGTTGCAGTTGTGTTATGCCTTGTCGCCATAGCACAGGTCGCCCGCATCGCCGAAGCCCGGCACGATGTACTGGTGCTCGTTGAGCCCCGGGTCGACGGCTGCGCACCATATCGTGGTGTCTTCGGGGAAGCATTTCGACAGGTGGTTGATGCCGTCGGGGGTGGCAATGACGCACACCACATGCACCTTCTTGGGCTTGCCTTTGGTGAGCAGCGCCTTGTATCCCATTTCCATCGATCCGCCGGTGGCGAGCATGGGGTCCACGATGAGCAGGGTTGCCCCGTCGAGGTCGGGGGTAGCCAGATACTCCACATGTATGCCCACATGGGTATGCTCGGTGTCGGTGTATTCGCGGTAGGCGCTGACGAAGGCGTTGGCAGCATGGTCGAAGATATTGAGGAAGCCCTGATGGAACGGCAGGCCTGCACGGAAGATGGTGCCTAGCACCAGCCGATCGGTCGGTACGTTCACTTTGGCCGTGCCGAGCGGTGTCACAACCTCGCGCTCTTCGTAGTCGAGGGTCTTGCTGAGTTCGTAGGCAATAAGCTCGCCCACGCGCATGATGTTGTTTCTGAAAAGCAGGCGGTTGTGCTGGTAGTCCTTGTCGCGCATCTCCGCCATATACTTGTTGATGATGGAGTTTGACTTGCTGAAATCTATAACTTTCATGTGTCTGATGGTTTATGTCTGCTTAGGCGAGGTAAAAGTACGAAGAAATTCTGATATATAGTTGTTCCGATTGCAGTTTTTTGGTTGTAGCCCCACATTTTGGCTGCCCAATATAAAAAGGAGGATGCCTCCGCACGGATACATCCTCCTCTAGTAGTAGTCCTCTTTCCCGTCGGAACGGGCGAGGCAAACGTTACTTCACGACCACTTTCTTGCCGCCTACCACGTAGATGCCCTTAGGCAGTCCGAGCAGGTTGCTGGCGTTCTTGCGCACCAGCTGGCCGTTGATGGTGTAGACATCGGCCGACTTCCGGGTGTCGGTTGTCACGCCGTTTACGCCGGTGATGTAGCCGTCCATCTCCTCCTTGCTGGCAAATACCTTGATGGTCTTGTTGGTGTAGCAGGTGGTCTCGTCCTCCATCATGTAGAACAGGTAGTATTCGCCCTCAGTCGTCGGTGTCCAAGTGACGGTGGTGACGGTGGTGTCGCCCTTGGCCAGGATGCCCGAATAAGCGTAGAAGGGCTCCATGTAGCCATAGTCGTCGTAGTCGTTGCCGTTGATATAGCCAACGTAAACGTAGAACGAATCGATGACGCCGCTTGTGCCGGTGTGCGTGAAGGTCAGGTCAATCTTCTTCTCCTCGCCTACATAGCTGTACCACACGCTGTCGGCGGGAGTCACGGTGATGGTGGTGTCGCGGTCGTAGGTCACTACGTCGAAGGCCGACGAGGTGAGGGTGTCGCCCGTAAGCTGGTCGGCGAGGAATACGCGGTAGGTGCCGGTCTTCTCGAAGCTCATGGCCACGGTGTGCTGCAGGGTATCGCCGGGCTCGATGGCCGGGCACTCCCACTCGCTGTACAGCTCCTCGGTGCTATCGGTGCCGTCGGTGTAGATGTAGCCCACGTTGATGGTGTGGCTGTCCACGGTGGCCTTGCCGCCGTTTACGAGTGTGATGTGGAAATCGCTTTCCGTGTTGGCCTCGATGTCGGCCGAGTCGGCGCATTCAATCGTGCCGGTGAGATGGGGAGCGGCGGTGAACTGCACGAGACGGAAGTCGGAGAACGACATCCAGCTGTGTACGGTGGTGGTCGATCCCTCCACGCCGATGGTCACGGTCGTGTCGGCGGGCACGTCGAAGATAACGTAGCTGCGGTTCCAGCCACGGTTGAACAACTGGCCGGAAGCGCCTACGCAAGGCATGTCGGCAGAGGCCACCTCGTCATCGCCCACCTTGGCAAAGAGCTTGAAGCCGCCCATTGTGGAGCTGGCACGCGAGATGACGGAGAGGATGTACTTGCCCTCTTCGAGCTTCACCTCCTGCGACAGGGCCGATGTCCAGGCACTGCTGCTCCAGTTGTCGCTGTCGAAATACTTGTGCTCGGTGTTGCCGTCGGCGTCGGTCCAAGGCTCGTTCGACTTGATGCCGATCTTGCCGCTCGAAACCTTCCACACGTTCGCGTCGATGGCCTCGTCGGCCTTCGGGTTGACGATGGTGGCGGTCATGTCGGTAGCCGTGGTGTCGGCTTCGGCCATGACGTTGCTCTCCGACGCGATGCGCTCGGCAGTCTGCAGGGCCACGCTGAGCGAGTCGGCCATCGTGGCCGATTCGGGGGCAGCCTCGAGGGTCAGCTTCAGGTCGCCGACCTTCTGTGCGGCGGCGTAGGGATACTCCTGCACGCTGGCCTTGGCGTCGGCCAAAGTCTTGTACGACGCACGCGCGCCGGTCACGGTCTCGGTGGCTTGTGTCAGGGCGTCGGTAGCCTCCAAGTAGGCCTCCATGGTCTCCTCGGCGATGGTGCCGTATTGCTCGACTGTGGCGTTGAGGGCCGTCATCTCGCTTCCGGTCACGATGGTGTCTTTCTGTGTCTCCTGTGCGGCGGCAAGGGCAGCCTCGTAGGCCTCCTTGTAGGTGGTGAGGTCAACCTTGTTGCTGGTGCAGAACACGCGGAAATTGTCGAAGATGGTCCAGTTGGCATCCGTGCCGTCGGTGGTCTGCTTGATGCCGATCTTCAGCGAACCGGTGGTAACCGACACACCGCTGATGGTGTCGTTGTAGAGGTCGGCGCTGAAATACTTGGATGCGTCGGTCATACTGTTGGGGATAGAGCCCAGGTCGGTGGTCACGCCCACGCCGCTGAGCTGGTTGGCGGCGGCAAAGATCGACGGCACGGCCTTTTCCACGGTTCCGGCATAGGCTGTGGCGTTGAGCTTCTCGGTGTTGTTGGTGTGTGCCGTGGCAGCGTTGGCGTAACCGCCGTCGCGGTAGAAGCCCTGGTAGACAACCATATACACGCCGTTCGGTACGGCAGCCGTCTGGTTGACGTCAAACTGGCAGTTGTATTTCTCGGCGCAGAAGTTGGGGTTGTCGCCGCCGATGGCCGGCGACCCTTGCCATGCGCTGTTGCGCTGGTCGTTGCGTCCGAAGTTGGTGCCCTGGAAGAGCAGCGTCACGTCCACGGGGTTCTCCTCCGATGCGGTGGCCAGTGCGGCCATGATGTCGCTGATGCGCTGGTCTTTCGATACGGCAATCCACTTGGCGTTGTCGGCAGTGCCGTCGTCGGTGGTGGTCACCACTGTGCCTTCGCCCGAGAATGCCAGGAACTTGCCCTCGGCGGTGGAGAGCGTGATGGTCTTTGTGGCTGCACCCTCTGCGGTGGCGTCGGTAGCCGTCCAGCCGTAGGCGTTGCCGTCTACATAGGCGTTGCTGCCCACATAGTGCTGCGTGGCGCTGTTGGCTACGCGCGAGTCGAGCGTGTAGGTGCCGTCGTCGAGCGTGGCAACGGTGAAGTCGAGACCGTAGTTGTCGACCGATGCCTGTGTGCCCCAGCTGTTGCCGGCGCAGAGCCATTTGCCGGCTCCCACGTTGTAGAAGTAATAGGCACCGTCCTCAAGCAGCGGCGCGGGCTTTTCCTCGATGGCATCGGCGCTGACGGGCAGCAGCTGCAGTAAGCCCTTGTAGCTGCCCACGATGGCGGTGATCGATTTTGCCGTTTCGGGCCAGGTGTAGTCGGTGGCCAGCACCTTGAACTGGTCGTAGACCTGCATGGTGTCGGTACCCTGCACGGCGTAGTGTGCGCTGGCACTGTCGATGAGCTGAGCCTCGCCCAACTTCACCAGCAGGGACAGGTCGGCGGTGGCGAGTGTAGCCAGTGTCACGTCTTTCGGCGTGGCGGTGCCCTCGGTCACGGTCACCTTGTCGAGGCTGGTGCTGTCGTTGACCACAAACTCGGGTGTGCCGTTGTAGGGCGACGCCTTACCGATGATGGAACCGTTGAGCACCTGTCCCTCCTCGAGGCTGAGCCCCGTGTTGTAGAAGAGTACGGCTCCCGTGGCATCCTGCACATAGATGTTGGTCTTGTAGACCTTTGTTACATAAGCGTCGGTCAGCGTGAGGCGTACGGCGCTGTCCTTGGGCAGGGTGTTGAACGTGGCGATGTCGGCCACGGTGTCGAAGGTGATGACCTCCGCCTTGGGTTCCTCGGGTTTCACGGTCTCGTCGTTGGCGTTGTCGTAGGTCACCGTGATACTGTTGAGCTGCGTGTTGCCGCCAATCGTCATGATGACCTTGGTGGCGTTGCCCGTCCATGTCTTGGCGTCAGAGCCCGACGAGGCGGGGTTGTAGGAGGGCGATGTCAGTTTCTTTTGCACGAAAGCAATCTTCGTGATGGCACGTCCTTCGGGAGCTTCGAAGGTGATGGTACCGCCGTAGACGCGGAGCTGCGGCTTGTTCGATGAGTTCCAGAAACGGTTGGGGCTGGATGTTGTGCTGGGCGTGATGGTCATTGTGCCTTCGCCCACTTGCAGGGAGAGGGGCTCGGTGATGTCGCCGTCGGTAGAAGTCGATGATGACATGGCATACGCGGAATCCTGGAAATTGATGATCGATTCCACGGCCGTTGTTTCTTCTTCAGCCGTCTGGTTGATGGCGGGCAGTCCGGCTACGGCCACAAGGCTGACCGGCAAAGCCATCACCATGGCGCCGAAGAGATAGGCGTAAATTTTCTTCATACGTGGTAGTTGTTTCGGCATGTCTGTCGGCCCGTCGGCATGTCTTGATGTTGGTGTTTAGGGTTTGCTGGCCACGTCATCGGGCAGTTTCTATCCTTCCCGGCTTAGGGGTAAGGCATGGGTGGCTGGCGTAATGAGGGTTTTTAGCGACTATATAATATTAATTAGGTGTATTTTATTAAGGTAGTATCGCTGCAAAGATAAAACAAAAAGTTGAAACGGGGTAATAATTATGCCAATTATTCGGTTAGCGGCCTTCAATTATGTTGTAACGGCAGTGCTTCCGGCGCGAGACTGACCCGACAAAAGAGCCGGTCGGGTGAGGCGCAGCATGGCTTCTTCCCGGCGCGGCATATCCTTCCGGCAGGTGTTCGTGCCTGTTCACCGTTTGGCACAAATCGGATGGCTGAATGATAATAGCTAAATCACGAAAAATTTAAGCTATTATTTTTAAAATTTAAGCTATTATTTTCCGCCGTTCGGCACTTATCGGTCCGCGCCCCGGTACATGCCCCAACGCGGGCGTTGCCCAACGGCAATGCCACAGCTCTTTCGGTCCGTGCAGAGACCGTTTCGCCCATGCCGCCAAGCAGTGTCTGGGCCCTGCTCTCGCGTGTCGGACAAAGTAACTTGTTGATAGTTGCGGTGTTAACATTTGCGTCAAGAAAACGGCACTTTTCGCAATTTTTATACAGATATAAGTTGTGCGTTGATTATTTTTTATTATCTTTGCATCAACAGTTTAGTTTGATTTATGAAAATTGAAAAGTTATTTCCTAATTATATTTTCGAATCAAGTTGGGAAGTTTGCAATAAGGTAGGGGGCATTTACGCTGTTCTTTCGACCCGTGCCAAAACCTTGCAGGACCGTTTGGGAGACCATTTGGTATTCATCGGCCCTGACTGTTGGAAAGAACAGGAATGTCCTTATTTTTGTGAAGATGTTTCGCTTTTTGCCGAGTGGCATGCCGAGGCCGAAAAGCAGGGACTGAAGATACGCATCGGCCGGTGGACCGTACCCGGCAATCCCGTTGCCATACTGGTGGACTTCACGCCCTATTTTGCACAGAAGAACGAAATCTACGCGCAGTTGTGGGCCGATTTCCAGGTAGACAGTCTGCATGCCTACGGCGACTACGACGAGGCCTCAATGTTCTCGTATGCCGCCGCACTGGTGGTGGGCAGTTTCTACGACTACTACCTGAACGACAAGCAGCAGGTGGTGTACCACGGCAACGAGTGGATGACCGGACTGGGACTGCTCTACATACGGAAGCACTATCCGCAGATAGCCACCGTCTTCACCACCCACGCCACCAGCATCGGCCGAAGCATAGCCGGCAACAACAAGCCGCTCTACGACTATCTCTTTGCCTACAACGGCGACCAGATGGCCGACGAGCTGAACATGCAGAGCAAGCACTCGATAGAGAAACAGACCGCCCACCATGTGGACTGCTTTACCACGGTGAGCGACATCACCGCCCGCGAGTGTCTCGAACTGCTCGACAAACCCGTTGATGCCGTGCTGCCCAACGGTTTCGAGGACGACTTTGTGCCCCGTGGAGCTGCCTTCACACGCAAGCGAAAGGCAGCGCGCAAACGGCTGCTCGACGTGGCCAATGCCCTGCTGGGCACCGACCTCAGCGACGACACGCTGATCATCTCCACCAGCGGACGCTACGAGTTCCGCAACAAGGGCGTGGATGTCTACATCGAGGCCATGAACCGTCTGCTGCGCGACCGTGACCTGAAGAAGGAAGTGGTGGCTTTCGTAGAGGTGCCCGGATGGGTGGGCGAGCCGCGCAAGGACCTGCAGGAACGCCTGGCCACAGGCAAGAAATACGACACGCCGCTCGAGGTGCCGTCCATCACCCACTGGCTGAACGACATGAGCCACGACAACGTGCTGGGCATGCTGAAATACCTCAACATGCAGAACCGCAAGGAAGACCGCGTGAAACTTATCTTCATACCCTGTTACCTCACCGGCAACGACGGCATACTCAACCTCCCTTACTACGATGTCATACTGGGCAACGACCTCTGCGTCTACCCGTCGTATTACGAGCCGTGGGGCTACACACCGCTGGAGGCCGTGGCCTTCAAGGTGCCCTGCGTGACGACCGACCTGGCCGGCTTCGGCCTGTGGGCCAACACCGAAATTGGGCACGAAGGCGAGATCGAGGACGGTGTGAAGGTCATCCACCGCACCGACTACAATTTCTCGGAGGTGGCCGACGCCATCAAGGATACTGTCAGCAAGTATTCCGCTTTCACGCCTGCACAGGTCAAGAAATCGCGCGACAATGCCAGCAAGCTGTCGAAGAAGGCGCTGTGGAGCCATTTCGTGAAATACTACGAGGATGCCTACGACATCGCCCTGCAGAAGGCTGAGGCAAGAAAGGCAAGCAGTAATCAAAACAAACAATTATAAATCACCATCTTATGAAAATCAAAGCAGATTATGCCAACGCTCCGCAGTGGAAGAGCCTGACCATCAAGTCGAGCCTTCCCGAGCAGCTGAAGTGTTTGGACGAGCTGGCTCACAACATGTGGTGGGCCTGGAACTACGAGGCACGCAACCTTTTCAAGAGCCTCGACGAGAGCCTCTACGAGAAGGTAGGCCACAACCCTGTACTCCTGCTGGAGCGTCTGGGTTACGACCGCAAAGAAGCCATCGTGAAGGACAAGGCCATCATGAAGAAAGTGAAGGACGTGTATGCCCAGTTCCGTGCCTATATGGATGTGGAGCCCGACAAGAACCGTCCCTCGGTGGCCTATTTCTGCATGGAGTACGGTATCAACCAGGCCCTGAAGATTTACTCGGGTGGTCTGGGTATGCTTGCCGGTGACTATGTGAAGGAGGCTTCCGACAGCAATGTTGACATGTGTGCCGTCGGTTTCCTCTATCGTTTCGGCTATTTCAAGCAGTCGCTCAGCATGGACGGCCAGCAGATTGCCAACTACGACGCACAGAACTTCAACTCACTGCCCATCGAGCGCGTGCTCGATGAGAACGGCAACCAGGTGGTTGTCGACGTGCCTTATATGAACTACCAGGTGCATGCACTGGTGTGGCAGGTCAATGTGGGCCGCGTGAAGCTCTATCTGCTTGACACCGACAACGACATGAACTCCGAGTACGACCGCCCCATCACACACTCGCTCTATGGCGGCGACTGGGAGAACCGTCTGAAACAGGAGATATTGCTCGGTATCGGCGGTATGCTCATGCTCAAGAAGCTCGGCATCAAGAAGGACGTGTACCACTGCAACGAGGGCCACGCTGCGCTCTGCAACCTGGAGCGTCTGTGCGACTATGTGAAGCAGGGGCTTACCTTCAACCAGGCTCTCGAGCTGGTGCGCGCATCGTCGCTCTACACCGTGCACACCCCCGTGCCTGCCGGCCACGATTATTTCGACGAGGCTCTCTTCGGCAAGTATATGGGCGGCTATCCCCAGATGCTCGGCATCTCTTGGGATGAGTTCATCGGCATGGGCCGACAGAACCCCGACGAACACGGCGAGCGTTTCTGCATGTCTACCTTTGCCTGCAACACCTGTCAGGAGGTCAACGGTGTGAGCAAGCTGCACGGATGGGTCAGCCAAAAGATGTTCGCTCCTATCTGGAACGGCTACTATCCCGAGGAGAACCATGTGGGCTATGTTACCAACGGCGTACACTTCCCCACCTGGACCGCTACCGAGTGGCGCAAGCTCTACGACAAATATTTCGACAAGAACTTCCTGAACGACCAGAGCAACGAGAGCATCTGGCACGCCATCTACGATGTGCCCGACGAGGAGATCTGGAAGACTCGTATGGCCTTGAAGGAGAAGCTCATCAAGTTTATCCGCGACAAGTTCACCCAGCAGTGGCTGCGCAACCAGGGCGACCCTGCCAAGGTGGTCAGCATCTTGGAGCGCATCAACCCCAATGCCCTGATGATCGGTTTCTGCCGCCGTTTCGCCACCTACAAGCGCGCACACCTGCTCTTTACCGACCTTGAGCGCCTCGAGAAGATTGTCAACGACCCCGAGCATCCCGTACTGTTCTTCTTCTCGGGTAAGGCTCACCCCGCCGACGGTGCCGGCCAGGGTCTCATCAAGCGCATCTTCGAGATCAGCCGTATGCCCCAGTTCCTCGGAAAGATAATCTTCCTCGAGGACTACGACATGCAGCTGGCACGCCGCCTGGTGTCGGGTGTCGACATCTGGATGAACACGCCGACCCGTCCCTTGGAGGCTTCGGGTACATCGGGCGAAAAGGCCGAGATGAACGGTGTCGTCAACCTCTCCGTGCTCGACGGATGGTGGGTCGAAGGCTACCGTGAGGGCGCCGGTTGGGCTCTGCCGCAGGAGCGCACCTACCAGAATCAGGGCTATCAGGACCAGCTCGACGCTACTACCATCTATTCGTTGCTCGAGAACGAGATCATACCTCTCTACTACGGAAAGAACAAGAAGGGTTACAGCGAGAACTGGGTGAAGACCATCAAGAACTCTATCGCTACCATCGCTCCGCACTACACGATGAAGCGCCAGCTCGACGACTACTACGACAAGTTCTACAACAAGGAGGCTGCCCGTTTCAAGGCTCTCTCTGCCAACGACAACCGTCAGGCCAAGGAGATTGCGCTTTGGAAAGAGGCTGTGGCCGAGCGTTGGGACGGCATCCGCGTGGTCGACAAGAATATCAGCGTGCTGACCGAGGGCGGAAAGACCGGCGAGAAGTACACCTTGAAGTATGTTATCGACGAACAGGGTCTCGACAACGCAGTCGGTCTGGAGCTCGTTACGCTGAAGCCCGAGACCGAAAGCTCGGACCGCGAGATCTACAGTGTCTACGAGTTCGAGATGACCGGCCATGAAGGCAACAACTTTACTTTTGAGCTGACGGTTGAGCCTTCGCATGCCGGAGCTTTCCGTTCATGCGTGCGCATGTTCCCCAAGAACGACAAGTTGCCCCACCGTCAGGACTTCTGCTATGTGAAGTGGCTCGACTAATCGGCTAACGACAGGGGCTGACAGCCTTTCCGCTTGAGGGCGGATAAGTATCAGTCTGCCCTTCGCATGATACAAAAAGCGTCCGGTGCGTTTGCGCCGAACGTTCTTGTTTCTGCCCTTTTTGTCTGTCTGCGGTGCCGATGCCCCGTGACGGGCGAGGTGGTTCGCCATGCAAAAGAGCTGTTCCTTTTCTCCTGTTTCGGGAAAAGGGACAGCTCTTTTTGGTTTCCCCGTTGCACTGGGCAACGGTTATGCGGTGTGCTGACTGCGTGCAGGCAACACGGGGTTACGGTCTTCCGGCCGTTGCGGACTTACACCAGGTACTGCGACGAGATGCTCTCGTTGTTGATGACGCGCTTGATGGTTTCGGCAAACATGTCGGCCACGCTGAGCTGCTTCACCTTCGAACAACGGTGGGTGTAGGGGATGGAGTCGGTGAAGACCATCTCCTCCAGGTTGCTGTTCTGCACGCGGTCCGATGCGGGGCCGCTCATCACGCAGTGGCTTGCCAGGGCCCTTACGCTGAGGGCGCCGGCCTCTTTCATGATGTCGGCAGCTTTCGTGATGGTGCCGGCCGTGTCGACCATGTCGTCCACGATGACCACGTTCTTGTCCTTCACGTCGCCGATAATCTGCATGCTCTCCACCACGTTGGCCCGTGCGCGTGTCTTGTTGCAGAGCACCAGCGGACAGCCGAGGTACTTGGCGTAGGTATTGGCGCGCTTAGAGCCGCCCACGTCGGGCGAGGCGATAACCAGATTCTTCAGATGCAGGCTCTGCACATAGGGCAGGAGCACACCGCTGCCGTAGAGGTGGTCTACGGGAACGTTGAAGAACCCTTGTATCTGGTCGGCGTGCAGGTCCATCGTGATGAGGCGGTCGATACCGGCCACGCTCAGCAGGTCAGCCACCAGCTTGGCGCCGATGCTCACTCTTGGCTTGTCCTTGCGGTCTTGCCGTGCCCATCCGAAATACGGGATGACGGCGATGATGTGGCGTGCCGACGCGCGCTTTGCAGCATCGATCATCAGCAGCAGCTCCATCAGGTTGTCGGAGTTGGGGAAAGTGCTTTGCACGAGGAAGACGTCGCGCCCGCGTATCGACTCCTCATACGACACGGAGAACTCGCCGTCGGAGAACTTTGTTATCACAAGGTTTCCGAGCGGACAGCCCAGACTGGTGCAAATCTTTTCCGCAAGGTATCTCGTGCTTGTACCCGAGAAAACCAAGAAAGAGTTATTTTCACTCATTGTTAACTGTGTTTATATTTAGTAAAAGTGGTTGCGGCTATCATTCCACGGCGTTGCGCAGTTTCTTGAAATGGTTGATGAGGTCCTTGAAATCCATCTGGTTGTGTATGTTGAAACGGCACCATAGGTCGCCGCAGATTACCACGCCGCCGAACCCCAGATCGCGGGCGGCTTTGACATTGTCGATGCTCATGCCGCCGAGGGCATACACATGGCGGTCGATGAGGCCGTTGCGCGACGCTTCGATGAGCTGCGGGGTGGTGAAGGTCTGTTTCTCGTCCTTGAACTCTATGCAGTCGAATATGTTTTTCAGGAACACGTATTTCGATTGTTTCTTCATGGCCTTCAGGGCGGTAAGGTCGTTGCAGGTGCGTGTCACGTTACCCTTGTAGCCGTCGGGAACGCTGTCTGTGGGGTTGTCCAAGTGGATGCCGGCCAGTCCGTATTCCTTTTTCAGATAGGGATGGTCGTGTATGGCGATATGCTTGTAGTGGTCTTCGGGCAGCAACGTGAGCAGTCGCTCGGCGTAGAGTGGGGAAGACCCTGGTTTGAAAAGGTGCAGGTTGGTCATCCCCTCGTCGAAGAGCGCCGACAGGATTATATCTTCTTCCACAAAAAATGTGGACTTCGTCATGATTACTAATTTCATCGTAGACATTTCTTTTCAACTGCAAATGTATGAATTTTCCATTAATTCAGCAATATTATCGGGAAATAAAACTTATCTTTGCAGAAAAATATAGCGATGAAAATCAACCTGACGACTTTCGAAGAAATCCGCCGGCCGGTTTACATATTGGAGGAAACGCGCCTGCGGCGCAACCTGCAGCTCATCTCGCAGGTGGCGCAAGCCGCTGACGCAGAGATTATCTTGGCCTTCAAGGCGTTTGCACTGTGGAAAACGTTTCCCATTTTCCGCGAGTATATATATGCCACCACGGCCAGCTCGCTCAGCGAGGCGCGGCTGGGCTTCGAGGAGTTCGGCAGTGCCACCCACACCTTTTCGCCGGCTTACACCGACTATGAGATTGACGAGATTGCCCGTTGCTCCAGCCATCTTACGTTCAACTCGCTTGGCCAATGGGAGCGTTTCGCCGAACGTGCCAAGGCCGTGAACCCTGCGCTCAGCTTCGGGCTGCGTGTCAATCCGGAATACAGCGAGGTGGAAACGCTCATTTATAACCCCTGCGCTCCGGGCACGCGGTTTGGTGTGCTCGACTCGCAGTTGCCCGAACAGCTGCCCCCGTCGATAGAGGGCTTCCATTGCCACACGCTTTGCGAGAGCGGCCCCGACGTGTTCCGGCGTACGTTGGCGCATATCGAGAGACGGTTTGCCAAATGGTTTCCGCAGTTGAAGTGGATCAATTTCGGAGGCGGCCACCTCATGACCCGTAGCGACTACGACACGTCGATGTTGGTTGATATCCTGCAGGATTTCCATCGCCGATACCCCCATCTGCATGTCATCCTTGAGCCGGGCAGTGCGTTTGCATGGCAGACGGGGCCCCTGGTGAGCCAGGTGGTCGACGTGGTCGAGAACCATGGCGTGCGCACCGCCGTGCTCAATGTTAGTTTTGCGTGCCATATGCCCGACTGTCTGGAGATGCCCTATCATCCGGCTGTCCGCTTTGCGCGCACCGTTGAGGAGGATAACGAGGGGCATGTGCCCGATGCTGCAGCTGCCCATTTGTACCGGTTGGGCGGATGCTCGTGTCTGAGCGGTGACTTTATGGGGCGTTGGCAGTTTGACCATGAACTGCAAGTGGGCGAGAATGTCATATTCGAGGACATGATACATTATACTACGGTAAAGACCCATCTTTTCAACGGCATTAGCCATCCGGCCATTGCCTTGGCGCATGCCGACGGTGAGCTGGAGATGCTCCGCCAGTATGGTTATGAGGATTACCGCTCGCGCATGGACTGAACCGTTGCGTTACCGCCGTCGTACAGGTGTTGTATGTCGAACAATACCTGCCGACGGCATTGTCTGCATCCCCGAACGGAAGGATGTTTAAAAATGAATTGTTTTTGCGAATAGAAAATCGGAAAGGTGCTGGCGTTCGACTTTTCGACCATACATGGGTCAATCCCTCGCCAGAGGTTTGCTCCCTTGTTGCCTGTATCTGTATGATTGTCTGATTCGTGCTGGCTACCCGCCCTAAAAAGTGATGATATGCAAACAAAAGGAAGAAACAAGTTCTCGGCTAAGGAAATCAAGGAAATCGCCCGGTTGCTCCGTCTGAAAAATGCGTCCAACAGGGCTAAACAGAAGGAGATACGCCATGTCTTGCGTGTTGACTACGAATTCCTTATTTCCGATTACAACGAGCCTGGCAAGGCTTTCGGCGAACAGGAACTCGACGATTGCCTCCGTCGGGGTGCCATACGGATACTCGACGATGCAACCATTGCCGCCATGCGCGAAAAGCGGGCACGCGACAAGGCCCGCGATGCCGAGGCGCGCAAGCTTGAAGCCGTTGCCAGCGGTGAGGCCACCGATTGGCAAGAAGCCCTTCGGGAATGGAACCGCCTGTCGGGTGCCGAGGAGCCGGATGCCTCCGAGGGGGCGTCGGTGTCGCGGTAGGTCTTTACTCATGCCGTATGTTCCGGCAAACGGATGATGTGCCTTGCTGTCTCCATTCTTGTGGAGTGGCGAGGCGTTTTTGCCGAAGGATAGCCCTTTTATATATAAGGTGAGAAAAGAAAATTGCAGTTTTTTGAAAAAAAAGCCCAGAAAAGTTTGCAGTTTCAAAAATAAGCTGTACCTTTGCACTCGCATTTAGGGAAATGCTTCTGGAAACAGAAAACAAGCGGCAATAGCTCAGTTGGTAGAGCGCGACCTTGCCAAGGTCGAGGTCGCGGGTT
>CAVKJH010000002.1:0-13334 GCA_963656755.1 bacterium
AGGGGCAAGCCCCTATCCTATATTATGCGCCCCCTACAGGGGCAAAAACTGCGCATACGCTGCATATTTGATACGAATTTTGAACACCCTACCTTTCAGGGCTGATGACGGTATCGCGCTTTTTACCGATTTTGAACACCCAACCCTTGGGGGCACATTTTTAAGCATGAATTCTAAATCCGAAACTCGAGTATGCAGTCGCAAAGCTGCAACGGCCGCAGCCGTTCAGGTGGGGTAGGGCCGTGGTCGCAGCCATCCCTTTGGTGGAAAACGGCCGAAAAATGGCGTGTTGGCATCGCGGAATGGTAACAGAATGCGTGTTCTGTAACCGACCGACGGCGTGTGGCGGCTAATAATGAGGCAATTATCGTTTACTTTTGCAATGGGTAGTTTTGTCCGGCCCGGCAGACGGCAGAACGCTTGGTGAACGGCGGCAATGGACCGTACCTTAATTATAAATGACAACCCCAAACAACATACAGATTATGAACAACGCAAGAATGTTACTTCTGCTGCTGGTGCTGCTCCTTGGCTTGCACCCGACGGCACGCGGCCAGAACACTGGACCGACCCTGCAGAAGGGCGACAGCCTGACGGTGGACGGTGCCAAGCCGCTGTCAGGAACCGACGGCATGGGCTACATAGACCTTGGCCAGTGGCAAGCCGGCAAAGAGTACTCGTTCGTGGTGCGGCGGCCCAAGGGAGTGCGTGCCGACTATGCCGTGTCGATATGGTACCAGGTGGCCGAAGTGGGGCTCTATACCCTGGTGCGCGACAACCGGCATGCCGACAATTTCTACAGCCGCCCCCTGTCGGAACCCAAGTACGAGTGGGACACCTACCAGTGGGACGGATGGAACAGCCTCGTGTTCGGTCCCGGCGAGACCGAGAAGACCATCACCGTGAAGGCCGAAGACGTGTCGCGCAGCGAACTGCGCGAGGATCTGAGCGGCTACATCCGTTTCTGCCATGCCAACCGCACGGCCATCGACTACGACCTGTTGCAGTTGCGGCTGCACAACCCCTCGGCCACGCCCGCCGAAACGAAACTCGACAGTGCAGAGCAGCTCAGCTGGTCGGGCTACGAACTGATCTCGCGCGGCGCGTCGGTGAAGTCGGGCGAATGGGTCATGGTGAACATCGACCTGGCCGGCAGCAAGCACCGCTTCGACAAGGAATTCCTGAACCTGGTGGTGGGCACCGACACGCGCCTGACCGTCGAGACGGGCAACGGCACGAAACAACTGGTGCCGCTGCAGCCGGTCGGCACCAACGCATGGTCGCAGCTGCTCTTTGCCTACCGGGCCACCGACGACGACGTGACGGTCGGCTCGTGGGGCAACCTGACATCGCCGCTCAAGGGTGCCGGACTGACCGGCGTGCGGCCCAAGGGTGAGACCGCGCAGCGCAGCGTGGCGTTCACCGGCGACCTCTATTTCTCGGTGAACAAGGACGGTGCGGTGCGGCCCCGCTTCGCCGGCATAACGCTCGACAGGGATACCTATGCCCCGCGCCAGGTGGTGACGGCGCGCGTGGCGGTGGCCAACTGGCAGAAGCTCAATGCCGTGTATGGCAGCACATGGCCCGCCAATGTGTCGCTCACCGACGACGGCGGCCTGACCACACTCAACAGCGCACAGCCCGTGCTCGACGAGCAGACCGGCGAACTGGTGTTCACCTTCAATGCCGCCAATCCGCCGGCCGGCACCACGTCGGCTACCCACTACGCCGAGCTCATGATAGCAGGCGAGCTGCTGCCCACCGACGACAGCGAGTCGTGGTGGGTGACCGACCGTCTGCCCTACCTGTTGCCGGCCGATGCCTTCTTCAGCTACAAGGTGGAGGGCGCCCCGGTCATCGTGGCTACCACCGGCATCACCATCACCGGCATGCCCGAGGGCGACACCCTGCGCCGCGAGGCCACGCTGCAGCGGTTCACGCTCAGCGCGGCCATACAGCCCGCCGACTGCTCGTTCATGAAGGGCACCTGGTCGACCAGCAACCCGGCCGTGGCCACCGTCAGTGCCGGCGGACTGGTGGAGGTGCAGGGGTCGGGCTATGCCGACATCACGTTCACCAGTGCCGAGGCCGCCTACCGCGAAGCACTCGGACAGGCGGCAGACCCCGACCGCCTGACGGCCACCGTGCGGCTGCATGTGAAGGGCATCCGGCCCGAGGACGATGAGGATTCGAAGACCTTCACCTCCGATGATGAGACGGTGCGCATCACCGCCATGGACGTGCGCCCGCATTTCTTCCATGAGTATTACCGGCCCACGCTCGACGACTGGGAGACGGCCTCCGACTCGGCCACCGTCACCCTGCGCCACCACGACCCGCAGACCTACCCCGACATCACGCTCCGCGCACCCCTGGAGGGCTACCGCGTGACGGTGGACATACCGTTCGACGACCGTACCTTCCTGCGCAAGCGCTACCAGGACGAGTATCACGGTGCCGAACCCACATGCACGGCCTACATCACCGTGCCCATGCGCAACAAGAACGACGGCGAGCTGCACACCTACACCTGCGTGTATCGCGTGTACCACGGTCTGACCAATGCTGAGATGAAGACCAACCTCAACGACGACGGAGTAGTGACCGTGGGCGACGACGGCAAGGGCCATGTGCGCGTGGTGTTTGCCAAGCTCGACCGTGAGGAGGGATTCGACATACAGCTGCTGCACCTCTACGGCGACCCGTTTGCGGCGGCAGGGTATGTCAGACGCTCGTTCGAACCGGGCGAAATCGGCCTGTTCGAGTGCGAGAAGACCGTGGACGGCAACATCACCCTGCGCATGATGCCCGACCGCAAGTATGTGGAGGCCACCGTCGACTTCGACTTCACGACGGTGCCGCAGTATGTCAACGCCATCTATGCCAACGCCATGAACCGCTACAACCGCCTACGGCCCGAGAACGCCTACGGCTACAACGGTGTGGAGCAGTACTTCTACATGGGCGAGACCTATGTGGGCTGGGACTTCACGGGGCTTACCCCCTACTATTCGGTCAACGGAAACCACACGGCCGCCGGCAATCTCACCGACGACGAGTGGACGGACAGCAACAAGGACGTTTACCAGGCATACCTTGACAACCCCACGGACGCCAACTATGCCAACTTGATGGAGAGCCGCGACGTCTATTTCACGCTCTACCCGCCCAAGCAGTGGGGCGACCTGAAGGTGGTGTTCGACCGCCAGGACACCGTGAAGGTGGTGGATGGCAATGACCATTTCTGCCGGTTCAGCGTAGGCTTCCCGCCCGATGACCAGCCCCACGACATCACGTTCTGCTGGCCCGACGTGAAGCTCGAGAAAACCTTCTCCTACACGGCCTACGGCAAGGCACTCGTCAACCAGTACCGCTTCGACGTGCGGATCAACGGCCACAACGCTTATCGTGTAGACGAGTTCGAACTCAACTATACCACCCACGAGGGCAGTAGGAAGACGGCTGTCGTGAAGGGCGAACGTACGGACTACGGACATTACCGGCTCTTCCTCGACGAGAGCGAGACCATCGACACCCTTTCGGTTACCGACCATGTGGCCGAGGGCGACGACCATGCCGTGATTACGCCCACAACGGTCCACGACCCGGTGCGCCTGTCGGCACAGAGCCGCATGATGCTCGTGAGCGATTTCCGGTCGGCCAACTACCAGACTAACACCCTGACCCTCAACACTATCAATGAGATGGGCCTGCGCTTCGTGGATGCCGTGACAGGCCATCCCGTCACGCAGGACGTTACCGTGAAAGCCTTTTACAATGCCACCACTGATGCCCAAACATACAGTGAGTTTGCCGACGACGGGGCCATCCACACGCCGCTCTACCACGGTTTCGAGATATGCGCCGAGGGCTACACCCCGCGTCTGCTGCGCGACATCACGTTCAACAACCGCAACATCGTGATCGACGGGGAGAAATCGTTCATGAGCAACGGAAAGATCGTCTGCACCGTGGCCCTGTGCCCCAAAGGCAGCGGTTTTGTGGACATCATCGACGTGGCCACCAACGAAACCGCGCCCGACGGCAACGGCGTGTGGCCCAACCACCGCTGGTACACCGGTGCCGACATGCTGGTGCCCTACGACGGGTCGCTCAAACCCGGACGGCAGATCCGCGTGGTGGTGGGTACTGCCAATCCGCCCGAATACCTCTATATAACGTCGCCCTCGGCCAACGGGAAAAAGATCAAGCTGTGGTGGAGAACCGACAGCTGGAACGAACACGAACTGTGGTTACCCGGCAACCTGTCGCAGCGCTATTTCGAGTATAGGGGCGAGTTGCGCGATTTCCTCTACTCGGAGGTGGAGGGCGCCACCCTGCTCACCACCGACGACAACCGAAGCATGGCGTTCCTGCGCATGAAGAACATCGACAAGGACCCCATGGAACTGGTGAAGGACATGACGCTGGCCCTCGTGCTGCCCACGTCGCAGGTGGGACAGGTGTCGGGCGGCATCAAGCTGGGGCGCATGCAGAAACAGTTTGACAACTTCGAACTGCAGCTGCCCTCCACGCTGCCGTTTACGGTCGTGGTGAAGAAGGAGAACAGCGACTACCTCTTCCGTGCGCTCTACTCGCAGAACTTCCTGCCCGGCGGCCAGGTGATGGACCTCATCGACAAGGCCGACCTGGTGAGCGACATCGACAAGTATTTCTACGAGTGCCAGCAAGTGACGCGCGGCACCCGCCGCAGCTACAACCCCGACGACCGTCTGCTGGCTCTGCCCACCGCTTTCGCCGGCATACGCGCCTGGGCCGACGGCCGCCTGGTGTACGACTACGACAAGGACCGCTACAGCTTCGCGCTGGGCGGACTGGGCATCAAGGCCGAAGCCTCGGCTTATGTGAAGGCCAAGATACCGGTGGGGTTCGGCTCGTTCGGCACGTCCATACAGGGAGAACTCAGCGCCACGGCCGAACTCTCGCGGCCGAGCGATGACGACATCGCGCGGTCGACCCTGCCGGTGCCCATGGACATCACGCTCGACTTCCTCACCGAGCTCAAGGTGTCGGCCTATGCCGAGCTGGGCATCGATCTCTGGATAGCCTCGGCCAAGGCCGGCATACGCGGCAGCGGATGGGGATCGTTCGAGAGCCGCATGATTACGAAGCCCTATCTAGGCGGACAGACCGTGGGCGGTGCCAAGCTCACCCTGGGTGCCAGCCTCGAGGCTTACGCCAAGGCCAAGTTCCTGTGGTGGAGCAAGACGTGGAGCGCCACGCTGCTCGACGTGGAGGGCACATGGTATACGCCCAACAACAGCAGCAACCCGCTGAAGGCCGGCAGCCGGGCACCCAAGAAACAGGTGCGCCTCAGACCGGCCATCTACAAGCCGCTGCGCCTGGCTGATGTGCCCGACAATGCCAGCGTGCTGCTCAGCGACATCGACGCCTTTGCCCAGCCCATGTGGCTTTTCGGCGGCACCGACCTGGCCTACATACGGCCGGCAACCTCTGCCGGCAGCAAGCCGCAGGTGCAGCTGCAGTCGGGCGCGGCCTTGAGCGGCATGGACGACTACAACGTGTTCGACCTCGACGTGTTCTCGCGTACGGTGTCGGGTGACGCACAGGGTATCATGGCTTGTACGGCCAGCAGCTCCGGTGCGGCCAGCTCGCCCGAACAGGTGTCGAACAACACACGCGTGTATGTCAGCACCGGCGACGGCTCGTCGTGGCAGACACCAGTCGGCTTGGGCGACTACGGCGTGGCCAACCTCATGCCAAAGGCCACACTGTCGGCCACGGGCCGGGCGGCCGTGGTGTGGAAAAGCGGCACGTTTGTTTCCGACGGTGCGGCCGACGACCCGACGGCCGGACACCTCGACGGCGACCTGCTCGTGGCCTTCAACGACGGACAGGGGTGGAGCGACCAGCCGCAGACCATGATGGCTCTCAGCGCACGCCGGCAGATAGCCGACTACTCGCTGGCCATGGCCGACAGCATACCGATGGTGGTGGGTACGGTCATCGACTCGCTGCCCGACGGCAATGTGCGGTCGCGCCTCACGGCTCTGACGCTCAGCGACCAGCGTCTGCCGCTGGAGATGCCTACCACCATCGAGGCCACGCAGCCGCAGGTGGTGACGCTGGGCAACGGTTACTATGTGGGCGCACTGGCCACGAGTGCCAACGGACAGGCCGACGTGCAGCTCTTGCGCCTTACGTCGCGTGGCGAGTTTACCGACGCGGGCATGCTCGGACTGGACAGCCGCGGCCTCATCGACTTCAAGCTCATTGCGTCGCAGTCGGCCTCGGGCCTCGACGGTCTGGCTGTGGTGTGGAAGGAAGCGCAGCGCGAATATACCGATTATGAAAACGATGTGTTCACCATGAAGACGGCTGTCTACGGTGCGCGCATCTCGCAGAGCCCCGAGGGCACGGTGTACCTCTCCTGTCCGCAGAAACTGCTGAGCCAGGACGACAACCTGATGGTGACCTATTACGATGCGGTATTTGCCGATAACAAACTGACGGCCGCCATCACCGTGGCCGACGACGAGACCGAGGGCGCCACCGTGCTGGAAAGTTCGGTTACGTTCGAAAACGCGCTCAAGTGCGAGTATGCCGGATTGGCCAACACCGTAGAGGAGGGCAAGGATGCCGTGCTGGGCTTCGTGGTGATGAACGAGGGCTATGAGGCCATCGACTATGTGGATATCGATGTCAACGGAAAGGTCACCACGGTCAAGGTGAACCTGATGCCCGGCCACAGCACTGAGGTGACGGCCACGGCTCCGGCCGACACCGACCTCGACCAGCCTATTGACTTCAACATTACGCCTTACTTCGCTGCCTCGCCGCTCGCTGCCCGCTCGCTCGCACAGGCCAGGGCTCGAGCCGCCCGGATGCCGGCCGTGGCACGCCGCATGGCCGACACGCGCAGCGGCATGGGGCAGTTGCAGGTCAGGGTTTCCGATGTGGCCGTGCGCACGCTTTCCACGGCCCGCGCCGCCGATGGCAGCAACACGGTGGTGGTGGCTGTCGACAACCTGTCGCCCGTGACGCTGGCCGACGGCTGGCAGGTGCGCGCCGGTCTCTTCCGCGATGCTGCAGGCACGCAGCTCGTAGCCGACAACTGCGTGGCCACACTGCCTGTCTCGGCCCTGCGCGATGCCGACGGCAACAATACGACCACGGTGTCGTTCGCGGTCAGCGATGTAGAGACCACCACCACGCTTTATGTGGTGGCACACACCGTCGATGCCGACGGCCGTGTGGTGTCCGACCAGAACTTGTCGGACAACATGGCTCCGGTGCCGGTGTATGTGTCGGGTGTGCCGTTGTCCGTTGCCAAGAATACCGTGGAGACCACGGCACGGTTTACCGTGCGCAACACCGACAGCGGCATCCTTGCAAGCGGTGTGACGCCCGGCGACAATCTGCGCGTCTACACCCCGTTGGGACAGTTGGTCAACTGGACAGAGGCGCAACAGACCGATACCGAACTAAAGGTGCCCGGCCACGGGGTCTACATCGTTACCAACGGACGGCAAAACGAGACCATAAGGCATTGATGCGCAGTCGGTAGTTGTCGTGACTGGGCTTATCCCCCAACGTGCAACCGCCGGGCAATGTCCGCATCCTCATAACCATACAGGAGACAAACGCCCCCGACATCGGGCGCTTGTCTCCTGTTTCCTTTTGCGCCGCTTCGGCCGGTTGCCGCACATGGGGTGCTGCATCCGCAACGGGGCGGCGAAACTGTTGTCTACCGTTAATGGCTGTTAACTACTGTTAATGTTCGGCGTTTTTCGTGCCCAAAACTTGCAGGAAACCACAAATGATAATACCTTTGCGGTGTACTAATAAAGTAATACACCGTAACACAATAAGTATTCATCGACAAAAACATAAGAAATGATTGACATCCAAAACATTACCTACAGTTATCCGGGAAGCAAGCACCTGGTGTTCCAGGACTTCTCGCTCCAGTTGGCTCCCGGCCGCATCTACGGTCTGTTGGGCAAGAACGGCACCGGCAAGTCTACGCTGCTCTATCTCGTCTGCGGTCTGCTGCGGCTGCGCAAGGGCAGCATTGCCGTGAACCACGAGAACATCGCCGACCGCACGCCGGCCCTGTTGCAGGACATCTGCCTCGTGCCCGAGGAGTACGACCTGCCCGCCATCACGCTCAAAGAGTATGTGCGACTGAACAGCGTGTTCTATCCCCATTTCAGCGAGGAAATCCTGCAAGGTTGTCTGGCCGAGTTCGAATTGCCGGCCGACGTGCATCTGAAAGCCCTCTCCATGGGACAGAAGAAGAAGGTGTTCATGAGTTTTGCGCTGGCCACAGGCTGCCCGTACATTCTCATGGACGAACCGACCAACGGACTTGACATCCCCTCGAAGAGCCTGTTCCGCAAGGTGGTGGCCCGCTACATGACCGAAAACCGCACGATGGTGGTGGCCACCCATCAGGTGCACGACGTGGAGTCGCTGCTCGACCACATTGTCATCGTGGACGCCAACCGCGTGCTGGTCGACAGCAGTGTGGACGAGCTGACTGCCGCCTACACGTTCCGCACCGTCGGCGACGCCGAGGCTGCCGAAGCCCTCTACACCGAGCCGTGTGCCGGCGGTCTCAATGCTATCCTGCCCCGGCACGAAGGCGAGGGCGAGACGCAAATCAACCTCGAGCTGCTCTTCGATGCCGCCATCGGCGGAAAGATTGCCAAGCCGCTGCCTACCAACAAGTAAAACGAATACCATACACACCATGCAAAACTTCAATATCACCCGCTTTGCCAACACCCTGCGCTGGCAACTCTCGGAACGGAAACATCTCTACAGGTTTGCAGCCATCGGCTTCATCCTTGTGTTCATACCCACCATGCTCGGCCGTTTCATCGACGGCACGTTCCAGTCGGGCCAGTACGACTCGGGCCACGCTGAGACGGCAGCCAGTTTCCTTACCTTTGCCCTGATAGCCTATTACATCACCTGTGGCGCGCTCATCGTGGACGACCTCGGCACCAAGCGTCTCCGCATCAACGCCTTCATGCTGCCCGCCAGCCGGCTGGAAAAGTTTGGCGCACGCTACCTCTGTCTCACCGTCATCCTGCCGCTGGCCTTTGCCGTCGGCTTCGTCGCCGGCGACCTGCTGCAGATGGCAGTCAGCCAGGTCGTGCTGGGCAACTGCCGTTCGGCCTTCTACCTGTGCTTTGCCCGGATATTCGACACTCTGCCGCGCCTGTCGTGCGATTTTGGCGACAAAGTTACCGTGTTTGTCATCCTGTTCTGGTTTCCGCACTCCCTGTACCTGCTGGCCGGAACCTTCTTCCGTCGCCACGCATGGATACTGAGCAACCTGCTGCTGTTTTTCCTGATGTCGGTGTTCGGTGGTCTCTGTGCGTTTATGGC
Source organism: bacterium (assembly GCA_963656755.1). Taxonomy (GTDB): domain Bacteria; phylum Bacteroidota; class Bacteroidia; order Bacteroidales; family Bacteroidaceae; genus Prevotella. The sequence continues at coordinate 9,382 of CAVKJH010000002.1, forward strand.
CATCAAAATTCCTGAACTGCTCTTCGACCATGGCATCTACCGCATAGGCATTGTCGACCACGCGCTGACCGCGACTGCAGCCACGCTGGTGTTCCTGCTGGTCATTGCCTTCAACTACCGGACTGCGTTCCGCATCTATTCGCGCATGCAGGCCGTCAACAACAAAATGTTAAACATCTAAAGAATCCCCGTTATGTATAAGACAGTTCTCATGCTCATAGCCGTCCTGTTGCTCTTCGGCTCGTGCAAGATTGAAACGAAAAAAGACCTGGGGCCCGTGGTGACGCGCACCGTCAGCGTACAGGAGTTCAACAAACTGGATATCGCCATCAGCTCGGATGTCGAGTATATCCCCTCCGACACGTTCAGCGTTACCGTTTCCGCTCCCGAAAAATACGTAGACCGTGTTGCGTTCAGCGTTACCGACCACACGCTCAGCATCGCACGCAAAAAGAAAAGTGACGAGGGCAACGTGGCGTGGATCATCAACAACAACACTACCGAGATGGTGAAGATCGTGGTCAGGGCACCATCGCTGACTTGTGTAGACATATCCGGCAGCGGCTCGTTTGTCTGCCGCAAAACCCTGAAAGCCCCGAAGTTGGCACTGGCTATCGCGGGCAGCGGCGACATCGATATAGCCGACATCATGGCCGACAGTCTGCAGGCAACCATCGCGGGCAGCGGAGAAATCGATGCCCACCTGTCGGCAGTGGCCTCCACGGCAGTATCGGTGTCAGGCAGCGGCGATGTAGACCTTAAGCTTGCCCGTTGCGGCGTGGTGAAGGTGGAGATAGCCGGCAGTGGCGACGTGGATCTGAGCGGCACTGCACAGGCCGTGTATCCTACCATAGCCGGCAGCGGAGAAGTCAATACTAACCACTTAAAACTGACAAAATGACGTTCAGCAACAACAAAGCCATATACCTGCAGATGGCCGATCGCCTCTGCGACGACATCCTGGCCGACAAGTACCTGGCCGACGGGCGCATCCCCTCGGTGCGCGAGTATGCCGTGTCGCTGGAGGTGAACACCAATACGGCGGTGAAGGCATACGAGGAGCTGGCACGCGACGGCATCATCTACAACCGGCGTGGCCTGGGCTACTTTGTCGCCACCAATGCCAAGCAGCAGATTATGCAGGCACGGCGCGACACGTTCTTCCGCGACGTGCTGCCCGAAATGTTCAGACAGATGCGGTTGCTCGACATCGACATAACCGATGTTGATGCCAAATGGGCCGAGCCATAACGGTCCCACCCGGGGGTGAACAGTAGCGCGGTAGCCCCCTAAAGCCGCAAAGGCCAACACGGTTATTCAGCCGTTGTTGGCCTTTTCGCTTGGTGGGGCAGCAAGATGTGCAGGACTGTGCGCTGCTATCGGCCGTTGCAACGGACAGCAGCGGTACGGATGTCTGTCAAGTCCATCAACGCCCGGCGCCGCCGTCAGCAGGGCTTTTCCCAGCCGCTTGCCATGCCATAATGATGGCTATGACACCCGAGTAGCTGCGTGTGCCGCCTTCCACATGGTTGCCCCGGAGATACAGGTCGTAGACCGCGTTCTGTACCTTGTCGACGATCGGGCTGCGGCGCGACTGCCAGTAGCGTTGGTCGGCCTGTGCCAGGGCTGTTACCTCGGGACGCACACGCTTGAGGAAAGCCGCGCATTGTGCTTCGCCCAACAGGGCGCGCACGTTGTGCAGTACATGGAAGAACAGTTGGTAGTAACCGCTGAAGCGTACGGCCTTCTCGGCCGACGATGTGCAGACGATGTAGCTGTAGAAATTGGCTTCGCCCTCGTTGGCTATGCCCAGCAGATGGGCGTACTCGTGGGCGCAGGTGGCGGGGTAGGCGTGTGTCAGCACGTCGGCATTGACGGTGAACTCGCCGAAGAAGGGAGCCATGCTGCCCGTCACGCCGGCCATGCTGGCCAGCGGCGAGAACACCATCGTCTTGGCGTGGACACGTCGGCTGAACGGGCGGTTGATGCCCATGCGGTGCAGCCGTGCGTAGCCGTCGTACACCGCCCGTCGGGTCAGTGCCTGCACGGTACTGTCGGCGGCCGGGCCGCAAAGAGGTGAGTAAGTGGCGTTCAGACTGTCGGCGTAGGCCTTTGCAAATGCGGCAAAGGACAGGGTGTCGGCTTCTGCAGGACTGAGATGCAGCCGCCGGTAGATGTTGGGTTGCGAATAGTTCAGTCCCCAGGCGGCGTAGAACCATACATATACCCAAAGAAGGTATTCGCCCACGCGCATCGCTATGGTGCGCACTTTCCGCCCGGCGCGGATGGCCCACAGCGGGTAGCCGACTACCCATGCCACGCTTGCGGCGACAAACACGTCGCCTATGGCGAAGGGCACGATGCCCGAAACCGTGGCCAATACCCTTATCACGGCGGGATAGACCGCCGCCGTGTAGAGGCTACCCAGCGAAGGTATTGTCCTGAAGGCCGTTACGGTCAGCAGAAGCACAACGAGCAGCCATTGCCGTAAGTTGGGCATCGGTAGTTTTCGCAGCCGTGTGGGCATCGCAATGGTTTTGGCCTTCATGGGGTTTTGAGGGGCGGTTCTGCGAATGGCATCATGGTCATACAAGCCGGTTGGCAGAACCGTCGTTGTGGCACTTGTGCCTTAGTGTCGGCACACTTTGGTGGTGTCGACCGTAAAGTTGTCCTCGCCGGCAGCGGGCATGAACTTGCCGCGTGCCTCGAGAAAATCGACCAGTTCGGCGGCGGTCATCCCCGATGCCGAGCAGGTGCAGAAAGTCTCGTCTGTGCCGAAACGCGCCGTGATGGCATCGACGAGCTCTTGTTTGGTGGTATAACTGTTGCCCTCCATCATGTGGAGCACTTCGTGTCCGTGTGTCATAATCGTAGATGTAGTGTGTGGTGACGTGTGGCCTGTCAGGCCAACTGCAGTTGCATGTCGTAGTCGCGTGCCATGCGCCTCATGTTGATTAGCGCATAGCGCATGCGGCCCAGGGCGGTGTTGATGCTCACGTTGGTGGTGTCGGCTATTTCCTTGAACGACAGTTGCTGGTAATAGCGCATGTAGACCACTTCGCGCTGGCTGGCCGGCAGGTGGTTCATCATTTTGCGTACGTCGTGCATCACTTGGTTGTTCAGCATGTGGTCTTCCACATTGTTTTCCAAGACGCTGGCCTGCCCGAGCTTCGTGAGGTCGTTGTTTTCCGTGGGTTCCACGATGTGCTCGGCCCGTTGGTTGCGGTACCAGTCCATGATGACGTTGTGGGCAATGCGCATGCACCAGGCACTGAACTTGCCTGTGGGTGCATACTTGCCGTGCTGCAGCTTGACGATAATCTTCACGAAGGTTTCCTGGAAGATGTCGTTGGCCAAGTCTTCGTCGCACACGACAAACATGATATATGCAAAGATTTTCGATTGATTGTGTGCCAACAATACGTCGAAAGCCTCATTGTTACCGTCCATGTAGCATAATGCCAACTCTTCGTCGGTCATTTCTGCAAGGTTCTTCATTTCTTTCTAAGTGTTTGGTTATGAAGTAAAGGTTTGTCGATAGGCTATCGGTTTTTGTTTGTTTATTGTTGTCGGGATGTTACAACTGCAAATTTATGGATTTATTTTATAATTAGCAAATTTTTAACATGGTAATGTTCAAAAACACCTTGCGCAGTTTTATGAATACCGGTGTTGTGCAATGCTCCGGGGCGTATTATCACCTGTCTACCCGGGGTGTCGCTTCGCCTGCCCTGTACCATGCGCTGGTAGCCCTTTCGGTTAGAGGGTACCCCAGTTCGGGATAAAAATAAGTAATTATGGCACAGATGAATCTTACTCCGTTGGACGATGTTCTTGACAAGCATTCATTAACCATTGCGAAGGAGCCACGTTGCTGATTTTTAGCGGCATGGCTGGATCACCTGCAAAAACGTGTGGATTAAGCAAAGATCCTTGTTAGTCTAAAGAGAAAA
>CAVKJH010000003.1:0-110845 GCA_963656755.1 bacterium
AAATTATGGCCAAAAATTCGACAGAGAGATTATTAAGATTTTGAACACCCTACCTTTCAGGACTTCATATAATGGTAGACCTTACAAGCCGCTTTGGTGTTATTTGCTTATCCATTTCTTGCCCTTGCTGACCGTAATGCCGTGGTAGTGGCGTCCGGTGCGCTGGCCACTGGCGGTGTAGGCCGGCTCCGTTGCGGCTTCGGTGTCGTCCTCCACCCTGCTGACGGCTGTGGGGTTGGCAATGATGCTTTGCAACTCCTCGGCCGTAAGTGGATAGTTGTAGATGCGTACGTCGTCCACGAAACCCGTGAACAGCGGGTCGCTGGCAAACTGGCTGCGTCCGATGTAGTTGAGCACGGGACGGATGTCGCTCGGTTTGATGGTTATCGACGATGAGTTGCCCACGGCCTCGCCGTCCACCCAGATAGTCACGTCGGCCGCACCGATGGTTACGGCCACATGGTGCCACTTGTTGCCCTGCAACTTGGTCGACGCGTCGACGGTCTGCTCCTCACCTCCGTTCTTGATGGCGAAACGCATGGCCGATCCGTTGCTCGGCGTGAGGAACATGTATTGGCCGGTGCCGTTTCCGAAGTCGAAGAGGCGTGTCCAGTTGCTGCCGTAGTTGGTCCATTTCACCCACATGGCAATGGTCATCTCGTCCATGTCGCCTGTTTCATACGGCAGGCGCAGGTAATTGTTGGAAAGGCGCAGGGCTGAGTCGCCCACCTGGTGCTCTGCCACAAACTGGGGCGTGGTGGCCGTGGCGGCATCCATCAGATTGACGGTTTCGTCCAGCGTGTTGCCTTCCATTTGCCAGCTGGCTATCAGCGCACGCTCTGCCGTGGGGGCGGCTGCGACGGGCTCGCTCGCTGCCGACACGTTGGCCGAACGATCCATGGCCTTCACCTTATAAAGATAGGTGTGTCCCTGCCGGCAAGTGTTGTCGGTAAACGATGTGCCGGCTATGTTTCGCGCGATGGTGCTCCAATGACTGCCGTCGCTGTCGCCGCGCACGATGATGTAGCTGTCCACATCGTCGTCGCCGGGAGCTGTCCACGACAGGTCCACGCTGGCCGCATGGGCAGCGGCCGTGAGGTTCGACGGTGCGTCGGGTGCATAGCTCTCCACCGGAGCGTCACCGGGAATGAACCGCCACATCTGCAGACGGCGGTCGGTGGCCGCTGTGGCCAGTGGTTTCTGCACGATGTAGGTTGCCGACTCGTTGGACAGCGACAGGTAAAGCCCCGACTCGCGGTTGCGGATGTAATAGTAGCCGTTGCCGCCGTACTCCAGCGACCATTGCTCGTTGCTGGCATTGCCGGCATCGTAGGAAATGATGTGTGCAAAGGCGTAGGTAGAGTTGTTGAGCACGTTCATGTGTGTCAGGGTCTGTGCGTTGGTGAACGTGTAGAAACTGTAGTCGCCGCCGATGCGTGCGCTGGCCGGTGCCACGTCCCACTGGGCAATCGCCGGTACGTCGGAAAACTGCGTGTAGCGTTTCTGCGTCAGGTCGCTGCCCGATGCGGTGTTCCCGACCACGAGCATGCGCGAGGCGCAGTTGACCAGCTTGTAGCGTCCTGATGTGATTTCGGTGGGCGGCACGTCTTCGCCCCGGTCGATGTTGTAGACGCGCTCGGCGTTGGCCTGCCCTTTCTGGTAGCCCGTGCCGCCGGGATACTCCATGCGGAAGGCGCGCGTGGGGCCCTGTCCGTCGAAATACACGTCCTCGTCGGGCGACACGAAGAGGTACGACGAGTTGTTGGCCTGCCGCTCGCTGCCTCCCACAAATGCCCGCAGGGCCTGTGTCTCGTCGTTGCGGTAGACCGACGCTGCCGTCCAGTGGCTGCGGTCCTCGCCGTAGGCCAGACGCGACCCGTGGTTGCTGATCTGGCAGAACTCGCCGCGGGCCCGGCTGTCGAAGCCCCACCAGATGCCGATCTTGATGCCGTAGTTGGCTGCAATCATTGCCTCGCCCACGTTGTGCAGCTCGTCGGCATAGGCCACGTTGTTGTCAGCGGTCACCTGGGTCCAGAAATCGGCAAACGTGTTGAACTCGCCGGCCAGCTGGTGGGTGTTGCCCCATGTGACGTACGGCTTTACGGCATTGTACCATTCGGCGGCATAGTCGTTGTTGAGCGTGTTGCCGGCGGTGATGGCGATGTCGGCAAAACGCGGGTAATCCTCCTTGAGTTGCCGTGCTATCTCCTTGAAGTTGGCCTTCGTCCCCTCGTTCCACGGCGTGTAGTCGGGTTCGTTGAAAGGCGATACGGCCACAATCTTGTGCTTCGGATAATTCTTCTGCATCCAAGCCACCGAGGCATCGATGAGCCTTGCCCAATGGTCGGGATTGGCCACGTTGTTCGACGTGTAGTAAGGTATGATGTAGTCGGTGGAGCCGTCGCCCTGGTCGGCGTTGAGCACAATGTCCACGTCGTCGCCCATGAGGTTGATGGTGGTGGTGCGCTCGCGCAGGGCCTGTATCTGCGAGGCGGTGAGCGCGGTGTCGCCTACGAGCTCCTGGTTCATCTGGAAACTGCTCCGGGCGATGGTCAGGTTCTCCTTTCCTATGAAGTTGATGCCCTTGCGCATGTTCTGCTCGTTGTTCCATGCCACGTCCATTCCCCAGCGCACGGGCAGCCGGAGGCCGCTGTCGGTGGGGCGGAACGGTACTACAACATCGGTCTGGGCTTGGGGCACCAGATAGATGCTCGACGACAGGCGTGCCTGTTGGGCTGTGGCGGCCGTGGCCAGTGCAAGGGCGGAAAGAGTGAGTAAGGTTTTCGGTTTTTTCATGATATGACGGGTTAGGTAGGGTTGAAAGAACAGAGGGCGAGCAGTAGGCTCGCCCTCGGATGTATGTCTGTAGTGTGAACGGCGGCTTATCCCTTCAGGGGGAGAGTCGCTGCATGTTTGCGTTTTTTCCATTCCACGAAGATGCCGAAGGCCGTCAGCACCAGCAGGATGGCATAGGCGGTGTAGGCCACAGCCTCCGTCTTGTGGATGGATGCCGGGTGGAAATCGAGCACCACTTGGTGTTTGCCCGGTTTGATGTTCATGGCGCGCAGCACATAGTTGACGCGTCCCAGTTCCGCCGGTTGTCCGTCGACGGTGGCCGTCCATCCGGGATAGTAGATCTCGGAGAAGACGAGTACGCCGCCCGTGTCGGAGTTGACCTCGTAGACCAGGTTGTTGGGCTGGTAGCTCTTCAGTGTGGCCATGGATACCGTTCCTTGGCGGACGGCCTGTCCCAGCTGCTCCTTGAACTTCTTGTCGGCCACGGCCTCGTGCCTGGGGTTGATGGTAGCCAGGCCGTCGAGCTCCTGGTTGGCGTTGTCCACATAGCTTAGCTTGTCCACAAACCATGCGTTGCCGTAGACATAGGGGTTCTGTATGGGCACGGTCTGGTTGTTCTGCAGGCCGAAGATGAAATACTTGGCGTTGAGCATGTTGATGACCGGGAAAATAGAGTCGCCGTTGACCTTGGTCATGTCGCCCCCTGCGGCGGTCACGGCCGGCATGAGCTTCTGCATCTCGCGGCCGATGTATGCGTCGACCAGTTCTTGGTAGCGGCGCAGCTTGGCGGGGTGATAGCCGCCGATGCTCTTGTGGTAGTACGACGTGTTGTTTTCGCTGAACGTGTTGCCGGCCAGGTTAAGCACGCGGTAGTCGAGTGTCTTGTCGTTCAGGATGTGCTCGTCGGTGGCCGTCATCTGCTGCGGCGTGTCGCGCACGCTCTTCTCCACGAACATGTCGTCGTTGAGGTACCGCTTGTCCACCTGCCACATGTCGATAAGGCAGAGCAGGGCCACGAGGCCCACCATCAGCTGGGCATTGAGTTTCCTGTACCTGTAGAGCAGCAGCCACACCATGCCGATGAGCACGATGAAGAACGAACGGAGCGCATCGGATGAAAGGATGTATTTGCGCACATCGACCAGGTTGGCCTTAAGCCCGTTGACAAACTGTGCGGCTTCGGGGCCTTGCTGCGCAATCTGGTTGAACTGCGTCATCTCGTTGGCCGAGATGAACTGCGAGAAGAATAGGCCGGGAGCCATCCAGAACAGCAGGGCTACGCCGCCCGTGAGGGCAAAGCTGACGTATACCCACCGTGCTTTACGGGCCAGGATGTCGGGCTCATCAATGATGCGTTTCAAGGCCATTACGGCCAGCAGCGGGATGGTAAATTCGGCAATGACGAGTATGGAGGCCACGGTGCGGAACTTGGCATACATGGGCACATAGTCGATGAAGAAATTGGTGAAGTCCATGAAGTTCTTGCCCCACGACAGGAGGATGGAGAGAACGGTGGCTGCCAGCAATGCCCATTTCATGGGGCCTTTCACGATAAACAGGCCCAGCACGAAGAGCATCAGCACGAAAGCGCCCACATAGACGGGGCCGCTGGTCATGGGCTGGTTGCCCCAGTACTGTCCGAGGCTTTGGTAAGCCTGCAGGTAGTTGGGGTCGGCCTTTTCCATGGCCTTGCTGTTGGCGGCCATGGGCACGCTGGCTCCGCCCTTCACGTTGGGCACCAGCAGGGTCCAGGTTTCGCTGCGCCCGTAGCTCCACTGGGTGATGTAGTCGCGGTCGAGACCGCTGTTGGTCTGGTTGGCGGCATCCTTTTTCACTAGTTCGCTCTTGCCGCGCATGCTCTCCTTGGAGTATTGCCAGGTGTGGTAGAGGTTCGACAGGTTGATGCAGATGCCGATGGCGGCAGCAGCCAAGGCCACTCCCGACGCCTTCCAGAAGCGCGGCAGCCAGTGGTGGCGGATGGCGTCGGCCAGCCAGGCTATGACCATGAAGAGGATGGCGAAGAGGTAGTAGTAGGTCATCTGCACGTGGTTGGCCTTCACCTCAAAGGCCGTGAACACGGCGGTGACGATGAAGCCCCACAGGTATTTGCCCCGGTAGGCCAGTACCAGACCGCCTATCATCGGCGGCAAGTAGGCCAGGGCCATCACCTTCCAGATGTGTCCGGCCGCAATGATGATGAGGAAATAGCTGGAGAACGCCCACACGATAGACCCCAGCGTGGCCAGGTACTCCTTGAAGTTGAATGCCCGGAGCATGATGTAGAAGCCCAACAGATAGGCAAATAGGTACCACACGTTGTCGGGAAGCCACAGGTGATAGAGGTCCATGGCCTTCTCCAGCAGGTTGGTGCTGTGGTAGGAGGGAGCCGTCTGGTAGGTGGGCATGCCGCTGAAGGTGGCGTTGGTCCAGCGGGTACGTTCGCCTGTGCGTTGGTAGTACTCGCTGGCCTCCTGTCCGGCGCCGCGTCCGGCAGAGTGGTCGTCTTGGTAGAGGATGCGCCCGTCGAGATCGGCCGGCGCGAAATAGACGAAAGAAATGATTGCGAAAAGCACGACTGCCAGTAGGTCGGGCAGGCATTTCTTCAAAGTTTTCATATGATGGCTGTAAACGTTTATATAATCTATGCGCAAAGGTAATTATTTTTTGCTGATTGGTTGGAATTAAACGGCAAAAAGGAAAGCTAACCATCGTTTTTTTCGTAACTTTGCGACGAATTATTACTAACAATGTTGAAAAAGATTGGAATTATCGTTGCGATGGACAAGGAGTTCGCGCAACTCAGGACCTTGCTCGACGATTGCCGCACCGAGCGGCATCACAACAAAGACTTTGTCATCGGCAATATGGCCGGTGCGGAGATCATTCTGCAGCAGTGCGGCATAGGAAAGGTCAACTCGGCCATCGGGGCCGTGGAGATGATTGACTGCTACGCCCCCGACCTGGTCATGTCGACGGGCGTGGCCGGCGGTGCCGACGTGTCGCTCAACCCGCTCGACGTGGTGGTGGCAAGCGCCTGTGCCTACCACGATGCCTACTGCGGCGAGGAGATGGAACGCGGCCAGATCATGGGGTTGCCGCCCCGCTTTGCCGCCCCGCAGGAACTGGTCGGCAAGGCCCTGGAACTCAACGGAGTGGTCGGCGGCACGGTGGTGAAGAGCGGACTTACGGTCAGCGGCGAGTGGTTTGTGGACTCAAGGGAGAAGATGCGGCAAATCCTCGACGATTTCCCCGACGCATTGGCCGTCGACATGGAGAGCTGTTCGATAGCCCAGACCTGCCATATCTACCACACGCCCTTCATCTCTTTCCGCATCATCAGCGATGTGCCGCTCAAGGACAACAAGGGAGCGCAGTATTTCGATTTCTGGAAACGCATGGCCGAAGGCAGTTTCGAGATAACCCGCCATTACCTTCAAGCCTTGCTGGCCTGAAACGCTCTGCAAAGCGGAAGACGGCTTGCCGCATAGCCATAGAGGCCGAACTGCCCGGTGACAGGTGTCGAGCTGCGGAGCAGCTGACGCCGTATCGCAAACAGTATGCGCAAGCCTTTTCAAACGCTTGACAATAAACGACTTGTAAACAATAAAAATACGATTATGGATAAGATACCTTCCTTTACCATCAACCACGAGAAACTGTTGCGCGGCATCTATGTAAGCCGCAAGGACAAGGTGGGCAACGAGGTGGTGACCACTTTCGACATACGCATGAAGGAACCCAACCGTGAGCCGGCAATCCACAACGGAGCGATACACACCATCGAGCACCTTGCCGCTACCTTTCTGCGCAACGACCCCGAATGGAAAGACCGTGTCATCTACTGGGGACCCATGGGGTGTCTCACGGGCAACTATCTGTTGCTGCGCGGCGACCTGCAGTCGCGCGACATTGTAGACCTTATGCGGCGCACCTTCCGTTTTGTGGCCGACTACGAGGGCGATATTCCCGGTGCGGCACCACGCGACTGCGGCAACTGGCTCATGCAGGATCTGCCCATGGCCCGGTGGGAAGCGCGCAAGTATCTCGACGAGGTGCTGACCGATATCGGCGAGGAAAACCTGGTCTACCCCCAGTAACGGCCGTTTGGTGCGGCGTTTGCTTCCGTTTCATTGAATTTTAACAGGGAAAGCGCATGCGGACCGGTTGAATTTGCTAAATTTGCAACCACTATTAACTTTGGGAAAATGAAAAAACTAATGACCCTTGCTGCACTGTGCCTTTCAGCCCTTGCGGCACAAGCAGACGGCTCCTACGCCTATCTGACCTTTACGAATAATAATAAGGTGGAGCAGTCGTTCCCTGCCGATGGACTGACCATCACCTTTGCCGACGGCCGGGCACTGGTTTCGCAGGGCGGAACACAGGTGAGCCTCGCGTTGACCGACCTTCAGAAGATGTACTTCACGGCCGAGCCGGCCGGCGTGTCCGAGGTGAAGGCCGACGGGAACGGTGCGCTGACCGTGGTGTCGCTTTCCGGTCAGCAGGTGGGCACCTTCGCGAACCGTGCAGATATGTTGGCCGGCCTGAAAAAAGGCGTCTATGTAGTGAAAACCGAAGGTAAAACCTATAAAATTGCAGTGAAATGAACACATTTGACCATCGTATGTACTGCGGCAAGGCGTTTTGCTGGAAGGCCGCCGCAATGCTCTTGATGACCGTTGCCCTTTCGCAGTATGCGGCAGCACAGACGCTCAACGTCAAGGTGGGGCAGGTGACCTATGCCCATTCCGCGTCGCAGACAGGCAACATGCTGTTTGACAACGGTACCACGCTGACCATTCAGGGCAAGACCTACACGCTGGCCGATGTGTCGTGCGTTACCGTGGACGGGAGCGATGTGCTCGACAATACCGTTGCTGTGGCCTACCAGGGCACAACGGCACAGGTAACGGTGGCCGGCAACCTGGCCCAGCACGTCACGGTTAGTGCCGTTGGGGCCGACGTGAGCATCGTGGCCGATTCGACCTATACCGGCGAGATTGCCTACACGCTTAGCGGCACAAGCACCGACGGGTCATTCTATATGGACGGCGAGGCCAAAGCCTCGGTCACGCTCGACAACCTGTCGCTGGCCAGCGCCAAGGGCGGGGCTGTCACCATCGACAACGGAAAGAAAATCGAAGTCAACATTGTCGGTACCAATTCCCTTGCCGACGCTGCCACGGGAGCGCAGAAAGCCTGTTTTTATGTCAACGGACATGTTGAACTGTCGGGAAGCGGAACTCTTACCATTACCGGCAACTGCCGCCACGGTTATTTCTCCGACGAGTACACGAGCATCGCCAGCGGTACGCTGACGGTGGCTGGGGCCAAAGGCGACGGCTTGCATGTGAACGAGAATTTCCAGATGAACGGCGGTACGCTCACCGTCACGTCGGAGGGAGACGGCATCGATGTCGGTGCCAAGAAGAAGGGCGGCACCAGCAACGGACAGCTTATCCTCAACGGCGGCACCGTAACGGTGACAGCGACCGGCGAGGGTTCCAAGGCGCTGAAGGCCGACAGTACCGTCACCATGGCGGGCGGCACCGTCCAGGCATCTACCTCCGGGGCAGCCTATTACGATGCCACCGCCAACGACATAAGCGGTGTGGCAACCCTGAAGACGGGCGGATCGTTTGTCATGACGGGCGGAAAGTTGGACCTGACCGCCACGGGCGATGGTGCCAAGGGCATCAATGCCGATCGTGATGTGGTGGTGAACGGCGGAGAACTGACGGTCGTGGTGACCGGCGGCGTGTTCGAATACAACACCCTCGACACCAAGCCGCATGCCGTGAAGGCCGACAACACCATCACCGTAGGCGGCGGTACGCTGCTGGTGTTGGCTCCGTCCGACGGCCGTGCGCTCAGCACCGACTACGACTTCCTGATGAACGGCGGCACGCTGATGGCCGTCGGCGGAAAGAAATGCGAGCCTACAGGCGGGTCGCAGAACTGGAAAACCTACTCGGGCCAAGTGGTAAAGGGCGGCACGTCGTTGTCATACGACGGGGTGACAGGTAGCATCCCCGCTGCCTATAGCAATGCGAAGGCCAAGATATTGGTGTCGAAACCGGGCATGTAAGTACGTCGGCCACGCCCCGTCGGTGTGCCGCGCCTGCAGGTCCGGCGGCCACACCGGAGAGCCGCGCCGGTAACAATCCATATGGAGCAATCCTTCGACCGCGAAGGGTTGCTCCTTTGCATTGTGCGGGGAGCGGACGTCGGGCGAAACTTTTTTGTGGCCGATGATTTCGTTTCCAACATTTTTATTAACTTTGCCATCAATATAAGTTACGGCTATGATTTATACAATAGAAAAGGTAACGACCCTCATCGGAGCGCGCCGGTACGGCAACGACGATGCCAATATCGGCTTCCTGTTAACCGATAGCCGGTCGCTTTGTTTTCCCGAAGAAACCTTGTTCTTCGCCCTGAGGTCGGGGCGCAATGACGGACATCACTATATCTCCGAACTCTATCGCCGCGGCGTGCGCAACTTTGTGGTCAATGATGTGCCCGACGACTATGAGAAGACCTATCCCAAGACCAATTTCCTGAAGGTGGTAGACACCCGCGAGGCACTGCAGCGGTTGGCCGAGCGCCACCGCGACGAATTTAACATCCCGGTCGTGGGCATCACCGGCTCCAACGGCAAGACCATGGTCAAGGAATGGCTCTACCAGTTGCTTTCGGCCGACAGGAACGTGACGCGCAGCCCCCGCAGCTACAACTCTCAGATAGGAGTGCCGCTTTCGGTTTGGCTCATGAACGAACAGACCCAGGTGGGCGTGTTCGAGGCCGGTATCAGCCAGCCGGGCGAGATGCTCGCTCTGCGCGACATCATACAACCCACGGTAGCCGTTCTCACCAATGTCGGTGCGGCCCATCAGGAAAATTTTGCCTCGATGGAAGAAAAGTGCCGCGAAAAGCTAGTACTCTTCCATGATGCAGAGGTGATGGTCTACGACGGCGACGATGCGCTCGTGACCTCGGTAATGGGCGAATTCGATTTCAAGGGCGAGAAACTCTACTGGTCGCGCAACGACCAGCAAGCCCCCATGTTCATCAAGAGCGTGGAGAAAAGCGATGCCGCAACCACCGTTTCTTATAGATATAAAGGTGGTTCGGGCAACAAGACCGTACTGGAAAGCTGTTACACCATTCCCTTCATCGACAAGGCCAGTGTAGCCAACTCGCTGGTATGTGCTGCCGTGGCATTGAGGCTCGGTCTTGATCCTGACCGGATGGGGCAGCGCATGCGCCAGCTCGAACCGGTGGCCATGCGGCTGGAGGTAAAGGAAGGGCGACATGGATGCACACTCATCAACGACTCGTACAACTCCGATTTCAAGTCGTTGGACATCGCGCTCGACTTCATGAACCGCCGCCCCGACCATAACGGGCGTACCCGTACCCTCATCCTGAGTGACATTGCGCAGAGTGGCGAGCAACCCGAGCAGCTTTACCGCGAGGTGAGCGACCTCGTACGCAAGCGCGGTGTGGAGAAATTTATAGGCATCGGCCCCGTGATTTCTGCCCAACGCGATGCAATCGACATAGCCGACAAGGCTTTCTTCACCACCGTCGAGTCGTTCGTACACAGCGAAACGTTCAAGGAGTTGCACGATGAGGTCATCCTGATCAAGGGCGCACGCCATTTCGGATTCGACCATATCACCGAACTGCTGGTGCAAAAGGTGCACGAAACGGTGCTCGAGGTCAATCTCAATGCCGTGGTGGACAACCTCAACCACTACCGTTCGTTCCTCAAACCCGATACCAAACTCGTGTGCATGATCAAGGCGGATGCTTACGGAGCGGGAAGCGTGGAAATAGCAAAGACGCTGCAGGACCACCGCGTGGACTATCTGGCCGTGGCCGTGGCCGACGAGGGGGCCATGTTGCGCGGCAACGGCATCACGAGCAACATCATGGTCATGAACCCCGAGATGTCGGCTTTCAAGACACTGTTCGACAACGACCTCGAGCCCGAGGTGTACTCGTTCCGTCTGCTCGACGCTCTTGTCAAGGCGGCAGAGATGGAAGGCATTACCGGCTATCCTGTCCACATCAAGCTCGATACCGGCATGCGGCGGCTGGGCTTCGACCCCGAGCACGACATGGAAGAACTGATTAGCCGGCTGAAACGGCAGAACGCCGTCATCCCCCGGTCGGTATTCTCGCATTTCGTGGGCTCCGACAGCGATGGTTTCGATGCATTCTCCGACCACCAGTTTGCACTTTTCGACAAGGCCAGCCGGCAGTTGCAGGCCGCTTTCGGCCATAAAATCCTGCGGCATATCGACAATTCGGCCGGCATAGAGCATTTCCCCGAACGGCAGCTCGACATGTGCCGGCTGGGACTGGGACTGTACGGTGTCAATCCGCGCGACAATTCGATTATCCACAATGTGTCGACACTGAAGACCACCATCTTGCAGATCCGCCACGTGGCGGCCGGCGATACGGTGGGCTACAGCCGCAAGGGGCAAATCGCCCACGACAGTGTCATAGCCGCCATTCCCATTGGCTATGCCGACGGTCTGAACCGTCATCTCGGCAACCGCCATTGCCATTGCCTCGTGAACGGACAGCCGGCAGAGTATGTCGGGAACATCTGCATGGACGTAGCGATGATTGATGTCACGGGCATCGACTGCAAGGAGGGCGACAGCGTGGAAATATTCGGCGACCACCTGCCCGTCACCGTGCTGAGCGATGTGCTCGACACCATACCCTACGAGGTGCTGACGGGCATCAGCAACCGTGTGAAGCGCGTCTATTTTCAGGATTAGGCATTTCGGGAACACTCATTGACCGTATGTGTGAGAATGGACGTACGAACCTAATTTATTAATGGACATGGCGCAGGTTTACAAAATTTTTTTGTAAATTTGCGCCATATCTTTCATCTAGAATCTACCTTCGTCGATTCGCATTTTGACAACAACAACGTATGGAACATGTTTTTAGTTATATCATCAGCTTGGGAGCAAGCGTGATGATGCCTATCATCTTTACCGTCATCGGACTTTGCATAGGCATGAAGTTTGGAAAAGCCCTGAAGTCGGGGCTCTTTGTCGGTGTCGGTTTTGTGGGCCTGGGCATAGTCACCGGCTTGCTTACCACCAACTTTAAGGACCCGCTCGACCTCATCTCCTCTATCTACAAACTCGACCTGAAGGTGTTCGACATGGGATGGCCCGCCGCTGCCTCGGTGGCCTACAACACAGCTGTCGGTGCGCTGATTATCCCCATCTGTCTGGGCATCAACCTTCTGATGCTGGTCACCAAGACCACCCGGACCGTAAATATCGACCTGTGGAACTACTGGCATTTTGCCTTCATCGGCGCCGTGGTCTACTTTGTGTTCGACAAGAACATCCTTTGGGGATACTTTGCGGCCATCATCTGCTATATCATCACACTGGTTATCGCCGACCGTACGGCCCACAAATTCCAGGGCTATTACGAGGGAATGGACGGCATTTCCGTGCCGCAGCCCTTTTGCCAGAGTTTCATTCCCTTTACGCTTTGCATCAATTGGCTGCTCGGCCTGATACCCGGCTTCAACAAGCTCGACGTAGATGCCGAGGGACTGAAGAAGAAATTCGGTGTGCTCGGCGAGCCGCTCGTGCTGGGTGTCATCGTGGGCATGCTCATCGGAGCGGTGGCTAAGCTCGACATCAAGAAGATACTCTTCCTCGGCGTGACCATGGGTGCCGTGATGGAACTGATCCCGCGCATCACAAAACTCTTTATTGACGGCCTGATGCCCATATCCGAGAAGACCAAGGAACTGGTGGACCGCCGTTTCCACGGCAAGCAGGTGTTCATCGGCATGAGCCCCGCCCTTGTCATCGGCCATCCCACGGCGTTGGTCTGCACGCTGCTGCTGATACCGGTTTATCTGCTTATTGCGGTCTTCCTTCCCGGAAACCAGTTCTTGCCTCTGGCATCGCTTGCTGGTCTATTCTACCTCTTCCCCCTGATATTGCCTTACACCAAAGGCAATGTGGTGCGCACTTTCATCATCGGTGCGGTAGCCCTTGTGGCCGGCCTGTGGTTTGTTACCGCTATGGCTCCCGACTTTACCAGTGCCGCCAAGACCGTCTATGCCGCCACCGGCGACCAGGCGTCGAAGGTGCCCGAAGGCTATATGGCCGGCAGTATGGACTTTGCCAGTTCGCTCTATGGCTTCGTCATCTATTCCGCCTGCAAGTATGCCAAGCTGATCGGAGCCGGCGTGCTCACGCTGTTCGCCTTGGCACTCATGCTCTGGAACCGCCGCATTATCCTGCGCGAGGAGAAGGCCGCCGCCCTGAACCTGACTGACGGAAAAGCCGAGGCATAACGCTGCATTCAGTAAAACTGACCATAAAAAGTTATAATCATGAAGAAAATCATTCTTTCCGTAGCCCTGTGCTGCTTCGCCCTGCAAGGATTTTCGCAGGAGTGCGGGTTCAAGGGCTACGAGGTGAAGGCCGAAAATGCTTACACCAACTATAATGTGCGTTGGGCAACAGGTCCTGAGGATGCCAAGCATTACACCACCGACCGTCTGCGCAAGGAGTATCTCATCGAGAAAGTCTTTGCCCCCGGCGAGGTGAACTGGACTTACACGTTCTACGACCGCTTCCTGATCGGCGGTGCCGAACCGACTGCCGCCCCGCTGAAACTTACCTCCATTGCTCCTCTCTATGTGGATGCCAGCAAGGGAACGAGCGGCCGCAACCTGCTCGACAACCGCGAACTGGGCATTATCAACATCGGTGGCGAAGGCACTGTTACCGTCGACGGCAAGAGCTACACGCTCGGTTTCCAGGATGCCCTCTATGTGGGCCGTGGCGCCAAGGACATCGTGGTGGCCAGCAAGAATGCCGCCGAGCCCGCCAAGTTCTATCTGAACTCGGCCTGCGCACAGGCTTCCTATCCCACAAAGAAGGTAACGTTGAAAGAGGCCAACAACATCAAGGCCGGAAAGATGGAGGAGTCTAACGACCGTGTTATCCACCAGATGATCATCGACGGTGTGGCCGGCGTGCGCACCTGCCAGTTGCAGATGGGCATCACCGAGCTGAAGCCGGGCAGCGTGTGGAACACCATGCCCGCCCATACCCACCTGCGCCGCATGGAGGCCTACCTTTATTACAAGGTGCCCGAGGGCCAGAAAATCCTCCATGTCATGGGTGAACCGCAGGAAACACGCCCCGTATGGATGAACAACGAGCAGGCTGTGATTGCCCCGCAGTGGAGCATCCACTGTGCAGCAGGCACCAGCAACTACACCTTTATCTGGGGAATGGCTGGCGAGAACCTCGTCTACACCGACATGCAGGTGGCCCCGATTCCCACTCTTGAGTAATCTCCCGAAGGATGTGCTGACACCGCTTTCCCCGGCTTTCGTATGCGAAGGCCGATGACGGAAGGCGTTGCCGACACATCCTTTTGCTTTCCAAGTCCCGCCACCGGACAAAGGTGGTTTACGAAAACCTAAAACTACTTCATTGAAATGCAAGCTACTAAAAACAAAATTTCCCAATACCGTTGGGTAATCTGCTCCATGCTCTTTTTCGCCACGACCATCAACTACATGGATCGTCAGGTGCTCTCGTTGACATGGAAAGACTTTATTGCGCCCGAGTTTCATTGGAACGATGCCGACTACGGCAACATCACGGGAGCCTTTTCGTTCTTCTACGCCTTGTTCAGCCTTTTTGTAGGCAAGTTCATCGACCGTCTGGGCACCAAGCGCGGCTATCTCATCGCCATCTTCGTATGGTCGTTGGGAGCCTGTCTGCATGCCGCCTGCGGATGGGTGGCCATGCAGTATGCCGGTCTTGAGAGCGTTGCAGCCCTGCGCGCCGTGAAGGCCGGGTCGCAGATGGCACTGATGATTTCCACGGTGAGCGTGTACCTCTTCATGTTCTGCCGCATCGTGTTGGCGGCCGGCGAGTCGGGCAATTTCCCGTCGGCCATCAAGGTGGTGGCCGAGTTTTTTCCCAAGAAAGACCGTGCTTTCGCCACAGCCATCTTCAATTCGGGCGCATCCATCGGCGCCCTTGTTGCCCCGCTTACCATTCCCGTGTTGGCCAACTGGTTGGGGTGGGAGAGTGCCTTCGTCATCATTGGCGGCATAGGCTTCGTGTGGATGGGCTTCTGGATGTTTGTCTACGACAAGCCCCGCCAGTGCAAACATGTGAACGAGGCTGAACTGGCCTACATCCTGCAGGACGATGCAGCCGGCGACGGCGCACCCGCAGCTGTCGACGACGGTCCCACATTGCCTTTCCTGCGTTGCTTCACCTACAGGCAGACATGGTCGTTCATCATGGGCAAGTTCATGACCGACGGCGTGTGGTGGTTCTATCTGTTCTGGGCGCCGGCCTATTTTTCCGACCAGTTCGGCTATGCTTCGAGCACGCCCATGGGCCAGTGGCTTATCTTTGTGCTCTATCTTATCGTTACGGCGCTGAGCATTGTGGGCGGATACCTGCCCAAGTATTTTGTGGAGCGACGGGGCATGGAACCCTATTCGGGCCGCATGAAAGCCATGTTCATCTTTGCCCTGCTGCCGCTTCTGGCCCTTGTGGCCCAGCCGCTGGCATCGTGGCAGGGCAGTCCCATTGACCCGGCATGGTGGCCGGCTGTCATCATCGGTCTGGCGGGAGCGGGCCATCAGGCATGGTCGGCCAACCTTTACTCCACCATTGGCGACATGTTTCCGCGTTCGGCTGTTGCCACCATCACCGGCGTAGGTACCATGGCGGGCGGCATATCGTCGTGGGCCATCAACACCGGGTCGGGCTATCTGTTCAACTATGCCGAGCGCATGGGCGGCGACTTTTCGTTCCTCGGCTTCGAGGGCAAACCCGCCGGCTACATGATCGTGTTCTGCTTCTGTGCCGTAGCCTACATGACCGGTTGGATTATCATGAAGACCCTGGTGCCCAAGTACAAGCCCATCGTGCCTTGATGGCGTGACCGGCTGTGCCAGAACGCATTACGAAAGCTCTTTAGGGAATAAAAAATAATAGCTTAAATTTCAAAAATTTAAGCTATTATTTTTGAAATTTAAGCTATTATTTTCTGCCGTTCGGCATCATCCCCGCGCCCGTTTGTAGTCCGGGCTTGTGCGTCGGTTGTGCTGCGGCACTACGGGTGGCGGCCATCGGCATCCGGAAGTGCGGCTACCTGTTCGGCGTTTCGATGCTCCTTACGTAGATGCGATGCCTGCGGTGGTTTTCGGCCTCGAGGTATTGCCATTGGCTGAGCACCCCTTTGTTGGTTTCCATTTGTGGCATGGCCTCGGCCCATTTGAACCCGTATTTGCGGTAATGGCTTATCAGGTCGTTGAAAATGAGTGCGTTGGCACCCTTGGCGCGGTATTCGGGCAGTACGCCGATGAGCAGCAGGTCGACCGTGTCGGTCTTGTGCCATTTCAGCACGCGCAGCAGATGCCACCAGCCGAAGGGCAGCAACCGTCCGCCGCGTGTGTGCTGCATGGCGCGCGAGAACGACGGGAACGATATGCCGAACCCCACCATCTTGTTGTCCTGGTTGCCGTCGAGCACAGCCGTAACGAGGTTCAGGTCGGCCAGACGGATATAGTCGTTCACGAGCTTGTCTATCTGTTTGTCGCTCAGTTTGGCAAATCCGTAGAGGTCGTTGTAGGTGATGTTGAGTATCTCGAACACCTTCTGCCCCATGCCCTGGTGCAGCAGTTCGTTGCGTGTGAACTTGTGCACATGCAGGTTGTAGCGTTTCTCGATCATCTCCGAGATTTTTGCAAACTTGGGCGGCGTTACTTCCGGCACGCGGATGCGGTATTCCAGATAGTCGTTGTCCTTGCAGAACCGCCCCATGGCCTCCATGTGCTTGGGGTAGTAGTCGTAGTTGTAGTTGATGTAAAGCGTAGCCAGGCGGTCGAAACCTTCCACGAGCATGCCCTCGCGGTCCATGTCATCGAAACCGAACGGGCCGCCGATCTCGGTCATTCCCTGGGTGGCCCCCCATTGCTCGACGGCACGGATGAGGCTTGACGAGACCTCCGGGTCGTCGACAAAGTCGAACCAACCGAACCTCACGGTTTTCCGTTGCCACCGTTTGTTGGCGCGGGTGTTGATGATGCCGGCTATCCGTCCTGCTGTTTTTCCGTCTTTATAGGCCAGAAAATAGACCGCGTCGCAATACTCGAAAGCCGGGTTCGACTTGCGTCCCAAGGTGCTCATCTCGTCGCTGACGAGAAAGGGCACGGCATAGGGGCAGTCTTTGTAGAGGTTGTTGCGGAACTGCACGAACGCTTTCAGTTCCTTCTGTGTTTCCACTTTCTTGATCTCCACACTCATGGGTGTTCTCGTTTCTTATTGTTGGTCGGCTGGAGGTAAAAAGCCCTGGTGCCGCAGAGCGTCGATGAGGCCGGCCGACATGGCCTCATTGTCCTTGCGTGTGTAGCGCAGGTCGGTGAACACTTGTGCCAAGGTCTCTTTGTGGTTGATTTCCACAAAGTGCCTGTTGACGGGCAGCGCTTCCTTCTCGGCGTAGAGGAGGTCGATGTCGTGTGGGGTGTAGTCGTGGTAGGTCTCGTCGTGGACAATGGCACCCAGCGGCAGCCGTTCGCTCTGGTCGGGGCACTCGTCGGGCCACCCCAGGGTGATGGTGGCCACGGGAAAGACCAACTTGGGCAGTTGCAGGGTGTCGATGATGGCCTGCGGCATGTAGACCGTGGTGCCCAGAAAACAGGTGCCAAGCCCCTGCTCCTCGGCCAGGTTGCAGAAGGTTTGGCAGTAGAGCAATGCATCGGTGGTGGCATTGACAAAGCTCAGGAAATTGTTGTAGCCGGGTGTGGCCTTCCGGTTTTCGGCCCACACGGTGGTGCGCCGGAAGTCGGCGCAGAACGTCAGCACCACGGGTGCGCCGCAAACCATGGGCTGGTTGAAGTGGGCCGGTGCCAGTTGGGCTTTCTTCTCCTGGCTGCGGGTCACCACGACGCTGTATAGTTGCAGGTTGCCCATGGTCGGCGTGCGCTCGGCTTCGGCCAGAAGGCTGCCGAGCAATTGGTCGCTTACCGCCTTGTCGGCATATTTCCGGATGCTTCGGCGGGTATTTAGGTTTTTCATTTTTGTGTACTTGTTTACTGCAAAGATATAGCATTTTATCCGAAAAGGGAAAGTTTTCGGCCAATTTCATGATGCAATTTTTAACATTCTCGTAAATCTTTTGTAGTTTTGCAGAATAAAGATCCAACTTTCAGAAAACGTTTCAGACGATGGAAAACCAACCGGCCTATTCCTATCAGGAAGTCTATACCGACTCGCTGGCCTATTTCGGCGGCGACGAACTTGTCGCCCGGTCGTGGGTGAACAACTACGCCTTGAAGGACAGCAATGACCGTATCTTCGAAAAAACACCCGCCGACATGCACTGGCGCATTGCCCACGAGGTGGCGCGCATCGAAG
The DNA here is from genome assembly GCA_963656755.1 of bacterium. Lineage (GTDB taxonomy): Bacteria > Bacteroidota > Bacteroidia > Bacteroidales > Bacteroidaceae > Prevotella. Next base: position 18,261 of record CAVKJH010000003.1, read on the forward strand.
CCAAGTATCAGGGTGCGCTCCCGGCCCGACAGGTGTTCGAGCTGTTCGACCGTTTCCGTTATCTCGTCCCGTCGGGTAGCGTTATGGCCGCTGTGGGCAACCGCCGTCAGGCATTGCCGCTGTCCGGTTGCTTTGTCATTGGCCCGGAGGAAGACGACGACACCTACGGAGCGGTCATGAAGACCGACGAGGAACAGGTGCAGCTCATGAAGCGGGGCGGAGCCGTGGGGCACGACCTCGGCGTGCTGGCTCCTGCCGATGCCCCGGTCGACGGGGAAACGGCGGGCCGTCCCACTCTGATGCCGTCGGCGGGCCGCTACCTCCGCTCGGCCCGCGAGATGTGGTCGGCGGCACACCGCGGCGCGTTGGCCCTGTCGCTCAGCGTGCAGCATCCCTGTGCCGAAGAGTTGGCTGAGGCCGGCATGCTGGAGGAGGCGCAGGCGAACAGCCGTGTCTGCTTGAAACTCGACGACGCGTTCATGCAAGCCGTAGCCGACGACCGGCCTTATGTGCAGCAATATCCTCTCCGGGTGGTATGCCCGGATGTGCTGCGCGAAACGCCGGCCCGCAGTCTTTGGCACAAGCTGGTACACCGTGTCTGGCAAGGCGCACCGGTAGACCTGTTCTTCTGGAATACCACGTTGCGCGAGAGCCTCTCCGACTGTTATGACGACTTGGGCTTCCGAACGGTTTCCGTCAGTCCGTGCAGCGGTCAGCCGCTCGGCCTGTACGACAGTTGCCCGTTGCTCAGTCTCAATCTCTCCAGTTATGTGGTGAACCCGTTTACGGACAAGGCGCGTTTCGACTTCGATACCTTTGCCGCCCACGTCGGGCTGGCACAACGGGTCATGGACGACATGGTCGACCTGGAGCTGGAGAACATCGACCGTGTCATCGAAGCCGTCGAGGCCGCCCCGCAAAGCGACGACGTGAAGCATGCCGAGTATCGCCTGTGGGAAAAAGTGAAACACAAGTGCGCCCAAAGCCGCCGCACGGGCCTGGGTATCACGGCCGTCGACGACATGATGGCTGCGCTGGGACTTGTCCCGGATGCCCCTGAAACAGTCGACTTCATGGTCGGCTTGCAGAAGACGTTGGCTCTCAACGCCTACCGTTCGTCGGTAACGCTGGCTGGCGAGCGGGGTGCATTCCCCGTTTACGACAGTCGGCGCGAGGTCGACAACCCGTTTGTGGTGCGTCTGCGCGATACCGACCCGCAGCTCGCGGCCGACATGGTGCGGCACGGCCGCCGCAATATGGCCTGTCTTGCCGTTGCTCCGTCGGACAGTGCGCTGTTCCTGCCCCGTTTGCCTTACCGCAAAGCGCCCGGCGCTTCTGCCAATCCGCTGGCCAAGGTGCGCCTGATGGGGGCCGTCCAGCAGTGGGTGGACCAAAGTGTTGCGGTTACCGTGACCTTGCCCGCCGACGCTGCGGAGAGCCAGCTGGAACAGCTCTATCTGGCGGCATGGCAGTCGGGGTGCAAAAACTGTTTTGTCGTGCGCGAAGGGAAGCAGCCCGGTGCGCTGGCATCCACCATCAAGAAAGAACGGAAAAAACACCAGGAAGCGCCGGCCCATGCCTCCGCTCCCGCCATGCAGATGCCTGCGGTGCAAGAGGTAAGGCCCAAAGAACTCGACTGCGATGTGGTGCGGTTCCAAAACAACCGCGACAAGTGGGTGGCGTTTGTGGGACTGCTCAACGGCCATCCCTACGAGATATTCACGGGACTGCAGGACGACGAGGAAGGTATTGTTCTGCCCAAGACGGTGACGAAAGGAAAGATCATCAAGCAGACCAACGACGACGGGACGCACCGCTACGATTTCCAGTTCGAAAACAAGCGGGGTTACAAGACGACCGTGGAGGGGTTGAGCGAGAAGTTCAATCCCGAGTACTGGAACTATGCCAAGCTCATCTCCGGCGTGTTGCGTTACCGCATGCCCATCGAACATGTCATCAAACTGGTGGGATCGCTGCAGCTCAATGACGAGAGCATCAACACCTGGAAGAACGGCGTGGAGCGCGCCCTGAAGAAATATGTTACCGACGGCACCAAGGCCGCCGGACGCAAATGCCCGGTCTGCGGACAGGAAACGCTGGTCTACCAAGACGGCAGCCTTGTCTGCACCCATTGCGGAGCGGGACGTTGATGCGTCCGTGTGCAACGGAGACGGGGCGTTGACCATTTTTAAAGGATATGAATCTGAACGACAGTTTTATTTTTCTCCGTGGCCTGCGTTTCCATGCCAGCCACGGTGTTTTGCCACAGGAGCGGTTGGCAGGAAACGACTATGTGGTCGACCTGCGGCTGCGCGTGGACGTGGCGGCGGCCATGCAGAGCGACGATGTGGCCGACACGGTAAACTATGCCGAGGTGTATCGGCTCGTAAGGCAAATCATGGGCGAGCCCCGCAACCTGCTGGAGCATGTTGCGGCACGCATCGCACAGGCGGTTCTCGACCGTTGGGCAGAGGTAGCCGAGGTGACCGTAAGCCTCACCAAGTGCAACCCGCCGATGGGGGCCGACTGTGTGGGCGCCGGCGTGGAGTTGTGCGTCGGCAGATGAACGCCGCTTCGGCCGACATCTCTGCGCATTTAGCCGCATCGGCACCGGTGGTGTGCGATGCTGCGCAATCGGTTGATATGGAGCAGGATATATGACAAACAAAACGCCCGGACATACGTTCGGGCGTTTTGCATTTGTGAATGTCTGAGTAGTTAGTCTATGTGTAGTTTTAATCTTTGAAATCGGTTCCTTGAAACAATCTTCCTGTTTGCAAAGGTAACGATTATTGCACTGCTTGAGCCATTCGACGCAATGTTTTACGCAAAAAACTGCGAAAACGTTTGCGTAAACCGTGTGACGATACACCGGCTGCCATGTGCCGGTGATAAACAAAACATAAAAAGTGGAGAGCCCGTCTGTCATTACCAATCTTTTTCCGTATCTTTGCACTTATATATAAGTAACAAGCATGAAGGAATTCGTAATATCCGAAGTCAAGGCCGAGACAGCCGTGCTGGTCGGACTGATCACTCCGCAGCAGGACGAGGCCAAGACCAAGGAATACCTGGACGAGCTGCAGTTCCTGGCCGACACGGCCGGAGCGGTAACCGTGAAGCGCTTCACGCAGCGCGTGGGCGGCCCCAGCAGCATTACCTATGTGGGTAAGGGCAAGCTCGAGGAAATCAAACGTTTCATCAAGGAAGAGGAAGACGAAGAGCGCGAGATAGGCATGGTTATCTTCGACGATGAGCTGACGGCCAAGCAAATGCGTAACATCGAACAGGAACTGCAGGTGAAAATACTCGACCGCACGTCGCTCATTCTCGACATCTTTGCCATGCGCGCGCAGACGGCCAATGCCAAGACGCAGGTGGAGCTGGCTCAGTACCGCTACATGTTGCCCCGTCTGCAGCGCCTTTGGACCCACCTCGAACGTCAGGGCGGCGGCTCGGGGTCGGGCGGCGGAAAAGGGTCGGTGGGTCTGCGCGGCCCCGGCGAGACGCAGCTCGAAATGGACCGGCGCATCATCCTCAACCGCATGAGCCTGCTCAAGAAACGGCTGGCCGAAATCGACAAGCAGAAAACCACGCAGCGCAAGAACCGCGGGCGGCTTATCCGCGTAGCGCTGGTGGGCTATACCAATGTGGGCAAGTCCACCATCATGAACCTGTTGTCGAAGAGCGAGGTGTTTGCCGAGAACAAACTGTTCGCCACCCTCGACACCACCGTGCGCAAGGTGGTGGTAGAAAACCTGCCGTTCCTGCTGGCCGACACCGTGGGCTTCATCCGCAAACTGCCCACCGACCTGGTCGATTCGTTCAAGTCGACGCTCGACGAGGTGCGCGAGGCCGACCTGCTTCTTCATGTGGTGGACATCTCCCACCCCGATTTCGAGGAGCAGATAGAGGTGGTCAACCAGACGCTCAAGGAACTGGGCTGTTCCGACAGCCCCACAATGATAGTCTTCAACAAGATCGACAACTACCACTGGACCGACAAAGAGCCCGACGACCTGACGCCGCCCACGCGTGAGAACGTGACGCTCGATGAGCTGAAACGCACGTGGATGGCGCGTCTCAACGACAACTGCCTGTTCATATCGGCACGCGAAAGGGAAAACCTCGACGAGTTCCGCGACACGCTTTACCGCAAGGTGCGAGAGCTGCATGTGCAGAAATATCCCTACAACGATTTCCTTTATCCTGTGGAAGACTGACGGCAGGAAACCAAACAAATCTATGACGGTATGGAATACAGAAATCTCACCGACGAGGAAATAAACGTACTCGAAGACCATAACTGTTGGGCCGAGGACTGGGGGCAGGTCGTCGTTTCCGACGATTTCAAGCCCAACTACATGCACCGCGTGATGCTCTACGGCGACATCCGTATCGGGGCTTTCGAAAAGAACGTGGAAGTTTCGAAAGGGTTCTTCAAACATTCGGGTATCACCAATGCCACATTGCGCAACGTGGTGGTAGGCGACAACTGCCTGATTGAGAACATCGGGAATTTCATCAACAACTATGTAATCGGCGACGACTGTTATATCTCGAACGTGTCGACCATCGAGACTACCGAAGGCGCTACCTATGGCGAGGGCAACATCATATCTGTGCTCAACGAGGTGGGCGACGGCAACCTTATCCTTTTCAAGCATCTCGACAGCCAGTTTGCCGCATTCATGGTGAAACATTTCCACGACAAAGAACTGAAAGACTGCATACGCCGGCTCGTCCGCGAGGAAATAAAGGCCACGAGTACCGATTGCGGCACCATCGGGACGGGTGTGAAGATAGTCAACACGAAGGAAATCACCAATACGAAAATCTACGACGACTGCGAAATCAACGGCGCTGCACGCCTCAGCGACTGCACCATCCTGAGTTCGCCCGAGGCCAGTGTCTACATCGGCACGGGCGTGATATGCGAAAACTCCATCATCAGCGACGGGTCGAGCATCATCAACTCGGTGAAGATGCAGGACTGTTTCGTGGGCGAGGCCTGCCAGATAAGCAACGGGTTCACAGCTTCGTCGAGCGTGTTTTTTGCCAACAGCTACATGAGCAACGGCGAGGCCTGTGCCGCCTTTTGCGGTCCTTTCTCGGCCAGTCACCACAAGAGCTCGCTGCTTATCGGCGGTATGTTCAGTTTTTACAACGCCGGTTCGGCCACCAATTTTTCCAACCACGCATACAAGATGGGCCCCATGCACTGGGGAGTGCTTGAGCGCGGCACCAAGACGGCAAGCGGAGCCTACCTCCTCATGCCGGCAACCATCGGTACGTTCAGCGTGTGTTTCGGCAAGTTGATGCACCATCCCGACACCCGCAATTTGCCTTTCTCCTACCTTATTGCCTACGGCGACACCATGTATCTGTCGCCCGGACGCAACATTACGACCGTGGGCCTCTACCGCGACATCCGCAAGTGGCCCAAGCGCGACATGCGGCCGAAGGGCACCCAGAGAAGCATTGTCAACTTCGACTGGCTCTCTCCCTTCAGCGTGGGCGAGATCATCAAGGGCAAGAAGATACTCGAGGACCTGCGGGCCTCGTCGGGCGACGACGTGTCGAGCTACAATTTCCACGACTATGTCATCAACGGGCCGTCGCTCCACAAGGGCATCAAGTACTACGACATTGCCCTGCGCATCTACATGGGGGCAGTGCTCAAGCGCGTGCTCAAGCGCGACCCGGAGCTGCATGCTCCCACTACCGACACCGGTCTCGACGACTGGAACGATTTGGCGGGACTGCTTCTGCCCGCTTCGGAAGAGCAGCGGCTCGTCGAAGACATCAAGAACGGTACGCTCGACACCATCGATGCGGTGACCAAACGCTTCGTGGAGATCAACGACAACTACCGCCTCTACCAATGGGCGTGGACATACCGGGTGATACTCGACTATTATCACCTACAGGAGTTGACGCTCGACGACGCTGCCCGCATCAAGCAAGACTACATCACGGCACGCCGCGCCTGGATTGCCGAGATACGCAAGGATGCCGAGAAGGAGTTCCGCATGGGCGATGTGGAGAAGGAGGTGCTCGACAATTTCATCAATAACCTCGACCATGAGGTGGATTTCGAGAATTAGCCCCGGCCGAACAGTTGCTTCGGTACGGCAATACATAAAAGCAGTTTAAAAATTATCCGCAATATGAAATTCAGAAGTTTTCTTGCTGCTGCGGCCTTGCTGGTCACCTCGACGGCCATGGCGCAACAGTACAAGTATGCCTCGGTTCCGGGCGACCCGATGCAGACCCGCATCTACACGCTCAACAACGGGCTGAAGGTGTACCTCTCCGTGAACAAGGAGAAACCCCGTTTGCAAACTTACATTGCCGTGCGTACCGGTTCGCGCAACGACCCGGCAGAGACCACCGGCCTGGCCCATTACCTGGAACACCTGATGTTCAAGGGTACCACCCATTTCGGAAGCAGCAACGTGGTGGCCGAAGCGCCGCTGCTCGACTCCATCCAGAACCGTTTCGAGGCCTACCGCCGCATCACCGACAAGGAAGCCCGCAAGAAGGCTTACCATGAGATAGACTCCATCTCGCAGTTGGCTGCGCAGTACAATATCCCCAACGAGTACGACAAACTCATGTCGTCTATCGGTTCGGAAGGCAGCAATGCGTACACTTCAAACGACGTGACCTGCTATGTGGAGGACATTCCTTCCAACGAAATCGACACATGGGCCAAGATACAGAGCGACCGTTTCAAGAACATGGTCATTCGCGGTTTCCACACCGAGCTGGAGGCGGTCTACGAGGAATACAACATCGGTCTGGCCAGCGACAGCCGCAAGGAAAGGAACGCCTTGGCCGCCAAGCTTTTCCCCAACCACCCTTATGGCACGCAGACCACCATCGGCACGCAGGACCATCTGAAGAATCCCTCGATCGTTAACATCAAGAACTACTTCAACCGCTACTATGTTCCCAACAATGTGGCCATCTGCATGGCGGGCGATTTCGACCCCGACCAGGTGATAGCCACCATCGACAAGTATTTCGGCGACTGGCAGAAGAGCAACAGTTTGAGCCGCCCGGAGTATGCCGCCGTGCGCGAGCTGACGGCCCATGTCGACACCACGGTGGTGGGCCTGGAGGCCGAAAACCTGATGATGGGCTGGAAGACGCAGGGTGCGGCCAGCTATCAGGCCGACACGCTCGACGTGATTTCGAACATGCTCTCCAACGGTAAGGCCGGTCTTTTCGACCTCAATCTCAATGCACCGATGAAGGTTCAGTCGGCAGCGGCCGGCAGTATGGGCATGACCGACTACGGCCAGTTCATCCTCATGGGCAGTCCCAAGCAGGGACAAAGCCTCGAAGAGGTGCGCAGCCTGATGCTTGCCGAGATAGAGAAGCTGAAGAAAGGCCAGTTTGCCGACAACCTCTTGCCGGCCGTGGTCAACAACATGCGGCTGTACTATTACCGTTCGTTGCAGAGCAACCGTTCGCGCGCCGACAAGTTTGTCGATGCATTCATCAACGGCCAGGAGTGGAGCGACCAGGTGAACCGCCTCGACCGCATCTCGAAGATGACCCGCCAACAGATTGTGGACTTTGCCAACCGTTTCTTCCGCGACAACTATGTGACGGTATTCAAACGCCAGGGCAACGACACTACCATCCACAAGATAGAGAAGCCCAGCATCACCCCGATACCCACCAATAACGACAAGCAGAGCGATTTTCTCAAGGAGGTGGTCAGCATAAAGCCCGCACCCATACAGCCCAGCTTTGTGGACTATGGCAAAGACCTCACCAAAACCGTCACGAAGAAAGGCCTCGAGGTACTCTACAAGCAGAACACCTCGGACGACCTCTTTACCCTGTCCTATCACTATCCGTTCGGTTCGCAGAGCGACAACCGCTATGACATAGCTGCCAGCTACCTCGACTATGTGGGTACTGCCAAGCTGTCGAACCAGAAGATCAACCAGATGTTCTACGACTTGGCATGCAGCTACAGAATAAATGTAAGCGACGACGCCATCGACATCACCCTTACCGGCCTCAACAGTTCCATGCCCAAGGCACTGCAGCTGCTCGAGGACGTGCTCAACGGCGCCAAGGGCACCAAGGCCACCTGGAACCAGTTTGTCGACATGCTGCTGAAGGACCGTGCTGATGCCAAGACCAACCAGCGCTCCAACTTTGCAGCCTTGCGCTATTACGGCACTTACGGCCCGTACAATGCCATTACCGCTCGCATGAACGCGAAGCAACTGCGTGCCGCCAATCCGCAGACCCTGCTCAACCTGCTGCGCGACCTGAAGACGAAGAAGCACACCCTGTTGTACTACGGTCCCACGAAGGAGGCCGACCTCGACGCCCTTGTGGGCAAGGTTCACCTCACGCCGAAGACCTTTGCGGCCGCTCCCGCCGCCAAGGAGTACACCCAGCTGCGCACCACCGGCAACGAGGTGTGGCTCGCCCCCTACGACGCCAAGAACATCTACATGGTGATGCTCCACAACGAGGGCAAGAAATGGAGTGCAGACAAGGCAGCTGTTGAGGCTCTCTTCAACGAGTATTTCGGCGGTGGCATGAATGCCATCGTCTTCCAGGAGCTGCGCGAGGCCCGCGGACTGGCCTATTCGGCATCGGCCAGCTACAGCCGTCCTTCGCGTCCGAAAGACGACGAGACGTTCTTTACCTACATCATCACGCAGAACGACAAGATGATGGACTGCGTGAACGAGTTCAACAGTCTGCTCGACAACACGCCCGCCCGCGAGGCCGGTTTCAAGTTGGCCCAGCAGGGACTGATCAAGAGCCTTGCCACGGCGCGCACCACCAAGTTTGCGGTGCTGACCAGTTATCTGCAGGCGCAGAAGCTTGGTCTCGACTACGACATCAACCGGAAGATCTACGAGACCTTGCCCAAGCTGACGCTGCAGGACGTGATGCGCTTTGCCAAGGAGAACATAGCCAACAAGACCTACCGCTATCTTATCCTCGGCGACGAGAACAATCTCGACATGAAGGCTCTCGAGAAGATTGCGCCCGTGAAGCGCATCACGACCGACGAGCTGTTCGGCGAATAATAAACCACAAAAACATTATACACAATATCTATTTATAACGAATATGGCTAAACCAGTAGATTTCAAGTATGCTCCCATGTTCCAGAAGGGCAAGGACGACACTGAGTACCGCCTGTTGACCAAAGAGGGTGTCAGCACGACAGAGTTTGAGGGAAAGACCATTGTCAAGGTTTCGCGCGAAGCCCTGACTCTGCTGGCCCAACAGGCCTTCCACGACTGCGAGTTCCTACTGCGCCGCAAGCACAACGAGCAAGTGGCCAAGGTGCTGCAAGACCCCGAGGCTTCCGAGAACGACAAGTATGTAGCCCTGCAGTTCCTGCGCAATGCCGAGACAGCCGCCAAGGGCGTGCTGCCCTTCTGCCAGGACACGGGCACTGCCATCATCCACGGCGAGAAAGGCCAGCGCGTCTGGACCGATTTCGACGATGCCGAGGCACTCTCGCTCGGTGTATACAACACCTATACGCAGGACAACCTGCGCTACTCGCAGAATGCACCGCTCAACATGTACGACGAGGTGAACACCAAGTGCAACCTTCCCGCACAGATCGACATCGAGGCCGAGGAGGGCGACGAGTACCGCTTCATCATGGTGGCCAAGGGTGGCGGATCGGCCAACAAGACCTATTTCTATCCCATGACCAAGGCCACCATTCAGAACGAAGGCACCCTGCTGCCCTTCCTCGTGGAAAAGATGAAGAGCCTCGGTACGGCGGCCTGTCCCCCTTACCACATCTGCTTTGTGGTCGGTGGCACGTCGGCCGAGAAGAACCTGCTCACCGTGAAGCTCGGTTCCATCAAGTACTACGACAACCTGCCTACCACGGGCGACGAGACCGGACGTGCGTTCCGCGACCTCGACCTTGAGGCCAAACTGCTCGACGAGGCCCACAAGATCGGACTGGGCGCACAGTTCGGCGGCAAGTACCTGGCCCACGACATCCGCGTCATTCGCCTGCCCCGCCATGGTGCCAGCTGCCCCATTGGCATGGGCGTGAGCTGCTCGGCCGACCGCAACATCAAGGGTATCATCAACAAGGACGGTGTGTGGCTCGAGAAGATGGACGACAACCCCGGCGAGCTGATTCCCGAAGAGTACCGCAAGCCCGGTGAGGGCGGGGAGAACATCGTTATCGACCTCGACAAGGGTATCGATGCCGTGCGTGCCGAGCTGGCCAAATATCCCGTTTCGACCCGTGTCATCCTGAACGGCACCATCATCGTGGCGCGCGATATTGCCCATGCCAAGCTGAAAGCCCGTCTGGACCAGGGCGAGGACCTGCCCCAGTATTTCAAGGATCATCCCATACTCTATGCCGGTCCGGCCAAGACCCCCGAGGGTTACCCCTGCGGCTCGATGGGCCCCACCACCGCCAACCGCATGGACCCCTATGTGGACGAGTTCCAGGATCATGGCGGTTCGCTGGTCATGATAGCCAAGGGCAACCGCACCCAGGTGGTGACCGATGCCTGCCAGAAGCACGGCGGGTTCTACCTCGGCACCATCGGCGGCATAGCCGCTGTGCTCTCCAAGGACTGCATCACGAGCATTGAGTGCGTGGAGTATCCCGAGCTGGGCATGGAGGCCGTTTGGAAGATTACGGTGAAGAATTTCCCCGCATTCATCCTCGTGGACGACAAGGGCCACGACTTCTTCAAGGAGCTGAAACCTTGGGCTCCCTGCAAGAGCTGCTGATTTTTTCTGGAGCGTAGGCCTCGCTTTTGTGAGGCATGACATACAGGCCGCGTCGCGCTTGCCGCAAGGCAGGTGGGGTGCGGCCTTTTTACTTTTCCTCGACTGCAGAGGGATAATATCCCCGTTGTCTTTGTGCTTGAAAATGCACAAGATGTTAATAGTTAGGTATTTATGCGTTGCTATTGTTCATTCGGACATTGGTGCAATTTTTATCTTTCGTGATAGCTATCGAACGGCATTGCGATAGATGCCGAATGGCACTGCGATAGCTATCGAACCGCAACGCGATAGCTATCATACCGCAGTGCGATAGGTATCGAATGGCAAACGGCAGTCTGAAAGGCCGGCGGCGGAGCCCTGCCCGGAGCGTGTGCAAACGGGCCGACGGCCTACAAACATAAGGTTTCGTTTGGCCATCTGCCAAATAAGTGCTAATTTTGCAGTTTGGATGGCAGAATGTCATCTAAGGGGTGCCCGGGCATTTGTCCGGTGCTGAGAACATACCCATAACCTGATCCGGGTAATGCCGGCGTAGGTATTAGGATTTCCCTTTAGTCTTTATTATTTTTTTTAATTCATTGTGTCAATGAAACAAATGGTTATTGTTACACCATTGGCGTTTGCCTTCGCGACACTGCTTCCGGCCGAGGCCAATGCCCAGTCGGCAGCCGATTCGCTGAAGCAGGCCACCCTGCAGGAGGTTGTCGTCAAGGGTGTGCGCGCGCAGCAAGAAGCTCCGTTTGCAGTGGCAAACATCAAGAAGCAAGATCTCAACAATTTCAGCAAGACAGGCCGCGAGCTGCCGTTCCTCTTTGCCAACACCCCCGGCGTGCTGGCATGGGGCGAGAACGGTCTCGGCACCGGTACCGTCTATATGCGCATACGCGGTGCAGCCGGCAGCCGCATCAACGTTACGCTCGATGGCGTGGCCCTCAATTCGCCCGAAGACCAGACAGTGTTCTGGGCCAACATGAACTCGTACGGTTCGCTGCTCGGGTCGGCCCAGATACAGCGCGGCATCGGCACGTCGACCAACGGCGACGGTGCCTTCGGCGGCTCCATATCGCTGGCCACGGCCATGCCGAGCCTCAAGCCGTCGCTCGAACTGACCGGCTCGTACGGCAGCTACGATACCTACAACACCGGCCTTAACTTCTCTACCGGCCTGCTCTTCGGTCACCTCATCTTCGACGGAGCTTTCCACCACACCGGTACCGACGGATACATACACGGCACGGCAGGCAACAGCGGTTCGTTCTACGGCGGACTGACCTGGCTGGGCGACAATTTCCAGATACGCTACAAGAACATCGGCAACTACGAGCACACGGGCCAGGCCTGGAACGGCGTGACCGGAGGCAACGACGACGCCACGCTCACCGCACAGGGCATCTACTCGTACAAGGACATGTACCAGCACGGCCTGGGCCGGTACAACTCGCTGTACGAAAGTCTGGTGTTTGATGCCAGCAGCTGGAAATTCCCGCAGGACGCCGCCGGCAATTTCCAGACCCAGCGCTATCAGCTCGACAACGGTTCGTACTGGAGCAAAACCACCGACAACTTTACGCAGGACCACAACATCCTGAGCTTCACCTGGCAGCCGTCGGCCCACTGGATCCACAACGGGGCTGTGCACTATACCTACGGCTACGGCTACTACAAGGAGTTCCGCCCCGACAACAAGTTTGCCAAGTTCGGCATGTATGCCACCGACGCCGCCGGCAACTTTGTGAAGAAGAGCGACTTTATCCGCCGCAAGGGACTGACGCAGCACACCTACGGCGTGGTATACAACGCCAACTACAAGGACGAACTTTGGGACATCGTGGGCGGTCTGAACCTGCAGCAGTTCCGCGGCAACCATTTCGGATATGTCGACTACATCTCTACGCGTACGGGCTATGCACACATCACGGCTCCCTACACCGGCAACCAGTACTACGACTCCGATGCCCACAAGTTCGACTACTCGGCTTTCGTGAAGGCCACCGAGCACATCACGTCCTGGTGGGACGTGTTCCTCGACCTGCAGTACCGCCATGTGCATTTCAAGACATCGGGAGTGAACGACAAGTTCGTGCAGGACAAGGACGGCACCTACCACAACCAGGCCCTCAACATCCACGAGGACTATAACTTCTTCAATCCCAAGGCCGGTTTCAACTTCACTTTCGGCAATCACCGCGCCTACATCTCGGTGGCCTACGCCGGACGTGAGCCCGAGCGCAACAATTTCACCGACAACGGTTCGTACCCCGCCCCCAAGGCCGAGCATCTTACCGATACCGAACTGGGCTATGCCTACAACGGCGGCAACTGGCATGCCGGCGTCAATCTCTACTACATGAGCTACAAGGACCAGTTTGTGCAGACCGGACAGAAGAGCGACATCGGCGAGAACCTTACCACCAACATCGACAAGAGCTACCGCATGGGTGCCGAGGTTTCGGCCGACTGGAGCCCGCTGGCATGGTTCACCGTGGCCGGCAACGCCGCTTTCTCGCAGAACCGCATCAAGGACTTTACCGAGTATGCCGAGGACTGGGAGGCAAAAACCGGCTACCGCACCATCCACTACGACAAGTCCACCCTGGCGTTCTCGCCTGCGGTCATCCTCAACGGCTTTGCCAATTTCCACTATAACGGTTTCCAGGCCGTGTGGCACACCAACTTTGTGAGCCGCCAGTATCTCGACAACACCGAGAACAAGCAGCGTTCGCTGCCCTGTTTCTCGCAGAGCGACCTCAACCTGAGCTACACGCTGCCCGTCAAGCAGGTGCTGAAGGAGGTGGTGTTCGGCATCAACCTGAACAACATCTTCGACCGTCACTATGCCGCCAGCGGATGGGTCTACTCGGCCTATCAGAAAGCCAGCGACAAGGATACCGACCCGCGTTACTGCCAGTTAGGCTATATTCCGATGGCCGGCTTCAACATGATGGGCAACATCACGCTGAGATTCTAACCCTATGCAGTCCTGTTCGCCGAAGGGCAGGACTGCCGTCAACCATAAAGCACACAGCGGTGGGGCATGCCCCGGGCTGTGTGCTTGTTTTCAAAACCGTCATCTTATGCAAGACTTTCTGTCCGCCCACTGGTTAGACATCACCACAACACTGCTCGGCCTGGCCTATATCCTGTTGGAGTACCGCGCCAGTATATGGCTGTGGCTTGTGGGATTTGTGATGCAGGCCATGGACATCGTGCTCTATTACCAGAAGGGACTTTATGCCGACTGCGGCATGGAGTTCTACTATATCGCCATGACCCTCTACGGTGTATGGGCTTGGAAATTCGGGAAAAAACGCAGTCAGCCGGCCGGCGAACAGCTGCCCGTGACCCATTTCAAGAAAAGTCTCATACTGCCCTGGGTGTTGGGCACGCTGCTTATCTGGGGTGTGCTGTGGTACTGGCTGGTGCAGGTCGGGTCCACCGTGCCGGTGGCCGATGCCTTCACCACGGCGCTCAGTTTCGTGGGCATATGGGCCTTGGCGCGCAAGTACCTCGAACAGTGGCTTATATGGATTGTGGTCGATGTGGTAACCTGTGTGCTTTATTTCTACAAGGACATCCCCTTCAAGGCATCGCTCTATGGCCTGTATGTGGTCATAGCGGTCATGGGCTATCTAAAGTGGAAACGCAGCATGAAACCCGAGGACGCCGGCGAGCGGTAACCGGGGTGTACAGGGATGCCTTAACGCCAAAGGGGCGTGCCGCAACTGCGGCACGCCCCTTTGGCGTTGATAGGGTATGTGTCATAGGCCGGGTGCCGGTAGCTGTTCGGCCGGCACCCGGCGATGGCTCAGTCCATGTGGAACAGTTCCTCCAGCGGAACGCTGACGGGCGAATTGTCCTTGTTGGTGTCCATGATGTCGGCCATCATGTCCCACCACTTTTGGGTGACGGGATCCGTGTGGCTGTTGTCCTGCGTGTTCACATCCTTGGTACATTCCTGATAGGCAAAGAGCAGGTTGGTCTCCTTGTCCCAGTAGATGCTGTAGTTCTGGACGCCTTGTTCTTCCTTCATCATCTTCACCAGTTCTGGCCAGATGGCAGCATGCCGGCGGGCATACTCCTCCTCGCAGCCTGGCTTCAGATACATTTTGAAAGCAAATCGCTTGGTCATGGTTGGATGAATCTTGGCGGTTGGACTTACTTGATGCGCACGATGTTGAGCGAGTTGGCCGGTATGTCGAGTGTCACGCCGTCGCTGTCGGGGCTGATTTGCTCTTCGGTCGGTATCACGTTGGTCAGGTCGTCGATGGTGTTTTCGGCTGTTCCCTTCTCGCCCGTGAGCCGTACCACGCGGCCAGTGGTGCTCTTGTGGTTCTTCAGGTTGATGCGGGCCGTGGTGGCTTCGGTGCTGGTGTTGACCAGTTTCACGATGTATTCGCCCGACGGCTCGTCGTATGTGGCACTCGAGAAGAAGCCGGCGAACGTGCTGGGCTTCAGTTTCGAGGCGAACAGCTGCTTGCCGTCAATGCTGGCGTAGATGCTGTCGCCCTTTACATGCAGCTCGACATCGTACCAGCGGCCTTGCTCCACATGGCCGGGAGCCATGGCAATCTGGTTCTTGCTGCCGTCAATCACCTGCTCGATGGCATGCTGCCCGTTGCCCCATCCGCCGAGATTCAGCCAGCAATAGTTGTCGGCATCCACATAGTTGAACACTATCAGGAAGCCTTCGTTGCCCTTGTCCTTGCGGGCACGCACCTTGTAGGTGTATTCGTCGGACGTGAACTGCTTGTCGTTGAGTGCGACGGAGCCTTCCTCCCACGAGGTCTGTTTCAAGATGTTGCCGTCTTTTTGCCATTGGCCTTTCACCACGCTCTTGTCCAGGATTTTGCTGCTGGCACCGTCCTCCAGCGTGAGTCCTATCTCCTCGAAGCTTGCATTGGTTCCCCAGGTGCCCACACCCACCGAGCAGGTGGCCGGTTTCACCTTCACGTCGTCGGGATTGACGGTGTAGGGGTTGTTCTGGCTTACGGTCATGATGCGTGTGCCGACATTGCCGGCCATCATGCGCTGCACATAGTAGGAAGGGGTGCCCAGAGCGCGCGTGGCGTTGAACTGGATCATGTCCGGACGCCAGCGCGTCTCGTTGACATTGGCGAAAATGGGTGCGTAGCTGGCCATTTTCACAATGTCGGAGTTGTTCTCCAGTCCCATCATATATACTGCTTCGCCCAAGGCTGCGTTGAGGTTGCCCACATTGCCGAAGCCTTGTGTTACGGCATATTCGCCCACATAGATGGCCGGGCCCTGGCGGTCGTAGGTGTCATACTTGTGGAAGTTGGCGGCAAACCATTCCGGGGTGCGGTAGTAGTGCTCGTCGAGCAGTTCCACTTTTTCCTTCGAATCCCATGTGGGGTCGTCGGTTCCCCAGGCTGCCACATTGCCGATGATGTGCATGTTCGGGTACTTGGCCAGCACGGCATCGCGGAAAAGCTGGTAGCGCTTGTAGTAGTTGTCGCTCTGCTCACGGGGGTTGGGCTGGTTGTTCTCGTTTCCTATTTCCAGATATTCGATGTTGAACGGAGCGGGATGCCCGTTCTTTGCGCGCAGGGCGCCATACTTGGAGGTCACGGGGCCGTTGGCATATTCCAGGGCATTCAGTGTCTCGTCGATCCAGGGCTGTATCGAGTCGACGGGCGTGAAGCCGCCA
The DNA here is from genome assembly GCA_963656755.1 of bacterium. Taxonomy (GTDB): domain Bacteria; phylum Bacteroidota; class Bacteroidia; order Bacteroidales; family Bacteroidaceae; genus Prevotella. Next base: position 34,699 of record CAVKJH010000003.1, read on the forward strand.
TGCCAGATGCCTACGTTCACCACATAGAGAGGCTTCGAGCCGAGGTCTTCGGCCAGTTGCAGGTATTCGTGGAAACCGATGCCGTCGGTCGTTCTGTAGCCCCAGTTCACGTTCCAGTGGCCTGCACGTTCCTCAACGGGGCCGATGGTGCGCTCCCAGCGGAAGGCATTGTCGGGACTTTGCTGTCCTTCCACGAAACAGCCGCCGGGGAAACGGAAGAATTTCGGGTGAAGGTCGTAGAGCATCGATGCCAGTTCGGGACGCATGCCGTTCTCGCGGTTGTTGAACGTGGGGGGCATGAGGCTCACCACGTCGAAATCGAGGGTGCCTTTGCCCGTGGCCGAGAACCACAACAGTGCCTTGGGATGGTTGGTGTTGCAGGTCATGGTGGCCTCGTACTTGGTCCATTTGTTGGTGAACTGCTTTCCTTCAAACTCGGCCTGGGCAAACTCCATGCGCCCGCAGCCGCAGCCTATGAATGCTTTCAGCTTGCCTTTCAGCTTTCCCTTGGCCCAGAACGACAGTTTGTAGGTGCGTCCCTGCACGGCGGGGATGCCCCAGTAACCTTCGTTGTTGAACCCGTCGCCGTCGCCGGTAAAGGTCACTTCGAGTGCTTTCGCCTGGGCCTTGTTGAGCAGACCCTTGCTGACCAGCTTCAGCGTGGCGTTGCCTTTGGCCTTCCAGTGGTCGGCATGCTCGTCGTTGTCTTCGAAGCTGCGGTTGCGCACCAGCTCCGCATAGAGGCCGCCGTCGGCGGCGTGGTTGATGTCCTCGTAGAAAATACCATAGAGCATGGGTGACACGGACTTGCCTTTCTGGGCCGCGTCCACGTCAATCGTCACTTGCGCAGACGCCCCCATGGCCCCCATGAGCAAGGTGGATAGTGCAAATGTTCTTGCCTTCATAATCGCAATTTTTGGTAGATTGTTATGTTACTGATTGATTGTATACTTATCAATGGCAAATATACACTTTATTATCTGCATTTATGCGTTTATTACAAAGATTAACAAAAATAAACCGTACCTTTGCAGACGATTTATGAAAAAGTTTTTGTTCAACAAGCGCAGTGTGCTGCTCTTTAAGCACTTCAACCGCAAGGGCTACAGCCTTTTTGCCTCATTGGGCAAAGAGGTGCTCATTGGGGTGCTGGCTGTGCCCACCCTTGCCTATGCCAAGGCCGACGGGGTGAGCGTTAAGCCGGAAGCTTCCGGCGATTCGGTCAGCTTGAATGTGCGGAGCATCGATGAGGTGGTAGTTACCGGCTCACGAGCGCCGCTGACTGCTTCCCAGTCAGCACGGATTGTTGAGGTTATCTCCCGCGATGACATTCATCGTGCGGAAGCACAGACCGTCAACGATGTTTTGAAATTGGTTACCGGCGTGGACGTCCGTCAGCGCGGTGCCTTTGGTGTACAGACGGACATTTCCATCAATGGCGGAACATTCGACCAGATTGCCATTCTGCTGAACGGCGTGCCGCTGTCCAGTCCGCAGACGGGACACAATGCGGCCGATTTCCCCGTGTCGCTGAACGACATCGACCACATCGAGGTGCTCGAAGGTGCTTCGGCCCGTGTGTTCGGTTCTTCGGCTTTCAGTGGCGCCATCAACATCGTCACGAAGCAGTCGGAAATCGTTATGCGGCAAACGGCTGTAGAAGATGGTGCTGACCGTACCGCCCGATGGGGCGGACAGGCAACGGCGGAAGGCGGTTCGTTCGGAAGTTTCGGTGCCGATGCGCGTGCCTCCGTGGCTGTTCCGTTGCGTCCCGTAGGGGCGGGCGTGTCGTCGTCTCTGTCGGCTGGGTATGCGCGCAGTGATGGTGGAACCGACAATTCGGATTTCAGCAAGTGGCGAGGGTTCTGGCAAGGGGCGTTCGTTTCGCGTTACGCCGATTTGTGCTGGCAGGCCGGCATCACCTCGCAGGACTATGGTGCCAACACGTTCTATTCGGCACGCTTCCCCAATCAGTACGAGTGGACGCGCCGTTACATGGGCTCTTTGAAGGCGCAGGTGCATCCTTTTGCCTGCGCGGAGAGCGAAACGCTGCGTTCGCTGACCCTTACGCCGTCTGTCTATGGCCATCGCGACGTGGACCATTACCAACTCACGAAAGCTCAGACCGGTGCTGCTGCCGGCGAGAATTACCACCGCATGGATGTCTATGGGGCGTCGGTCAACGCCCAGTTGGACTGGATGCTCGGAAAGACTTCTCTGGGAGCCGATGTGCGCAAAGAGCATATCCTCTCCACAGCTTACGGTGAACTTATGCCCGAAGCCGACTGGAAACCGATCCATGGAACCGATAGGCAGTATTCGCGCGAAGGCAACCGTACCAACACCAGCCTCTTTCTTGAGCACAATGTCATCGTGGGCGGACTGACCGTATCGGCCGGTGTTCTGGCAAACCGCAATACCGGACTTGACGGCGACTACCGTTTCTACCCCGGGGTGGATATCAGTTACCGGCCGTCGGCACACTGGAAGCTCTATGCCAGCTGGAACAAGGCGTTACGTGTGCCTACATTTACCGACCTGTATACCAGCAATTCGGCGCAGCAGGGCGACCTTCAGCTCAAGCCCGAACGCAATTCAGCCTATAAGGCAGGAGCCCGTTTTCGTGCGGACGGCATCACGGTCCTTGCCAGTGCGTTCTATAGTCGTGGCACGAACATGATTGACTGGGTGTACGAAACGGAAACTTCCACCAAGTACCATGCGCTGAATATTGGCAAGCTCGACAACATGGGCTTCAACGTGTCCACAGACATTGACTTTGCCCGGTGGCTTGCCCTTGGTGACAGGCATGACGAAGGACTGCTCAAGCTGCACCTGGGCTATGCCTACATCCATCAGAAACATGAGACGACTGAACAGATCTACCGTTCGCTTTATGCCTTGGAGTATCTGCGCCATAAGTTTGTAGCCACGCTCAGTCACCGCATTGTCAGCCGCCTGTCGGCATCATGGTCATTGCGGTGGCAGCAGCGCATGAACGGCTATCATCCCTATGCCAAGCTCGACGGAAAGCTGATGTGGACGGCCCGTCACTGGGAACTGCATCTGAAAGCAGACAATATCACGGCCCACCGCTATTACGACTTGGGCAGTGTGTTGCAGCCCGGACTGTGGATAATGGCCGGGGGCTCCGTCCGGTTTTAACGGCAGATCCTGCGCCGCGACATGACGGGGCGCAGGATCTGCAATTATTGTATGATTTGTCAGCACGCCTTGGGGCGTGCTTTTTTGTGTCTTGGAGGCATGGCGGACGGCCGGTTTCGTCCCGTAGCGGCATCAGAACAGAGGCGGGGGCAATGCCGTATGATGGCGTGAAGCGGCTTATCCCTTCAGTTTGAACGAGTTTTCGATGCTCGATACCTCGGCGCTGAACATCTTGTCGGTCTGCAGCCGCTTTTCCACCTGTGCGCAACTGTGTATCACGGTGGAGTGGTCGCGGTTGCCCACCAGCTTGCCGATGCGGCTGGCAGGCATCTTGGTGTATTTCTGTGCCAGGTACATCGACACCTGGCGGGCCAGCACATAGTCGCGTTTGCGGCTTTTCGAGTTCACCTGTTCGGCAGTCACGTTGTAGTGGCTGCACACCTTGTCGAGGATGTCATCGACGGTAAGCGGGTGGTCGTCGATCTTCACGGCCCGCTTGATGACCCTTTCGGCCAGCCGCATGTCCACCTCGCTGTTGTACACGATGGAGTAGGCCAGAAGCGAATTGATGACCCCTTGCAGGTCGCGCACGCTGCCGCTTGTCGTTTCGGCGATAAGCTGGATGACGTCGTGGGGGATGTGCAGGCCGTTGCGCCGTATCTTGTTTTCCAGAATGTCGATACAGAGCTGCGTGTTGGGTTTCTCCAATTCGGCGATGAGACCGCACGAGAAACGGGTCAGCAGACGGTCGGGCATGCCCTTGAGGTCTACGGGCGGCCGGTCGCTTGCCAGGATGATGCGCTTTCCGTTGCGGAAAAGATGGTTGAATATGTGGAAGAATGTTTCCTGCGTCTTGGTTGCGCTGACCCATTCCTGTATGTCGTCGACAATCAGCATGTCGATGGTCTGGTAGAAGGCGATGAAGTCGTTGACAGCGTTTTGCAGCACGGCGTTGGTGTATTGCACCTGGAAGAGCCTTGCGCTGATGTATAGCACCCGTTTCTGGGGATACATCTGGCTGGTCTTCATGCCAATGGCGTTGATGAGGTGTGTCTTTCCGCATCCCGACGGCCCATAGATAAACATGGGGTTGAACTGCATGGTGTTGGGATGTTCGGCAATGGACATACCCACCGAGCGCGGCAGTTTGTTGCTGTCGCCTTCGATATAGTTGTTGAATGTAAGGTGCGGGTCGAGTTGCGAATCGATCTGCTGCGGCTGCGCTGCGTCGAGAATGGTAGGGCTTTGGTTGCCTTTTGTGCGCGGCTTTTGCTGCGTGCTGGCGTCAGCCGGGTCAGCTTCGATTTCTTGCGAGATGTTGTGTTCCTTGTCGGTTACTACACCGTATTTCAGTCCGATGTTGTCGCCGAAGCATCTGTGCAGCACTTTGCTCATCAAGTCCAAAAAGTTCTCCTCCAGATATTCGTACACGAAAGGGCTTGGCACCTGTACGGATATCATCCTCTGAGCTTCATCGAATTGCTCGAAGACAATGGGCTTGAACCATGTGTTGTATATCTGCTCAGAGACGTTCTTGCGTATGAGCGCAAGCGCTTCATCCCAACGAGCATCAGGACTTGGCTTCATGTTGACAAGATGTTATTAGTGGTCGCCTTAGTAGACGTTTCTTTTCGTTTTGGACTTGCAAAATTACGAAAGAAATTCCGAATATCCAAATGTCCTGTTTTCGGAATATTTCCCGCTGCGTTTGTAACGTTCTGTTTGATAAGTGGTTATGCCATACAGGGCTATATTTTTCCTTTTCGTGTGCGTGTTGAAACGTAAGGTGCTGAAAATTAGCACAATGCGATTGGGTGTCCTGGCGGCCGCCGCGTTTGTGAAACAATTATTTTTGTTTTCTAACCCTCGCTTTATGACACAGTTACGCACGGAAAAGGCATCCGTGGAACAAACCTTTTCAAATTTCTGAAATATTTTTGTCCGACGGATGCCTTCTGTTTTCGGTTTATGTTATTTGTCCTTTTTCCCGAACAGCGAGAAGTGCACGTATCGCTTGGGGTGTGCCTTGAGGTTGGTAAGCAGCGAGTCGGCGCTCTGCACGGTAGCGTTGAGGCTGTTGTATAGTCCCGGGTCGTTCATGAGCAATCCCAGCGACCCCTCCTTGCTGTTCAGTTTGTCGGTTATCTGCTGCACGTTGGCCAGCGTGCGGTTCACCTGCTCCATGGTGCCGGCCACGTCTACGGCAGCCAGTTTGGCGGTCAGGTCCGTGGTGTTGTCGAGCGTGCTTCCGGCCTTGTCGAGAGCGGCGTCGGCCTTGCCCATGATGCCTGGCATACGGTTGTTGACGGTGGCCATGAGCGTGTTGAGGTCGCGCGTGGTGGTGGTGAGGTTCTGCGTGATGTCGCGCACGTTGTGCAGCGACTGCGTCAGGGCCGGGTCGGCCAGCAGCGTGTTGACGCTTGCGAGAATGCTGTCCATCTTGGGCAACATCTTTTCGATGGTCGGCACGAGTGCCGCTACGGTACCCATCAGTCCGCTGTTGATGGCGCCGACCAGCGTGTCGCCCGGCATGGCGCGCTCCCTCGGGTTGTTGGCCAGCAGCAGGTTCATCTTGACATTGCCCATGAGGTCGCCCACTATTTCGGCCGAAGAGCCTTTGGGTATGCGCAGGTTGTTGTCCACGCTGAAGCGCACCACGATGTCGCCGTTGTTGGCATAGTCGTAGTCGATGCCCTTTACCACACCCACCTGGTAGCCGTCGGCATAGATGGGGTTGGAGGCCGACAGGCCGCTGATGTCCTTGAACTTTATATAATAGGTGTTATCATTCGAAAAAACGGACATACCTTTCAGAAAGTTGAGTCCGAAGAACAGCAGAACGATGCCGGCGACAGCCACGAGAGCTATTTTTATTTCCTTGGTGAATGACTTCATGGTTTTGGTGGTTGGTTTAAATGATACGGGCGGATTATTTGCCCGTTTGTCTGTTTTTCTTAAATTCTTGGATGCCTTCGTTCACGTCCATCTTCTTTCCGTTCTTGAAGGCTATGATGAAAGCCTCAGGAAACTTGTCGAGAATCTGCTTGCGTAGGCGGTATATTTCGTTGTAGTTGTTGCTTGCGCCGTAGGTGTATTTTTTGTAGTTGCCGTCTTCGTAGTATTCGCATCCGGTGAGCCCTTTCAGGTGGCTGTCGCCGGCTTTGAGCACGATGGTGCTTGCCAATATCTGCACCTTGAACACGGGGCGTGCCTCGTCGATGCCGGCCTTGGGTGTGTCGGCTGCCTGTTTTGTTGCTGTTGCGGTTTCCTTTTGCGGTGTTGCTACTTTCCGTCGGGGTGCGGTCTCCGTCTTTTTCACGGCCACGGTTGTTTCCGGTTCCTGTTCCTGTCGTACTTCCGCGTTGCTGCTCTTGCGTCCTTCGGCCCCTGTGCGGTAGGGCACGTCGATGGAACTGTCGTATTTCTCCTTATAGCGCAGGAAGGCGTTGAGAAATCCCTGCGGATAGTTGTTGTGCGCCTCTTCGGTGTTCATGTAGTTCTCCTCGTCGGGAGTGGATATGAATCCCAGTTCCAACAGGATGGCCGGCATCTTTGTCAGCCGCAGCACGGCCAGGTTGTTCTGGTGCGAGCCGCCGTCCTGCCGTCCTGTGGCCTTGCACACTTCCTGCTGCATGAGCTGCGAGAGCTTGACGCTTCGTTCGCGGTTCTGGTCGGCAATGATTTCGCCCATGATGTCGAGCTCGGGCGCATCGCCGTTCAGGTTGGCGTACACCGTCTTGTAGTTGTTCTCCAGAAAGATGACGGCGTTCTCGCGCTTGGCCACGTCGGCGTTGACCTTCAGTCCCTTGTCGCCTGTGGTCTCGCCGCGTCCCAGCGTGTAACTTTGGAACCCGTGGGCCGTGTGCACCCCGTCGAGCGCGTTGATGTGGATGGAGATGAAGAGGTCGGCATTGTTGCGGTTGGCTATCTCGGCGCGTTCGTGAAGGGTGAGGTAGGTGTCGGTGGTACGCGTGTAGACCACCTTCACGTCGGGGCAGTTGCTCTCCACCAGCCGTCCGAAGGCCAGCGCATATTTCAGCGTCAGGTTCTTTTCCTCCGAGATGGCCCCCGGTGCGCCGTGGTCTTTGCCGCCATGCCCGGCATCGATGACGAGCGTGAACTGCTGATTGGCTGCCTGTAGCACCAGGGCCACGAGCAGAAACAGGAACAGGGAGGAAAATCTACGAGCCTTCATATCTCATTTTACAATATTTTGCAAAAATAAGCATTTTGTGTCGGAAAACCCAAACAACATATCGGGTTTTATCATTTATTAAGTTATACGAGGCATAGCCACATACCTGTTTCTGTAAAATCATAATCATGCGGAAGTGCCTCCCAGAATCGCCCAGCCATCACGGGCAGGATGTTTTTTCTGAAAATCGGCTTGTTTTTATGATTTACGAATAGTGCTGAACATCAGTTTGTTACCGCGGTAGGGTAGTGGCGGGAAACTGTCTGTGGCTCCGCGGTTTCCCCTCAAGGCACTTATCGCCCTGCGATTCGGCACTCTCCGAGGGGCGATAAGTGCCTTTTCGAGACGCGTTAAGCCACCTTTGGAGGGGCAAAAGGCCCCTTTTTCTCATCGCTGGAAGCCCGTATTGTTGGATGTATTTACTTTAGGCGGCCCGTTTTTGTGCTAAACCGGCAACTTTATTGTGGTCAAATAATTTTATTTCCGTCAATTTGTTTCATAAAATTTGTGGACGATGGATTCCGCTGGATGTGCGGTTGTGAAGAAATGGCAATAGACACTATGCAAACGACCGTTGGGAACTGCTCTAAACCGAATGTTGAAACCCGACGCAAAAGCATCATGCGGTTTGCCAAATGTGCCCTTTTATGTCTCAAAAAAATAAAAGAAACATTTGGAGATATGCCGGTTTCTTCCTATCTTTGTCAAAAAAGTAGTGCATTGATGCCAGCCATACGCCACATGCCGAAAACTACATAACCCAAAACTGCTGAAACATCATGAAACGGAAACTGACCCGCGAGATGCTCGACAACCTGTGGAAAGAGGTGTCGGTCATGTCGGAAGACGAGAAAGAAAGGAAATACACCAAATGGAAACTATGATTTTGAAGATTGATTGTTATGAGAAACACGATATGCGCTATCATAGTATTCGTCCAATGGGCGGCTCTTGCCAGCTATGCGCAGCATGACCACAACTGGCATAACATGAACCTCGAAAGAGCTTGGGACGAATACCGGTATCATGCCAGTTTTTCATTTCACGGTGCTTTTCTTGCAAGTCATGGTGCTTAATCCCGATAAAAACAGTATTTTTGCAAAAGACTAAAACATATAATAAAACCTAAGTATTATGAGATTAATTATTGAACAGGATTATGACCGCCTTTCGCAGTGGGCTGCCAACCATGTTGTTGAGCGCATCAACGAGTTTCAACCCACCGCCGAGTGTCCCTTCGTGCTCGGTCTGCCCACCGGCAGTTCGCCCGAGGGCATGTATGCCGCACTGGTGAAGGCCTATAAGGAAGACCGCGTCAGTTTCCGCCATGTACTGACCTTCAACATGGACGAGTATGTGGGCTTGCCCGAGAGCCATCCCGAGAGCTACCATAGCTTCATGGCCCGCAACCTCTTCGACCATATCGACATACCGTACGAGAATGTGCATATCCTCAACGGCAACGCCGCCGACCTCGAGGCCGAGTGCGCCGAATACGAGCAGAAAATCATAGATGCCGGCGGCATCGACCTCTTCATCGGCGGCATCGGCCCCGACGGCCACATCGCCTTCAACGAGCCGTTCTCGAGCCTGGTGAGCCGCACGCGCGTAAAGACACTGACCACCGACACCATCATCGCCAACTCGCGCTTCTTCGACAACGACATCAACAAGGTGCCCAAGCATGCCCTGACCGTGGGCGTGGGCACAGTGATGGATGCCCAGGAGGTGATGATCCTGGTCAACGGCCACCACAAGGCCCGTGCCCTACAGGCAGCCGTGGAAGGCCCCGTCACGCAGGCCTGGACCATCTCGGCCCTGCAGCAGCATGCCCACAGCATCATCGTGGCCGACGAGGCTGCCACCGACGAACTGAAGGTGGGCACCTACCGCTATTTCAAGGATATCGAAAAAGACAATCTGTAAACGCACATGAAAACCAAATACAATTCCCTTTATCCCCTGGCCGTGCGCCGCACCTTGCTCGTTCCGGCCCTGGCCGTGCTGGCCTCTCTGCCCGCACTGGCCAAGGAAAGCACGGTAAGTTCGCCCGACGGGCAGCTCGTGGTGACGGTCAACGACAACGGCGGAAACGCCAACTACACCCTGACTTATGCCGGCCAGACCATTCTGCGCACCTCGCGCCTCGGACTGAAAACCAATATAGGCGATTTCACCGCCGGCCTCACGCTGACCGATGTCAAGGCGGGCAAGGTCGACAAGCATTACACCATGACACGCACCAAGGTCTCGGACATACACTACGAGGCCAACCAGGCCGTGCTGACGTTCACCAACGCCAAGAAGCTCGAGATGGTGGTCACGTTCAACGTGTCGGACAACGACGTGGCCTACCGCTACACGTTGCCCAGACCCAAGAGCGGCAATCCCAAGCAGGCACTGATCTATGAAGAGGCCTCGTCGTTCAACTTCCCCGAAGCGACCACCACGTTCCTCTCTCCGCAGATACAGCCCATGACCGGGTGGGAGACCACCAAACCCAGTTACGAGGAGGTGTTCACCTCCGACGCTCCCATGACCCAGCCGTCGCGGTACGGCGTGGGCTACACGTTCCCCAGCCTGTTCCACATCGGCGGCGCCCGTACGGACAAGCAGCCGGCCGTGGGCGAGGCGTGGGCCTTGGTGTCGGAGACGGGCGTGACGGGCGACTACTGTGGCGGACGGCTCTCCGAGTACAAGGCCGGCGAGGGTTACACCGTAGCCTATCCGCAGGAGGGCGAGAACAACGGGTGGGGTGCTGCCTTCCCCGGCATCAGTCTGCCCGGATCGACCCCCTGGCGCACCGTCACCGTGGGCAGCACGCTCAAGCCCGTGGCCGAGACCACCATTCCCTTTGACGTGCTCGACCCGCTCTACGAGCCGTCGACCGACTACCGCCCCGGACGCTACACTTGGAGTTGGCTTATCTGGCAGGACGGTAGCATCAACTACGACGACCAGGTGAAGTTCATCGACCTCTCGGCCAAGATGGGATACGAATATGTGCTGATCGACAACTGGTGGGACACCCAGATAGGCTACGACCGCATGGAGCAGCTCAGCCGTTATGCCCAAAGCAAGGGCGTGAGCCTGTTGCTGTGGTACAACTCGAACGGTTTCGAGAACAATGCACCGCAGGGCCCGCGCAACATCATGAACCGTCCCATAGCCCGTAAGAAAGCCATGGCGTGGATGCAGAAAATCGGTGTGAAAGGCATCAAGGTCGACTTCTTTGCCGGCGACAAGCAGCACACCATGCAGCTCTACGAGGATATCCTCAGCGACGCCAACGACTACGGGCTGCAGGTTATCTTCCACGGCTGCACGCTGCCGCGCGGCTGGGAACGCCTCTATCCCAACTATGTGGGCTCCGAGGCCGCCCTTGCGTCCGAAAACGTCTACTTCACCGAGGAGGCCGCGCGCCGCGAAGGCTACGACATGACCCTGCACCCCTTCGGCCGCAATGCCGTGGGCAGCTTCGACTGGGGCGGCGTCATCATGAACCGCATGATGAGCAAGGACAACGCCAGCCGCCACCAGCGTTTTACCACCGATGTGTTCGAGATGGCCACAGCCATCACCAACCAGTGCTCGGTGAACTGCGTGGAGCTGACCCCCAATGTGGCCGACCAGTTGCCCGACTTTGTGACCGACTTCCTTAAGGCCGTGCCCACGACGTGGGAGGAGACGCGTTTCGTTGACGGCTATCCCACCCGCTATGCCGTCATTGCCCGTCGCCATGGGGACAAGTGGCTAGTGGGCGGCATCAACGGCACTCATCAGGCCATAACGCTGACGCTCGACCTGCCCATGCTGGCCGGACAGACCGTCGACTATTATGTGGACAGCAAGCTGAAGAAAGGCCAGCGGTGGCCCGATGCCGAACTGCGCACGCTCAAGGTGGGCAAGAACGGCAAGGCCAAGGTGGTGATGCAGCCCATGGGCGGCATCATACTCAGACAATAGTAACCGTTCGTGTTTTCACGGGCAGACGGACTGCCATGGCGTTGCCATGACGGTTCGTCTGCCTTCGTTTTGGATGTCCTGCCTCAAGGCGGGGTTACCGTTTCATATCATCAACGCTCATGACCGACACATCAATATCCGCCTGGACTCCCGACGAGAGTCAGCGGGCCGTTATCGCCAAGGAGGGCGGCCGCCACCTGGTACTGGCCCCGCCGGGCTGCGGCAAGACCCAGATCCTGGCCGAGCGTGTGCGCCATGCCCATGCCGCCGGCGTGGACTATGCCGACATGCTCTGCCTGACATTCACCAACCGTGCGGCGCGCGGCATGCACGACCGCATACAGCAGCATTTGGACGACACGGCCGCCCACAGTGTTTTCGTGGGCAATGTGCACCGCTTCTGTTCGCATTACCTTTTCGAAAACCATGTGGTGCCGGCCGAGAGTGCCGTCATCGACGACGATACCATGTTCAGCATACTGGCCATGTACCTGCAGGAGGACGAGGCCAAAGTGCTGGGCAGCTACGACCGCCGCCACATCTACAGCGAAATCATATTCTTCTCGCACCTCATGGAGGAGATAGCCTACGGCTTTCCACGTGCCCTGCGGCAGCATCCCGACTGTGTGAAGCCGGCCGACGTGGACGTGCTGCGTACCTTGTGCAAGGTGGTAGGCGTACCGTTCACGGCCGAAAGGATGATCGACATCTACGAGCACAACGACTACTATATGGACGTGGCGCAGTCCGAAAGCTTCGACTGGGGCAAACAGCAGGCCGCCCGCCGCACCCTCTGCAAGATGCGCTATGCCCACGCCTATCATGCCTACAAGGAACAGAACAACCTGCTCGATTTCGAGGATTTGCTCATCCGTACCTATCAGTCGCTGCGCACCGGTGCCGGCCAAAGGCGCTATCCGTGGATACAGGTGGACGAGGTGCAGGACCTGAACCGTCTGCAGCTGGCCATTATCGATGCCCTGTGGGCCGGAAACGGCGGCGTGCCTGCGTCCCAAGGCGCACCGCCCGCCACACTGATGTATCTGGGCGACGAGCAGCAGGCCATCTTCTCGTTCATGGGAGCCAAGATGGAGACGCTCAGCGAGATAAGGCAACAGTGTGGCGGCAGGGTGCACCATCTCGGCGTCAACCACCGGTCGCCCAGATATCTGGTAGACATGCTCAATACCTATGCGGCCTCGCTGCTGAAGACCAATGCCGACCTGTTGCCCCGCCCCGACAACGACAAGGAGGCGCAGCCGGGCGACATGCAGATGCGCGATAGCCAGGACCTCGACAGCGAGTGCGGCGATGTGGCCCGGTATGTGCACGAACGGCTGCAGCAAGGGGCACCCGACGAGACGACGGCCGTCATCGTCAACTCGAACGACGATGCCGACCGGATGAGCGACAAGTTGCGGCGCATGGGCATCAGCCACTTCAAGGTGTCGGGCACCGACATCTTTGCCACCCCGCAGGTGAAACTGCTGCTGGCCCACCTCAGTATCTTGGCCAACGAGCTTAACTTCATAGCTTGGTCGCGTCTCATGCACGGACTGCATGTGTGCGAGACCGAGGCGGCCGCCCGCAGATGGATGCACCAGTTGCGCATGCGGGCTGTCAGTCCCACCGACCTGCTCGGTGATACGGACGAGACTTGTCTGCAGACCTTTCTCAAGGTGTATGAGGGACAAGATATCGTGGTGTTCGACACCGAGACCACAGGGCTCAATGTCTTCGAGGACGACATCATCCAGATAGCAGCCGAGCGGATAAGGCAGGGCTGTAGCGTGGCCAAGTTCTCCGTCTACATCGAGACCGACCGGCCCATACCTGCCATGCTGGGCGACATAGCCAACCCCATCGTCGAGGAGCGCAGACACCAGCAGATACATACGCATAGCGAAGCCCTGCATATGTTTCTCGACTTTGTGGGAAGCGACGTGCTGTTGGGCCACAATGCCGAATACGACTACCGCATCATGGACTATAACCTCAGACGCTATCTGCCCGGTGTGGACTGGCAGCGCGACCATCCGCGCTGCTTCGATACACTGAAGCTCATGCGTCTGTTGCGTCCCGAGCTGAAAGCCTACAAGCTGAAACTGCTGTTGCACGACCTGCACCTTGAGGGCGAGAACTCGCATTTGGCCGACGACGATGTCCACGCCACCGTGTCGCTCGTCAACTTTTGCTATCACCGCGGCTGCGAGTTGCTCGACAGCCAGCGTGCGTATCTGGCCACGCCGTCTGTGCAGCAGCGCGTCGCACGTCTGCGCCAGGCCTACCGCATGTTCTACGGCCAGGCCCTGGGCCGCCTTTATGCGCGCCAGACAGACAGTGCGTCGCCGGCCCTGGTCGACGAGATGAAGCGCATGGCAGAGATGCTCGCCGCAAACGGGTGGTGGAAAGAGGTGCCTAAGATAGACTATGTGTACCGCTTCCTGGAGGGCGACATCATCGATGTGCGGGCAACGCCGACGCTCAAACAACAGCTCGACCGGCACATCATGGAAATAAACACGTTCAAGGAGGCCGACCTCTGCAGTTCGGCCACCATACCCGACCGCGTCTTCGTGTCGACCATCCATAAGGCCAAGGGGTTGGAGTTCGACAATGTGGTGGTGTTCGACGTGGTGGACGGCCGCATACCCAATTACTACAGTGAGCATCATCCCGACCTGTTGGCCGAGGATGCCCGCAAACTCTATGTGGCCATGTCGCGCGCCAAACGCAGGCTGGTGGTGTGGTGGAGCCGCCACAGGGTGACGGAACGCGGGTGCTTCGAGCGGCAACTGTCACGGTTTATGCAGCCGGTCTGTCACCTGTTTTCCTGAAGCGACAACCGGTCCCGACGGCTTTTCGGACACCGTCCGGACAATGGCCGCATGGCAGCCGGTTTGTAAATTTATTATAATTCGGCTGCACCCCTTACGGAATAATGCCCCAAAATGATTATCTTTGCATAATCATCAACTTGTCTGCATGAAGATATGAAGAAGATTTTTGGCATCATTCTGGTTGCGTTCATGCCGCTTGTGGCTATGGCGGAAACCTATCCTGCATTATGGAAGAAAGTGACCGAGGCACAGGCCAAGGATCTTCCGAAAACACAGATGGAGTGGCTCGACAAGATTATTGCCAAGGCGCAGGCCGGGGCCAACTATGGACAGTTGCTCAAGGCGCAGCTGTTCAGGGCAGCGGCGCAGACGCAGATTGCACCCGATTCGGCCGTGGCCGAGATAGCGCGGGTTGAGCGGATGGTCGCCGGTGTCAAGAACCCCGTTATGCAGGCCGTCTATGCCACGGTGCTGGGCAAGCTCTACGAACAACGTTTCGACAAGGACGACAGCCGTACCCGAAGCAAAAAGTGGTTTGACGTGGCCATGCAGCAGCCCGGGTTGTTGGCACAACACAAGTGCGCCGAATACGAACCGGCAGTGGTCGAAGGGGCAGATAGCAAGGTCTTCGGCGACGACCTGTTGCATGTGGTGGGCATGGAGGCGAAGGCTTATGCCGCTCTGCGCGACTACTACGAGAGCAAGGGAAACCGCCCGGCAGCCTGTCTGTGCGCCTGTCTGTATATGCGGCAGGGACAGACGGTCGACAACCATGAGGTGCGCCGGTCAAAATACCTGCAGGCGCTCGACTCGCTCATCTCGGTCTATGGCGACCTGCGCGAGGCAGGCGAACTGGCCGTCGACCGCTACCAGTTTATGGAGGAGGCGACCGACGTGAACACCGAAGACAAGGTGAACTATATCAACTATGCGCTTAGCCGGTGGGGCGAATGGCCGCGGATGAACATCCTGCGCAACGCCATGGGCAACCTGCGGCAGCCTACGTTCAACATCAGTGTGGGCGATTATGTCATGTTGCCGCAGACCGACCGTCTGTTGCGCATCAATTCCATACGCAACATCGGTACGCTCACCGTCAATGTCTACCGCACCGATGTGGCCGGCGACTGCACGCTCGACCCCAACGAGGAGGACGGATGGGCCGAACTGCAGAAGCATATCGTGGCAGAGCCCGTGCAAACGCTGGTGCGCCGCTATGTCGGACAGCCGGCATGGAAAGAAAACTCCGACTCCATCACCGTCAAGGCACTACCCGTCGGCGTGTATGTAGTAGAGGCAACGACCGACAACAGCAAGGTGCAGCCCCAGCGCACGCTGCTGTGCGTGAGCAATCTTTTTGTGATGTCGCAGGCACTGCCCGACAGGCAGATACGCTTTGCGGTGGTCAATGCCACCACTGGCGATGCCGTGCCCGATGCCCGCTTGCGCCTGACGACCGGAGCACGCTACGACAACGAGAAAGAACAAACGGTAACGCTTGTCACCGACAAAAACGGCGAGGCTTACTACAAATATGACAAAAGGGCACCGGGTAAGGTCTATGCCTACACCGATACCGACAAGGCACTCAACGAGACTGCCGTCTATGCCAACTACCGTTACTGGAAAAACGAACGCGTGAGCAAGGCCGTACGCCTTTTCGCCGACCGCTCGGTCTACAGGCCGGGGCAACAGGTCCATGTGGCGGCCATGGCCTATGAGAAAGACGATGCGGCCCTGACGACCAAACCACAGACTGGCCACGCACTCAAACTGACGCTCTACGATGCCAACGGCCGCCAACTGGCCACGAAGGAGGTGACCACGGACAGCTACGGAACGGCATCGGCCGACTTCACTCTTCCGCAAACAGGACTTACGGGTTACTACTCGGTGACAACCGGCGAGGGGGGGATCGTGAAATTCAGGGTGGAGGAATACAAACGCCCCACGTTCGAGGTGACCTTCGAACCGTACAAAGGCAGTTACCAGCCGGGCGATACCGTGAGGCTGCGCGCATGGGCCAAAAGCTATTCGGGTGTGCCGGTGCAGGGCGCAAAAGTGAGCTACGAGGTGAACCGGAGACCGACGCTTTGGTGGAGCTGGCGTACAGACCACAGCGCGAAACAACTGGTTGCCGACTCGACGGTGACGGCCGCCGATGGGTCGTTCACGCTTAAACTGCCGATGGTCTATCCGGAAACGGCCGACCTCGATCATGCCGCCTTCTTCAATATCGTGGCCAATGCCAAAGTGACCGACGGTGCCGGTGAGACGCACGAGGCGCAAACATCGCTGATGTTGAGCAACCGGTCGGCGTTGCTGACCGTCGACCTGCCCGAACAGTCGTTGCGCGACAGCCTGAAAGTGTTTACCGTAAAGCGCACCAATCTCGCCGGCGAACCGCTAGACGGCACGGCCAGTTATCGTTTTGACGGCCGGACCTGGAAGACGGCTGCGGTAAACAGACCGGTTGCACTGAGCGAAAAAATGTCGTCGGGAAAGCATGAACTGGAAGTGATATGCGGGCAGGATACGGTGAAGAAGACCGTTGTTGTGTTCTCGTACAGCGACAAGAAACCGGTGGTGCCTACCCACGACTGGTTCCATGTGTCGCACCAGCAGTTCCCGAACGATGGTAGTGCGGTGTATCTGCAGGTGGGTACGTCCGACAAGGATGCCCATGTCTATTACTCGGTGTTTACGGCCGACAGGATGGTGGCCAGCGGAGTGGGGCGGCTCGACGAAGAGGTCGTCACCCGCAAGCTGCATTATAAAGAGGAGTACGGCGGTGGTATCACCATTGCGCTGGCTTGGGTGAAAGACGGAAAGATGTACCGTCATCAGGTGAGTGTTACCCGTCCCGTGCCCGATACACAACTCCGGTTGTCGTGGAAGACCTTCCGAGACAAGCTGACTCCCGGACAGAAGGAACAGTGGACACTGCATGTGGAGACACCGCAGGGAAAGCCGGCTGCCGCCCAATTGCTGGCAACGATGTACGACAAGAGTCTTGATGCCTTGGCCAGTCACCGGTGGGACTTTGACATCCGCTACACGACGTCTGTTCCCATGGCCTCCTGGAACGGTGGCAACAGGCTGGCGGTCGGCCTCTATGGTTTCGAGAGCTGTCATCCGCTCACTGCGAATGGCCTCGATTTCTCGCATTTCGATAGCGGGATGTTCCGTTTTGCCAATCCTTACACGTTCCGCTACGGTGCTCCGATGATGCTTATGGCCCGTGAGAACCGGGCGTTGGCCACTGCCGATGCCGCTGCCAACACACTGGACTATGTGCCGGCGAAAAGCATGGAGGCCACTCGCACAGCTTCTGTGGAGGATGCGAAAATGAAAATGCGGATAGCCGGACTCGGTAGCAATGGAGGAGCGTCAGATGGCGACGGACAGTCGGCCGAAGTGGCGCAAGTGCGCGAGAACCGCAACGAGACTGCTTTCTTCTATCCGGCCCTGACCACCGATGGAAACGGAAACGTGAACATCTCGTTCACCCTTCCCGAGAGTGTCACTACCTGGAAGTTCATGGCGTTGGCTCACGATGCCGCCTTCGACTATGGCCGGGTTACGGCCGAGGCAACGGCCAGCAAGACAGTGATGATACAGCCCAACATGCCACGCTTCATCCGGCAAGGCGACCGCACGGCTGTGGTGTGCCGTATCGCCAACACATCCGGCAGGGATGTGAAGGGCAAAGCCCGCTTGCAGTTTGTAAATCCCGAAGACAACAAAGTCGTGGAAGAGTTGTCGGTGCCGTTCGAGGCTGCTGCCGGACAGAACACCACGGCCGAGTTTATGGTCGATGGCAGCCGGCTGGCCGACCTGGCGGACGGTGCGACGCTCTTCATCGTGCGTGCTCTGGCAGAAGGAAAGGACTTCAGCGACGGCGAACAGCAGTATCTGCCGTTGTTGCCCGACCGTGAATATGTAACGACAACCCTGCCATTTACCCAAACGGGGGCAGGTGTCAAGTCGATAGATATCAGCGCACTGTTCCCGTCGCACGACAGGCAGAACAAGTTGACGGTTGAATACACCAACAATCCGGCCTGGCTCATGATACAGGCGTTGCCCGCTGTTGCCAGTCCGGCCGACCACAATGCAGTCTCGCTGGCAGCTGCCATCTATTCCAATACGATAGCTCACCGATTGCTGGCTTCCGATCCTTCTATCGGCCAAACGGTCAAATTGTGGCAGATGGAACAAGGCTCTGCCACAACATTGACCAGCAGTCTGCAGAAGAACGGCGAACTGAAGTCGATGCTTCTCTCCGAAACGCCCTGGGTAGCCGATGCCGACCGCGAAACGGAACAGAAGCAACGGTTGGCCGATTACCTCGACGAGTCGGCGGTGAACTACCGTTTGGACACCTTCTTTGATAAACTGTCCGGCTTGCAAAACCCCGACGGTAGTTTCAGTTGGTGGCCCGGCATGTCGGGAAACAAGTATATGACCATGGAAGTTGCCGGCATATTGGCGCGCCTCAAGGCACAGACCGGGGCGCTGGAGAACGCGAACTTGCTCACGGCAGCCTTCGTCTATCTTGACCGGCGGATAGCCGAAGAGGTGGCCGACCTGAAGAAGGAAGCCGCTAAAAAGACACCGAGAGTGTCGTGTCCTTCGGAATTTGCCTGCGATTATCTCTATGCCAGTGCATTGACGCAACGCAAGCGCACGGATGACATGAGTTTTCTGTTGAACCTTCTGGCCAAACAAAACGCCGGCCTTACCATCTACGGCAAGGCGCGGTCGGCAGTTGTCCTTGCTCAGTATGGCTATGAGGCACGTGCAAAGGAGTACTTGCAGAGCCTGAACGAGTATGCCGTTTATACGGAGGAGATGGGCCGCTATTATGACACGCACCGCGCCCTGTATAGCTGGAAGGATTACCGCATTCCCACACAGGTGGCCGCCATCGAAGCCGTGAAGCGCTTGACTCCGCAGGACACGAAGACCGTTGAAGAGATGCAACGCTGGCTTTTGCAGGAAAAACGTACCCAGGCATGGGACACGCCCGTCAATACGGTCGATGCGGTCTGCGCTTTCCTGGCCGACGAAAAGGGGCAGGCCGACATGCACAAGCTGTCGGCGGTACAGGCCGACACGCTGAAGGTAGACGGAAAACGGCTCGACTTGCCCAAGGCTACGCTTGGGTTGGGCTATGTGAAGACGGTGGTCGACGGTCAGAGCCCGTTGGTCTTTACGGTCGGGAAAACATCCGGCGGCACGTCGTGGGGCGCACTGTATGCGCAGTATTGGCAGAAAGCCAGCGATGTGGAAGCCATGTCGTCGGGCCTGAGCGTCAGGCGTGAGGTCTTTCTCGACGGAAAACGGGTTGACGGCAAGGCGGCACAACTGAAGGTGGGCGACAAGGTGACGGTCCGCATTACGGTCGTTGCCGACCGCGACTACGACTTTGTGCAGGTGCAGGACAAGCGGGCTGCCTGTCTGGAACCTGTCAGCCAGCAGAGCGGTTACCGCTGGGGGTGCTACTGCGCGCCCAAGGACAATGTGACAAATTATTATTTTGACCTTATGGCCAAAGGCGAGCATGTGGTCGAAACCGACTATTATGTCGACCGGCAGGGCGAATATGCTTCGGGCATCTGCACCGTTCAGTGTGCGTACAGTCCCGAGTTTGCTGGCCGTGAGGGCGCTAAACATTTTACCATAATACGCTGATTGATAACAGAATGAATAAAAGACGAACCATAGCAGCACTCCTGCTGCTTGCCGCCGTGAGTGCCGGCGCACAGGAGATTTCTATTCAGAACAAAGACATTGACTGTGGGCAAGTGGTGTTCAGGCATCCTGTCACCGCCCAATACGTGATGAAGAACAGTGGCACTTCGCCCCTTTCCATACGGGAGGTGCGCACCAGTTGCGGATGCACCACGGTGTCGTTTCCGAAGGAACCGATAGCCGCCGGACAGTCGTTTGTGGTCAGTGCTGTGTACGATGCCAAGACCATGGGGCATTTCAATAAGAAAATCGGTATCTATAGCAATGCTTCCGACGCTCCGATGGTGGTCACGATCAAGGGCGTGGTGGTCGAGGAGAAAGATGCGCCGGATGTGGATTACCTGTGCAAACTGGGCGAAATCGATGCCGACAAGAACGACCTTGAGTTCGACGACGTGAGTCGCGGCGATGAACCTGTGCAGGTTATCAATATCAAGAACAACACGGACCAGACTGTGGAGCCCGTGCTCATGCACCTGCCCGACTATCTGCGTGCAGAGGTGAGGCCTTCGCGCATCGTGCCCGGCCGTACCGGAAAGGTACTGGTGCAGCTCGATTCGCGTGCGCTGCGTGACTTGGGACTGACGCAAACGTCCGTGTATCTCGGCATGTTTGCCGGCGACAAGGTTTCTCCCGAGAAGGAGATTACGGTGTCGGCCGTGCTGGTTCCCGATTTCGAGAACATGACCTCGCAGCAAAAGGCCGATGCGCCCAGGCTGCGGCTGTCGTCGGGAAGCATCGAGCTGGGGCGTTTTGCCGGCAAGAAACAGAAGAAAGGCAAGGTCATCATTGTGAACGAAGGCAAGACGCCTCTTGAGATTCGCTCGCTGCAGATGTTCACCGCCGGCCTCGAGGTGTCGCTGAGCAACAAAACTATAGCCCCTGGCCAGAAGGCCGAATTGAAGGTGACGGCCATAGCCGACATGCTGGGAAAGACCAAGGCAAAGCCGCGCATATTGCTGATTACCAATGACCCCGATGACGCTAAGGTTATTGTTAATGTAAATGTTGCGCCGTGACGGCACGGTCGTGGACAGGTTGCGGACTGCTTGCAGGCCGTCTGTCGTATAAAGGTATGAACATTGTTGGTTTAAGATTTGAGCGGATTGATGAAAACAAAGGTTAACGAAGGCATCGGGGCCAGTCAGGCAAATGAAGCCGCTTTGTGTCCTGTCGTCGAGATAGACCAGGGCAGCGGGTTTTGCTTTGGCGTCACCACGGCCATCCGCAAGGCCGAGGAGGAACTGTCGAAGGGCAAGACCCTCTATTGCCTGGGCGACATTGTGCACAACAGCATGGAGGTGGCCCGTCTGCATGCACGTGGGTTGGTAACCATCGACCATGCCCGGCTTGCCTGCCTGCACGATGCCAAGGTGTTGCTGCGGGCGCACGGCGAACCGCCGGAGACGTACGAACTTGCACGCCGCAACCATATAGAGATTATTGATGCCACCTGTCCTGTGGTGCTGGCTTTGCAGAGACGCATCAAGCGGCAGTTTGACAGCAGTCCCAATGCGCAGATTGTTATCTTCGGAAAGAACGGCCATGCCGAGGTGCTTGGCCTTGTGGGGCAGACCCATTCGCAGGCCATCGTGGTGGAGTGTGTGGAGGATGTCAAGGGGCTCGACTTCGAACACGACATTTACCTGTACTCGCAGACCACCAAAAGTCTCGACGAGTTTCACCGTGTCATCGACTATATCCAGCAGCACATGTCGCCTCTCGCCACCTTCCGGAGTTTCGATACCATTTGCCGTCAGGTAGCCAACCGCATGCCCAACATAGCCGACTTTGCGTCGCGCCACGACCTTATCCTTTTTGTCTGTGGCCGCAAAAGTAGCAACGGCAAGGTGCTCTTCAACGAGTGTCGCAGTGTCAACGCCAACAGTCGGCAGGTTGAGAGTGCCGAAGAGATTGACATGCAGTGGGTGAAAGGGGCCCGGACCATCGGTATTTGCGGTGCCACGAGCACGCCGAAATGGTTGATGGAAGAATGCCGCGACAAAATTTTGAACCAGCTTCGCTGAAACCTGCGCATCCTATATGCGTTCAGCGATAATCGGAGGGCTGCCCGGTCGTGATTCGGCCGGGCATCCCTTGCGGTTTTCAAACGGCCGATACATGGTGGCCGTCCTGCCGCACCAAACCTTGTTTGCGTGCCAGCCCCGACAGATAGAGGGCTTCTTTGGGCGAGCAGTGGAAGTGTTTGCGCAGGGCTTTGAGAAACTCTTTTTGAAGCATTTGCCCGTTTTCTTTTCCGCTGAAAATGGCTTGTACGGCAAGTTTGAGGCTTTCCGCATGGAAGCGGCGGTGTTTCTTGTGGACGTACTCGAAAATGACGACAGCTACGCAAAGTGCGACTGCAAGGAGAATCAGTAATGTGTAGTTGTTCATAACGGCGGTTTTTTAGGTTTGTTTGTCCCAAAGATAAACAAAAAAATCCATTATTCCAAACATTCTTTAGTAAAAAACGCCAAAAAGTTTCGATTTGGTTTGTTGCTGGTCTGTGCTGCCCGCGTAGATTGTTGTTGTGCCATATTGTCCTTCTGTGTGACTATTTGGCACAAACGGCGCGTTGGAATACCTTTTGGAGAGCGTGTATTTGAAAACCGTATACAACATCAACCGAAAGAAAGGAAGAACAGAAATATGACATTCGACAAGTTTACAATCAAAGCGCAAGAGGTCGTGCAGGAGGCTGTCAATACAGCCCGGCAAGGCCGTCAGCAGGCCGTAGAGCCGATGCATCTGTTGCAGGGCGTGTTGCAGAAGGGCCGCGACGTATCCAATTTCATATTCCAGAAATTGGGGGTCAACGCCATGCAGGTGGAAAGTCTGGTACAGCAGGATCTCAAGCACCTGCCGCGGGTGGACGGCGGACAGCCCTATTTCTCCAACGATACCAACAAGGTGCTGCAGCGTGCCGTGGACAACTCGCAGAAGCTGGGCGATGAGTTTGTTTCCGTTGAACCCATCTTGCTGGCTCTGTTGCAGGTCGACTCCACTGCAAGCCGTATCCTGAATGATGCCGGTTGCAACGAGGCCGACATGCTTTCTGCCGTCAACGAGCTGCGGCAAGGGCAGAACGTGAAAAGCGCCAGCGGCGACGAGAACTACCAGGCGCTCAGCAAGTATGCCACCAATCTTATCGATGCGGCCCGCCAGGGCAAGCTCGACCCGGTGATAGGACGCGACGACGAGATACGCCGCGTGTTGCAGATTCTTTCGCGCCGCACCAAGAACAACCCCATCCTCATTGGTGAGCCCGGCACCGGCAAGACGGCTATCGTGGAGGGATTGGCCGAGCGCATCGTACGGGGCGACGTTCCCGAAAACCTGAAAAACAAGCAGCTCTACTCGCTCGACATGGGTGCCCTTGTGGCCGGAGCCAAGTACAAGGGCGAGTTTGAGGAGCGGCTCAAGAGTGTTATCAAAGAGGTGACCCATGCCAACGGCGACATCATCCTCTTCATCGACGAGATACACACCCTTGTGGGAGCTGGCGGAGGCGAGGGGGCCATGGATGCCGCCAATATCCTGAAGCCGGCCTTGGCACGCGGCGAGCTGAGGGCCATAGGCGCCACGACCCTCAACGAGTACCAGAAATATTTCGAGAAGGACAAAGCCTTGGAGCGTCGGTTCCAGACGGTGATGGTGGACGAGCCCGACGAGGTGGATGCCATATCCATACTGCGCGGCCTGAAGGAGCGCTACGAGAACCACCACAAGGTGCGTATCCAGGACGACGCCTGCATTGCGGCCGTGAAACTGTCCGAGCGTTACATCTCCGACCGGTTCCTGCCCGATAAGGCCATCGACCTCATGGACGAGGCGGCCGCCAAACTGCGCATGGAGCGCGACTCCGTGCCCGAGGAGCTCGACGAGACCACCCGCCATCTGAAGCAGCTGGAGATAGAGCGCGAGGCCATCAAGCGCGAGAACGACACGGACAAAATCGAGCAGCTCGACAAGGATATTGCCGAACTCAAGGACAAGGAACGCCAGTTCCGTGCCAAGTGGGAAGCCGAGAAAGGGCTGGTCGACCAGATACAGCAGGACAAGCAGCAGATGGAGAAGCTGAAGTTCGAAGCCGAACGGGCTGAGCGCGAGGGCAACTACGGTCTTGTGGCCGAGATACGCTACGGCAAGCTCCAAAAGCTGAAGGCCGACATCGCCAACATACAGTGTCAACTGAAGGCCGCACAGGGGTGCGAGACCATGGTGCGCGAAGAGGTGACCGCCGACGATATTGCCGAGGTGGTGAGCCGCTGGACGGGCATTCCCGTCACGAGGATGATGCAGAGCGAACGCGAGAAACTGCTCCATCTCGAGGCAGAGCTCCACAAGCGCGTCATCGGTCAGGATGAGGCCATACAGGCCGTCAGCGATGCCGTCCGCCGCAGCCGGGCCGGGCTGCAGGACCCCAAGAAGCCCATAGCCTCGTTCATATTCCTCGGCACCACAGGTACCGGAAAGACCGAACTGGCCAAGGCTTTGGCCGAATATCTGTTCAATGACGAGAACATGATGACCCGTATCGACATGAGCGAATACCAGGAGAAATTCAGCGTGTCGCGGCTTATCGGCGCGCCTCCGGGATATGTGGGCTACGACGAGGGCGGCCAACTCACCGAGGCCGTGCGGCGCAAGCCCTACAGCGTGGTGCTTTTCGACGAGATTGAGAAGGCCCATCCCGACGTGTTCAACATCCTGTTGCAGGTGCTCGACGACGGCCGCCTTACCGACAACAAGGGGCGCACGGTCAACTTCAAGAACACCATTATCATCATGACCTCCAACCTGGGAAGCCAATACATACAGGAACGCTTTGCCGCCCTCAACGACACCAACCGCGACTCTGTGGTGAACGAAACGCGCCAGCACGTCATGGAGATGCTGAAGAAGACCATCCGCCCGGAGTTTCTCAACCGCATCGACGACATCATCATGTTCCTGCCGCTCACCCGACCGCAGATTGCGCAAGTGGTGACCTTGCAGATGAACCGCGTGAAAGACATGCTTTCGCCGCAGGGTTTCGACCTGCAGTGGACGCCCGCCGCCATTAACTGGCTGGCCGATGTGGGCTACGATCCCGAGTTCGGCGCCCGTCCCGTGAAGCGTGCCGTGCAGGACAATGTGCTCAACGAGCTGAGCAAAAAGCTGCTGGCCGAGCAGGTCGAACGCAGCAAGCCCATCACGGTGGATGCCGACGGCGGTATGCTGACTTTCAGAAACTGATGTCTGCTCACGGCCGGCAGGCCGTTGCCGGCCGATAGCCAATAAGGATGCCCGATATGCAAAACGCATGTCGGGCATCCTTTTTTCGTCTCATAATGTAACAAACGGGCGGAAAACGGGGCACATTCGTCGGTTTTTGATTAACTTTGCAGGCAAAACAATTCACAGATATCAATTCTATCAGAAATGGACAACGAAAAAGAGAAAGAGGCAGTGAAACTGCCTGAAAATGCGTTTCGCGAGTTGAAAGACGGCGAGACCTACGAGCCCATCATGAGTCCCGGCAAGACTTACCGCGAGGTAACGCCCTGGTCGGTCACATGGGGCTTGGTTATGGTGGTGCTATTCTCGGCAGCCGCCGCTTACCTGGGCCTGAAGGTGGGCCAGGTGTTCGAGGCCGCCATCCCCATTGCCATCATCGCCATCGGTCTCTCCACGGCCACGCACCGCAAGAACGCCCTGGGCGAGAACGTCATCATCCAGAGCATCGGTGCCTGTTCGGGAGCCGTGGTGGCAGGCGGCATCTTTGTCATGCCGGCTATCTACATGCTCGACCTTGAGGCCGACTTTCTGAAAATATTCATTGCGGCCGCCCTTGGCGGCATCTTGGGAATACTGTTTCTCATCCCCTTCCGCAAGTATTTCGTGAAAGACCAGCACGGCAAGTATCCTTTCCCCGAGGCCACGGCCACCACGCAGGTGCTGGTGTCGGGTGGCGAGGGCAGTTCGCAGGCCAAGCCGTTGCTTGTGGCCGGTTTGGTGGGCGGCCTCTACGACTTCATCGTGGCCAGCTTCGGCTGGTGGAACGAGAACGTCACTTCGCGCATGATAGGTCTCGGACAGGAGCTGGCCGACAAGGCCAAGCTGGTGGTAAAGGTCAATACCGGTGCCGCCGTCCTTGGCCTGGGATACATCATCGGCCTGAAGTATGCCGCTATCATCTGTGCCGGTTCGGTGTTCGTGTGGTGGATCGTGGTGCCGCTGATGGCCGTCATCTTCCCCGACACCGTACTCAGCCAGTGGGACCCGTCGATAACGGCTGCCGTGGGCGACATGAGCCCCGAGGATATCTTTACCAACTATGCGCGCAGCATGGGCATCGGTTCCATTGCCATGGCCGGCATCATCGGCATCGTGAAAAGCTGGGGCATCATCAAGAGTGCCGTGTCGCTGGCCGCCCGTGAGATGAAGGGCAAGAGCCCCGACTCGGCCGAGGTGCAGCGCACGCAGCGCGACATCTCCTTCAAGGTCATTGCCGTGGGCAGTGTGCTGACGCTGCTGGTCATCTACGCATTCTTCTTCTTGGGTGTCATGAATTTCAACCTGCTTCATGCCACAGTAGCCGTATTGCTGGTGGCGGTCATCGCTTTCCTCTTCACCACCGTGGCGGCCAATGCCATTGCCATTGTGGGCAGCAACCCCGTGTCGGGAATGACGCTCATGACGCTCATCCTGGCCTCGGTGGTCATGGTGGCTGTAGGCCTTAAAGGCGATGCCGGCATGCTGGCCGCACTGCTGATGGGCGGCGTGGTGTGCACAGCCCTGTCGATGGCCGGTTCGTTTGTCACCGACCTGAAGATTGGCTATTGGCTGGGCACCACTCCCAAGAAACAGGAAGGCTGGAAGTTCCTGGGCACCGTGGTGTCGGCTGCTACTGTGGCCGGCGTGATGATACTGCTCAACGAGACCTATGGCTTCAAGAGCGATGCACTGGCAGCGCCGCAGGCCCATGCCATGGCGGCTGTCATCTCGCCGTTGATGAGCGGGCAGGGCGCGCCGTGGCTGCTCTACGGCATCGGTGCCGTGATAGCGCTGGTGCTCGACCGCTGCAAGGTATCGGCCCTGGCCTTTGCCTTGGGCATGTTCATCCCCATACAACTCAACTTGCCGTTGCTGATTGGCGGTGCGCTCAACTGGTATGTGGGAAGCCGTTCGGCCGATGCTGCCGCGAACAAGGCCCGTGTCGACAAAGGCACGCTCATTGCCAGCGGCTTCATAGCCGGCGGTGCGCTGATGGGTGTGGTGTCGGCCCTGATGAAATTTGGCGGCATTGAGTGCTCGGTAGCCGACACCTGGTGGCAGAACCCGCTGTCGGAGGCCGTGTCGTTGTTGGCCTATGTCATGCTGATGGCTTATTTCGTGAAGGCTACCCGCGTCAAGAAATAATCTTCGTACCCTGTCGGTGGCCGTCCCATTGGGCGACAGCCGGATATACGCAAAACTCCCCGGAAACATCGGCAAGGATGTTTCCGGGGAGTTTTGCGTATGGTAAGCCGTCAGTGCCGGTTGCTTTCGACGAACCGACGGTCAGACGGAGATCTCACCGGCAATCGAGTCGTTCATCATCTTTCTGATGATGTTGGTATCGTTGTAGCAAGCCTGCAGGTACATCAGCTTGGTGACAGCCGCCTCGACGGTGGAGTCGTGACCCGAAACCACTCCGATATCCTGCAGCTGGTAGCCGGCGCCGTATCGCTGCATCTCGACCGTTCCGGCCACACACTGACTGATGTTCACGATGACGATGCCCCGCTCCGACGCTTTCTTCAGCAGCCGCAGGAACCAAGGCTGCTGCGGTGCGTTGCCGCTGCCGAACGTGCGCATGACAATGCTCCGCAGGCTATCGATGCCCAGCACGCCCCTGATGATGTTTTCCTGAAGTCCGGGGAACAGGCTCAGCACCACCACGTTGCTGTCCATGGCGAGGTGGGGCGACAGCGGTTTGTCGAAATGGGGCGACAGCACATGGTGCGAATGGAAGGTGAAGTTCACGCCGGCATCGCACAGGTGGGGATAATTGAACGATTCGAAAGCATAGAAACCGTCGGCATTTATCTTGGTGGTGCGGTTGCCGCGCAGCAGCCGTCCGCTGAAATAGACGCACACCTCGGGTATCATGGCGCGGCCGTCATCGTTTTTCATGGCGGCCAGTTCGATGCTCGTCACGAGATTTTCCTTGCCGTCGGTGCGCAGCTGTCCGATGGGCAGTTGCGATCCGGTAAGGATGACCGGCTTGGTAAGGTTGCCCAGCATGAACGACAAGGCCGAAGCGGTATAGGCCATGGTGTCGGTGCCGTGCAGGATGACGAAACCGTCGTAGTTGTTGTAGTTGCGCGAGATGATACGCACCAGAAAAGCCCACCGTTCGGGACTGATGTCGCTCGAGTCGATGGGCGGCGTAAACTGGTACACGTCAATCTGGGTCTTGATCAGCCGAAACTCGGGCATCGAGTCCACAAGATGGTTGAAGTCGAGCGGTTCGAGTGCCCCGGTCTGTGCATTGTGGCCCATGCCTATCGTGCCGCCGGTATATATCAGTAATACTTTGTTCATCTGCGTGCCTAATTTTTGTGCAAAATTAGTTAAAAGCTATGATACTCCAAAGATTTATGCTATTTTTGCAATAACTAATCAAAAAAACAAACAAAAACTAATTTAGAGAATGAAAGCGTTTATGGATGATAATTTCCTGCTCGAAACCACGACGGCGCAGGAGTTGTTTCATGGCCATGCGGCCAAGATGCCCATCATCGACTACCACTGTCACCTGGTTCCGCAGATGGTGGCCGAAGACCACCAGTTCCGCAGCATCACCGAGCTGTGGTTGGGCGGCGACCATTACAAGTGGCGTGCCATGCGCACCAACGGCGTTGCCGAACGATACTGCACCGGCGACGACACCACCGACTGGGAGAAGTTCGAGAAATGGGCCGAGACCGTGCCCTACACGTTCCGCAACCCGCTCTACCACTGGACCCACCTGGAGCTCAAGACCGCCTTCGGTATCACCAAGCTCCTCAGTCCGGCCACGGCGCGCGAGATTTTCGAGGAGTGCAACGAGAAACTGAAGCAGCCCGAATACAGCGCCCGCGGCCTGATGCGCCGTTACCATGTGGAATGTGTCTGCACGACCGACGACCCCGTCGACGACCTGCGGTGGCACAAGGCCACACGCGAGAGCGATTTTGAAATCAAGATGATACCGGCTTGGCGTCCCGACAAGGCCATGAACATCGACAAGCCCGACTTTGCCGATTACATGGCAACACTCGCCGAGGTCAGCGGTGTGGACATCAACTCGTTTGCCCGCATGACCGATGCCCTTCAGAAACGCCACGATTTCTTCGCCGACAACGGGTGCCGGTTGTCCGACCACGGCATAGAGGAGTTCTACGACGAACCGTACACCGACTCGCAGATAGAAACCATCTTCGAGAAAGCGTTGCGCGGACAGCAGTTGTCCGACCTGGAGATACGGCAGTACAAGCATGCTTTTCTCCGGGTGTGCGGCGAGATGGATGCCGATGCCGACTGGACCCAGCAGTACCACTACGGTGCCATCCGCGACAACAATGCGCAGATGTACCGGCAGCTCGGTCCCGACACGGGCTTCGACTCGATAGGCGAGTTCAATACGGCGCGGGCCATGAGCCATTTCCTCAACGAGCTCAACGAGCAGGGCAAGCTGACACGCACCATACTCTATACCCTCAACCCCTGCGCCAACGAGATGATTGCCACCATGCTCGGCAATTTCCAGGACGGTACGACGCCGGGGAAGATACAGTTCGGTTCGGGCTGGTGGTTCAACGACCAGCTCGACGGCATGACGCGCCAGCTCAACGCCCTGTCTGTGCTGGGTCTGCTGTCCCGGTTTGTGGGCATGCTTACCGACAGCCGCTCGTTCCTCAGTTATCCGCGCCATGAGTATTTCCGCCGTCTGCTCTGCAACCTGCTGGGCAACGATGTGGAGAAAGGTCTGTTGCCGAACGACCGGGAGACCTTGGCCCGTATGGTCGAGGACATCTCGTATAACAACGCACGGCGCTATTTCAAATTTTATTGATGCGAGCCGCCCCTGTGCGTAGGGGGTACGCAAGCCGTATCAAGACCAGACAGCATTTTATACATAAATAGTCCCTGCAGGGGGCGTGACAAAATAGGGTGGGGGCTTGTCTCTGCCTTATTTTTTCGCTTTCTGCAGAGACCTGCTTGTGAAGTCAATCCCGTAGGCTTGAATCTTGCATAATCAAGTTGTGCCGCTTTCCGGCGGTGCCGGAAAGCGTTGGCGGCAGTACTTGTTTTCCAACGGTTTGCGGTAGCTATCCCGCCGCATTGCGAAAGGTGCCAAACGGGAGTGCGATGGATATCCTTTCGCACTCCCGTTCGGCACCTTTCATGATGCGATAAGATACTTATCGCGGAATGATGCTGATGGTGTTTCTAAACATCTGGTAATGACCGGTTTAAGAGGTGGCCTTTTCAAACAGTTGCATGAGCCTTGCGTCTTGCTCCTCGAGCGTCATGTTCGAGTTGTCGAGCTCTATGGCATCGTCGGCCTTGCGCAGGGGAGACACCTCGCGGTGGCTGTCGATGTAGTCGCGCTCCTGCACGTTTTTCAGTATGTCGTCGTAGTTGGCCGTGTATCCCTTGGCTTTCAGCTCGTCGTACCGGCGCTGCGCGCGCACCTCGGCCGATGCCGTGACGAAGATTTTCAGTTCGGCATCGGGAAACACGGTCGTGCCGATGTCGCGCCCGTCCATTACGATACCCTTGTCGCGTCCCATGAGCTGCTGCTGTGCCACAAGTGCCTCGCGCACAAAGGGAATGGCAGCAATGGGGCTCACGTGTGCGCTGACCTCCTGGCCGCGTATTTCCTTCTCCACGCAGGTGCCGTTGAGCCAGGTGTCGGGGCGTCCCGTTTCGGCGTTTATGGTGAACGTGATGTGCACCTCGGGCATGAGGGCGGCCAGCTCGTCGGTCTTCACCGACCCGTCTTCGTTGAACAGGCGGTGGTTCAGGGCAAAGAGCGTCACCGAACGGTACATGGCCCCGGTGTCCACATAGACGTAGCCTATGCGGCGGGCCAGTTCCTTGGCCATCGTGCTCTTTCCGCATGAGGAATAACCGTCGATGGCTATCGTAATCTTTTTCATAAGTGCTGTATTGATGGTTAGGTAATTACAATGTGTAGGCCACGTTGAGCAGCAGCGAACTGCTCGACACGTGGTATTTTCCGTAAGCTACGTTCAGCTTGAAGCGGTTCAGGTTGACACCGGCACCGAACGAGAGGCCGGCGCCGTGGCTGCTCTTGCTGTCGGTCGACTGTATCTTCATCTCGTTGGCCCGCCTGAAATTGTAGCCGCAGCCAATCCAAATCTGGTCCGAGAGCAGAAATTCGGCACCTGCCGCAAGGTGGTTGATGAACTTGTATTTGGGGTGGTTGAGGTCGACCACGGTGACGTGCAGGCGCAGCGGCAGCGAGGCAAACGATTTCGATACGCCGACCTGCACATCGAGCGGCATGTGGTCGTACTCCTCGTTGTACGCCTTGAGCTGTCCGCCGAGGTTCTTGGCAACCACGGAGACCGACCAGTTGTGCTTGTCGTCATAGTAGTTGAGGCCCAGGTCCACGCCGAAACCCAGCGACGAGTAGTCGCCGATGAACGAGGATATCAGTTTGGCGGTGATGCCGCCGGCGAGGTGGTCGGTAAGCATGTACGAGAAATATCCGGCAAACGAGAGGTCGCGTGCCGAAAAATTGCCTGTCTGCACGTTGTTCTCGTCCACCTCTTTCATTGTGCCGTAGTCGATGTACTGGCCGCTTACGGCCCACGAAGCCCGTTCCTTTACCACGCGGTTGAACGAGGCGCTGGCCGTGTTGACCCCCGACATGTAGTTCATGTAGTTGAGGTTGATGGTCTTGTCGGTGACCGACGAGAGCAGGGCGGGGTTGTGGAAAATCAGGGTCGCGTCGTCCTCGATGAGCGATATGTTGTCGCCTCCCAGTGCGGCAGCGTGCGCACTGACGGGCAGCCGGAGGAAATTGTACCCTGTCTGGCTCTCGTCTTGGGCCTGGCCGGACAAAGACGGCAGTGTCAACAGAAGGGCAAAAGCGGCTTTTTTCATTTATTTTTCTCTAATTATTCCGCAAAGATACGGCTTTTTTCAAGAATTGCCGTAAATTTGCATTGTTGTTATCGTATAAATAACGCCCGTCGGGAAAGAATATTGTTTGGCTATGGAAATCAAAAAAAACGCCCGTGTTGACTTGGAGCGGAGGCGGGCAGGCTTTTTCCTGCTGGGTCTCGTCGTGTCGCTGTCGGTGTTTTTTGTGGCGATGGAGTACACGGCCCGCACCGGCGACGCGGCCGCCGACGACAGTCTGCTCGACGACATGGCCGAGGATGTGGAGCTGATGCCGGCCCTCGACACGCACGACATGGTATCGGCTGCCGCGGCTCCTGCGTCGAAGGCCGTTACCGCCAAGGTGAAGGAAAGTGCCGCGGCGGCCGACAACAGCGACCGGATGGCACCTGTCACCAGTCCGCTCGTGATAGGCGACGGCGAGGGCGTGCAGAAAGACGCCACCGTGACCGAGGCCCTGCCGCAGACACCGGTCGACGACGGCAGCGACGTGCTGCGCACCGTGGAGCAACTGCCCGAATTTCCGGGTGGCATGGTGGAGTTCATGAAGTGGCTGACACGCAACCTGAAATATCCGCCCTATGCCTCTGCCCGGAAGATACAGGGCAAGGTCGTGGTGTCGTTCATCGTCAACAAGGACGGTAGCATTGCCAGTCCCAAAATCGAAAAATCGTGCGACCCGAACCTCGACCGCGAGGCACTGCGCATCGTGCGCATGATGCCCAAGTGGAAACCTGGCATTATGGATGGCAAACCCTGCCGAACCATGATTGCCGTTCCCGTAAATTTCCAACTCTGATAATCAATCAAGCAAAGAATAAAACATGATGTTTACTGCCGATGAAATCCTGAGCAAGGTCAATGCCTTCCTCGACAGCCTGCCTTACGACCGTAAGCCGGAAAGTCTTTACGAACCGGTGAAATATGCACTCTCCATGGGCGGCAAACGCATCAGGCCGACCCTCATGCTCCTGGCCTACAACCTTTTCAAAGACGACCCCGAGCGCATCCTGATGCAGGCGGTGGGGCTCGAGACCTACCACAACTACACGCTGCTTCACGACGACCTGATGGACAACGCCGACCTGCGGCGGGGCCATCTGACCGTGCACAAACGGTGGAATGCCAATACCGCTGTCCTCTCGGGCGACTCCATGCTCGTGCTGTCCTACCAGCGCATGGCCAGCGGACTGACCGACAAGCTCAAGCCGGTGCTCGACACGTTCACCGTGACGGCACTGGAGATAGGCGAGGGACAACAGTACGACATGGAATTTGAGACGCGCGACGATGTGCAGGAACACGAATACATCGAGATGATACGCCTCAAGACCAGTGTGCTGCTGGCCTGCGCGTTGAAGATAGGTGCCATCATGGCCGATGCTACTGCACCGGATGCGGAAAACCTCTATAAGTTTGGCGAACAGATCGGACTGGCTTTCCAGTTGCAGGACGATTACCTCGATGTCTATGGCGACAGCAAGGTGTTCGGCAAGGAAATAGGCGGCGACATCGTGTCCAACAAAAAGACATTCATGCTTATCAATGCCTTCAACCATGCCGACGAACGGCAGCGCAGCCAACTGCGGCACTGGATAGACGCGAAGGACTTCGATCGCAAGGAGAAAGTGGAGGCGGTGACATGCCTCTACAATGAGATCGGGGTGGACAAGATGGCCCAGGAGCGCATAGCCCACTACTTCGAACAGAGCCGAAAGTATCTCGATGCAGTGGCAGTGGACGACAATCGCAAGGAGGAACTGTGGCGCTATGCCCAGCGCATGATGAAACGGAAATATTGATGGTGGTGTGGCCACGCTTTGCCACACCCTTTTTGCATGACGACATGACGGTAAACATAATTGATACGCACACCCATCTCGATGCCGAAGAGTTCGCCGAAGACCGGCAGCTGGTTTTCGACCGTGCGCGCGAGGCTGGGGTTTACAAGGTGTTCCTGCCTGCCATCAACGTGGATACGACCCGTGCGGTGGCGGCATTAAGCTGCCAATATCCCGGCTATGCCTATCCCATGATAGGCCTGCATCCCGAGGAGGTAAAGGCCGACTGGAAGGAACAGCTGGCCGAACTCCGCGCCATGCTCTTCGCCGACAGGCTTTCCGCACCCGGAGAAGCCGCTCCGCGCCGGCAGTTTATTGCCATCGGCGAGGTGGGGCTCGACTATTACTGGAGCAGGGAGTTCGAGAAAGAACAGCTGGCTGCTTTCGAGCAGCAGGTCGTGTGGTCGGTAGAGACGCGCCTGCCCCTGATGATTCATTGCCGCAAGGCGCAGAATGAGATGGTGCACCTGTTGCGCAAGTACGAGGCCGACCTTCCCGGCGGTGTGTTCCACTGCTTTACGGGCAACCGGCATGAGGCCGAGGAACTGTTGTCGTTCTCCAGGTTTGTCCTGGGCGTCGGTGGCGTGTCTACCTTCAAGAGTAGCCATCTGCGCGAGGATTTGCCGGCCGTGGTGCCCATGGACCGCATCGTGCTCGAGACCGACAGTCCCTATATGGCGCCGGTGCCCCATCGCGGACAGCGCAACGAGAGTGCCTTCGTGGTCGATGTGCTGCAGACGCTGGCACAGAGCTACGGGGTGACGGCCGATGAATTTGCCCGTGCCACCAACAGCACTGTGGCCCGAATTTTCGGGAGTGGGGTGGTGCGATGAGCGGAAAATCAATCATTAAAGAAACTTAAAACTTAAAGTATTCTTTTCTCTTTCAGTCGTAAAGGGTTATCTTTGCACTGCAAATGAGATTTGCAAGTTCAAACACATGAGGAAAGGTGCTCGAGTGGCTGAAGAGGCACGCCTGGAAAGCGTGTAACCGCCTAAAGCGGTTCGGGGGTTCGAATCCCCCTCTTTCCGCGCAAGCTGTTTGATGTTTGTGGCTTTAATCTATGTAAAGATGAAAAAGAAAATTGCATATCTCTCCATTTCATTCATCCTTGTTTTTGTTTCCTTGGTAGCTATGCCCTCGACGGCACAGGCCCAGACTGCGTCTGCACGGCAGGAACTGGCGGACAGCAATGCGGTCGGCGATGGTCGTCAAGACAGCCTTGACCAGGAGATATTGGCCGACGGTGCGCTGGCTTCCGACACCGCTTCACTGGTGCCGGTCGAGGAGGTGGGGTTCCACCAGGCCCTGAAGACCAAGTTCATTGAGGGCAACGCCGGCTTCATGTCGCTTGTGGCCTTGGCGCTGGTGCTGGGACTGGCGTTCTGCATCGAGCGCATCATCTATCTGAGTCTTTCGGAAATCAATGCAAAGAAATTCATGAAAGACCTTGACTCCCTGATTATGTCGGGCGACGTCGAAGGGGCAAAGGCACTGTGCCGCGACACGCGGGGCCCTGTGGCCAGTATCTGCTATCAGGGACTGGAACGCATGGGCGAGTCGATGGACAATGTGGAACGGAGCATCGTCAGCTACGGAACGGTTCAGAGTGCCAACCTGGAGAAAGGTTGCTCGTGGATAACCCTGTTTATCGCTATGGCTCCGTCGCTCGGTTTTCTGGGTACCGTTATCGGCATGGTCATGGCGTTCGACCAGATACAGACGGCCGGCGACATCAGTCCTACCATTGTGGCCGCCGGCATGAAGGTGGCGCTTATCACCACGATATTCGGTATCATCGTAGCCCTGATATTGCAGGTGTTCTACAATTATATCCTCTCGAAGATCGACCATCTCACTGCGCAGATGGAAGAGTCGGCCATCACGCTGCTCGACACGATGATGAAATATAAGCTGACCCGCCAATGAAAATGCGTATATCCCGCTGGTACCGGCTGTCTGCTGAGAGGTTGTCGTCGAAAGTGCTCTACCTGCTCGTGGCACTTGCCGCGCTGTTCTTCGTCCTGTTCTGGTTTGTGGGCTACGACCGCCCCTACGACGAGGACCCCAATTTCACGGCTCCACTGTTCACTGATGCGGTCATCGTTTTCATGGAACTGCTGGTCGTTGTCACGGTCTGCTGCACGGTCTGCTCGGTTGTCAGGGCTTTGAAGATTAGGGGGAAAGGCGAGGCCCGCGAGAACAATGTGCCCGTCAAGCGGTTGGGATATGCCGTAACCTGGGGAACGGTGTTGCTGCTCGTGCTGACTTTTGCTTTCGGCTCTTCCGCCCCTATGCCTGTCAACGGTGTGGAATACACAGACGTGTTTTGGCTCAAGACAGCCGACATGCTGATCGAAACGTCGCTGACCTTGATAGCTGTTGCCATTGTTGCCATGGTCTATGGCGCCACCAAATATAACCGCAAGAAACATGTTCGCCAAGCGTAGACATCAGGTGCCCGGGCTGAGCACCACCTCCACGGCCGACATCTCGTTCATGTTGCTCATCTTTTTTCTGGTGACCACCAACATGGACGTGGACAAGGGGTTGGGCCGTCAGTTGCCGCCTTCCGACAAGCAGGAGCAACAGGTGACGCAGGTTGTGCCGGGCACGGTGATGAATGTGGCCATTACCGCCGACAATGTGCTGCTTGTGGACGGCAAGCCCACGCCGTACGGCAAGGTGTGCGGACTTACGGAGGCTTTCGTGCGCAGGGTCGGCAAACAGCATCTTGTCAGGATTGAGGCAGACCCGGAGGCCAGCTACGACAGTTATTTCCAGTTGCAGAACGAGCTGGTGAAGGCTTATCGCCATCTGCGCAACGAGGTGGCGCTCAAGACTTACGGCACCGGCTACGCGCGGTTGTCCGCCGAACAGCGCGACCATGTGAGGGCGTTGTGCCCGCAGCGCATTGCCGAGGATTATGGGCCTACATCGTCGTCGACCGACGCTACGACGGCATCCGGCTACAGCCAAGGACAAAACAATGCGAAAGGAGGCAACCATGAGCATCATTAGACGCCATAAGTTTGAGGTGCCGGGGTTGAATACGGCATCGCTGCCCGACCTGATTTTCTCCGTATTGTTCTTCTTCATGATTGTCACG
Source organism: bacterium (assembly GCA_963656755.1). GTDB lineage: Bacteria > Bacteroidota > Bacteroidia > Bacteroidales > Bacteroidaceae > Prevotella. The sequence goes on from CAVKJH010000003.1 coordinate 71,737, forward strand.
CACATGCAGAAAGTGGCGGTCAAGGTGCAGTATCAGGTGCCGCAGGGCACCGAACTTACGCGGCTGACCAAGAAATCGGCAGTGACTTACATCTATATCGGTCGTCCGGCGGGCAGCATGGCCAAAGCCATGGGGCACGAAATGCGTATCCAGCTGAACGACAAGTTTGCTTCTGCAAGCGAGGTGGCCGACTATGTGAGTGCAGAGAAGGCCCGTATGCAGCCTGCCGACCAACAGCAGATGACGGTTTCCATCAAGGCCGACAAGCATACGCCCATAGGGCTTGTCAATGATGTCAAGCAGTCGTTAAGGCAGGCCAAAGTGTTCCGCATCAGTTATTCGGCTGTCGATACCAAAGAAAAACGATGAGGCTTTGGGGCGGTTCGGATGACAAGCGCACCGCTTCATTTCCGTTATGGTGATTTTCCCGTTCGTGTCTTTTTTGTTTTCAGGCGGGGCAGTTTGCCTTTCTTTTCATGCCGCACAAGTGGCCATTGACTTTCTTGGTTTCCAAAAGAAATGTCAATTTGAAATAAATGATTTGTAATTGATTGCAAAATAAAATAATTATTACTATCTTTGCAGTGTAATTAAAATGTTATTATGGCAAATCATCGATTGGATGCTTTAGACAGAAAGATACTTAAATTGATTTCTGCTGATGCGCGAATTCCTTTCTTGGAGGTGGCCCGTGCTTGCAATGTGAGTGGTGCGGCTATTCACCAGCGTATTCAGAAACTCACGACTTTGGGCATTTTGAAAGGCTCGCAGTTTATCATTGATCCCGAGAAAGTAGGCTATGAGACCTGCGCATATGTAGGTCTCTACCTGAAAAACCCCGAGAATTTTGACAAGGTGGTGGAGAAATTAAGGGCCATTCCCGAAGTTACGGAGTGTCACTACACCACGGGCGGGTATGACATGTTCATCAAGATTTATGCCAGGAACAACCACCACTTGCTCAACATCATCCACGACAAACTGCAGCCGCTGGGCTTGTCGCGTAGCGAAACCATCGTCAGTTTCAATGCCGTGATCGACCGTCAGTTGCCTGTTTTCGACGACGGGGTGACGGTGGCCGAACCCGAAGAAAGCGAAGAGTAAAGGAACGAAAGCAGATTATCTGCGTCTTGTATATGTTATAAAGGAGAAACCACGGTGTTTCTCCTTTTTGGTTTCCGTCCAGTCGTTGTCGTCTATCGGCGGGAAAAAGGTGTCGGCATCGGCCGGGCTGTCGTCGACCTGCGTGATGTGCAGCACCGAGGCGAGCGGGAGGGCCTGTCGGTAGATGCTGGCTCCGCCGATGATGAACACATCGGCCGGCATGGCTTCACCGGTCAGTGGGCTGTCGCCGCTGCCTGATTCGTTGCAGCTTGCTTCTAAGGCCCTTGTCAACGAGTCGTAAACCTCGCAGCCGGGCAGACTGGTTGCCGTTCGGCTCACCACGATGTTGCGTCTTCCGGGCAATGCGCCGTGCGGCAACGACTCAAAGGTTTTGCGGCCCATGACAATGGTGTGGCCCATCGTGAGCTGTTTGAAACGGGCCAAATCATCCGGTATAAACCATGGCAGGCGGTTGTTGCGCCCTATGGCTCCGTTGCGTGCGACGGCAGCGATGACGGCCAGTTTCATAACACGCAGACGGCTTGTTCGGGCAGATGGGTCGTCTTTATCTTCCATTCCTGCGGATAGAGATTGTTGGCCCGGTTGCCGAGATTCTTGCAAAAGCCGATGGGGTGGTTGCGGAATGTGAGCAGCACCAGACCGTGCGGAGTGTCGGCCGGCAGGGTTATGGCCTCTTTGCGGAGATAGAGCATGGCTTGCTCCCAACCGATTTCGGCCTGCGGAAAGGCATTGCGGTCAAGGACGGTGGACAGTGCCAGCGAAGCCGACGGAACGATGCTTTTCCCTTTTGCGACGCCTATGCCGACCCCTGCGTGTATGACATGCAGTTTGGCGGACAGGCTGTCGTACAGGGAAAGCCACCGGGGCGCGATGGCGCGTATCGTTGTCGGTGTGTCGACGATGGTCCATCCGTCCTCAGCGGATGCCGCTGCTGCCCGAATCCAAGGCTGAACCGTCTTCTGGCAGACGCTTTGCCTGACGTGCGGCGATGGTTTCCGTTGCTTCGGCTTGGGGGCTTCGGCCTCTGTGCCCGGCTTTTGCAGTACGGCCATGAACAATCCTTCGCCGGGTGTGAAACCGGGAATGAACCGGTAGACGGGGAGCGGCTGGGTATCGCCGCATGGTTGTGCGCCTTCGGTGCTATCTGTGTCCAAGGCCCCTGTGATGTTCCAGCGTGCGTCGACGGGAATGTCGACCGGTACGGCTCCGAGATGACTGGCTATCCACCGCACGTTCTCCTCGTTCTCGTGACGGTTGAAGGTGCAGGTCGAATAGATAAGGTATCCGCCGGGACGCAGCACCGGCCAGATGTCCTCGATGATGGAACGCTGCAGCTGTGCACACTTTTCCACGTTCTGGGGCGACCATTCGCGTATGGCCTGCGGGTCCTTGCGGAACATGCCTTCGCCCGAGCAGGGCACGTCGGCCAGAATGAGGTCGAACGCTATGTCGGCCTTTCTGAAATCGCGCGGATAATTGTTGGTTACCAGCATGTCGGGATGTCCCTGTTTCTGCACGTTCTCCGACAGGATGGAGGCGCGTACTTTCACGGGTTCGTTGGCTACGACCACACTTCCCGCCGGCAGCGAAGCGCGTAGCGTCGTGGTCTTTCCTCCCGGTGCGGCACACAGGTCGAGTGCCTTCACGGGGCGGTCAATAAGATGGCGCACCACATGGCTGACAAACATGGACGACGACTCCTGCACATAGTACACGCCGGCATGAAGCAGCGGGTCGAACGTGAAGTCGGGACGGAAGGACAGCATGCGCCCCTCGGGACACCAAGGGATGCTTTCGAAGGGAACGCCCGCCTCCGCCTCGTTGTCCGTCCGTTTGAACGGGTTCAGTCTTATCGTGGCTGGCGAAGCAAGGTTCAGCGCCTCCCGGAAACGTGCGTATCGGGCGTCGCCAAACAGTTGCCGGGTGTTTTCCTCGAATGTTTCGGGAAGTGCTATATTGCTTGACATAAAAGTGATGGGTTTAACGGAGACCGGGCATGTTTAGTCGAAGACGATGCTGTAGCCGTCCTCCTGCAGTTCGTTCTTGTCGGTGGCGGTCTTCTTGGGTGGCAGTTGCTTCAGATTTCCTTGTTCGTCAAAGAGGCCGTAGGTTGTCCTCAGCACCATGAACTCCGTACGCCGGTTCAGCTGGTTGCATGTATCCTGCTGTTTCTCGTCTTTCAAAGCCTTGATGAAATCCTCGGTCAGCACGTTGCCTTCTTTGAGGAACGGGTATTTCTCGGCAGCCTTTTTGTTGATGGTTTTGGGTTTCTTCTTGCCGTAGCCCACGGGCGTAAGGCGGTCGGCGGCTATGCCGTGTTCGATGAGATAGTTGACCACCGATTCGGCCCTGCGCTGCGAGAGCCGTTCGTTGTATGTCTCCGACCCTTTGTAGTCGGTGTGTGCGCTGAGTTCGATGGTGATGTTTGGATTTTCGTTGAGCAGCGTTACCAGTTGGTCGAGTGCCGTCTTGGAGCTGTCGCGCAGGGTAGCTTTGTCGAAGTCGTAGAATATGTTGTCTATCAGTGTAGGTGCCGAGATGTTGGCCAAGGCAAACTGCAGCGTGGTGTCGCGGCTCTCCTTGGGTGCTGTCAGGGCGTGTACCTCCTCCTTGTGGTTGAGGTATCCCTTGCAGGTGGCCAGGAACAGATAGGACACCCCTTCGTCGAGCACCTTGGTGAACGAACCGTCCGACCGCACCGACAGTTTCTCGTTGGTGCCGTCGTCGCCCACCACATAGACCTCGGCGGCGGTCAGTTCGTAGCCGTCCATCTCGTAAACCCATCCTTTCACCGTCTGTACGATTTCAGGGTTGTAGAACGAGTAGATGTGGTCCCAGCCCCGTCCGTCGCCCCGGTTAGAGCAGAAGAAACCCTGGTTGTGCGGTCCTTCAAAGGTCATGCCGAAATCGTCGCCTTGCGAATTGAGCGGATAGCCGGGATGGTACACATGGTACCGGCGGTCGGCACCGATGCGTGCATAGTAGATGTCTAGTCCTCCCAGTCCCTTGTGCCCGTTGCTCGAAAAGTACAGGTCGCCGTTGGGGCGGAACGTGGGAAACTCCTCGTCGCCCGGCGTGTTGATAGGCTCGCCGAGGTTTTCTATTCCGCCGAACCCTGCCGCCGTCAGCCGGACGCGCCATATGTCCAGGCCGCCCTTGCCGCCCGGCATGTCCGACACGAAATAGAGCCATTCGCCGTCGGGCGAGATGGCTGGATGGGCAAAGCTGGAAAGCGTGTCGTTGCTCAGTTTCACTTCCGACACTTTCCCCCAGGCGGCGTCCGAACGGTTCGACTTCACAATCTGTGCGTACCGCGGATACGACGGGTCGGTGGTGCATTGGGTAAGGTACATCTCGCGCCCGTCGGCCGAAAAGCAGCAGCTGCCTTCGTCGTAGTTGGTGTTGAGGCCGCCGTTCACGGGTTCAGGCTTGCTCCATTTGCCCTTGTCGTCTTTCTCGGAGAAGAAGATGTCGGCCGGTTTGGTGCCCGTGATTCCGCTCAGCTCGTCGCCCTGCGCTTCGTTGCGGGTCGACGTGAAATACAGTTGGTCGTACTCGTCGCCGAAGAGCATGGGCGAGTATTCGGCCCGCCGCGAGTTGAACACGTCCATTTTCTTCACCGTGTATCGGCTGCCCAGCTCCTTGACGGCCGGTGCTTCCTGCGCGGCTGCCAGTCCGGTGCGTGCCACGGTGTTGTCAGGCACGGAGTCGAGCACGGCCCGGTACTCGGCCGCCGCCTCCTTGTACGACCCGTTTTTCATCAGCAGTTGCGCCAGCGCCAAGTGGTCCTGCCACTTGTCCTGCTGGTAGCGTATCACGTTGCGGTAGGCGGCTATGCCCTTGCCTGTCTGCAAACTCTTGGCATAGCACAGGGCCATGCGGCCGGCAGCCTGTCCGCGCCTGTCGCGCTGCTTGGGCGGAATTTTCTGGTAAGCCTGCTTGAACTCGTTGGCCGCGTCGTAGTATTCGCCTAAAGCCAGGTATTTCTCGCCTTTCTTCAGGTTTCTGTCTGCACCACACGACGACAGCACGGCTATCGCCATCACGATGCCGCACACGGATAATAGGTTAAGAGGCTTGTTCATGTTTATATAACGTGGAATGACGGGGCTTATTGTAAAACGCTGCGGCAGCATCGTTGCCGGTTCCGGTTATTCATGCTGCCGCAGCGCGGCGTGTGCGCCATGCACCGGGCATGGGCGCTGCCCTACGGTCTACTCGCCGTTCTTCACTTGCACGATGTGTGTTTTGGGCAGTTTCTTGTTCCTCACGTTTACGGTTGTCACCACGGCCTGTGCGAGGTTGATGAACGCCAGGCCCGTGGCCGTATCGGTCTTTGTGGCGGCCGGCTGTCCGTCGTCGCCGTCTTCGCAGATGCTCTGCACGATGGGTATCTGGGCCAGTAGCGGGCATCCCATCTCCTTTGCGAGGTTCTTGCATCCGTCTTTGCCGAAGATGTAGTATTTGTTTTCGGGAAGTTCGGCCGGTGTGAACCATGCCATGTTTTCCACCAGTCCCAGGATGGGCACGTTCACCTTGTCGTTCTGGTACATGTCGATACCTTTGCGTGCATCGGCCAGTGCCACCTTCTGTGGGGTGGAGACGATGACGGCTCCCGTGATGGCCAGCGTCTGCAGCAGGGTCAGATGAATGTCGGAGGTGCCGGGGGGCGTGTCGAGCACAAAGTAGTCGAGGTCGCCCCAGTCGGCATCGGCTATGAGCTGTTTCAGGGCTGCCGTAGCCATGCCGCCGCGCCACAGGGTAGCTGTTTCCGGATTGACGAAGAAGCCTATCGACAACAGTTTCACGCCGTATTTCTCTACCGGCTCGATGAGCTGGCGGCCGTCTTTCTCCACGGCGTAGGGCCGTGCGCCCTCCACACCCAGCATCTTGGGAATCGACGGGCCGAAGATGTCGGTGTCGAGCAGTCCTACCTTATAGCCCAGTTTGGCCAAGGCGATGGCCAGGTTGACCGACACGGTCGACTTGCCGACACCTCCCTTTCCCGAACTGACGGCAATAATGTTTTTCACCTGCGGCAGCAGCTTGTCGGGTTCGGGGCGTTTGGCGCTGGCGTACTCGGTGGAGATGTTGACCTCCACGTCTTGTCCCAGCTTGTATTTCAGTGTGGCTTCGGCGGCCTTGACGGTCGACTTGATGAAGGGATCCGTGTCGCGCGGGAAGATGAGCGAGAACGAAACCTGGTTTCCTTCTATCCGGATGTTGTCGGCCACCATATTGCTCTCCACCAGGTTTTTCTTTGTTCCCGGGTAGGTCACCGTGGCCAGTGCGTCTGTTATCAGTTTTGGGTAAATGGTCATTATGCTGTCTTTTTTTGTTTTGCTTGTAAGTGTGCGGCGGGCGGCCGTGTCATTCTGCGGTGTGGGGTAGGCGTGCCGTTGGTTGCGCAGTGACATTCACTGGCAAAATTACCACTTTTTTTGCGTAGACAAGCCATGTTGTTCAAGAAATAGCTGCCGCCTCTTGTTTTTTCCCTTGTAGAGTAACTCTCACAATAGATTTGTCAAGAAGCCTATTGGCAGTTCGGGGGGGCGAAGATAAGAGATGATGTCTATGGTTTGTTTCGGAAAGCAATAAAGGGGGTACCCATTAACCATAGGGTGAACGGCAGCCCGTCTTTTTTGCCTTTATGTATTATTCAGGTGAAAGAACTTCTTGGAACTTTCAAATAAAAATTGTACTTTTGTGTTCGTGAATGGTTGAATTTCCAATTTTATATCCTCCAATTTCGCCAACGAACTCCATGGGTTTATCATAAGAATATAGAATTGTCATCAGGAGAATCTTGGAAAATAAGCAAGGCGGTAGATGTTTTCCCGATAGACTAAGAAGGGGCAACATAGCCATGGCGAATTGATGACAAGACGGCAAATAGTATCATCCTAAACCTAAATATTTATGAATTTCAGACAAACGGTTCTTTGCGCATTGCTTGTTCTGTCGGCAACTGTGTCGGCAAAAGACGTGGTGTGGTACTCCGGCGGCCATGTGACTTATTCCGTCCAGAAGAGTTACGCGCCGGTGGTGACCAAGGCGCTCGACATGTTTTCGGCCGACATGAAGGCTGTTACCGGCAAGTCGGCCCGGCAAGGCAACGGGAAGATAGAGATATATCAGCTCGACATGCTGACCAACAAGGAGTTTAAGGCACTGTCGGCCTACAAGATGCCGATGGAGAAAATCATAGCCAAGCCCGACGCTTTCTGGATGGGCATCCGCAACGGCAAGGTAATCATTGTGGGCAGCAACGGGCGCGGCACCGCCTATGGCATCCTTGAGCTGTCGCGCAAGGCGGGTGTCTCGCCCTGGATAGACTGGGGTGACGTTGTCCCTCAACGCAAGTCGTATCTGGCCCTCGACAGTAAGTTCGAGACGTTGCAACGCCCTTCGGTGGAATATCGTGGCGTGTTTATCAACGACGAGGACTGGTCGACGCGGGTGTGGGACCGGCAGGCGGTCGACCGCCACGGCAAGCCGGGTGTCGTAGGTCCCCGCTATTACCACAGGTTGTTTGAGTTGTTGCTCCGTCTGCGTGGCAATGCCCTCTGGCCAGCCATGCACGAGGGGACAGAGGGGTTCTTCCAGGTGAAGGGCAATAGGGAGGTGGCCGACTCGTTCGGCATCGTGCTGGGGTCGTCGCATTGCGAACCGATGCTGCGCAACAATGTGGCCGAATGGAACACCAAGACCATGGGCGAATACAACTGGATGAGCAACCGCCGGCAGGTGGAGCAGTATTGGCGCGAACGCGTGCAGGCCACGGCACACATGGACGCACTCTACACCATCGGCATGCGCGGCATTCACGACGGTGCGATGGCGGGCGTGAAAGGCAACGACGAACATGTGGCGGCGTTGCAGAGCGTGATTGGCGAGCAGCGCAAGATACTGCGCCAGACCGTGAACCGTGACCTGACGAAAGTGCCCCAGGTGTTCATACCTTATAAAGAGGTGCTCGAGGCTTACGAGTCGGGGCTGACCGTGCCCGACGATGTGACGCTTATGTGGTGCGACGACAATTACGGTTATCTGACCCGTCTTCCCGACGCTGCCGAGCAGCGGCGTTCGGGTGGCGGCGGTGTGTACTACCATCTGTCCTATTGGGGGCGGCCGCACGACTATCTTTGGCTGACCACCACCCAGCCGGGCTTGCTCTACTCGGAGATGCGCGAGGCGTGGGACCATCAGGCACGCCGCCTATGGATAGCCAACGTGCACGATCCCAAGGTGGCCGCCTACGACCTGTCGTTGTTTATGGACATGGCGTGGGACATACAGTCGGTTACGGCCACCTCGCTGCAGCAGCACCTGCGCCAGTGGCTCGTGCAGCAGTTTGGCGAGGAGGCCGGGGCGATGCTGGTTGGCCCGATGACTGAGTTTTATCGTCTGTGCGGGGTGCGCCGCCCGGAGTTCATGGGATGGAGCCAGGTGGAGCTCGACCGGTCGCGCTACAACCGGGGGCTGTCGCCTGTGCAGGATACGGAATTTTCGGCCGACGAGTTCGGCAACGAGCTGGAACGCTATCTGAACGATTATGAGGCGGTGAAGCGGCAGATAGACGTCGCCGAACAGCTGGTGCGGCCCGAGCTGAAGGACGCCTTCTTCGCTGCGGTGAAATATCCGGTCTATTGTGCGGCGGCCATGGCCACCAAGCAGTTGCAGGCCCAGGAAGCGCGCCACATAGCCCGGAATGAGAATTTCCACAACGACGACGAGGCGCTGGAGGCAGCCGTCAGGAGCGTGAAGGCTTACCGGGAGATACAGCAACTAACCGAAACCTATAACCACCAGTTGGCTCAAGGCAAATGGAGCGGCCTGATGGATATGGCGCCGCGCGGGCTGCCTGTGTTCCAGGCACCGTCGCTTCCCGGACAAGTCACTGACGAGGAAATGAGCAAGTATATGCAGGAACCGATCGACGCCAAGCTCGAGCAGGACGGTTGTGTGGTGTACAACGCCTGCAATTACCAGTCGGCAACCGATGGTGTGCAGCCCGTCGAGATGCTGGGCCACTCCATGAAAGCCGTGCGGTTGCCCAAGGGCGGGTCGCTCACTTACCGCTTCTATGCCAAGCCCGGCGAGGCGGTTCTTTATACGGCACTGATCCCCACACAGGCCAGCGACAAGGGTAACATACGCTATTCGGTAAGTGTGGACGGCGGCGAGCCGGTCGTCTATTCCCTGAAGGAACCGTTCCGGTCAGAACGCTGGAAAGTGAATGTGCTGCGTGGACAGGCCCTGCGCACCCAGCCGGTCACTCTTTCCGGGGGCAACCATACGCTGGTTATCACTGCGCTCGACGACCATATCGTGGTCGACCAGTGGATGATCGACTATAAGCCTGACCGCAGTTTCTACATGTTCCCCGTAAAGCCGGCCCTGTAGGGGGCGCATATTTAAATAGCATTGTGCGTTTAATTATGCGCCCCCTACAGGGGCGATTGAAAATGATAGACATCCGTACGTAGGGGCGAGCCCCTACGCTATAAACTGTGCACCCTTCAGGGGCAATGTTCAATTCGAACAGGGGCAATGTTCAATGCGAACTCGTCTGTCGCTGCGCCCTGACCTCATGCTGGGCTGCGATCGTAATGCCCTTTCAGGGCATCACCTTGATACTCTCCTTGAAATAGAATTGTAGTTCAAGCGTGTTTTCACACTTCATTAGCTCAAAATAGTATCTCCATCCCAATAGGTGAGACACTGCCTCACCTATTGGGAATGCGAGATAGAACTTACGCATATAGCCAATGTTATGCATAGACAACGTTATCTGTTGGTTGTCTCTATTGACGTAGATGCAAAAATATTACTTACTTGGCGGTCTTCAGGCTGCTGCGCTTTGTGCGGTGGTAGCTGCGGTAATCGTCGAGCTCTATCTCTACCTCCGGCTCCTGCAGTTCGCCCTCGTGGGGCAGACGGAAACGCATGTAACGGATGTTGAGGCCGCGCGCCATCCACATCGATTCGTAGTAGGTCTGGATGGTGAGGATGGGCGAACCGGCTATGGTCTCCGGCGTGTCGTGATACAGGTCCTCCGTGCATACGTCCACAGGCAACTGGTTCTTCTCTGCCATCAGCTTGGTATAGGTAAAGAGGAAATTCGAGTCGGTCTTGAGATGGACGGTTCCACCGTCCACTAAAAAGTTGCGGTAACGCTGCAGGAAGAATGTAGACGACAGGCGCTTGCGCGGGTTCTTCATCTGCGGGTCGGAGAACGTGAGCCAGATTTCCTGCACCTCGCCGGCCGAAAAGAAACGGTCGATAATCTCGATGTTGGTGCGCAGAAACGCCACGTTGTCCAGATTTTCGGCCAAAGCCAGCTTGGCACCCGTCCACATACGCGCTCCCTTGATGTCAACGCCGATAAAGTTCACGTTGGGATAGAGTTTTCCCAAGCCCACGGTATACTCACCTTTTCCGCAACCCAACTCCAGCACGATGGGGTTGTCGTTGTGGAAATATTGGTCGCGCCAGTGCCCCTTCATGGTGAAGGGAACGTCGTCGATGACCGAGAACGGATACTCGAAGACGTTCTTCATGGCCTTCATCTCTGCAAACTTAGCTAATTTTCCTTTACCCATTTTTGTTGTTTTGGTTACAAAGTTACTAAAATTGTGTAATATAAAGGCCCGAATTATCGCAAGGCAATGAAAAAAGGTAATTTTGCGCACCGACAGAACCACGTTCGGGCGCACAAACGCCTTGCGCCAATCAAGGCGAAGGATGCTTGCCTGACATTTCAAAACACCCAAACGTAACATTCGGGATAATGGATAGAAACACGAACGACAGATTTTGGCTTCTCGCTGCCGCCGCAACAGTTCTTTTCGTAACATTTCTTGGTGCGGCCCTGTTCAACACGAAGGGCGAACCGCGCGAAGCCGTGGTGGCACTATCGATGCTACAGTCGGACGACTGGATCTCGCCCATCAATAACGGCGTGGACATTGCCTATAAGCCCCCTTTCTTCCACTGGTGTGTAGCCGTCTGTTCGCTGCCCTTCGGAAGAGTGACTGAATTTACTGCACGCTTTCCGTCGGCGTTGGCCGCAATTGTCATGGTTCTTGTGGCCTACCGCACCATGCTGCGCAACAGAACCGACGAACGGGTGGCCTTTCTTGCCGCCCTGGTAACGCTTACCGCCTTTGAGGTGCACCGGGCAAGCATGGCCTGCCGGGTCGACATGGTGCTTTCGGCACTTGTAGTCATTGCCGTCTACCTGTTTCAGGCGTGGTACGAAACCCGCAGAAAGGCATACCTGCCGTTCGTCATACTCGCGATGAGCGGCGCTTTCCTGACCAAAGGACCGGTGGGTGTGCTGCTGCCTTGTGCTGTTGTGGGCTGCTATATGCTGTTCAGGGGCGAAAAGGTGATGCGCGCAGTGGGGGTGTGTACGGCGTTTGCGCTGGCTGCAAGCATACTGCCGCTTGCATGGTACTGGATGGCATATCTTGAGCGAGGTGATAGCTTCCTCTATCTCGTTATCGAAGAAAATTTCCTGCGGTTCACCGGCAAGATGGTCTATGCCTCGCACGAGCAGCCGGTGTATTACAATTTCGTAACCCTGCTGGCGGGCTTTCTGCCCTATACGCTGTTGCTCTTCATGGCACTCTTTACCGTGAAGCCGGTCTGGCCGACCTTCTCCAGGCATTGGCTGCGGAAGCTGTTGGACAAAATAAAGTCCATGGACAGCCAGAGCCTCGTGTCACTGATCAGCGCAGTGCTCATATTCTGCTTCTATTGCGTGCCCAAGAGCAAGCGCAGTGTCTATCTGCTGCCGGTCTATCCGTTTGTAGCCTATTTCGTGGCCAGATGTATGATGCTCGTGTCAAGGAAGCATTTCCGCACTTTCTTAGCCTACGGATGGATAATGGCGTTTCTCGCTGTGCTTCTTCCCGTATTGTACGTTGCGGTAAGGTACGGGGCCGTTTCGCAGGGCGTCTTTGGCGTGCAGCTGGCCGATGAAACGGCGGCGTATGTGGAAAGCCTACGGTCGGCACCCGTTACCGTTGTCACTGTTGTGCTTGTTGTGTTGGCCTTGGCTTCGGTGTATGGGTTCGCAAGAGCCGTGCGGAAAAGGCGGCCGTATGCCACTTGCCTTTCCGTAGTGGGCATGGTGTTCATGCTTTACCTCATGCTCGATGGCATGGTGCTGCCGCGTATCTATGAAGTGAAGACCGACTATTATGTGGCCCGCGAGATAGGCCGGCTTGTGCCCGAAGGAAAGATATGGGACTACCGCAGCGACTTCAGGCCCGGCGACCGCAACCGCATACATCAGTTCTCAATCAATTTCTATCTCGACGACCGCGTGAAACCGCTGGACCTGAACCGGCCGGACAACGGCTTCGTCATTATGGGCGACAATGACCTTGCGCCGTTCGTGGCCGCCTATCCCCGCTACAAGCTGGAAAAGGTAAAGAGGTTCGAACACCGTAGCTGTGACGACAAGCGGCAACTGACGCTCTATTCGTTTGTTACGCGCTGATAAGCGACGGGGAGAATCAATGGCGGGTGTGTTTTTACAAGGAAAGCAAGATCGTGGTGAACACCAGCTTGCGCCCGTCGCCAAGTGGTCAGAATTGTCTTTTTGCTATGTGTACCAGCGGCGCAGAGCCGTCGGTAATCCGCTTCCACAGTTCGTAGTCTCTAAACTGATTGCGTTTTATCTCGATGACGACATATTCGTCGGACAGCCAGTGGGCGGCATAACGGTTGGTTCCCGTCTTGGGTAATGTGGTTTCGAAATACGACTTCCCGTCGGACGAAGCATCGATAATCTGTCCTGCAAAACAGATGAACTTGCTGGGCGTGAGCACGATGATGTCTTTGCCGGTGTAAGTGCGCGGTGTCTTGTTGTCTATTTCTTTCATGTCCGCCTTTACGTCCGTCATCTCGTCGTACAGTCCGATGCGTCGCCAGTTACCGTATAGCGGCTGCCGCTTGTCGATGTCTTTCGGAGGTGTCAGGAGGGCATCGAACAGTTGTGTCCCGGTTTCCGATTGCTCGCCGGCGGTATAGAACTCGGTGGACCAGTTGTTTTTGGGATAGAGCAGCGTCTCGTGTTCACTCCACCATTTCAGGGTGAAGTGCTTTGCGTCGCTGTCGTAGATGCGGCTGGCTTTGGGCTTGTTGGCTGCAGGAGCTTCGCCGGTATAGTTGAATATGTCCGCATCGTTGTTTACTATCCTGAACAGCTGGTTGTTGACGACGACCGTCAGGGTGACGCTGTCTGTGCAGATCTTGTATTGTTCGATGGCCGGCAGTATCCGGCTCTCCGTCTTGTCTATCAAGCTTGTGAGTTTGTACACGCCGCGCGGATTGTCGGTTTGGGCGTATGCGGTCAGCGAAGCGCAGGCCATAGCCATTGTTGCAATAATGAATCGTTTCATGTCTCAACGGATAGTGATAGGTCGGTTTTTAGATGTTTCGGCAAATATACAAAAAAGGCATGACTTGTAAGGAACTGTTCGCAATTATTTTGCTACGGATAGCATGATAATTGCGAACTTACCTGCCATGCGCATCGCGTGTGTTCGGGGTTAACCACCAATTTGGCGAATTGAACGAACGTATATGGATGGGCAATGCCGCTGTTATCCTTCAAATCAGAGAAATCCGTGTTCGAACAAAAACCATCATGTATGGTTTTTGTTCGAACACGGATTTCGTGGATTAAACGGATACCGATGAACGTGCAACGGTATAGTGGGCTGTGTGTGTCGGGAAACGCACACATGATGTTTCTACTTGATGACGGTGGCCTTCAGAATTTTCACATCCCACACCGGCCGGTCGTAGTCGTCGGTCTGCACATAGTCGATGTCGCGCACCACGTTGAGACCCTTCACCACCTCGCCAAACACGGTGTACTGGCCGTCGAGATGCGGCGTGCCCCCATACTTGCGGTAAGTGTCGCGCACCTCGGGCGTGAGCTGTACCTTGCCGCCAGTGGTCTGGTCGAGGCGAGCCTGTACCTTGTCGAGCGCCGTGGAACTGAACGTGTAGCCCCACACAATATAGAACTGGGCGGCAGACGACTGACGCTCCGGGTTCTCGGCGTCGCCCTCGCGGGCCGCAGCCAGTACTCCCCGCTTGTGAAAATATTTCGGATAGACGATTTCGGCAGGAATGCGATAGTCGAGGTCGTATTCGCCCACGCTCGCGCCGGGCTTGGCATGGCGTGTGGTGGAGTCGCCCGTCTGGATCATAAAATCGGCAATGACCCGGTGCCACAGTATGCCGTCGTAATAACCGGCACGCACCAGTTTCAGGAAATTGTCGCGATGGCGCGGCATCTCATTATACAACTCCAGCACGATATCGCCCTTGGAGGTTTGCAACAACACCTGATGTCGCACATCCGAAGAGTCGGTCTTGACCACCAGCGAGTCCACTTGTGCCAACAAAGGCAGCTGCGTGAACGCCAAAAACATTAAAAGGAAAAGCTTTTTCATCATTGTATTCTCTTTTTCGGGCACGCTTACCGACGGCCGTAGGGCAACCGCCGGTAGCGCACATTACCGAGGGTAAAATTACGAAATATAAATTAAAATTAGTCTAAAAACTGCTCAAAATTATTAAAAATCCCGCCAACCGGCATTTGAAAGGCCAAATATTTTGCCTTTACGTGGAAAAAAATTAATTTTGCATGATACAGCGGCCGAAAGGTACACGACAGTACCGGCGGCCTCCAGTCTTTATGCAACATTTTGTCATGAACAAAAAAACAATCATCCCCATCATCATTGTCATCCTGCTGCTGGCAGGAGGCGTAGTGTGGTTATATGTAGACCTGAACCGCCAAAAGGAAGAAAACAAAGCCATGCAGGAGCTGGCAGCGCTCGACAAGAAAGAAATGGAAAACGAGTACCAGCAGTTTGCCGACCAATACAGCGAGATGAAGACGCAAATCAACAACGACTCCATCGTGGCTCAGCTGACGCAAGAGCAGGAACGCACCCAGCAATTGCTGAAGGAACTGAAGGAAACCAAGAGTTCGGACGCACGCGAGATTGCGCGCCTGAAAAAGGAACTGGCCACCGTCAGAGCCGTGCTGCGCAGCTATGTGATGCAGATAGACTCGCTGAACAGACTGAACCAAAACCTGACAGAGGAAAATACACGCATCAAAGGACAGTACGAACAGGCCAACAAACAGATCGAAGGCCTTAGCTCGGAGAAGCAGAGTCTGTCGGAACAGGTGGCCATCGCCGCACAGCTGGATGCTATCAACATCAGCCTGACACAACTGGACAAGCACCAGAAAGCCACCAAGAAGCTGAAGAAAGCCAAGTCGCTGCAACTGACCTTTGCACTGGCCAAGAACGTGACGGCCGCAAGCGGCATGAAGACGGTGTATGTAAGGATTAACACGCCGACAGGCGCATTGCTGGGAGGCGGCGACACGTTCCAATATGAAAACCGCTCGCTGCAGAGCACCATGAAGAAAACGGTGGAATACGGCGGCAAGGAAACTCCCATGACCTTATATTATAATATCAACCAAGCACTGGAGGGAGGAACCTACCGGGTGAGCATCTTTGCCGACGGAAACATGATCGGCAACAAGAGCTTCACACTTGACTAAAACCAGGAAACATGAGAAAGTACGCTTTCATCGTGTGCTTGTGTGGCACATTCCTCTCCGTGCATGGCCAACGCGTGCTGAGCCTTGACAGCTGCCGCGCCCTGGCCCTGCGCAACAACAAACAGGTCAACGTGGCACGGCTCAGCAAGGATGCCGCCCTCAACGCACGCAAAGCCGCACGCACCAAACGCCTGCCCAAGGTCGACCTGGTGGCCGGATACCAGTTTGTGAGCCGCGACATCAACCTGCTGAGCAAGTCGCAGAAAAAACAGCTCGGCAGCATCGGGACAAACGGAGTGAACAAGATTACGGGCGACTTGGGCAACAGCGCTTCGGGATACATCACGGAGATGGTGAACCAAGGCGTGATATCTGCCGAACAGGCCCAACAGCTCGGCACGCTGATGCAGCAAATGGGCAACGGCCCGATAGCCCAGTATGTCGGGGCATTCGGAAACGCGTTGGGTCAGGAACTGGTGAACGCCCTGCAGACCAAGACACAACATCTGTTCGGCGGTGCCGTCATGCTGCGGCAACCCATATATATGGGCGGTGCCATCACGGCGGCCAACAACATGGCCGACATCACGGAGCATATGGCCGACAACGACCTGAACCTGAAAAAACAGGCCACGCTGTACAATATCGACCAGACCTATTGGACCGTGGTGTCGCTGAAACAAAAACAAAAACTGGCCCTCAGCTACCGCGACCTGGTGAAGAAACTGGACGACGACGTACACAAGATGATCAAGGAAGGCGTGGCAACACGTGCCGACGGACTGAAGGTGGACGTGAAAGTGAACGAGGCCGACATGCAGATCACCCAGGTGGAGGACGGACTGTCGCTGGCGCGGATGCTGCTGTGCCAGCTGTGCGGACTGCCCATGGATGAGGACATAACCCTGGCCGACGAAGACAAAGACCAGCTCGGTACTGCGGCCTGTGCGCTGACGGAAAACAACGATTCGACAAGGGCAGATCGGCCTGAAGTCAGACTGCTGCAGGACGCAGTGGACATGAGCCGGCAGACCACCAAGCTGCTGCGTTCGGCCTACTTGCCGCATGTGGCCCTCACGGCCGGATACACGATGACCAATCCCAACGTATACAACGGTTTTCAACGCAATTTCTCCGGAGCCTGGAGCATAGGGGTGCTGGTGCAGGTGCCGGTATGGAACTGGTTTGAAGGCAAGTACAAGGTGAATGCCGCCAAGACGGCAACAGCCATGGCACAAATGGAGCTGGACGACACGCGCGAGAAAATCGACCTGCAGGTATCGCAAAGCCGCTACAAGGTGAAGGAGGCCTACAAACGGCTGGCCATGGCCGAGAAAAACATCAGAAGCGCGGAGGAGAACCTGCGATGCGCACAAGTGGGCTTCAAGGAGGGCGTGATGGAGTCGAGCGAGGTGCTGGCCGCACAGACCGCATGGCAACAGGCCCAAAGCCGCAAGATAGATGCCGAAGTGGACATACGGCTGAGCCAAGTAAACCTGCAGAAAGCCTTGGGCTTGTTAGAATAACTACAGAGCAATCACACCAAACGCAAAAGAATAAACAATTTACCATGTCAGCAAAAGCACAACATAACAATATACTCCTTGCCATCATCGGATTCACCACTGCCGTTGTCGCAGTAGGTCTGATAGGTTTCTTCACCTTAGGCGAAACCGACGAAATCGTTCAGGGCGAAGTGGAAGTGTCCGAATTCAGGGTGAGCTGCAAACTGCCCAGCCGCGTGCTTGAACTCCGCGTGAAAGAGGGCGACTACGTGCATGTGGGCGACACGCTCGCCATACTCGACGTGCCCGAGGCCAACGCACAGCAAAAGGTGGCCGAAGCTACCGAAGGCGCTACGCAAGCCCTGAGCAACCTGACCGAGGCCGGAGCGAGAAAAGAGCAGATGCAGAGTGCTTACCAGCTGCTGCAACAGGCACAGGCGGCTGCGGAAATAACCCATAAGACCTACACCCGCATGCAAAACCTCTTCAATGAGGGGGTGGTGAGCGCGCAGAAACGCGATGAGGCATTTGCGGCCTACAAGGCTTCGGAGGCACAGGTGAAGGTGGCCCAAAGCCAATACGACATTGCACGCAACGGTGCCCGCGAACAGGAAAAGGAGGTGGCCAAGAAAAATGCGGAAGCGGCCAAGAACGCCGTCAATGTGGTGAAGTCGGTACTGCGCGAAACCGTACAGGTGTCGAACGTGGAAGGCGAAGTGAGCACCATCTACCCCAAGGTGGGTGAGCTGGTCGGCATGGGTTCGCCAATCATGAGCATCTCCATCATGAGCGACAAGTGGGGAACGTTCAACGTGAGAGAAGACATGCTCAACGGCCTGAAGGTCGGCGACACGTTCACCGCATTCTCGCCGGCATTCAACAAAGATGTGAAGATGAAAGTCTTTGCCATCAAGGACGAAGGGTCGTATGCCGTATGGAAAGCCACCAAAAGCACCGGGCAATACGACTTGAAGACGTTCGAGGTGAAGGCGCATTTCGCAAACCCCTTCGAGGGATTGCGGCCGGGCATGTCGCTCGTGGTGAAGAAAGGGAGCTTAAAGGAATAGGAACCACGTCTTGACGAAACGAATGTCACACACCGGCACTGCGGAAAACACTCCGGACAAAGGAGTGCTGAAACGCATCTTGCACATTGCCTATCGCGAGGTGGGCATCATGTGCAAAAATCCCATCTATGGTTTCTGTACCGTTGTTTTTCCCATAGCGGTCATCCTGTTCTTCACCTCGCTGATGAGCGAGGGCATGCCGTCAAAGATGCCGGTAGGCGTGGTCGATTTGGACAATACGGCGACATCAAGACAGATGATTCGCAAGCTCGATGCTTTCCAGACCACGCATGTCGTGGCGCACTATCCCAACATGAACGAGGCGCGGCAGGACATACAGCGCAACAAGATTTACGCTTTCCTGCTGATACCCAAAGGCACGACGGCCGGATTGATGGCCGGCAAGCAGCCCAAGATTTCGTTCTACTACAGCAATGTGACGATGGTGGCCGGATCGATGCTTTACCGCGACCTGAAGACCGTGTCGGCACTGGGGTCGGCTGGCGTGGGAATGACCAAACTGGCGGCCATCGGAAAGACCAACAAGGAGATACGTACTTTCCTGCAGCCCATTGCCGTGGACCTGCACATGGTGAACAACCCGTGGGCAAACTACAACATCTATCTCAGCACGACCATGGTGCCCGGTGCCATCATGATATTCATCTTCCTGCTGACACCGTACTCCATCGGTACCGAACTGAAATTCAAGCGTTCGCGCCAATGGATCAAAATGGCCGGCGGCAACATACATGTGGCACTGCTCGGAAAGCTATTGCCGCAGACCATCCTGTTCCTTACAATGATATATGCTTTCGAGTTCTATGCCTTCTACGGACTGGGGTTCCCCCATCCGGGCGGTATCGGGCCTATGTTGCTGCTGGGACTGCTGGCTGTGCTGTCGTGTCAGGGGTTTGGCGTTTTCGCCTTTGGCCTGATGCCGTCGCTGCGCATGTCGATGTCGGTTTGTTCGCTGTGGTCGGTGGTCAGCATCTCGGTATGCGGTGCCACATACCCGCTGTTTGCCATGGATTCCGTCATCCAGTCGATAGCACAACTGTTCCCGCTTCGCCACTACTACATGATTTACCAGATGAGTATCTTTAACGGCTTCCCCCTCGTCGACTGCTGGTTCCATATTCTGGCACTCGGTGTTATCGTGGTTCTCCCGTTGTTTACGGCATGGAATATCAAAAAGGCGATGCTCGTCTACACCTACATACCATAAAGCATGGAAAAAGACAGTCTGCTTCATAGGATCAAGGAGGGTATCGCCGACACCTGTTATATCTGTGTTCGGGAGTTGCGCGGCACTATTACCGATGAGGGTGTGCTCATTTTCTGTGTCATCGTACCCTTGCTATACCCCATACTCTACTCGTGGATATACAATAACGAGGTGGTGCGCAACGTACCCGTCGCTGTTGTAGACCTGTCTCATTCGCATACGTCGCGCGAGTTTATCAGGCATTTCGATGCCGGGCCCGACACGAAAGTGGCCTATTACTGCGTGTCCCTGGAAGAGGCCAAGGACCTGACCGCGAAACAACAGGTTCGCGGCACCCTTTATTTCCCCGAAGATTTCGAACGACGGCTGTACCGCGGCGAGCAATCGCTGGTAAGCGTGTATTGTGACATGAGTCTGATGTTGACCTACAAAGCCATCTACCAGACGGCGCAAGCGGTGGCATCGGAAATGAGCGCACACATACAAGTGGCGAAGAGTACGGATTTTACCAAGCGCGACAATGAAGTGACCACCAAACCGCTTGATTTCGACGAGGTGCCAATCTTCAATGCAACAGGCGGTTACGGCAATGCCATCCTGCCGGGTGTGCTGATGCTCATCCTGCAACAGACGTTGCTGCTCGGCATCGGACTGGCAGCAGGTACGGCCCGCGAAAACAACCGCTATAAGGATTTGGTTCCCATCTCCAAACATTACAACGGCATCTTCCGCATCGTACTGGGAAAGTCATCATGCTATTTCATGATTTATATGGTCATGGGAGCCTATCTGGCACTGGTCGTCCCGCATCTCTTCCATTTCACGTCGCTTGTTTCGGCACAGGCCATCGTTGGTCTGCTGGTGCCCTACATATTGGCCTGCATCTTTTTCGGCATGATGCTGTCGTGTCTGGTGCGCTACCGCGAAAACGTGATGCTGCTGGTGGTGTTCACCTCCGTGCCGTTCTTGTTTATGACAGGTGTCAGCTGGCCGCAGTCGAACATACCCGGCTTCTGGCAGGGAGTGTCGTGTATCATCCCGTCAACATACGGCGTAAGGGGTTTCCTGAGAATTTCGTCGATGGGAGGAACGCTGCAAGACATACAGACTGAATACGAAGCACTTTGGATTCAGGTTCTGGTCTATTTCTTTGCCACCTGCCTGGTCTACCGCTATCAGATCATCGCCACTCGCCGCAGAGCTTTCGAGCACATGCAGCGATTGAAAGAAAAGGCGGAAAACGCCAAACGGAAAAAGAACACAGAGAGCGCAACACAGTAAGGTGGAGGGGGTGAACAGGCCCTGTAGCGGAGAGGCATCTGGGATACTCAACCCTGTCACCATCAGACTGATGAGGCGATTGCGAGCAGTTCAATAAGACCGGGATGACCCAAGCGGCGGCCTTTTGTCGTTTGGCATTTTGGAAAGAAGGAATTACTTTTGCACCCGTTGTGCATCGTGGGCGACAACTTGATGGAGTTGCGTGAATCGAAGTGCAACAGTGCTCATTGACTTATTTCCATTTCAATTTTAAATATCGGTGTCCGGTAAAAAACGAAGATGCCAGTCCGTAGGGACGACATATTATAGCGTAGGGGCTCGCCCCTACACGTTTGGCACAATAATCAATTACGTTGCCCCTGTAGGGGGCGCATTATTCATAGTGCCCTTATCTCCCCCCTAAAAATGTACGGGAAAGATAGGACAGGCTCCTACCTTATTAATATGTGTGTCCTACGGAACTGTGAAATAAGACCAAAACACTGGATCAGCGGAAAACGCATTTTGCCTGACGGAAAGTAATCCTGCAAGCTGATGCCGAAAAAAGCCCAGCGAGGGAACGTGTCGGCTACTGCAAGGGCAATCGGAAAGAGCATCCTTCTTTCCAACGCGAGCAACCATAGGCCGTCTTTCCCTTGATGACACGTCCTTGACCACACAGCGGACAAACGTCACCCTCTTGTGGGGAAGCGGTTCGCTGTGCCTCAACTTGTGTTTTGATATCCGTTTTATTGGCGGCAGCACTGAGTTTTCTGGTTTTTGGTGCCGTGGCCTTTTCGCTGGCAGCCGCAGCAGGTGAAGTCGGTTTGGGGGCTGAAGGCGCACTGCCACTCGCTATGCTGCGGCCCGAATTGTCGCGCAACACATCGGTAACGATGCGTGCGACCTGCTCTTTCAGTTCGCTGATAAACGTGGCGGCATCGTACTTGTGATGCTCTATGTCGCGCAGTTTCTTCTCCCACATACCGGTCAGTTCTACGCTGGTAAGCAGTTTCTCGTGAATGGTATCGATCAACTGGATGCCTGTGGGCGTGGCCACAAGGTTCTTCCGTTCGCGCCGTATGTAGTTGCGCTTAAATAACGTCTCGATAATGCCGGCACGCGACGAAGGCCTACCAATACCGTTTTCCTTCATGGCAGCCGACAGTTCCTCGTCGTCGACGAGTTTTCCGGCAGTCTCCATGGCTCTAAGCAGCGATGCCTCGGTGTAGTGTTTGGGCGGAATGGTCATCTTTCGGGATAAGGTAGGCTTGTGCTGCCCCGTCTCGCCTTTTTCAAAAGCAGGCAGCAACTTTTCTTCCATATCCTTCTTACCGCCCTCGTCGAGAACGGGTTCTGCGGTGGAATAGACCGCTCTCCAACCTGAGGAAAGTATCTCCTTGCCCGAAGCCCTGAACTCCACCTTGTCGACCTTGCCGTTCACGGTGGTGGTAGCAAACTGGCAGTCGGGATAGAACGCCGCCACAAACCGGCGGGCTATCAAGTCGTACACTTTCTGTTCTACATCGGTCAGACCCGATGGTACCACCCCGGTGGGGATTATGGCGTGGTGGTCAGTCACCTTGGAGGTATCGAACACACGCTTCGGTTTGGGCAGACGGTTGCTGATGCCCGCCAGATTCTGTATGATAGCCAGATAGGGTTTCCTGCCCTGTTCGACATATTGGCTTACGCCATTGAGTATGGCAGGGCATTTGGGATAGACGTCATCCGAGAGATACTGTGTGTCGACACGCGGGTAGGTGGTCAACTTTTTCTCATAAAGTCCTTGAATGGTATTAAGCGACATTTGCGAAGAAAAGCCGTATTTCCTGTTGAGGTCAACCTGAAGCGAGGTCAGGTCGTACAGTTGTTTGGGCGGTTCCTTGCCCTGCTTTTTCTTGACATCGGTAATGATGAAAGGCTTTCCCTCAATCAGGGAGAACGCCGCCCGTCCTTCGTCTTCTGAAAGAAACTTGCCGGAGGTGGCCGTGAAGAGCGTGTCGCGATAGACGGTGGACAACACCCAGTAGGGTTCGGGTTTGAACTGGTCTATTTCTTTCTGCCGCTGCACGATAAGCGCAAGCGTGGGGGTCTGTACACGGCCGATGGACAACACCTGCCCGCGCTGCTGCCTATACATGAGCGTATACAGGCGGGTGCAGTTCATGCCGAGCAACCAGTCGCCGACGGCGCGGCTCAGGCCGGCCAGATAGAGGCTCTCGTAGTGCTGCTGGTCCTTGAGGTTGGCAAACCCCTCCTTGATGGCCTCATCGGTCATGGAAGATATCCACAGACGTTTCACGGGACACTTGACCTTGGCCAGCTGCATGACCCAGCGTTGGATCAGTTCGCCTTCCTGACCGGCATCGCCACAGTTGATAATCTCGTCGGCCTCGGCATACAGCCGGGCGATGGTGTTGAACTGCTTTTCCTTACCTCCGTCCGGTATAACCTTTATGCCAAAGCGTTGCGGTATCAACGGCAGGGCTGCCAACGTCCAGAAACGCCAGTTGACCAAATAGTCGTTGGGCTCCTTGAGTTCGCAAAGATGCCCGAAGGTCCACGTCACCTGGTAGCCGTTGCCCTCCATATAACCATCGTGCTGGGTATTGGCTCCCAGTATGCGTGCAATATCACGAGCAACGCTCGGTTTCTCGGCAATACAAACAATCATAAGTTTCTGTTACTGTCTAATTTTACTTTGCGGTACAAACGTGTTGATACACTGCACCACATATGCCACTTCGTCGTCCGTCATCACCTGGTTGCATGGCAGACTCAATTCCATGCGGTGGATCTCCTCTGTGACGGGAAGCGACAAATGGTTCCATTCCGCGTAGCACTGTTGGTGATGGGGCGGAATGGGATAATGTATCATCGTTCCGATGCCCCGGTCTTTCAAATACTGCTGGAGCTCGTCGCGATAAGGTGTCAGAATGGGGAAGATGTGGAAGACATTGTCTTTGCGGAAAGCATTTGGAGAGACCGATGTTATCCACTCATTGCGACCGGGCAATGTGACATAAGGACTGTCGATATGGCGGTAATAACAGTCGGCCACCTGGCGGCGACACTCGTTGTCGCCATCGAGCAACGGCAGTTTGGCGGCAAGCACCGCCGCTTGCACCTCGTCGATGCGCGAGTTGCGGCCACGGTAATGGAACACATACTTGCGCGACGAGCCGTAATTGCCCAGCGACCGTACGCAGGCTGCCAGGTCACCGTCGTTGGTTGTGACAGCCCCCGCATCGCCCAAGGCCCCCAGATTCTTACCGGGATAGAAACTGTGGGCTGCGGCATCGCCCAACGCACCCGTCATGATGTTCCGCTCGCCGTCGGTGAAACGGCATCCGTGGGCCTGTGCATTATCTTCGACCAACAGCAGACGATACCGTTGGCACAGGTCGGCGATACGCCGCGTGTAAGCACACCGACCGTAAAGATGCACCAACAGGATGGCTTTGGTGCGCCCGGTGACGGCCTTTTCAACCAGCCGGTCGTCGAGCTGCAGCGTGTCGATGCGCGGCTCCACCAACACGGCCTTCAGTCCGTTGGCCGTAATGGAGAGGATGGAGGCTATATAGGTGTTGGCCGGAACAATGACCTCGTCGCCTTCGTGGAGTACGCCCATCTCCTTGTAGGCGCCGAAAATAAGGGTCAGGGCATCAAGACCGTTGCCGCATCCTACACAGTGCGCCGTCCCCAGCCAGTCGGCGTAGAGAGCTTCGAACTGACGGGTGGCCTCGCCCTGAAGATACCAACCGCTCTCGATGACCCGCTGGACGGCAGGCTCAATCACGTCGAGATGTTGGTGGTTTACTTGTTGTAAGGATAGATAGGGAATGTTCACTGTTTGCGGAAGAAAGCGTTACACTTAGGGATATGACTGCAGACAATAATTATCCGCACTTGCTATCGGCAGCATGGATGTCAATCGTCAGAGCGGATACTCGTACCAGTCGTAGCAGACACCGCGCCCGCCGAATCCCTCTTTTTGGAAGATAAGCGACTCGTTGAGCTCGTGCCCGTCGCCATTGCTCGATTTGCCGAAATCGAAGAACGGCACATTCGGATACACCTCATTCAAGAGATACTGGAAAAGGGCATCCAGCGCCCCATTGGCCTTCCCCTCGGGCGATGCCGAGATATACTGCGTATGCACCACTTGTGGCGTCTCGAAGATGAGCGTACCGCCCAACGGCTGTTTGCCCCTATAGGCCATGAAGAGCCTGATCAACTGCGGAAAACGTGTTTTCAGCAATTGCAGTTCGGGCAGGGTGTGAACGGGATGAACCCCATACTTGCGAAGCAAATTATGGTTGAGGATATCCCAAAAGGCCTCCATATCATCGCTCTCACGGCAAACGATGCCACCGCGCATGGCTTTTCGCACACCCGCACGCCTCGACTCGTTGAAACGCAAACGCCCGGGTGATACCAATGTCGAAGAGATGTGGCGCACGGTGAGACGCGCACCGCATACATTGGTCAGTGCATACAGGTCTTCCTCGGCTGGCAGACGATGGTAGATCCATGGCATAGCCTTGTAAACGACCTTGGCGAAACCGGCCTGGCGGAGATAGGCGTTGATGGCACGGAAGGCATTACAGACATCGGCTACGGTAGCTTCGTGGGAGGTAAGCAGACCGCCATAGGTCAGTCCCTGATGGCTCCACAACACGCCGTCGGCCTCGTTGGCGGGCAACAGGGCGAATAGGCGTTGCTTGCGGAAGACCATAAGCGAATGGTCGGCAAAACGGTCGTGGTGATAGTCCATGTAGCCCCTTTCGAAGAGGAACGTTCCCTGACGGCTTTGGCGGACGAAGGCATCCCATTGCTGAGCCTTATCGTGCGTATATCTGCAGATAGTCATCATAACTCCGGATGTAGTCGTCTTCGTCAAAAAAATCTTCGGCCAGCACCAGACAAACGGCACCCGACGAGAAATCCTCGAGGGTGCGCCATACGCCCGTTTCCACCAACAACCCTTGGTAGGGATGATTGAGAAGGAACGATTTCCGGCTCTGTCCGTTGTCGAGGGTCACGGTGAACGAACCGCTCACGGCAATAATGAACTCGCGACAATGACGGTGTGCATGGCCGCCGCGATGCTCGCCCGACGGCACATCGTAAGTCCAGTAGACCCTTCGGATCCCGAAGGGCACCGACCGCAGTTGCTCAGCCACCGTCAGGTTGCCCCGTGGATCCTCTATTTTAGGAAGGTCGATAACACGCCCCATTGTCTTTTCCATAGTTTCTTGTTATTTCTTCATATAAGGGTCCGTGCCCAGTACGGTCTTGGCCAACCGCTTGGCTTTGTCGCGCAGGGCATTGATGTCGCTGTCCATGCTGTCGTAGCAGAGAACCACCCCCATGCGACGGCCCACGTGTGCATCCTGCTTTCCAAAGATGCGCACACGCGAGCGGTCCTCGGTACACACGTCGAGCAGGTTGTACTCGAGCTGCCGGTTGCTCTCGACCGGGGAGAGGACCACGGCCGAGGCTCCATGGTGCTCCAGATGGATGGCCGGTATGGGCAAGCCCATGACTGCACGGAAATGAAGCTCAAACTCGCTGAGGTTGGTGCAATGGCTCAAGGTTACCATGCCTGTGTCGTGGGGCCTCGGGCTCAACTCGGAGAAGATGACCTCGCCTTGCTTGGTGAGGAAGAATTCCACACCCCAGAGACCGCAGCCCGTCAAGGCACGCGTCACCTCTTCTGCAATGTGCTCGGCCTGACGGAGAGCCTCGTCGGAGAGTACGTATGGCATCCAGCTCTCGCGGTAGTCGCCGCCTTTCTGCACATGGCCGATGGGCGGGCAGAAGAGTGTGGGACCGTTCTTCTGGGTAACGGTGAGCAGAGTGAACTCGGAGTCGAAATCGATAAACTCCTCGATAATTACCTCCTTCACGTCTCCACGGCCGTCCTCCATGGCCTCGCGGAAGGCTTCGCGCAACTCGTCGTCGTTGTGCACATAGCTCTGGCCATGGCCCGACGAAGACATCAAGGGTTTGACTACGCACGGGAAGCCTATCTCGTCGGCAGCGCGCTTGAACTCGTCAAAGGTCTTGGCATAGAAATAGCGGGCCGTGCGCAGTCCCAACTCTTTGGCAGCAAGGTCGCGAATGGCACGCCGGTTCATGGTGAAATTGACGGCACGGGCAGACGGCACGACCTGTATGCCCTCGCGTTCGAAATCGAAGAGGCGCTCCGTGCGTATGGCCTCTATCTCGGGTACGATGATGTCGGGGCGGTGTTTCTCCACGACAACAGCGAGGGCCTCGCCGTCGAGCATAGAGAAAATTTCACGCGCGTCGGCCACCTGCATGGCCGGAGCCTCGTCGTAACGGTCGCAAGCGATGACATACTGGCCAGCGCGTTTGGCGGCAATCGTAAACTCCTTGCCCAGTTCGCCTGAGCCTAACAATAATATCTTTTTCATCAGTCCCTATGTATGTTGGTCTCTATCTCTGTGTGCGGGTGGCCCGTTTATCCGTTGTCCATCCCTATGCGGTGCCTAACCAGCGGCGGAAACTGCCTGAGCAACATCTGCCATTCGGGAGTAACGGCCAGTCGCCGCAGGTCTTTAGCAATGATGTCGGTCAGACTGTCTACTGTAAGCCCGTACTGCCGGGCTATCGCCTCGGCAGGCATCCGCTGCTGGCCGAACAGGCCATAGCAAGCCTCGATGATATGTTCATCGATGGGGCCGAGCATCGTCAGCAGAACCCTCAGGTTGCGGCGGTCGTCCTCTGACACAAGAAGTGAGGAGCGACTGGCCAGTTCCAGATAATCGGCCATTTGTTGAGCATATTTGTCCATTCAGCGTCCTCCCAGTGTTATCACCTCGCAGTCGGCAAAGGTGGCGTGTTCTATGGTCAGTCTTACTATCGTGCGCTCGGTCTGCCAGCCGGACAGCCCGGCGGCTCCGGGGTTGATGTGAAGCAGGCCAAGTTGCTTGTCGGGCATAATCTTGAGTATGTGGGAGTGGCCGGAAACGAAAAGCTTTGGCGGACGGGTGCGCATGATGCGTCCCACCGAATAGTCGTAGTGTCCGGGGTATCCGCCGATATGCTTCATCAGCACATCGACACCGCCAACCTCAAAGCGCAGCATCTCGCCGTAGCGCGACCGCATATAGTAATCGTCGATATTGCCATGGACGGCACGAAAACGGGGTCCCAGCGCCTCAAACCGGTCTGCTACCTCCAGGCTGCCGATGTCGCCGGCGTGCCACACCTCGTCGCAACCAGAAAGATATGTGGCGTACTTGTCGTCCCAGAAACCGTGGGTGTCCGATATGATGCCTATCTTCATTTCCGTTCTCCTTCCATGCAGGTTTACAGTCCCAGACGTTTGCGGATAAACTCGGCTACAAACTTGCTAGTCTCGTCGATGCCCAGCAGTGATGAGTTGACGCAGAGGTCATAACTCTTGCTGTGTCCCCACTGCTTGCCTGTGTAATAGTTGTAATATGAAGCTCGCTCCTCCTCGTGGCTGTGAATATACTTGCGTGCGGTGGCGCGGTCGAAACCGTGACGTTTGCACACGCGTTGTATGCGCTGGTCGATGTTGGCCGTGATGAAAACCGACACCATGTTAGGTTCGTCGCGCAGCACATAGTCGGCCGTGCGGCCCACAAAGACGCAGTTGTCCTGGCTGGCGGCCTTGCGGATGGCGTCGCTCTGGAACTGGTAAAGGCTCTCCTGCGAGAAATCGTTCTTGTAGAAGCTGTTGGCTCCCATGAGCGGCACATGGATATGGAAGAGCGATTTCAGAAATCCCTTCTGCTCGTCGTTCTGCTCAAAGAATTTCTCGCTAAAACCGCTTTCCTTGGCTGCCAGATTGAGTAGTTCCTTGTCGTAGAGTTTGCAGTCGAAGATGGTGGCCAACTGCTGTGCCACAATCCGACCACCCGAACCTATCTGGCGGCCTACGTTGATGATGATTTTCTTATCGTTCATAAAGGCTATTGATTTCAAAAGGTTGATGTTTGCTGGGTAGCCTTGGCCTGCGCCTTGAATTTCCTCATATACGTCACCAGAATGGTAAGGGCAATAAGCGATGCCAACAGGTCGGAAGCCGGCAGGGCGTACCATACGCCGTTGAGCTGGAACAGCTGCGGTAAGATACCCAGCAAGGGTACCAGAATGAGCAGTTGGCGCGAAAGACTGAGAAAGATGCTGATACGCACCTTGCCAATGCATTGGAAGAAATTGGACGTAACCATCTGGAATCCTACTATCGGATAGACCAAGAGGTTGAAGCGGATGGCCGTCAGGGCCATGGACACCAGTTTGTCGTCGGTGGTAAACAGGTGTGCAATGAACTGGGGAAAGAACATGCCTACACTCCATCCCACCGTCATGATGCAGGTGGCAGAAATGACGGCCAACTTCAGTACGCGCAGCAGACGGTCGATATTTTGGGCGCCGTAGTTATAACCCGCTATGGGCTGCATGCCCTGGTTCAAACCCAGCACAAACATGATAAACACGGTAGCTACCGAGTTGGAGATGCCATAACCGCCGACAGCCATGTCACCACCGTAGCGCACCAACTGGTTGTTGACGAAAATAACCACCACGCAGGTGCATACGTTCATCAGGAAGGGCGATACGCCAATGGCGATGATGTTTTTGACCAAGACGCCTTTCAAGCGGTAAATACCTCTTTTAAGGTGCAGCAGTTCGTGTTTGTTGGAGAACAGGTGCATCTGGTAGCACAGGGCCATCGTTTGGCTGATCACGGTAGCTAAGGCAGCCCCGCGTATGCCCCAGTGCCACCAAAGGATGAACACCACGTCGAGCAGGATGTTCATGACCACCGTGAAGATGGTGGCCATCATGGCCTGACGCGGCTTGCTGGCTGCACGAAGTACGGCATTCATGCCAAAATACATATGGGAAAACACATTGCCCGCAAGGATAACCTGCATAAAGTCGCGGGCATAAGGCAGTGTGGCGTCGCTAGCCCCGAAGAAACGCAGGATGGGGTCGAGAAACAACAGGCATACAAGGGTGAAGCTTATGCCGATAATGAGATTGAGCGTTACGGTGTTGCCCAACAGGTTTTCGGCCGTTTGGTAGTCCTTTTGCCCCAGTTTCACGGAGATGGCCGTTGCCGAACCCACACCGACCGCTGCACCGAAAGCTCCGGCCAGGTTCATGAAGGGGAAGGTGATGGCAAGACCCGAAATGGCCTCCGCTCCCACCACCTGGCCGATAAACACACGGTCGATGATGTTGTAGAGCGAAGCGGCGGTCATGGCGATGATGGCCGGCAAGGCATATTGCAATAATAAAGAGCCGACAGGCTTGGTGCCCAGCTCCAGGGTTGCTTTCTTGTTACTGTTGTCCATTGTAACCGCAAAGTTACAAAAATAATCCGATACACGGTGCACATTTTCGGGACATAGCCCACATTATTTATTAATGCTGACCGGAAAGAAGTCGTTGTGACAATCAGCCTATGGCAAGCGGCCGTAGTGCTTTTTCAAGCGTGTCAATGCCCGACGGCACATTCAACGTCTACCCCCATCCCGACCGCGTGCTGCCCGTACATCGAAAAAAGCGATTTTTGGTCAAAAAAAGTGTGCGGGTCGGCAAAAACCATTAACTTTGCACGAGACAGGCTGCGCCCGGCACTGCAAGACCAAGTTTTCTTTGCCTGCGTATGCACTGGCTTTGCGAAAGACAATGACAACTGACGGAAGCGATGTCCCGCAAACGTGTTGTACCTATTTAATTTAAAGATTTCGACCCATGAGAACCATTCTCGCAACTTTTGCAGCGATGCTGTGTGTTCTGTGTGCTACAGCCCAGTCAAACAACCGCCGCATAGCTTTCCCTGGAGGGAAATACCAGATATATCGCGTGACTTTGCAGGATAAACGGGGCGGCGACCACTCGCTGAAGCACCCAGAGCGTTTTCTGTCGAAGCGGGCCCTCGACCGGCGCAGCAAACAGCAGCTTGCGGTCGATTCGACCGACTTGCCGGTCTCGCGCAAATATCTGAAAAGACTGGCAGACAAAGGTTTTGTGGTTATCGGCGGAAGCAAGTGGAACAACACCGTACTGGTGAAAGATACCAGTGCTACGGCGGGTCAGCGCCTCAGCGCATTGCCTTTTGTCTCGAAGGTGACTCGGGTCTTTGCCGGAGCCGACTCGGTGACGGTCAGTGCTCCCGACAGCATACAATCCGACACGGCGATTGCCCGCTACAAGTCCACGTCCACCTATGGACGCGGCGAAACTCAGATTGGCTTCTTCAACGGACAGAAGCTCCACGAAATGGGATTTCGCGGCAAAGGCAAGCTCATCGCCGTGGTCGACGGTGGTTTTATGAATGCTGACAAGATCGGATATCTCACGAATGTGGACGTGCTCGGCACGCGCAACTGCGTATACCCTTATACTTCCAATATCTACGACGAACTCGACCATGGCACCATGGTGCTCTCGACCATGGCCACCGACTGCGACAGTGTCTTTGTCGGCACAGCACCCGAGGCCTCGTTCTTGCTGGTACGCAGCGAGTATGGGCCGCTGGAGAACCTGGTGGAAGAAGACTTTTGGGCGCAAGCCGTGGAATATGCCGACTCCATGGGTGCCGATATTGTGAACTCTTCACTGAGCTACACGAAATTTGACGACAAGCCGGCCAGCCACAAATACAGCGAGCAGGACGGCATGACGGCATTGGTGTCGCGCACGGCATCAATGATGGCCGACAAAGGCATGATTCTTGTGAACAGTGCCGGCAACGAAGGTGCACGCAGCTGGAAACGAATAGGGTTTCCCAGCGATGCGCGCAACATACTGACCGTAGGTGCCGCCAGCCGCGACAGCATCAATACCATATTCAGCAGCGTCGGTCCTTCCTACGATGGGCGGGTCAAACCCGATGTGATGGCCGTGGGCGCAGGGGCTACCGTCATCAGCGGCGAAGGCATCATTACCCGTGCAAGCGGCACGTCGTTCTCCTCGCCCATTACCTGTGGCATGGTGGCTTGCCTGTGGCAGGCACTGCCCGGCAAGACGGCTTCGGAGATTATGGAACTTGTCAGAATGTCGGCCGACCGCACTGACCATCCCGACAATATCTTTGGATACGGCATTCCCGACTTCTGGAAGGCATACCAAACCGGACTGAAGAAATAACCGGCCAACAAGCGTAGCATGGAACACAAACCGCTGACTTTGTACGAACTCAATTCGCTGGTGCGCGAGGTCGTCGAGACCACCCTCGCAACGGGCTATTGGGTGGAGGCCGAATTGTCGGAAGCCCGCGAGGTGCGCGGGCACTGCTACATGGAACTGGTTCAAAAAGACCCGTTCTCGGCCACCCCCGTGGCACGGGCTTCTGCCAAGTGCTGGAAAAACCGCTGGAGCACACTGCGCCCCAAGTTCGAACGCACCACCGGCCAACCGCTGCATGCCGGACTGAAAGTCTTGCTCTGGGTGACGGCCAGCTTCCACGAAGCGTACGGCTTCTCCTGGATCGTACAAGACATCGACCCTACCTACACGCTGGGCGACATGGCACGCAAGCGCATGGAGATAGTCCGGCAACTAAAGGAGGAAGGCGTGTTCGACTTGCAGAAGGAACTGCATCTGCCCATGTTTGCACAACATGTGGCCGTCATCTCCTCGACCAATGCAGCCGGCTACGGCGACTTCTGCAACCAATTGGCCAACAACAACCACGGCTTGTGCTTTGAAACGACATTGTTTCCGGCCATTATGCAAGGCGACCAAGTGGAAGCCTCGGTCATTGCAGCCCTCAACAACATTTATGATGTGGCCGACCGCTACGATGTGGTGGTCATCATCCGTGGAGGCGGTGCCACGGCCGACCTGAGTGGCTTTGACACACTGTGTCTGGCTGAAAACGTAGCCAATTTCCCGCTACCCGTCATTACCGGCATCGGGCACGAGCGCGACGAGTGCGTGCTCGACATGGTGGCCTTCCAGCGGGTGAAGACCCCAACTGCTGCCGCCACCTTCCTCATCGACAACCTTATGGAAATAAGCCGGCGGCTCGATTATTGGCAGGATGCCATCAGCCAGCGTGCCGGCCAGCGCTTGTTGCTGGAGCATACCCGCCTGGAAAGAATCACGACCCGCATCCCTGTGCTCGTACATTTGGCACGGACACGTCAGGAAACACGCATCGAACGGTTGGCTACAACCATCGCACACCGCATGCGCGAGCAGTTGACAACAGAGCGTTACCGCATCGAACGGTTGGCTACAAGCATTCCCCCGCTGGTAAACAAGCGAATAACTGCCGAACGGCTGCAACTCGACCACTTGGCGTTGCGGGCCAAAAGTCTGGACCCCGCACTGCTGCTGAAACGCGGCTATAGCATCACCCTTGTCAACGGGCGCATCGTTCGCGACCCGGCTTGCCTTCGGGTGGGCGACGTGGTGGAAACGCATGTAGAGAAAGGCGTGTTTACGGCTACCGTCAATACGACCACATCCCATTCATCATAACAACAAAACAGAGAACCATGGCTAGAGAAACGAAATACGAAGACGCCGTCCACAAACTGGAGGATATAGTGGAACGACTGGAAAACGACCAGCTCGGAATAGACGAAATGACAGCCGAACTGAAAAAGGCACAGCAGCTCATCAAGCTTTGCAAAGAGCGGCTGAGCAAGACCGATGCGGAAATACAGAAAATCCTCGACACCGGGCAGAACTGATTTTTACAAGGAAATACAAGTGATAAAAGTTGCGAATAATAATTATTATTTGTACTTTTGCATTTGTTTATAACGAAAAGCTTAAATAATTAGATAATATGAAAGATTTTGATTGGGCTAATTTGACATTCGGCTACCGTAAGACCGATTACAACGTGCGTTGTTACTACCATGACGGCAAGTGGGGCGAGATTGAGGTGTGCTCCGACGAATACATCAACATGCACATGGCCGCCACCTGTCTGCACTATGGCCAAGAGGCTTTCGAGGGCCTCAAGGCTTACCGTTGTCCCGATGGCAAGGTGCGCATCTTCCGTGTGGAGGAAAACGCCAAGCGTCTGCAGAGCACCTGCGACGGAATCGTCATGCCGAAGGTTTCGACGGAGATGTTTGTCGAGATGGTGAAGAAGGTTGTCCGTCTGAACCAGGAATACATACCGACCTACGAGAGCGGAGCCACCCTCTACATCCGTCCCCTGTTGATTGGCGTCACGCCTCAGGTAGGCGTGCATCCTGCCAACGACTATCTGTTCCTGATCTTCGTCACGCCTGTCGGACCTTATTTCAAAGGCGGCTTCCAGTCGAACAAGTACGCCATCGTGCGCGACTGGGACCGTTCGGCTCCTTTGGGTACCGGTATCTACAAGGTGGGCGGCAACTACGCCGCATCCCTTAAAGCACACATGTTTGCTGCCGGCAAAGGCTACGGTTCGGAATTCTACCTCGACGCCAAAGAGAAAAAGTATGTGGACGAGTGTGGTGCCGCCAATTTCTTCGGTATAAAGAACAATACGTATGTCACGCCGAAATCCACCTCCATACTGCCTTCCATCACCAACAAGAGCCTTATCCAGATAGCGGAAGACCTCGGCCTCAAGGTGGAGCGTCGCCCCGTTCCGGTAGAGGAGCTCGACACGTTCGAGGAGGCTGGTGCTTGCGGAACAGCTGCCGTCATCTCGCCCATCTCTGAACTCGACGACCTCGACACGGGCAAGAAATACGTTTTCGGCGACAAGCCGGGGCCTTGGTCCACGAAACTCTACGAGACGCTGCGCGGCATACAGTACGGCACAGTAGAGGATAAGCACGGATGGACAACGGTTGTCATCGATTAATCCAAAAACACAAGGTCTGCACGACAACGGTCTGTCAGACTGTTACAAGAGCCATAACCCATTCGGCCGAACAAGCTGAAAGGGTTATGGCTCTTTTTGTTTTCAGTCGGATGCAAGCCGCGCAAGTCATGGGCCTTGCATTGCCCAAACGTTACCAAATCGTAATTTTTCTTGAATTTCCTTTCGAAATCCTCGTGGTTTCCGTTTTTTCCCTAAATTTGCTTTGTTGATTAAACTTAAACGATTGATATTGCACTTGAATACGATTTCCCGGTTTCATGCCCCGAACATCTTGCGGTGGATGCTCTTGGTGATGGTTGCGCTCTTCTCTTTGTGCGCCCGAGCCACCGTGTGGTCTGCCGACAACCTTGCCATGGTGCATCTCGACGACCGCAACCGCTACGTCTGCGACCCCGACGGGGTGCTGACACCGGCGCAGCGCGACACGGCCGACACTTATCTCCGCAAGCTCCATCTGGAGTGCGGCGTGCAGACGGTGTTTGTCGTGGCTCGCAATGTGAAGGACGGCGACACGTTCCGCATGGCGCAGGATCTCGGCAATAAGTATGGAGTCGGCGACAAGAAAGACCGGCGTGGACTGGTTGTTGTGCTGGCTGTCGATGACCGCCGCTACACCCTTGCCCCCGGCATGGGTCTGGAAGCCGACCTCACCGATGTGGAGTGCGACGACATTGCACGGGCTTGCATCGTGAAGAACATGAAGGTCAACCACACCGATGCGGCGGTGACCGAGACGGTGAAGGCGCTCTACAATAAGTTCAAGACCGGCCAGACCGGCGTGCCGTCTGTTGATGCCGCCGGCGATTTCTCGTCCGACGATGTGGTGCTGGCCTTGTTCGTACTGCTGCTCTTTCTGGGGTGGCCCGCATGGCAGCTCATCCGGCTGCTGCTCGTTTCCTTGGGTCTCATGAAGAAACCTGCCAGCACCGCCAAAAAGCGCCGTCACCGTCATGACGACGACTGGTTTCCGCCGTTCTTCTTCGGTGGCGGGTCGGGCGGCAGCTTCGGCGGCGGGTCTGTTGGCGGTAGTTTCGGCGGCGGCAGTTTCGGCGGCGGTGGATCAAGCGGCGGATGGTGACCGTCAGGATTAAGCCTTAATTTTATAACTCAGATATGAAGAAAAGTAACATCATTCTTTTGGCCATTGCCGTACTTGTCGTTATGGCATGTATGGGTGGCTGCAGTGCCTACAACGGTATGGTGGGCGACCAGGAGGCGGCTACCACGGCTCTGGCCAATGTGGAGGCTACCTATCAGCGGCGTGCCGATCTCATACCCAATCTGGCCAAGACCGTGCAGGCCTATGCCAAGCACGAGAAGGAAACGCTCGAAGGGGTCATGAAGGCGCGTGCGGCGGCCAGTCAGGTAAAGCTCGATGCTGACAATCTTACTCCCGACAAACTCAAGGCTTTCCAGGAGGCGCAGGGTGAACTGACCCAGGCGCTGGGCAAGCTCATGGTGGTGGTCGAACGCTATCCCGATCTTAAGGCCAGCGAAAATTTCCACAGTCTGCAGATTCAGTTGGAGGGAACGGAGAACCGCATCAATGAGGCGCGGCAGAAATACAATGATGCCGTGCAGACCTACAACAAGACGGTGCGTACCTTCCCCAACGTGGTCTTTGCCGGTATGTTCGGGTTTGAGAAAATGACGAAGTTCGAGGCTGCGGCCGGATCGGAAAAAGCTCCCGAACTCAATTTCGACTGATGTCCCATGCGCAGTCGTGGGGCTGCGGATGTCATCAGGAATTGCGTTCAAAATTATTGGTGTCCGGTAAAATCTCGGAAACCAGTCCCGTAGGGTAGGGGGCGCATAATTCAAATCATCATGCGGTTTAAATATGCGCCCCCTATAGGTGATAACCATGCTAAGCCCTGAAAGGGCGTAACGGTCGCAGCCCAGGGTGAAGATGGAACGCAGTGACATCTGTAACCCTGGGTATGGATGCCGACCGACGAACGCTGGCCTGTAAGGTCAGCACAACACGATTCCTTGTCTGACCTTACAGGCCAGACGCTTTCTGTCATGGCCGTAGCCCAGGGTTACGCATCGCGGCCGTGCCGCTCTGCTCACCCTGGGCTACGACCGTTTTGCCCTTGCAGGGCTTTCAGTCCTTTGCCTCTTGCAAGGTTCTTGTTTTCTGCCCAACCGCGCGTGGCGGGGGGACACTCAGTCTCCGTCCTTATTTCTGCTGCAGTATTTCCTGGGCACGTTCCAGGGCGATGTTGATATGGCTGCAGATGTTCTTCTCACCCACAAAGTCATAGAACCGTGCCTTCTGCAGTGCAGCATGCACGTCAGGCACCACGCCCGACAGCACCACCTGTATGCCTTCCTTCTGGCTCATGATACACAGGTTGGTGAGGTTGTGTATGCCCGTCGAGTCTACAAACGGCACCTTTCTCATTCGGATGATGCGCACCTTGGGGCGGTCGCCGAAGGTGGCCATGATTTCCTCGAAACGGTTGCCCGCACCGAAGAAGTAAGGGCCGTTGATCTCGTACACCTCCACGCCCTGCGGGATGGTCAGGTGTTCCAGGTTGCCGGTGGTCATGTCGCTGTCCTCGCTGATCTCGTTCATGATGACCTTTACGTCGGTCGTTTCCGACATGCGTTTCATGAACAGCAGACAGGCAATGATCAGACCCACCTCGATGGCTATGGTAAGGTCGAAGATGATGGTCAGGAAGAACGTGATGAGCAGCACCGACACGTCGCTCTTCGGGTTCTTCATCAGTGCCAGGAACGAACGCCAGCCGCACATGCCGTACGACACGATGACCAGCACGCCGGCCAGACAGGCCATCGGGATGTATTTGGCCAAGGGCATGAAGAAGAGGAAGATGAGCGTCAGTGTCACGGCATGCACGATGCCGGCCATCGGTGTCTTTCCGCCGTTGTTGATATTGGTCATGGTGCGGGCGATGGCACCTGTGGCGGGTATACCTCCGAAGAGGGGCGAGGCCAGGTTGGCCACGCCTTGTGCTATCAGTTCGGTGTTCGAGTTGTGGTGGTCGCCTATCACACCGTCGGCCACCGTGGCCGACAGCAGCGACTCGATGGCTCCCAGTACGGCGATGGTCAGTGCCGGCGACACAAGGCTCTTGATGGTCTCCCATGTCATGGCCGGCATGTGGGCACTGGGTATGTCGTTGCTCACCGAGAAACGGTCACCGATGGTCTCGATGGTGTTCACGCCGGCAAAGTGCTTCAGAGCAAGCGCGCCCACGGTCATCACGATGATGGCTACCAGCGATCCCGGTATCTT
This sequence comes from bacterium, assembly GCA_963656755.1. Classification (GTDB taxonomy): domain Bacteria; phylum Bacteroidota; class Bacteroidia; order Bacteroidales; family Bacteroidaceae; genus Prevotella. The sequence continues at coordinate 109,659 of CAVKJH010000003.1, forward strand.
CTTGCTCAGCCGCGGCGTGAGGGCGATGATGGCCACGCTGGCCAGTCCCACGGCTGCGCACCACCAGTCGATGGTGTCGAGGTGGCACAGGTAGCACTGCCATTTCTCGATGAAGTCGCTCGGCACCTTGTCGATCGACAGGCCCAGCAGGTCTTTAATCTGTGTCGTGAAGATGGTCACGGCTATACCGCTCGTGAAGCCCACCACGATGGGGTAGGGGATGAACTTGATGATGGTGCCCAGGTGGAGCACGCCAAACAGTATCAGGAATGCGCCGGCCATCAGCGTGGCGATGGTCAGTCCTTCGATGCCATACTGCTGTATGATGCCGTAGATGATGACGATGAAGGCACCCGTCGGTCCGCCGATCTGCACCTTGCTGCCGCCCAGCAGCGATATGATAAATCCGGCCACGATGGCGGTGATGATGCCCTTCTCGGGCGTCACTCCCGACGCTATGCCGAACGCTATGGCAAGCGGCAGGGCCACAATGCCCACGATGATGCCGGCCATCAGGTCGGCCATAAAGGTTTTCTTGTCGTAGTTTTTCAGTGTGGCGTAGAGCCGCGGCTTGAAATCTAACTTACTGTTCATCTTTTCTTGTTCTTGATAATTGTCTTGTCTGTGCTGCGTAGGGTCCGTACTTTTTATCCTGTGTGTTTACGGTCTTTCACTTGTTCGCTCGCTCCAATTTGTACTATTTCTCGTTATCAAGAAACCGGTTCCTTGCCTGAATATCATAGGATTACAATATTGAAACGAACTTCTTCTTGCTCGTTTCTGTGATTTGCAAAATGCAAAGAACGCCGCTATTCGGGTGCAAAGGTACTACAATTCTCCAAATTTTCCCTCTTGGACAGCGGCGAAAAAAATCCGCGTCGTGTCCGAATGTTCCGTCCGGCTTGCGCCTTTTCTGCATTCTCCAACACCGCAAACCGTTGTCGCACAGTATTTTTGCCCCTGAAGGGGGCGCATAATTCTTGCTTTGGCAAGCGACATAGTCGAGCGCAACGCCGTAAGCAATTTAAATATGCGCCCTCTAAAGGGTAGGGTGTTCAAAATCTTAATAATCTCTCTGTCGAATTTTTGGCCATAATTTCATTCATTCAGTGTCCCCGAAGGGGGCAAACTTTGCATAACCGCTGGTGACCGAAGGGAACCTGCGGATGTCAGTCCGGTCCGACAGC
>CAVKJH010000004.1:0-26801 GCA_963656755.1 bacterium
GAGGTGAAGAAGGTTGCATCTCTGAGCCTACAATTTTATAGTTGCGGATTTGAGGTTATATTAACGGTTGCCGCTGCGGTAGGCGAGAGCGGTGACTGACGGTTGTCGTACAGGAAAACCACAGCCCGTCAGCCGTAACAGGCTGCAGGCTGCAGCAGCCCGTGTTCGTGCCCCAAATAGGCCGTCGAGACGGGCGGCGTGATAGGTGTTCTTTCGCGCCGCGGAAGCTATCGTTTCATGGTGCGATAGCTATCGTTTCACGGTGCGAAAGCTATCGTCTCGCAATGCCAAAGGTATCGTTTCGCAAAACACGCCACTGCAGTGGGGCGCAAAAGGTGCGATAGACTACCGATGGGGCCATAAACGGGCGCCCATGTTTGGGGTTCGCCCTGCAGACTGACGGTTCTGCAAGTCTACGGATAATGCGGCGGCATGGCCTCGAATTACAAATAAGCACGCCTCAATGCCGTTTGGTACCGATTTTTTTATGTCTTGAAAAGTTCAGCGTTTATCCGGACGGTTCTTTTGCGGTTTTATATAACTTTGCGGTGTTGCAAAGCAATACATTTCCGGCCGCCACCAAGCAGAAATTGCTGCGGCCGGCAACCGCTACGATTACTGTCAGAAACGCCAACTATCTAAAAAACAAGCAAGAAACAGATAGTCGAAACAAACCAAATGTGCGACAGGTGAAAAACAGTAGCCTCGCCAATTCGTCCGATAACAACATCCTTTGCCATACACAACGGCAAAAGGACCATTAAACAAAACCGAGGGGGGAACCGGTGATTGACATACCTCGCATGGACTTTCGCTCCAGTCTGCAGCCCGCACTGTGGCGCGACATGGCAGGCCTTCCACTGCGGCCACTATAACGGCTGGCCGACCAGTCCGGTAGGCAGCAAGATGTGCCGCCGTGGCATGGACATGAACGAGTGTCAAAGGCAGGTTACGTCCTTTTTAAAAAATAACAAGAAATGAAAACCTTAAAGAAAACGCTTTTATTTGTAGCATTGGCAACAAGCATGTCGGTCGTGACCTCTTGCGGTGGCGACGACCCGGACAATGATCCGGTCCCGGAGCCCGAGACGCCGATCACTCCCGTCACACCGGGCGATACCTCGGAGGCCATGTCGGCGGCCAAGCAGAAAGAATACCTCGAAACCGTAGCCACGGAATTCATGGGCTTGATGCCGTCGTCCGACTTCAGCGAACAGGCCGCCTTGGGCAAATACATCAGTGACACCTACGGCGACGACTACGACTGGGAAGCCGTAGGCAATTGGGCCGAAGCTGCGTTCGACGCTTCGAAGGAGGCCCTCGGAATCAAAACCACCAAGACGGAACACGGCAGCATGTACACTCAAAACTATATCTACACCTACTACAATTCGCTGCTGCTGGCTTCCAACTTCACCGGCCACTTCACGGCCCAGGACGGCAAGTGGACGTTGAGCAAGGCCAGCGACCTACAGTTCATCTTCACCGACAAAGCGGGGAAGGAATGTGTGTTGAAACTGGAAACCAGTGGCAACGTGAAGAAGGTGCATGCTTTCGACTTGGACGAATTGATGGATTACGACATTAACGATGCCACCTATACATACAAAGAGTACTACGACAGAACACAGTGCACAATCGGTGTGCCCGAGAAAATCGTGGTGACCCTCACGCAGGGCGGCAGCCAGGTGGTGAAGACCACCGTCAGCATAGACCTCAGCGTGACAGGCGAAGAGTTCGATATAAGCAAGAACAGTCTGACGGTATCGGCGCTGGTGGAACTTAACAACGGTTACAAATTCGACTGCTCGCAGGTTGCCTACACGGCAAACAGCAAGGCTTCTGCCAAGTTCACGATGACCAAAAACGGAACGGCGCTGGTGACGGCTGCCGTGGCAGGCGACATCAGCGGCATACCGTCGTGCAACGTCAGCGCATTCAGCTCCGAGAATTTCAACCCCGACAGGTACAACACCGACGATGCCAATGCCAAAAACGCATACGTCAAGCTCGACATCCTGGGCAAAGTGCAGATGCAGGGCACCGTTTCCGACATCAGAAAGTATGCCGAATATCTCGACCAGGCCGACATGAACGACGACAACGAAGCCTCGTACAAGTCGTTCATCAACCAGGCCAACGGTCTTACCGACGTGAACCTGTTCTATGACGGCAAGGCTACAAAGCAGGCTACGGTGAAGCTGGAGCCTTTCGTCGACGAGACGTGGAACGGCACCACCTGGTGGACTGCCGAGCCTGTTATCCATTTCTACGACGGCACATCGTACAGTACGTTCGAAGCCTTCTTCAACGAAACGGATTTCAAGAACGTAATCAATTCGTTCAAGAAACTGGCCGACCAGTATGCCGGTCTCGTTGACAAGCATATCGACTGGTAGTAAGCACCTTTGATGCACAGAGAACTGCTATATGCAATCGTCCCGATGCTCTGCATCGCGCAGCTACCGGCCTACGGCCAGAGCGACAGCGTGATGCGGAACATCGACCTGTATGCTGTCGAGGTGAAGGGAACAAAGGCAACGTCGAAAATGAAAGAGTATGCCAACGGCAAGATTGTTCTCGACACCAAACTGTTCAACACCTTGCCGCAGATACTCGGCAATGCCGACCCGCTGCACTACACGCAACTGTTGCCCGAGATACAGACCAACGGCGAATACCGGGCCGGCGTGAACATACAGGGGTGCGAAAGCTCGCACAACCTCGTTTCGATTGGCACGGTACCCATCTACAACCCCAGTCATCTGCTGGGTTTCTTTTCCACGTTCAACGCTTCGCATTTCGACAGTTTTTCGGTCGTGAAAGCACCCGGCGCCGGTTCGCCGAACCGGCTGGGCGGTGAGCTTGCCATGGACCTGCCGGCAAACGTGCCCGACACGCTGAGTGCCGACATATCGGTCGGCATGATAGAGTCGCAGGCCACCGTGCGTGTGCCCGTAGGGAAGAACACGCTGGTAAAGGCATCGGCACGTGTGTCGTACATCAATCTTCTGTACAGCCGCTGGCTTAGCACAGCCGACTATGATACCCGCTATTCGTTCTACGACATCAATTTCACGTTGCTACACCGGTTTGACACAAGAAACACTCTTGTGGTGGACTGCTACGGAGGCTACGACAACGGCATGTTTGTCGACGGCTCGTACACCGCTACGATCAAGGCCAACTGGGGAAACCGGATGGTTGCCCTGCACCACCGCTATGCGGCGGGCGGCTCCCTGCAGCTTGCCACCTCGGCCTATTACACCTCGTACCGCAACCGGTTCGCCCTGAGCATGCAGGGCATCGACTACCGTTTGCCGTCAGGCATACACGACTTCGGACTGAAGCACAGCGGCACTTGCGGCAACCTGTCGTGGGGAGCCGACGTGGTCTGTCACCGCATAAGTCCACAGTCGTTCGAAACGGACGGCACGGCGGTAGCCTACCAGACGGCCGATGCCGACAACACCACATGGGAAATGTCGGCCAATGCCGTCTATACCCAGCCGCTCTCCGAATGGTTCAGGCTCGAAGCGGGACTTAGGGCAAGTGCCTACGGTTCGCGGGCGACAGGATGGTTTGCGCATGCAGACCCGTCGTTGTCGCTGAACTACAACAACTATCATGTGGAGTTTTACGCCGGCTATTCGATGAAGCACCAGTATCTGTTCCAGACCGGCTTTTCGGATGTCGGGTTGCCCACCGAGTTCTGGATGTCGTCGGACCGCCGCTTCCGGCCGCAGTACGCCCATTCCGTCAACGTGGGCTCGTCGGTTTATCTGTTCTCAAGAAGGTACAAGCTGTCGGGAAACGTATTCTTCAAGAAGCTCCGCAACCAAATAGAATATTTCGGGTCGGTGCTCGACTTTGTGAACTCCAACTACGATTTGAACAACCATCTGCTGCAGGGCAAGGGAACGAATTGCGGATTTTCGGCTGTCGTAACCAAATGCTCGGGAAAGTTGAACGGGTGGGCGAGTTACACCTACACCCGTGCAAGGCGCGTTTTTCTGCGCAACAACAGCACGGGCAGGTATGCGGCCAACCACGAACGGCCGCACGAAATCGATGCGGTGCTTACCTACGAATTGGGCAAGCACTGGAGTTTCGGCGCAACATTCGTCTACGCTTCCGGCACACCCTATACGGCCGCCCGGTACCTTACACTGATCAACGGGAACATAGTGGCCAGTTACGGCGAACACAATGCCAGCCGGCTAAGCCCTTACTGTAGGCTGGACCTCTCGGTGAACTATAAGTGGAAGCCCCGTTTTGCAAAGGAGAACGGCATAAACCTCTCGTTCTACAATGCCACTGGCAGGGACAATGCGCTGTTTTACCACATTTCCATCCACCGCGACGGCCGTTTCTCATACCAGCCGCAATCGTTTGTGGTCGGCATCCTGCCGTCGGTAAGTTATTTCTGTAAGTTCTGATTATGAAACACATAATGCTATTGTTGTCGGTCGTCTGCTGCATGATGTCGTGTGCGGAAAGCGAATCGTTGTCGGCCGAGTCCGAACTGGTGGTCGAAGGATGGATTGAGAACAACGGGTATCCGGTGGTTATGCTCACCCGAACGTTTCCCGTGGGTTCCCAAGAGACCGATCTGCACAATCTTCGCGACTATCTGGTAAAGTGGGCTAAGGTGTCGGTGGTCTGCGGGGACGACACCGTGGTGCTGACCGGCAAATACGACAAGGGGTATTATCCGCCTTATGTCTACACCACCTCAAATATGAAAGGAAAGACCGGCGGTACATACAAACTGATTGTGGAGTACGAGGACAAATATGCAACGGCCGTGACCACCATTCCTCCTGACCCGAAAATCGACACGTTCCGGGTGGAACGCTGCGCCGGATCCGACACGTTGTACCAAATAACGGCTGCCATGACCAAAAGCCCAGCGGCCGACCGCTACTATCAGTTTTTTACCAAGGTCGGTTCAGCCGGCCGTCAGTTTTTCGCGTCGTTTATGGGAAACATCGACGAGTCGGTATGCAACAATACTTTCGACGTTCCTGTCTACCGGTCGCACAACAAGCTGATGAACATGGACTATACGCCCTATTTTGGTGTGAACGACACTGTTGCCGTGAAATGCTGCAACATGGAAAAACAAAAATACGACTTCTGGACCCGGTATATCGAGACCGAGTATCTGTCGGGTGCAGCCATGCTGTCTGTTTCGAACAACCTTCCGTCCAATATCAATGGAGGCGTAGGCTACTGGTTTGGATACGGTGCAACCACTTCCTATTTCATTATAAAAGACTATTCCAAATAATCCTTGCCTTAATGGTTTTGCATGATGACCTCTGCGCAGTGTCTCAGCTGAAACGCCCATCACAACAACAAATAATTTTATAACAATGAAGAAAACAAGTTCGTTTATTTTAATGGCAACAATGATAGTTGGGGCTGTTATTGCGAAAAGTCTTTCTCCGTTTAGTATGCCAATTCAAGAAAATCCTATTGGTAGTGCAAAAACGGAAAGCGTATCGTCTATGCAGACAGATTCGGTAGAATCTTCTGCTGATTCTTTGTCAGTTATTGTGTCTGACAAATCTATACCACTTACATTCACCAACGACAAGACATTTCCTTGGACTATGGGTGATGGTTGTTTGCAAAATGGTAATGTAGGAAATGCAAACAGTACTTCTACATTGTCGTTTTCGTACAATTGTAATGAGCGCACAGAGTTGAGCTTTGATTGGGCTTGTTACAACTACAGTCGCCACAACTTATATTTGTATGTTGATGGGGTTCTAAAAAACTCAACAACAAATTCCTCGTACACTTCACCTCGATACTTTATTGATAAAGGTAGTCATGTGATTACTTTTAAGGATTCTATTGGTAGTAACACCTACCAGCAATACGATTGGAGCAAGATACGAAATATCTGTGTGAAATCAATCATGCCATTAGAGAGTGCTGTTTTAACAGAAAAATCACAGCCTTTGGCATTCGTCAATGAGTCAGAATATCCATGGACTATTGAAGATGGGTACATTCAAAATGGGAACTATGGACATATAAATAGTGTTTCAAAGTTCTCCACTACTATAACAATAGACAAGCCTTCAAAATTTTCATTTTGGAGTTCTACGTATTGTTATAGAAATAATACAGCCTATGACTATAGTGGTTATCATTACTTTGATTTCAAAATTAATGGCAAGACTTACATGGGTAGAGAAAATGGTTCAGGCCTGACTACTGTTATATTGAAACCTGGTGATTATTCATTGGAGTGGTGTGATTCTATATACAATACCACTGAAAATGTAATGACAAAAATTCAAACCATTGAATTGTCTTCCAATTGGATAGATATAGACCTTGCTAAGGCTGGAACTTTGGGAGTAGAAGTTCTTTACCAAGTAAATGTTTTGAATGATGTGGAACTTTTGAAAGTTAAAGGCAATTTGAACAGTGACGACTGGACAGCCATCAAGAATATGAAGAATCTGATAGGTTTGGATTTATCAGAGGCTAAGTTTAATTCGGTACCAGATTATGCTTTTGACGGATTGAGCAAGTTGTCGTATGCTGTTTTGCCAGAAGGATTAACTAATATTGGGCAATATGCTTTCCGAGGAACACAGATTCTTGATATTGACATCCCTAATTCCGTGACATCTATTGGTCAGTATGCTTTTGCGAATACGAGAGTTAGAAATGTCAATTTCAAAGAAGATTCTAAACTGACATTTATCGGGTATAGCGCATTCAAAGAGTGTACTTCTTTGGAGCAGTTTATTATGCCTAATACCGTAACTTTGCTTGGTACGTCTCATAATAATGTAGATGAGACGTGCAGTACCTTTTATGGCTGCACAAATCTTGAAAAACTTTATTTTTCAGATGGTTTGACAACTTTGGAACAATATGTTTGCTGTGATTGTTCTAAATTGAAAGAGGTACATTTTCCACAAAATTTGGTGTCTATACGCGATCACGCATTTCATAATACATTATCTCTAAGAAAAATTGACTTGCCAACATCTTTAAAGACAATTGATTATGAAGCATTCTACCAATGCGGTATTGACAGCGTAAAACTGCCAATAACTCTTTCTACATTGGAAAACTATGCTTTCCATATATGCCGAAATTTGAAATATGTTGAGCTGCCATCTTATATAGGAGCCTACAACCAGAATTTTCATCGTTGCAGTTCTATTCAGAAAATTGTCTCCAAGTCAGCCACACCACCTGCTATTTCATATGATCCGTTCTCGTATGGACCTTCCAAAAATAGTGTAACCTTAGTGGTACCATCATTTGCCGTCGCCAACTACAAGCTTGACACATACTGGTATCAGTTTGGAAATATTCAGGAAATGGATGTTGATTTGGATTATTGGCGTATTGCTAGTGCATTGTCTTTGACCAACAATCGTAGAATGAATGGCAAGCCAGATATAGATTTGTACTATGGTGGACAGTTTACCGTTAGCGGTAATGCTCCGATGACAATCAAGAACTTTGACATATTTGTAAGCGAGTCTAATCCAGCCCGCTTGCTGAATGATTGTACCTCGATGACAGCAGATAGCATCACAAGTCATTTTTCTGTTGGTGCAAACCAATGGTATTTCCTTACACCTCTCCATGATGTTGACCTCACAAAGGTTACTCATAGCAACAATGCTTCGTTCGTGTTCCGTTACTATGACGCAGCAAGTAGAGCTAGCAATGGAACAGGTAGTAGTTGGAGAAATGTTGATGATGGTAAGTTGTTAGCAGGAAAGGGGTACATATTCCAATGCAATTCTGCTGGTGTCGTGACCATGCCATCTGATGCTGCTAGTCATATTCAAGTACTAAACACAAGCGATGTGACAACAAAATTGGAGGCACATGAATCAACAGCTTCTGCCAACAAGAACTGGAACTATGTAGGCAATCCTTATCCTGCATACTATGACATCTATTTTATGGACTTCACTGCACCAATCACAGTGTGGACAGGTAATACCTACAAAGCATATTCTATAGCAGATGACGACTTGGTGCTTCGTCCAATGCAATCCTTCTTTGTGCAGAAACCTGATGCAGTTGACAATATCGTCTTCCACAAGGAAGGTCGTCAGATGACTTCTGGAATAGAACGTGCTTCTGCAGCCAAGGTTCATGCAATGTCTTCTGCAAACAATTCTCGAAAATTCTTTAATTTGGAGATTTCCAATGAAGAAGACTTGAGAGATGAAACGCGACTGGTAATAAACGAAGGCGCAAAGATAGGTTATGAGATAGAAAGAGATGCTTCCAAATTTATGAGTATGGATGCTGATGTTCCTCAAATATTCACAGTTGATGCAGAGGGGAACAATTACGCTATCAACGAGCGTCCACAAGAAGACGGAAATGTTCGTTTAGGTTATTTTGCATCTAAAGAAGGTTTCTATACTATAAGCGCAGTAAAAGCCGAAGGTGAAATTGTTCTCTTTGACAAGGAACAAAATAAACATATAGATTTGTCTTCACAAGATTATACATTCTATACGAAATCAACGGAAGGCGCAAACAATACTCGCTTTGTGTTGATGGTTAAGGCGAACAATGGAGAGCTTACTGGCATAGACAATACCAATGCATCTGACATAAAGGTTGAAGGTGGTAATGGCTATGTAAATATCACAGTTGGCGCAAATACAAATGTCACGATCAATTCATTGAATGGTGTTACAGCCTTTAATGGAAAGGCTGTAGTTGGCAACAACACTATCTCTTTGCCTTCAGGTGTATATATAATAAAGGTGAACAACATATCATCTAAGGTTGTTGTTTATTAGTGATCGAATTAAATCTTTCAATATATGAGAGGTTACAGATATATTCTCTTCATGCTGGCACTGCTAATCAGTGTCAGCATGCGAGGGCAATACAATCCGACAAATCCTGCGGAGCCGGGTGCTTACTACACCTTGGCTCTACAAGCGACACCATCGGGGAGTGGAAGTTTCAACATCAGCACGACAACAAACTATTCTGAAGGGACAAATGTTACGTTACGTGCGTATGCAAACTCCAACTTCAAATTTGTTGCATGGGAATATGAGGGAGAAGTGGTATCTACTACTTCTTCATTCACCTATACGATGCCAGCAAAGAATGTGAAGCTTATTGCCCATTTCAAGTATGATCCGTCAAGCCCTGCCGAACCGACCGAGCCTGACATTCCTGAATATTCCACTTTGACATTAACAACCAGTCCTTCGAACTCAGGTTACTTCAACATATCAAGTGGTAACAAATACGAAGTTGGTTCTTCTGTAGATTTGCGAGCCTATAACAACTCAAATTTCACGTTCAAGAATTGGACTGAAAATGGTGAGGTCATTTCCACAATCAGCTCATTTAGATATGTTGTAAAAACAGGAAATCCTAAACTTGTAGCGAATTTTACTTATTCGCCATCCAGTCCAGCGGAACCATCTGAGCCACAAGTATATCATAAATTGTACTTGAAGAGTAATCCTGCAAGCGGAGGTTACTTTAATGTAAATAGTGGAAACTCCTACCAAGAAGGTTCCTCGGTATATTTGTGTGCCTACTCCAACCAATGGTATCATTTCCAAAACTGGACATTGGATGGGGAAGTTATCTCAACGAGTAGTAGTTTCTACTACACGATGCCAACGAGCAACGCTACATTGACTGCCAATTACACATATAATTATGACCCTTCAAACCCTTCAGAGCCATCCAAGCCAACAGGGGAGAACGTGAATATTTATGGAATGACAGAAAATGGAGTACAAGGTCAGACGATTACCTATCCTGTATATTTGGAAAATGATATGCTTATTAAAGGCATGGTTGTTGATTTGCAATTCCCTGATGGTTTTGCAGTCAATATAGATGATATCCGTTTGTCAGGACGCTCTGCAGATCATGAAATGAATGTCGTTCCATTGGAAAACAATAATTACCGTTTCTCTTTGTTGGGCGATGATGCCTTTGATGGAAACAATGGTAAGATGTTTGAGATATTGGTTACGATTCCTACAGATGCTCAAATGGGCAAGAATTATCCAGTAGTTCTGACTCATGGCGTGATACATACGATAGATAGCACCCAATCTGCCATTTCAGTCCGCAGTGGAAACATTTATGTAGAGAAAGTGTCAGAAGACGGATTGTATTCCAAATTCTCTTTTGATAAATTGCAAGGAAGAGTCAAGTTTACCAATTTGTCCTCTGGCAAAGCCGTCGGCTATCTATGGGACTTTGGCGATGGAACTACAAGTACGGAAAAATCACCTCTTCATGTATATCCGAAATCAGGAACTTACACGGCTAAACTGACAGCTAAGGGTGAGGTTGATAGTGATGTGGCAGAAATGACAGTGATTATCAACGATGAAAGTACTTGGAAGGTAGATGGCACTTTCTTCTTGTCAGATGTGGAGACGGGAGTGCGTTATTTCACTTCTACAGAATCTTTGTTCCAATTTATGGGCAATTCTACGATTGCTGGCAATGTGAAGGTGGCGATTCAAGCAGACAAGGACTTCACATATCCACTTGGCGTTTCTAATTTGCAGGTTTTGAATAAAATATTCAACTCTTTGGCAGCAACCAACCATACACTCACTTTCAACAAATGGGGTAATGGGCGTAATCCTGTGATGAATTTTGGTAATGAGAAAACTGTCAATAACAAGGATTTTGTGAATGTTCTTGTGTCCAACAACGAATATTTGGAATGCGATGGAGTGGAAATGAAACTTTGGGACATCAGTTTTAACCCTTCATACATCCATAAACTCCAAAGCCAAAAGATTAAGTCTGGTGACAAGACTAAAGAAGTTGATTTTTCGCCAATCAGTACAGATTTGACCTTTGGATGGCAACTTCAGGCAACACCTTCAGGAGTATCTGGTGCTCAGGAGAATGGTGAGCGCACGATTCCATCTATGACCCTTGTGAATGAAGGAGAAGGTACTTCCATTTTGACTTATCAAGTTGTTGGCAAATATAAGAATGAGCCATTCTGTGAATTTACACATGAAATAGCTGTGTCTCCTACCTTGGTGGGCTTGTTCTCGAACTTGACACCTGCAAATGGTACGGTTTCAGAATCAACTACAGTTACATTAACATGGAATAGCATCAAGAATGCAGTCTATGATGTATATCTATGGAATGCTCAAAATCAACGTCCGGCAACTCCTGTAGCTTCAGAAATTACAGATTTGCGATACTCGTCACAAAATTTCTGTCAAAATGGTAACACCTATAAGTGGCAAATCATAGCAAAGAATGATGGGCAAGAATTAGCAAGCGATACGATGACGTTTGCTATAAGAAGTCTGCCAGACCTTCATGTATATGCTGTAGATTGTTCGGAAGCTATAGCAGGTAAAAAGTTTACAGTAAAATGGACGGTTAAGAATGATGGTGTAGGCTCTACTGGAGAAACAAGATGGAATGATTATGTTTGGCTTGTGACAGATGTGTATGGTGGAACAACTCCATCGGGAACTTCTACCAACAACTCCAAACTCTTGGCTACGGTTCAAAATGTTAAGGCGCTCGAAACTGGTGAATCTTATGACAACAGTGTTGATGTGACTTTGGATGAGCGTATATACGGCAACTACTACGTCATCGTGGCTGCCGATATGTACAGTGTTACGGACATACAATGGAGTGCAATAGGTGGTTCTGTATTAAATCCGTACAATCCTTCGCAAGATGGTTCTACGTCTTACAAACATTTGTACGCTTCTACTTCTGCGTCATATAATAAGGTATATGAGCAAGGAGAAACGCCAACTATTAGCGATAATTTCTTCTATAAGAAAATAAATATTGCTGTGCCGAATTTGGCTGATTTGCAAATTCCAAGCATTACGTCTTTTGTAATTCCTACTGAAGATCCGATTCTTTCTGCTGCAAAAGCCAAGGCCGCAGGTGGAATTGTAGATGATGGAAAGCCAAAGGAAATATTAACGACTTGGGAAGAGTGTTGGGTACCATCTCCTATTACGGCTGCAGGATTGAGATATTCCAACAACTACTATTCTGGTAAGAAAATAGCAGTTAGAGTAAATGTAGCAAATAAGGGTGGTAAGGATTCTGAGAAATCATTCCGAACAGTTCTTTATATGTCTTCATCCCCAGACAGAGACGCAGCTCCATTGACAACCATCGGTTCTGTCACTTGTCCTACAAACATAGTTGCAGGTAAGGACACGACTCTGACATTTGCATTCTATTTGCCATACGCTTGGCATGGAGAAACTTATTTCCACGCTTATGCTGACATTGATGATGCTGTATATGAGTTAGCCAATACAGTGAACAATTGGGGTAAGAGTGACAAGATTGATGTGTTGTTATGTCCTGGGGCAGACTTGGTTCCTACAGAAGTGAATGTACCAAAGAACATTGCTTCATCTTCAACCTTTGATGTCACCTATAAAGTGGTAAATAAAGGCACTGGTGTACCTTTGCCTAATAATGGTGCTTTCTTTGCAGGAAAATGGAAAGACCAAGTATATCTTTCCAAAAAGAATACAGGCTTGGATGAAACTGCCGTTTTGTTGTCAACGATCAATAGGGTAGGAATGTTCAAAGGACCGACTACACAAGCAGTTTCAGGCCCCATATTTATCAAACCAGAGGAGTTCCATTACGAAGGTGACAACTATAACAACACCGTTTCTGTCAAACCGCAGGGATTGACCTCAGGCACTTACTATGCCTATATCAAAATAGATGCAGATGATGACATGTACGAACACGATGGAGAAGAAAATAATGTCATCTGTTCTGGCCCAATCAAGTTTGTTCAGCCAGACTTGTCTGTAGAATTGCTTTCTATCTCGGAAGACACTCTCTCGACCGATAAGGAGATTGCCTTTACTTGGAAGTTAAAGAATACAGGTTCTGGCGATATTCAGAATGCCAAGATAACTGATGCGTTCTATGCAACTGTTAATCAGGATGGTACGGACGGTGAGTTGATAGGAAAGGTGGAAAACACTGTTTGGATTACGGCTGGCTCGGAAAAGACGCTCCGTGCCAACATCAAGATACCAAGCAACTCTCATTTGGATGGTCTGAGATATATCTATGTCAAGACCAATAGTGACAATGCTATACAGGAAGAAACTACCGCAAACAATAGTTCAGCGTTGATGAAATCTTTGTGCAAGTATGAGGCTGTTCCTTCTCCTCCAAAGGTGAAAGGTGCAAATTTATATGTTGAGAAACTTTCTGTCAATAGGTCGGTAAAGCCTGGAGAAGAAGTAACCGTTTCTTATACAGCTCGTAATACAGGTGATGCAGATTTGCCAGACAAAGAGGTTAGTCAGGAGATTTTCATATCTACAGACTATAATTTCAATGAAAGCAAAGCTCAGAAATGTACGATTACAGCTCAAAATGGTTCTACCAAGAATTTGAAGGCAGGCAAATCAACAACCATATCTCTGACATTTAAGATGCCTGACACGACGATGGGTGGTGATAAGTATATCCACTTGTTTGCTGACCGTAACAATGAGTTGGGTGAAACTGTGACGAAAGACAACTATACTCGTTCTTCGTTCTATCTCAATGGTAATCTTCCTGATTTGAAGGTGACGACATACGTATTGCCAGATACTATCAAGACCTCTACGGATGTCACATTGAAGTTCACTACTGCCAATCAAGGAGAGTGGGATGCTGCTATGACAACAGCAGTCGTCTATCTGTCTTCTTCCAATGATTTGAATGGCAATACCAAGCAGTTAGCTTCTGCTTCCGTCAATGCTATCAATAAGGGGGAACAGACCGAAAACTTAGTTACATTCAGTGTTTCTGACAAGGACTACGGTAAATGGAATGTGTTGATCAGAATAGATGCAAACAATCAGGTGAGGGAATTAGACGAGAACAATAATATCGTTGCCATTCCTCTTACCATATTGCAGTCTCCACTTCCAGACTTGACCATCAAGGAACTTTCGACAGATGAAATCCTTATGAGTGGTCAATCGATGAAGATAAAGACTACAATCGCAAACATCGGTAAGAATGTGACACGTTCCGACAAGTGGTCTGACACATACTACTTGTCTGCAAGTACGGTATTGAATACCAAGACGGCAACAATGATAGGTAGCAAAACGCATGTAGGACGATTGGATGTGAATGCGGAATATACGAATGAGGTAAATCTCAATATTCCTGCAAATATGCAAGGTAACTTCATGCTGTTTGTTGTGACCGACGCATCGGATGCCATCACAGAAATGGATGAGAACAACAATACAAAGAGTATTCCTGTCTATGTGAATGGTTCTGTTGATACACCGGCAGACTTGGCGATAACAAACATCAATGCGCCATCAAGTATCAAGGCTGGAGATGATGTTACTATCTCTTACCAGTTGAGTAATATGGGTGAGTTTACTGCCAGTGGTACGTTGAATGATGTCATCTATCTCTCCAAAAACAAAACTTGGGATAAGGACGACATGATGGTGGGTGTTGTCTCTGGCAAGGTAAATATCAATCCAGGTGAAAAAGTCACTCGTTCCGTGACTGGTCGTATCACGAATGTTCCAGAGGGGAATTACTATGTGATTGTCAAGACCAATTCCACAAAGACCATCGCAGAGTCTAAGGAAGACAATAACACGATTGTCGCTGCTTCGCCAAGTAAGTTATCGTTCACGACCCTCAACTTGGGTAGCATCGCATCAGTCAATACTTCTGGCTATTATAAGTTGGAGATACCGAGTGGCTATGAAGGAAAGACAGTTGGTTTCTACCTCGACCACCCGGAAGGAGCATCTGCAGGCTTGTATGCTGCATACGAGACTGTGCCTTCAACAGCCAAGCATGACGTGGCTGCCAATAGCAACCAAGGTACACAACAGGAGTTGTTGATACCGAACGTGAAAGCTGGCAATTACTATATCTTGGCACAGGACAATGCTGCCTTGGTGAATGCTACAGGTAATGTGTTCTCGGAGTCTGGTAGTGGATTGGCAAACACAACTGCCATGACACTCAAAACACAAGAAGTAAACTTCGGGGCAACGACATTGAGTATTTCCGAAGGTGGCAATGGAGGTTGGGTTTCTACGGATGTAAGAGGAGCATTGTTTGACTCCATCATGGACTTCCGCTTGAAGTTGGCTGAAAAGGTAATACCTGCTGAAGCTGTCACGTTCAATGGTATGACAACTTCTCGTGTCACATTCAATCTCAATAATGCTTCAACAGGATCATACGACGTGGTATCTGAGCTTCCTGACGGAACATTGGCAACCTTGCCAAAGGGCTTTAGGGTGATACCAGGTGCATCTGTCAGCTTGGGTGCCAAGATTGATGCTCCAAGTGTGGTACGTGTGGGCAGTTATGCTCCTATCTCCGTATCGTATGCCAATGGTGGAAATACAGACTGTGAGGTTTATCGCTTGATGCTGGTCATTGACGATGGTTATCTGGGTACGACCATTAAGGATTTGGACCGTCACCAGTCTGTTCTCTATCTCGACTTGGGGGGCGAGAGCGACAGCCGTGGCTATACGTCCATCCCTCCTGGTACACAGAAGACCATCAACCTGTTTATGTACCAGACGGCGCGTAGCAGCAATATAACGATTTATGTAGTGAAGTAATAAAGACATTTCAAATATGAACATAAAGAATCATATCCAAACAATGCTCTTGGGGGCAGGACTGCTTTTGGCAGCCCTGCCTTCAGAGGCGCAGAATATCATCCGTCCGAAGATAGCGGGTCCTAATGGACTTTGGGTGAACAGCTACAACGGTGTGCTGTTCTTTGGACAGACGGATATGGAAACGCAAAACTCGCAAATGCCGATGCAGTTGCGTTTCTACTATAACAGTTCGGCACAGTCAACCAACTATGGCTATGGACTTGGCTTCTCTCTCGGCTATGAAATGCGTTACCGCATCAATGAGATAGGCGGCGTAGTCATCGAGACGGGTGATGGCCGTACCGATACCTTCAAGAAATTCGGCAAGGAGTTTGAGGCTCCCGCTGGAGTATTCAGCAAGGTGGAGGAATATGAGAGCGGGAAATATCGTTTGACAGAGAAGTCTGGAGAGCAATATTTCTTTGATGACGCCAAGTATGGTAAGGTGACCGCCATGACTGACCGCAACGGCAACCAGACCACTTTTACCTATCAAGACAGTCTGTTGGTGAAAGTGCAAGATGCCGTTGGGCATACACTCAACTTCAGTTATACGGACGGTTTGCTTCGCACGGCTACGGCCTCTTTCCATAAAGGCAGCATCAGCTATGAGTATGATGGACTTCGCCGTTTGAAGAAACGTACTGATGCCTTAGGTAACAGCACGCTTTACAGTTATGACAAACAGAACCGCATATGTGAGATTACCGATGCCAATGGTCACAAGACACTCATTGCCTATAACAATGGTGGGATGGTGAGCCGCATGAAGACGGATGTGTCTGACAAGTCTATCCGATATGAGGGTGACAAGACGGTGTTTATTGACTATACCGCCCCACAAAACCAGTATTCCTACTATCGCTGGGATGGTCAAGGGCGTGTCATTGAAAAGGTTGGCTTGTGCTGTGGCATACAATCCACTCTCGAATATGACGATGATGACAATGTAGTGAAGCGTACGGATGCCAATGGCAACATCACTTCCTATACCTATGACGACCGAGGCAATATGCTGTCGCTGACAGATGCCTTGGGCAATTCAGAGCGTTACACCTATGATGACAAGTTCAATCAAGTGACATCGTTCCAAGACAAGAATGGCAACAGCTACCGCTTTGACTATGATGCGAAAGGTAACTTGAAATCTTTGTCGGGTCCATTGGGCTTTAGCAATTCCTTTACTTACAATGATAAGGGATGGCCACTGAATACCACGGATGCCAACAGCAATGTGACAGCGACAACTTATAATGCGGATGGTACAACGGCCAAAGTGATGGATGCGGCAGGAAATGCCACGTCTTACTCTTTTGATGAGTGTGGCAACATCTTGACGATGACCGATGGACGCAGCAACACCACGTCTTATGCTTACGACAGCAACAACCAAATCATCTCACAGACGGATGCTTTAGGCAATACTTCTACTTTGAGTTACGACAAGGTGGGTAACATTGTGCGTGTCAAGAATGCCAAGAACCAGATTCGTGCTTATAGTTATGATGCCTTAGGGAATGTATTGACCATGACCGACCCGATGGGTGGTGTTTATACTTACAAGTATGATGGCAAGGGAAATGTGTTGAGTGTCACCGACCCTATGGGCAACGAGCAGACTTTCGCTTGGAATGAGAAAAACAAACTTACCTCTCAGACTAACGCCGCTGGCGAGACTACAAATTATGACTATGATGCCAAGGGCAACCTGATTGCAGTGTTCCAGCCAAACGGCAACACGTTGAACTACTTCTATGACAAACTCGACCGCATAGAGCAGTTGAGTGACAATATGGGTGTGATTGCCAAATACACATACGATGGCAATGGCAACCAACTCACCGTTACTGACGGTCTTGACCGAACCATGACTTATACCTACGATGCCTTGAACCGTAAGACATCGGAGGCTCTGCCTTCGGGCGCTACCACGAAGTATCAGTATGACAACAATTCCAATCTGCTTTCCGTAACTGATGCACTCAGTCATGTGACGAGTTATACATACAGTTCGCTCAACCAGCAGTTGACCCATACCGATGCGCTGAATGCAGTGACAAAGTTTGAGTATGATGCCAACGGTAATCTTTCCAAGGCTACTGATGCCAAGGGCAATGCGACCTCATACGCTTACGATGCACTCAACCAAAATACTGCCATCACCTTTGCTAATGGAGCTTCGTTGCAATATACATACGATGAACTCGGCAATGTGATTGCATCCAAAGACCGTGCTGGCAATGAGTTTAAGTATGCCTATAACCCATTGGGTAATCTGCTCTCCAAGACTTATCCTAATGGAACGACCGACAAATATTCATACGACAGAATCAGTCGTATGCTTTCTGCCGTCAATAAGGATGCTGCTGTCACATTCGCTTACGACAAGGCAAACCGTCTGTTGTCTGAGACTTTGAATGGCAAGACTACTGGTTATAGCTACGATGTTGCCGCTGGCAAGCGTACTTTGACTTATCCAAGTGGTATGAAGGTAGAGGAACATCTGAATGCCCGTGACCTCATTGCGTCTATTCTTCAGAATGGTAACGAGGTGGTGACAATGGAGTATAATGTGGCAGGTCAAAAGACTAAGCAGACATACGCCAATGGCATCGCTACGGATTACGGATATAATGAGAATGGCTGGTTGTCAGCAATCAAGGACGACCATAAGGTACTTGACCTTGCCATGGCATACGATGCTGTTGGCAACATGACCAAGCGTGCAGACAACCTCAATGCGGAGCGTACTGAGAGTTATGGCTATGATGTCATTTCGCAGCTAACTTCCTTTACTCGTGGAAAGGCTGTCAACAAAACTTATGAGTTCGATTTGCTGGGCAATCGTGTGAAGACTGTGGAGAATAGTGTCGTAACGAATTATACTTCCAACAATGTGAATGCCTATACCGCTATCTCTGGTGGTATGTCTTTTACTCCATCTTATGATGGCAACGGTAATATGCTGAATGATGACAAGCATCAGTATGTGTATGACTATAACAACAAGTTGACTTCTGTTGGGGACAAGTCGGTTAGCTATAAATACGATGCGTTAGGTCGCCGTATTGCCAAGAACAACACCTTATTCTATTATGTGGGTGACCAAATGGTGGAAGAATCTACGAATGGTGCAGTGGCATCTTATCTGTATGGAAATAACATTGATGAAGCTTTGCAAATGAGACGCAAGGATGAAGTTTACTATTATCATACAAATCACTTAGGTTCTACAATGGGACTTTCTAATAAAGAAGGTAAGGTCGTGGAACGAGTGGAATATGATGTGTATGGTATGCCTACTTTCTTGGATGCTGATGGCAAAGTACTTGAAGCGTCTGCTGTGGGGAATAATATTTTGTTTACTGGTCGTGAATATGATGCTGAAACAGGAGATTATTTCTTTAGGGCAAGAAGCATGCATCCTTTAGTGGGTAGATTTATGCAGAAAGACCCATTGATGTATGTGGATGGCATGAATGATTATAGCTATGTTTTAAATATGCCATCTATAATCAACGACCCCTACGGCTTTTATGTGCAGATAATAAATTCTGGAGTTAAATTGTTGGGAATAACAATGCGCCAGGGAATAAAAAATGCACCATTGAGACCAAGTCAAGTATTAGAACCTGGAACAAATCCACTTCTTTCTAGTGTGATAACACAAGGAAATGCGCGACAAATACTTTATGGGTCTGGAGTTAGAATATTTGGACAAGGAGGCTCTGTTATTGCTGATGATGGTTCCTATCATGGACCGGGTACTGGTCAAATGATAGGTAACTTTGCTGGTGGGTTGATTGGAGGAGCTTTGGCCGGTGCTGCCGCTGGAGCTTTGTTTGGTGGTGTAGGTGCTGTGCCAGGTTTCTTTATTGGTTTAGGAGGAAGTTTGATAGGTGGATTTGTAGGTGAGGAATTGGGGAAAGGTTTTGATAAATGGTGGGAAAATAATCATAAACAATATAGTTGTGACAATCCGACCGACCCACCATGTCATTGTAATTCTCAAACAGGTGTTTGTGAATGTTTAGTAAGATATTAAAATATGAGAAAAATAATATTATTTTTGGTATATGTCTCCTTGTGGGGTATAAATATAAATGCGCAAAATCCATGTCCGCAGGGAGATAAAGATAATCCGACAAATTTAGATCATCCACAAGATCCACTTGATGATACCTCAACCTCTGGTGGAATTTCCGCTGACCCAAACGAAATCATTGGTCCTGCTGGCTATGATACCATCCGTTGGGTTAGTATCAACGACGTGTTGAACTACACCATTCTCTTTGAGAACGACCCAGAGTTTGCATCGGCGAATGCCCAAAAGGTGGATGTGAGGTTTAGCTTTGACGACAAGGCGTGGATGCGTGGTTTTGGATTGGGAAGTTATGGCTTTGCCAACTATTCGTGGAATATCGACAAGAGGCCTGCTGCTTATCAGAACAGGTTGGACTTGCGCGATTCCATGAAGATATATGTTGACCTCAATGCAGGTATCGACGTGGTGAAGAAGCAAGCCTTTTGGACTTTCTCGTCTATTGACCCTGAAACAGGTTTGCATCCTTGGCAAGTAGATAGAGGTATGTTGCCTGTGAACGACTCCACCCATATTGGTGAAGGCTATGTCCGCTTTAGTTTGAAACCTTATGAGGGTTTGAAGACAGGCGACACCATCAGCATTGCTGCCAACATTGTGTTCGACCAAAACGACACGATACCGACCAATCGTTGGAAGAATGTGATCGATGCTGGCGCACCGACCAGTAAGGTGAAGGGTAAGGTGGATTCCAAGAACAAGAATCTCTATCACCTCACACTGACTGCCGCTGACGACAAGGGCGGTTCGGGATTGAAAAAGGTGACAATGTATCTCGCCAACAACTTCGGCATCTACGAAGAGTATGCTGTGTGTCCTGTCGATACAGTCATCGACTTCGAGGCAGAACCTGGCAGGCAATACAAGTTCTACTCCTTGGCAGAAGACAATGTGGGCAATCGTGAGCCTTTGAAGGAAGAGCCGGACCTCTTCATCAATATCAATGCTGCACCAAGCGACATCGCCTTGTCCGACTCTACTTTCCAAGACGATATTGCTCCAGATGGCTTTATCGGCGAGTTGACATCCAAGGATGTGGATGGCAGTACCTTTACATACGCTTTGGCGGAGGGAGAAGGGGCTGTGCATAACGAATTGTTCCAAATCAAAGGTTCACAACTGCAAGCCAAGAACATCTTCAAGTGTGCCACCGATACCATCTATAAGGTGCGAATCAGCACTACCGATGAAGGCGGTCTTTCGTATGAAAAGCCTTTCGTCCTGCATTTGAAGAATGTGTTGGAAAAGCCAAAGGTAGATACATTGTTGGTGAATATCTGTGAGGGCGATATCTATGACTTCCACGGAAAAGAATACGAGAAAGCTGGCACCTATTATTATACACAGAGTAATGAGTTTATGTGCGACAGCGTGTATATGCTCCAGTTGACCGTGCTTCCACACTTGGATGCTCCCAAGGTAACTGTTGAAGGCTCATGCACCTTGGTCTCGTCTGCCGAGAAGAACAACCGTTGGTTTAGGGAAGACGGAACACCTGTTGAGGGCGCTACGGAACAGAAGTTCACGCCGACAGAAGACGGTATCTATTATGTGGCCGTTGGCAATGGTTCTTGTTTCTCTGATCCGTCCCAGGCATACCGTGTGCAAGTGTCCGACCAATATGCCTTGAACATGAACTTGGCGAAAGGTTGGAACTGGGTTTCTACCAACTTGGCAGATGAGGGCTATCAAAAGGTGAAGGACTTCATCAAGCCTATAGAAGACAAGGTGGAACGTCTTGTAGGTGTCGATTCAGAATTGATTCGTGACCCGCAACTTGGACTCACAGGCGACCTAACCACGTTTGCTCCATCTGCCTGTTATCTCATGCAGACCAACAGCTTGGTGGACAACACTTGGAACGGCCATGCCTACAAACCAGAGACAACAGCCGTTAACTTGAAGAAGGGTTGGAACTGGATTAGTTATCTGCCAATCTATGAAAATTCGTTGGAGAAGTCCTTGGAGGCGTTGTCGCCAGATGAGGGTGACATCATCAAGGACTACACTCAATTTGCCACTTATTCAGGAGGCAAATGGGAAGGGACATTGACGACAATGGCTCCAGGCATAGGCTATATGTACTACTCTGGCAAGAGCAAGTCATTCCACTATCCTGTGCAGCGAGTGTTCTCTGTTGAGACTAATGCACAAAGAATGTCAGTGGCAGAGGTTGCCTCTCCTTGGCACTTCGAAAGCCACAAGTATCCATACAACATGAACGTGATTGCTACGGTTCAAGCAGGTGGCAATACTGCCCCTGCAGGATTGTTCACGGTAGGAGCGTTTGTTGGAGATGAGTGTCGAGGTATAGGTCAGTATGTTGGTGACAAACTGTATATGACCATCTATGGCGATGTAAACACGGCAACTGCGTTGACATTCAAAGCAATCGACAATAGTAGTCAGCAGGAGTATCACGTCGTTGAAACTGCTAAGTTTGCAAACGCAATGCTTGGTTCAGTAACATCTCCTTATAAGTTGACCATCAGTGGTGCAACTGGCATCAATGAGGTTGCAGAACAAGGGGCTTATAATGTTTATCCTAACCCTGTAAGACATACGTTGTATGTGAATGGTGATTTGGTGCGTCTGAATGCTGTCTATGTCATTTCCAATAATGGTGCGATTGTTGCAAAGACGGATAATTATAGTGAAAGTGGACTGAATGTTTCGTCTTTAATTGACGGACCTTACATAGTAGTATTGAAGACATCTTCAGGTTCCATTGTTAAGAGAATCTTGAAAGTAAACTAAAGATAGGATTAAGAGATTTGTGAAATATCTGACATTGTTGTGCTGCCTGCTCTTTGCAGGTGGCACAATGATGGCGCAAGACACTCATTGGACATACATGAGGTTGACGGAATAACTTACCCCAATTCTGCCCATGACAAGCGTCTGCACGGAGCCCCCAGCAGCCTCCATTGGCTGACAAAACAATCCGAACCCGGTCTAAAGTCGGGGGCGTTGCATATTGTGTCTTGTCGTTTGTGGCTTTACAGAAAGTTTTTCGTAACTTTGTAACAAAAACAATGATACCCAAAATTATTCACCTTTGTTGGTTTAGTAACGACCCTTATCCTGTGGAGATAAAGGTTTGTCTGGATTCGTGGAAGCGTGTCGTTCCTGATTATCAGGTCAAGGTTTGGGGATATAAAGAGGCAAAGGCCATTGGCTATTCCTTTATTGATGAGGCGTTAGAGGCTCGTAAGTGGGCTTTTGCGGCTGATGTTGTGCGGTTTTATGCCATCTATCATGAAGGCGGTGTCTATATGGATAGTGACATCTATCTGCACAGGAGGTTTGATGAACTTCTATCTGACGGGAGCTTTGTAACATTCAATGAGAAAGACAAGGAAGAGTTCGGGTTACAAGCGGCTTTTTTTATGGGAACATCCGGTAATGTCTTTTGTCAGAGAATGCTTGAACATTATAAAGGCCAGCATTTCAAGAATGCAGACGGTTCGTTTAATGATGTGATTTCACCCTATACGATGTCTGCTGTAGCCAAAGATTTGGGATGGCAGATGAAAGACGTTAAACAAGTATTGCCGCAGCTGACCGTTTACCCAACCCATCTTGTTGCCCCCAACAATCATTATCCTGTAGATGAAGAAACCATCGGGGTGCATACGGTTTGTGGCAGTTGGAGAAAAAGAAAGTTAGGAAGATTTATTGAACTCAAAGTGAAACATGTGTGGCATGTTATACGGTATGCTCTTTTCAAAAAGTAGAAAAGGGCATGCCGTATAGTTGTTGGCTTGAAATGGAGTTCTAAATTCCAAGTAATTTCTTGTATAATTGAAGATATGCTTGGGTATATTTAGCATAGGAGAATTCCTGCGAGTAGGCTTTTGCTTCTAATGCTTCTTTGGAATTGCGGTTCCAGTCTTTTATGCCATCAGTGATGGTTTGGGCCATTATCTCCGGGGAATACGAGTCGAAATAGGTGGCATGATGTTTGCACACTTCCGGAAGGCTTGTGAACTTGGAGGCGAAAACCTTTGTTCCGAACCTCATGGCTTCAAGCACAGGTAGTCCAAATCCTTCCAATAAGCTGGGGAAAAGGAAAGCTTCGCAATGAGCATACATCCAATTTTTCTCGTTATTGGATATTTCGCCCGTGAATACCACGTTGCTGATGCCCAAACCTTCTTTGATTCTCTCCAGCTCGTGGATGTATTTGCCATAGGGCTTACCACAGATATAGAGGGTATAGTTTGGAAGAAATTTCATCGCAGGAATTAATGATTGAAAGTTCTTTTTAGCCCGTGTTTGTCCGATGGTGAAGAAGAATTTCTTGTCATCTTTTATGAATTGGGGCTTCTCTTGCTTTTCCGTTTCAGTGTCTTTGATACCATTGTAGATGACGAGAAGCGGCTTCTTGCCGATATTGATGTGCTCCAACAAGTCATTTTTCACATACTCCGAAATAACGGTGACGTAATCTGAACGTCTGATGTGCCATTTCATTTTCCATAATGACTTGAGCCGATGGATACCTTTCTTTTCATGCAAGAAGTTGAGGTCGTGAATGGTAAAAACATTCTTCATCCCCTTCTGATGCTTCCGCTTGATGTAAAGTTGGTCTGTAGTATGCCAGAGGTCAATCTT
The DNA here is from genome assembly GCA_963656755.1 of bacterium. Lineage (GTDB taxonomy): Bacteria > Bacteroidota > Bacteroidia > Bacteroidales > Bacteroidaceae > Prevotella. The sequence goes on from CAVKJH010000004.1 coordinate 24,409, forward strand.
CTTGTTAAGCATCTTTAGATCATGGTTAAGATGTTCTACGGAGACATAATCCACATGGGGACCTAAGATGCCCTTGTCTTTCTCTTTGACCATGAAAATAAAATGCAAGTCTTCTTGAGGGAGCTCTAATAACTGCTTGCTATAGTTGTCGGCAATCTCACCAAATCCGCATTTTTCTGCTAATCGTGTGAAATCTATCAATATTGTTTTCATTATTTATACCATTTAATTATAATGTTAGGAAGTACCTACAGTTTTGCTTTCTGTATGGCACATTTTAAGTATTCTCCTTGATTTATCTTGATGGAAAGTTTATGTGCATTGGCTTGCATTTGCTGCAAATCTTCGCTGGGGAGGCGTTCCAGCAAGTTGGGCAATTCTTTCAGAGAGCTGATGACCATTCCCACACCTTCTTCTGCAACAAGGGGAGCGATGGCTGATTGGTTCCAAACGATGAGAGGTAATCCGGCTCTAAGGTAAAACGAAGCCTTGTGGGGAGTGTTGTATTTGAGGTAACTGCCAAAATCGCCATGACAATCTTCCAAAGAGTCGCCATCCCATACTAAGCCAAAGTCGCCTTTGACATTTGCTATAAAGGTATCGGCTGGCATAAATCCATGCCAAACGATATTTTTGTCTTTGGCCAATGCGTTATAATCTTCCATGTTTCCGTAAAGATGAAACTTGAAACTGCGGTCTATTTCTCGCATCTTTAGGATAAAAGAGTTTTTGCGTAGGTTCAGCGAACCTGCATATACTATGTTCCAGTCTCCCTCCTTTTCATGCTTGTTGACAGCATGTTGCATGGGGGAAAGGTAATCGTGAAAGCCTAATGCTCCCATTGGCTTTTTGAAGCCTTGCTCCTTTAGCCAACTTTTCATGATGGTATTGGTGGCTATTACATAATCGCTATGGGCAAGACGCTTTAATTCTTGACTAACTGTCAACTTCTTTCGCCTGAAACAGCCTAAGTCATGAACCAGGGTGATAACCTTGGCTTTTTTAAGGTGAGCAATGTTGCAGATGAAAGAAAAATATTTCTTGATGGGATATTGCAATACGATGACATCCCCTTTCTTTATTTGCAGGCAAGTTGTAAGGACAGACAATAGGTTATAAAAGAACGCAAAAAACTTGTTGCTACTTATCTTGCGCGCAAAACCAAGGCATTTTCCATTCATGGCATGCAAAATGTCTTCATAATCGGTCTTTGCCTTATTACCCGCACTGGTCAAGTTGTAATAGTTGCGGCTGATGTAGCATAATCTTTGTTCCTTCATAAACGGTAATCTGATACTTGCATTCTTATTCGATGTTACAACTCGAGCTTGAAGGGGATTTCGTGTTTCTTGCCGTACTTCGTCCAGAACTTTGCGCGTTTTTCCATTAGAAAGTCAATGGATTCTTTTTCGTCTGCGTTGCGGAGGTTGGCATATTCTGATGCCAAGATACGGCTGAACTCTTTTGGTCCCCAAAATTTCCTGAGGTTGTAGAGACCTTGTTTCACGCTTACGGGGCCGAAGTTAATTCTGTTGATGTCTACTAGCATAAAGTGGTATCCGTCATCTTCGTGTTTCCACAGGATGTTTCCGGGAGTGAAATCTTTGTGCAGAATATCGTGGCGGTGAATATCGGCCGCGAAATGGGCCAAGGCTTTTGCCAAGTGCTTGTATTCACCAAACCCGGCATCGCCCACCTCATAGAGTGTGTGACCGTAGTCGCATTGTATGGTTACGAGATAACTGTATCCTAAAAGGAATAAAGGATTGCGCTCCTCGATAAGGGCGATAGCTTCTGGTGTGCCGATACCCTTGGTTTTTAGTATCGCAGGAAATGAAAAGGCCCGTTGCCCCTTGGGCTTCCGAAGATTCCATGAATATATCAGGCGGTTTAGTCCATGAGGTACATGAAAACGTTTCACGTTGACTTGTGTCCCGTCAGGAGCCACAAGAACCTTGATGAGATTGCGGCTGTTGTAAATCTCGCGCCCTTCTTTCTCGAAAACATCAGGGATGCCCTCGATGAAACTTCTCATATATTCATATTGTGGATTTACCTGGATTCTTTTCATATCTTGATTGTTGCCGACGGCTATCTCTCAAGACCATCGGCCAGCTGATGTCTGGTGCTCTTTTGGAAATGTCGTAATCTGTGATGTAACTATTGATGAAATGGCTACGGTAAATAAGAAATCCAAAAAATGTCGTGCTATTCAGTGAACAGTCAACGACTGTCTTCCACAAGCCTAAATGTTCATCTTAGAAATGAAAGTTACGAAACTTATATAAAACGGTACTTTGTCGGGTTTAGCTACATCAAGTGTTTTACAAAAAGGTTTGAGCGGAATACGGGAATCGAACCCGCCTCCCAGGCTTGGGAAGCCCGTGCACTAC
>CAVKJH010000005.1:0-13366 GCA_963656755.1 bacterium
ATACGCATTGTGATTGATAGGGGCAAGCCCCTATCCTATATTATGTGCCCCCTACAGGGGCAAACAACGCACATACATCCGCAACGTTCGCCCATGTTCGGGGGCACATACATCCGTAATGTTCGCCCATATTGGGGGACACATACATCCGCAATGCCGCCCCTGTAGGGGGCACATAATATAGCGTAGGGGTTTACCCCTACGTTTGAGGGTCACCGATTTTTCCATCGCCCCTGTAGGGGGCGCATAATTAAACCGCATGCTGTTGGGGGCAAACAACGCACATACATCCACAACGTTCGCCCATGTTCGGGGGCACAACCCACAGCAAGCCCTGAAAGGGCGCAACGGTCGTAGCCCAGGGTGAGGACGGAGCGGAGCGACGGACGTAACCCTGGGTATGGATGCCGACCGACGGACGCTGGCCTGTAAGGTCAGCACAGCGAATGGGTGTTGTGCTGACCTTACAGGCCAGATGCTCTCCGCCATGGTCATGACCCAGGGTTACGCATCGCGGCCGTGCCGCGCTGCTCACCCTGGGCTACGACCGTTGCGCCCTTCCAGGGCTTCTATCCTGCCCATTGGCCATCCTGCCAAACAACCGAACAAAACAAATATGCCCATCCTGCCCATTGGCCGCCCTATCCATTATGGCCATCCTGCCCATTGGCCGCCCTGCCAAACAACCGAACAAAACAAATATACCCATCCTGCCTATTTGCCGCCCTATCCATTATGCCCATCCTGCCCATTATGGCCGCCCTGCCAAACAACCGAACAAAAACAAAATCGGCCCCATGCCGCGAGGCATGGGGCCGATTTTTATCATTGCGGTGCGGATGCGCTTAGCGCACCACCACCTTCTGCGTGTTCACCACATACACGCCGGCCGGCACGGCCAGCGTGCGGCGCTCGCCGGCGGCGAGCTGGCCGGTGCCCACCAGCTGTCCGCCGGCGGTGTAGGCGGCGTAGCGTGTGGCGGTGCCGGCGGCTACCGTGATGGTGCCGCGGGCGGCGCTCACGGCGAGGCCGTCGGTGTCAGCCACTGCGTCGCTGATGCCCGTGGGCGTCACGTCGTCGGCATCGAACACCACTGCGGCCTTGGCGGCACTGGCCGTGCCGTCGGTGGTGCGGTAGAAGGCACGGAACGGCCGGATGTTGAAGTGGTCGTTCGTGGTCAGCTTCTCCGAGTTCCAGAACAGGTCCTGTGCGAAGTACCACAGGCCCTTGCCCGCCGTTTGCTGTCCGCCGTTGTAGGAGCCCACGGCCGTCCAGTTGCCCTGGGTGCGCGTCAGCGTCTCGGTGGTCGAGATGTCCGGCGTCTGTGCAAACTGTGCGCCGGCAATCTCGAACGTGAAGCCCTCGTTGCTGGTCGTCACATAGTAAGGCTTGTTGGCCACGGCCGTGCCGTCGGTCACCTTGGCTGCCACGAAGGCATAGGTGTAGGGATCGCTGTTCTGTGCGCCGTAGCCCGTGATGTCGTGGAACGTCACCGTGTTGTCGACGGCATCGCCGGCCGCCTTCAGGTTACCGCTGCCGTCGAGGCTCACGCTGAAGGGCAGCACGGCCGTCATGTTCTTCACCGTGGCCTTCACCGCCGTGCCGTCCACCGTACCCTCGCGCTCGTAGATGGCGCGCAGCGTGCCGGTGCCGAAGGCATGAGGCGTGAAGAACGGCTGCTGGTCGTACACACGGATGTCGCCCGTGGCCTCATAGGTGTTGTTGGCCTTGAGGGCGACGGTGTTCTCCACCTTGCGTGTGAAGCCCACCGGCATGAAGTAGAGGCAGTTGTCGGCCGTGCCGGCATGGAAGGCGTTCCAGTAGTCGTTGCCGTCGTCGTCGGTCTCCGAGGTCACGGTGGTCAGGCCGCTCATGTCCACATAGAGTATGCCGCGCAGCGCATCGGCGGCGCCGAAGCCGTAGTAGCCGTCGGCCTGCAGCTTGGTCTTGATGGCCTCGATCACCTCCTTGTTGGTCAGCACGCCGGTGGGCGTGGTGCCGTCGCTGGTGGTCGAGCTGACGCTGATGCCCACATAGGTATGGGTCTGGTCTACGTTGTTGCCGTCGGACGCCAGCGAGCTGTCGCTCTTGTGGGGCGCACCCTTCATGGTCGTCGTGTAGAGCGGTGTCACCGTCACTGCCGGTGTCTCGTTGTCCTCCACGGGCTTCACGGTGATGGTGTAGAAGCGGAAGTCGATGTGTCGCTGTCCCGACCCGATGCCCGAGGGCAGGATGTTCCATGTGGGCATGTCGGCCGAGTAGATGTAAACCTCCTTCGCGGTGCCTACCTCGGGGTTGACGGTGGCCAGACCGCCGTCGCCCTTCTTGTAGTCGCGGTCCTGCAGCGTGGTGGCGCTACCGTTGGCCACGTCGTCGATGTTGGTGGCCAGGAGCTTGTTGGTGCCGGCCACGTCGGCATTGACACGGGCACTGGGGTACGGCGTAGCGTCGGTGGAGAGACCGTCGTTGGCGTCGAACGCCGTGCTACCCACCAGACTGTAGTTGGAGTAGCCGCCGGAGCTGGCCAGGTTGTTATTGTTCACGCCCTGTGTGTACCACAATGTCTTCTCCTCGTTCTCGGCGTTGCGGAACACGATGGTGGTCTGTGTGGTGCCCTTAGGCACGAGCACCGGCACGGCCTCGCCATTGTGGAACGTGTAGTTGGTGGAGGTCACCTCGTTGGTGCCCACCACGGTGTTGTCGCCGATCTTGGCAGCCACCTGCAGCTTCTGCACCTCGGGGTTGAGAGGCATCATCTGCAGGTAGACGTTGTAGAGGGCGCAGGCACCGTCTGCCAGTCCGCTGATGCTGAAGTGGATGGCATCGTTGTTGTAGTCGCTCACGACGACGGTGGCCGAGCTGTTGGTTTCCGTCAGCTGCGTGGTGCCGTTGGTGGCCGCAGCGGTGTTCTCGCGGTTGTAGACCGTGGCGGTGAAGTCGGATGCCGATACCTGCTGCTTCTGCTGCACTTTGGCATGGCTGCTTTCGCTGATGCCCCACTGTGTGGTGGTCGACTGTCCCCAGCCCCATCCTGTCGTAGTGGAGACATAGGCGATGTAGTGGGGATTGCTGGATGACGAACTTCCCTTGAAGCAATGATTATCGCTATCCCAAATCCAGTTACCGTTGCTCAGCGTTGTGCTGGCACCCACACCATAGGTGGTACGGCTGCCGCCGGGCCCCTGTGATGATTGAGAGGTCGTCAGCACGAGGTAGTAATCGCCACTCTTGATGTTCCATGATGTACCGCTCTGACTCACTGTCCAGACGGTGGCATCGTCGGCACTGGTGCCGTTGGTGATAGAGCCGTCGCTAAGGTTGAGGTAATTGGTTCCGTCGGTGATGATGTAGTCGCCTGCGGCCATGGATGTAACATCGGTGTAGTCGCCGCTGGTCTGCAATCCGTAGCGCAGGAAGTTGAGCGTGGCGCCCACGATGCGGAACTTCTGCGGAGCCTCCAGGTAGTAGTCGCCGTTGGCCGTCAGCACGAAGTACTGGCCGTCGCTGGTCTGGTAGGTGTCGGTCTGCGCCGTGCCGTCGCTTTTGACGAGCGTGGCGGCCTGCAGGTCGGTGACGCCCTCGAGGTCGAACGACCATACAGAACTACTGTTGTTGCTGAACGTGCCGAGGTCGAGCAGACCGGTGTGCATCGTGAGCGAGCCGTCGGTGGCGGGCACCTGGCCGGCGATGGGCTGGTCGATGACGTAGGTAACGTGCAGCGACTTGAGCACGATGGCCGACGACACGGCATTGACATCAAAACGGAAATAGAGCACGTTGGTGCCGTTGGCCAGCGTCTTGTCCCACGAGCCGTCGGCGGTAGCCTTCGTGTCGACTACCACAAAATTGCCGTCGGCATCGTAGGTGTACTGCGTTACCGACGAGCCGTCGGCACAACTGGAGGTAAGAAACTCCATCTGGTAGCGCGTAAAGCGGTAGCCCTTGGGCGCCACCACCTGTATCAGCACGGAGTCTTGCGACGAGTTGGTGTTGATAGACAGGTATTTGGTGCCGTCGACCTCGGTAAAGATCATGTTGTTGTCGACCGAACTGAACAGGCTGTCGCCATTGGCGGAGAGGTCTTTCTTATTGGACGAGATGACCTGCACATGCGCCACATCGTGGCGGAGGAAGCCGAAATAGCCACCGCCGCCAGCATTACTGGCAAAGAGACTGTGGCTGGAGCTGTTGTCGAGCGAGATGGTGGTGCCCACCTTGCTGGTCTTGTCGGTGGTGGGCACGATGCTGTAGACGGCCGAGGCCACGGCGCTCTCGTTGCCCTCGCTGTCCACGGCGATGGCCTTCAGCACGGTGGTCTGGCTGATGGTGATGGCGCCGGTGTACCGGGTGCTGCTGGTGGTGGGCTGGTTGCCGTCGGTGGTGTAGTAGATGGTGCAGCCGTCGGCGGCCGTCAGCTCCACGCTCTGCGCATCGTTGTAGGTGCCGCCCGCCACGCTGAAGGTGGGCAGGGTCACGGTCTCTTCCTCCGCTACCGCCTCGGGCTCGGCGGTGGTGCGATAGCTGGTAGACAGTGCACTCGAGAAGGTGTACTGATTGTTGGTGATGGTAGCGAGCGACAACGGCCAGAAATTGATATCATAGGCAGTACCGGAACCAAGTGTTTTTTCGTTTTCTTCGAAGATGAAGTCGACGGTGCCGTTCTGGTCGAGCGTCATGGTGGAGTAGCACGACGTGGTGTTGCTGACCGCATATTTGCTCCAGCCCGACTGGAAGTCGGACGGACTGTCGTAGTCGGTTTCTGCGGAGAGCGCCTTGTAGTAGATACCTACATTCTCGCGATTGCTGCTCATGGCAGCCGAGAGCAGGAGCACATACATGCGCTTGTTGTCGCTGGTGCGCTTGGCGGGTACCAGCATGATTTCGCCGTTGCAGCTGGCGGCATAGGTCTGGCCGCTGGTGTTGCTGCTGCCCGACGTGACCGACGAGCCCCACGAACCCGTGGCATTGTCCCTGTCGGTAAAGGTGAAGATGTTGAAGATGCGGCCTGCACCATTTCTGATGCGGCAGCAAAGCAAGATGTTACCGTTGGGCAGTTCCTCCACCTTGCACTCGTCGCCCGCCTGAGCCGGGCGTGCAGAAGTGTCGCCGAGGTACGACCACGTCTCGCCGAAGTCGTCGGAGTAGACCACGCAACTACCATTGTTGTAGGTATCGACTGCGGCATAAAGGCGGTAGTAGCTGCCTTTCTTCACGAGCGTGCTCTGGATGATGCGGCCGCTGGAGAAGAAGATGGACTTGGGGTTGAAGCCGTTCACATAGAGCTGGCTGGTAATCTCGCTGATGCTCCATGTGGAGCCGCCGTCGGTGCTGAGCGAACGAGCAATCTTGGGATTGCCGTCAGAGCTGTTCCACCCTGCTGTTCCCGATGCCGAGAGCACGAGGATGTGGCCTGTTTCGCGGTCGACCACTGCGGCAGGGTCACCGTGCGCATAGTTGTAGCCGTCGGAACTGTTGCCCGTACCCTTGGCGACGTACTGCTGGCTGCCCCATGTCGAGCCATTGTCGGTAGACTTCTTGCCGACCACGTCGATGATATGACTGGAGCCGAGGTCGTTTCCGTTATTGTCGTGGCGCAGGTCGCAGAATGCCCAGAGGTTGCCGCTGGGCAGGCGCACAATGGCAGGGATGCGGTAGACGCTGCTGGTGCTGGTGCTGAACAGCGTCTGTTTTGTTCCGGAGTCGCCCCACGCCCGTTGTGTGCCCACGGCAAGGAGCGACAGCAGGGTGAGGAAGACCCATTTGGTGGTTTTGTTCATGTGTTGAAAATGATAATGGTTGATGATTGGTTTGTTTTGAGGAAACCAGATGCCCCGTTGCGGGCATTGAAACAATCAGTAGCAAATCCCCCCATGATGCTGCGCGATGCGTTCAATGTGTCGTGGTGTCCGTGTTGGTGGTGTGCCGTGCGCTGGCCGTTGGGCGGCGCGGCGGCGGTGTGTGTGTCGTGTTGTTGTTTATGCCATGTGGTAAGGGTTAAGGATGGGTTACTGGGTCTGCGGAAGACGGCCTTTCTGACGGTGCCGGTGCCCTGCGATAAAACACAAAAGTCCCCTGCTCGCCGTCTGGCGAGCAAGGGACTTACTGTATTCTATGTTGTTTTACTTGCTATAAAACTGGGCATGCTGTGCGGTTTCGTCAATACTTAGTCGTCTCCCCAAATAGACCATGCTTTTGTCTCGTTGGCCGAGGCTTCGTCGTCGTCCCACGTCGCTCCGTCGACGTAATCGTTCTTCTTGGCATCGGCGTTGATGTCTTCGCCGGAGAATGCTGCGAGAAGAACGTCATTCTCTACGCGGACAATGTCGGCCGTAGGAGTGAAATACTTTTTCTTGCTCATGATGATTGGGGTTAATATTACTTGATGATGATTTTCTTGTTGTTCACGATGTAGATGCCCTGTGCCAGCGAGAGGGTCTTGGTCTGTGCGGCAGCGAGCTGTCCGGCAGCCACGAGCTGTCCGGCCACGGTCACCACGGTGTAGCGGGTGTCGGCACCGGCGGTGAGCTGCAGGGTGCCGTCGGCAGCAGCGATCTGCAGGGCGTCGTCGGCCGTGATGTCGCTGATGCCCGTGGGCTTGATGTCGTTCTCGTTGAACACCACCATGGCCTTGCTCTCGTTGGTCTTGGCGGTTGTCTGGAAGTAGGCGCGGAACGGACGAATGTTGAAGTGGTTGTTGTTCTTCAGCTTCTCCGAGTTCCAGAACAGGTCCTGAGCGAAGTACCACAGGCCCTCGCCCTTTGTAGGCTGCACACCGCTGTATGAGCCGATGGCCTTCCAGGCTTCGCTGGGCTCATTGGTCAGGTTGTCGGCTGTAGCCTTGGCGTTGTCGTAGTTGACAGAGCCGCTGGCTGCGAATGAGGCACCGGCGATGGTGTAGCTGAAGCCGGCCTCGGCCGTTGCGGCCTTGGTGACGTAGTAAGGCTTGTTGGCCTTGGCAGTGCCGTCGGTCACGGCCGTAGCCACGACGGCATAGGTGTAGACGTGCGAGGCATCGCCGTAGGCGTGGGCATCGGTGGCGGCACCCGAGTTGGTGATATTATAATAGGTGATGTTGCTGTCGGTAGCGTCGGAGGCGGTCTTCAGGTGGCCATCGGTGTCGAGGCTGACGCTGAAGGGCAGCACCACGGCCATGTTGTGCACCTTGGCTTTGTTGATGCCGGTATTGTCGGACGTGCCCTCGCGCTCGTAGCTCACGGTGTAGGTGCCGGTGTTGAAGGCCACGGGCGTGAAGAACGGCTGCTGGTCGTAGAGCTTGATGTTGCTCACGGCCTCGTAGCTCTGCTTGTCGGCCTTGAGGGCGATGGTGTTCTGGATGTTTTCGCGGTGGAAGCCGGGATACATGATGTAGAGGCAGTTGTCGGCCGTAGAGTCGTTGAACGCGCTGGTGAAGCGGTTGTTGTCGACACTCTTCAGTGCGCTCAGGTCGAGGTAGAGCAGGCCGCGGAGGGCATCGTCCGTGTCAACGGTGAACTTGTCGTCGCCGGTGGCTTCAGCCTTTGCGGCCACTGCTGCGCGCACGGCATCGATGACCTGGTCGGAGGTGAGGTAGCCCAGCTCCGCTGCGTTGCCGGCATTGCTCTCGTCGGCCGCCTTGCTGGTCACCTTAGCACCGAAGAAGGTGGTGGTGGCGGGGGTGTCGCCGTCGCCGCTGATGGTGGTCTTCTTGTGGTTGGCACCCTTCAGGGTAGAGGTGTAGACGGGCACGAGGGTCACGACGGCCTCTTCCTGCTGTGTCTTGCACTGGGCCTTGAGCGTGTAGTAGCGGTAGTCAATGTGCTTGGAGCCGGTGCCGCTGGGCATCGTGGTCCAGGTGGGCATGTCGGCGGTGTAGATGTAGAACGTGCCGGCGTCGCCATTGGGCGTCAGCGTGGCATCCTTGTAATCGGCAGTAGTCTTCGAGAACTCGTTGTCCTTAAGCTGCGTGGCTGTGCCGTTGTTGATGTCGGCAATGTTGGTGGCATTGAGCTTCACGGAGCCGGCCTTGGTGGCCGAGGTGCGGTCGGTGGGGTAAGAGGTGCTGTTCACATTGAGGCTCACGGCAGTCGTGCCGCCATTGTCGGCCGTACTGTTCACGAGGAAATAGTTGGAGTAGTTGCCCTTCGAGGCATCGTTGTTGAGCGAGCCGTCGGTGTACCAGTTGGTGCGGCTCTCGTTGTAGGCATCCTGGAACTGCAGGGTGACGTCGTCGCTCTGCGTGCTGGGCACGATGACGGTGACAGCATTGCCGCCGTTGAAGTCGAAGTTCTCAGCCGTGAAGCTGGTGGAAGTGGTCTTGTCGTCGCCGAGCGTGGTGCCCACGGAGAGGTTCTGCAGCTCGGGGTTGAGCGGCAGCAGCTGCAGGTTGACATTGTAGAATGCCGACTGGCCTTCGCTCAAGCCAGAGATGCTGAAGTGGATGGCGTCGTTGTTGTAGTCGGTCAGCGTGATCGTCTTCTCGGTGGTTTCATCGGAGATGGTGGCAACGTTGTCGTCGGTCAGCATCTGGCCGTCGCGGCTGTAGGGAGTGGCCGTGAAGTCGCCGCCGGTGCTGGATGCGTTCACAGTACGCGTCTGCAGCTTGTCAGCGGTGCTGGTTGTGCCGATGCTCCACTTAGAGCCGTCGCAGTTCAAGTAGTACGTAGTAGTATTACCTGATGAATTTGTTGATGTGTAGTAGAATCCGTTGCTATAGTTCCATGTAGCGGAACGAGAAGAAGAAGAAGAAGAAAGAGTGGAATTGTTGCTACGTGTGAGATATCTTTCGTTGCTGCTAATGGTGTAGCCGTAGCTATTGCCGCTTACCGTCCACTCTGTGGCCGTGGTGGGGTCTGTGCCCAATTCGACATTGTTAGAGCTGTTGAGGTTGAGGTAATGGCCGTTACCGTCGGAGATGATGTAGCTGCTGCCGGACGTGATGGACGTAACGTCGGTATAGGTATAGCTGGTGGCCGAAGCCAGTTTCTTGAACGTGAGGGTGGCACCAATGACGCGGAACTTCTCGGGAGCCTCGATGTAGTAGTCGCCGTTGGTGGCAGCCACATAGTACTGCTTGCTGTCGGCGGAAACCACCGAAGGAGTGGCTACCGTGGCCGAACCGTTGCTGCCGCTGTAGAACTTGACCGACTGCTGGTCGGTAGCCACATAATCCTTGTCGAACGCATTATAACCACTTGAATTCTTAGAGAACGTACCAAGGTCGAGCAGACCCGTGTGGATGTTGTTCGAAAGGTCGGTGGCGGGCAACTGGTTGTTGAAGGGCTGGTCGATGACGTAGGTCAGCTTCAGCGACTTGAAGTTGGCCAACAGTTGAGCCGCAACGTTCGTAGAGTAGCGGAAATAAAGGATGTTGGCGCCTTGGCTGAGCGTAACGTCCCATGTAGCACCCGAAGTAAGCGTAGTAGATGCTCCATCCACGACTGCATTTGCGGTACCATAGGTGTACTGGGTCAAGGTAGCAGAGGAAGTCTCGGTTGAGCCATTGAGCACCTTGTCCACCTCCCACTGGTAGCGTGTGAAGCGGTAGCCCTGAGGAGCGATGATAGCAAGGTAGACGTCTTGTAAATTTCCGCTCCCATTTGAAGTATAGAAGTTAGCTATCTGGAAATCGTAACTGGGAGTCTGATTTTCGCCGGCAGTATTGTAGAACAACATGTCGTTGGCATTGGATGCAAAGGTGCCGGCACCGTTTGTTCCCAACGTCGAAGCGTTGGACGACTGGATCTGGATGTGTGCAACGTTGTGGCGCAGGAAAGCGAACCACTGTTTGGCCTTGGTGGAATTGCTGGCATTACTGCCATAGAGGCCCTGACTGTGCTCGTAGTCGAACACGATGGTCGTTCCGGTCTTACCCGTACCCTCCGTCTGTGCCACAGCCTTGTTAGGGGCGAGCGTAGCCAATGCGACGAGGAAGAGAGCCGTAAGCGCGAAACGAGGTCGAAGAAAAACTGCTTTCATTCTTGTTTAGTTTCATTTAGCGCGCACCTTATTATAATGCGAATGGTGCGCCGGTTCGTCATCACCCATCGACCCAGAGGTGAGAAAATAGCGAATAGTCACTGAAAACGAGATGGGCAGTAGCGAAGCGTGAGTCGATTTGGTTACCGTTATCCTGTGTACGGGCTGCCGATGCAACCCTACAGCAAAAAGTAGCGCAAAACGCTCCACCCGCTGCTCATATCGAGGATTACCCCCCCCGATGGTTGCAAAGTTACGAATATTTAACGGACGGCACAAGCAATCGCCGCGTATTTTTTTCGTACAAGGCGGAAATTGGGTCCGAACGGCCGAAAACCGCGTTTGTTTGGGCGGCAGGAGGATTATTCGGAAGGAAGGGGCGGCAATGGGTGGAAGGAGGCAGGATGGGCAGGAGAAGGAGAAGGAGAAGGAGAAGGGGCGGAATGAGGCAATGGGCGGGCGGCAAGATGGGCATAATGGGCAGGCGGCAAGATGGGCATAATGGGGCATAATGGACACGTGGCACAATGGGCATAATGGGCGTGCGGCACAATGGGCATAATGGGCACGCGGCACAATGGGCATAATGGGCGTGCGGCACAATGGGGCACGGGGCATAATGGGCACGCGTTGCCCCTGTAGGGGGCATATAATATAGGATAGGGGTTTACCCCTATCACCACAACGCAAATCAATCCATCGCCCCTGTAGGGGGCGCATATTTAAACCGCATGATGATTTGAATTATGCGCCCCCTACAGGGGCGATGGAAAAAACAATGAACCGTTAAACGTAGGGGTGAACCCCTACGCTATATTATGCGCCCCCTTCAGGGGCAAACATTGCGAATGGCATCCCTACGGACGCAAACGAAAAAAAACAACGCAAATGGCGGGAAAAACGGGGGCGGTGATGCGACAAATCACTAACTTTGCACGGGGGGCGCAACACCAGCGATACCGGGGCGGCGCACCCCCTACCCCACACCCAACAACAAAAACACGAAACGCATGACACACATACCGACGGGCACGACACCCCCATCACACCCCACGACACACCCCCTGCTGGCCACGGCCCTGCTGGCGACGGCCATGACCCTCGCGGCGGCCACGGCCGGCACCGCACAGACGCGCTACGACACCGCACAGATGAAGACCGAACGGCTGGGGCGCGGCGTGGTGGCGGTGCGCAGCGGCAAGACGGTGATGGTGTCGTGGCGCACGCTGCCCACCGATCGGGCGGGCGAGCCGTTCGACGTGTACCGCGACGGACGGCGGCTGAACGCACGGCCGCTGACCACGGGCGGCACCTGCTATGTGGACGAGGCTCCGGCGGCCGGCGGCGCCATCTACACGGTGCGCGGCGGCGGCACGGACGGCACGTTCACTCTGCCGGCCGACGCGCCCGACGGCTACCTGCGCATCGCCCTCGACCCGCCCACCACCACCGACAGCGTGGCCGTGAGGCCACGGCGGCCCCTGCAGCGGCGGCCGGTGCGCAACGCCGACGGCACCGCCGCCGCACCGCCACAGGAGGCTCCGCAGCTGCGCAGGGTGCCGGTGACCTACACGGCCAACGACGCCACGGTGGCCGATGCCGACGGCGACGGCGAGTACGAGCTGATCGTGAAATGGGAGCCAAGCAACGCCCGCGACAACTCGCAGGCCGGCCCGACCTCGCCCGTCTATGTGGACGGTTACCGCCTGGACGGCACGCGCCTGTGGCGCATCTGCCTGGGCCGCAACATCAGGGCCGGGGCCCACTACACGCAGATGCTGGCCTACGACTTCGACGGCGACGGGCGCGCCGAACTGATGATGAAGACGGCCGACGGCACCGTGGACGGCACGGGGCGTGTGATAGGCGATGCGGCGGCCGACTGGCGCAACGGCGAACAGGGCACGCAGCGCTACGGCCGCGTGATGGACGGGCCTGAATACCTCACGGTGTTCGACGCGCTGACGGGCGCGGCGCTGAAGACGGTGGACTATGTGCCCGACCGCGGGCCGCGCGACTGCTGGGGCGACGACCACGCCAACCGGTCGGAGCGTTACCTGGCGGCGCTGGCCTTCCTGGACGGGCGGCACGCGTCGGCGGTGTTCTGCCGCGGCTACTACACGCGCACCACGCTGGCCGCCTGGCGGTGGGACGGCAAGGACCTGCGGCTGCAGTGGTACTACGACACCCACCCGCAGCCACGGCAGACGGCAATGACCGACAGTCTGGGACTGGTGAACAGGGCTCGGCCCGAGGATGCCGGACAGGGCAACCACAACCTGCGCGTGGCCGACGTGGACGGCGACGGCAAGGACGAGATAACCTACGGGGCGATGTGCGTGGACCACGACGGCAGCACGCTCTACAACACGGGCTTCGGCCACGGCGACGCCCTGCACCTGGTGGCGGAGCCGAAGACCAACCGCCTCTACATCTGGGACGTGCACGAGAACCGGCGCGACGGGTCGGAACTGCGCGACGCTGCCACCGGACGGGTGGTGATGCAGCGCAAGGCCGACTACGACGTGGGGCGCGGCATGGCGGCCGACATCGACCCGACGCACTACGGGCCGGAGGTGTGGAGCGCCAACGTGCCGCTGACCTCGCCCTTCGACACCACGGCCGCGGCGGCAACTACGGCGGACACCGACGGCGAGGTGGACTACAGCGACACGCGGCGCGGCAGGACGCGCCTGTCGTGCAACTTCGCCGTGTGGTGGGACGGGGAACTGACACGGCAGCTGCTGGACCACGAGACGGTGACGCGCTACAACCCCGCGACGGGGGATGCGGACGTGGTGCAGCGGTTCGACGGCTGCTTCAACAACGGCACGAAGTCGAACCCGTGCCTCTCGGCCGACATCATCGGCGACTGGCGCGAGGAGGTGGTGGTGCGCAACGAGGAAAGCACCGAGCTGCGCATCTATGTGACGGCCATCCCCACGAGCCACCGCGTGACGTGCCTCATGGCCGACCCGCCCTACCGCGAGAGCGTGGCGGCGGAGAACGTGGCGTACAACCAGCCGCCGGAGCTGGGGTATTACCTCGGGCCGGACGGGGAGTGAAGGCAAGGAGGAAAACCGTTCGCAAGGTGCGCCCCCGTAGGGAAACCATTCGCAACAATTGCTCCCGTAGGGAAACCATTCGCAACGATTGCCCCCGGAGGGAAACCATTCGCAAGGTGCGCCCCAGTAGGGAAACCGTTCGCAAGGTGTGCCCCAGTAGGGGGCGAATAATATAGCGTAGGGGTTTACCCCTACGTTAAACAGTTTATTGTTTTTTCCATCGCCCCTGTAGGGGGCGCATAATTCAAAACATCATGCGGTTTAAATATGCGCCCCCTACTCTAATTTTGCAGAGGAATGCGGCGAAGCCGCATAAAACTTAAGAAAAGGAACAAGAAATTTGACAA
>CAVKJH010000006.1:0-37039 GCA_963656755.1 bacterium
AAATTATGGCCAAAAATTCGACAGAGAGATTATTAAGATTTTGAACACCCTACCTTCCAGGACTTGGGCGCATCAAGATGGCGTGCAGACCGTCACTTGACCGAATGTACGCTATATGCCTTGGCCAGTTTCCTGTCGTATTGGTTTTCGGCGTAGGCGCTGCCGTTGTATTGTCGGGCAAAGGCCACCCAATTTTTGGCTTTCAGCGCCTGGTGGAGCGGTGCGGAGTGACGTACGAAGCGGCAGAAGAGCAACAATTGGCTGCGCTCACTGGCACACATGGCCTTGACAAAGGTGGCCACATCTTTCTGTTCGCACAGAGCATGGTTAAACCCCATAATCTGGAACATGCCCCAACTGGCCGACGCATTGGCTGCGTCCACATTGATTTTGCGGGCTTTTTCGAGTCGCGAATATTCGGCGACACCGCCAATGTAGTGTTTCTTGTTCCATTTGGGGTACACGATGTCGGGATAGGCCGCCGCATACTTTTCGGGAGAGATGCCACGCTGTTTGAGTTGTTTCCAGAAGATATGCCCTTCGAAGAGTATGGCCGGTTTGCCGGCGGCAAAGAAACCGCCTCTTCCGCCTGTTTCCACCTCCTGCACGGCTTTCATGGCTGCAGTCTCACAATCGAGCAGCCGGGCTGCCAACGAGAAATCCTCCTCGGAGAGTTTCGCTCCGGCGGGACGGTTGGCAAAGAAGAGCTTCTCCCAAGAATTGTACCCCACGATACCGTCGGCAGACAATCCTTGCTTCTTTTGGAAATCGATGACCGTCGTGCGGGTGGCCTCATCGAAGAGTGTAGTGGCGTCTGTCTGGTACCCGAGTCGTGCGAGTTCCTTCTTTAGTGTCACAACTGCGGCGTCTTGCGTTCCTTTTTTGAGTATTTTCATGTCCTTTGGGTTGTAGTTGTTTATAATAAATATCAGGTTATGCATACGCACCACACATGTGCGGCGATGTATGGGAACGGGTTGTGGTTCCGATGGCAAAGTTCGGCAAAAGCCAACCTAAAGGGTTGGATGTTTCTTACAAAAGATGGCCAATTTCGTTTATTGTGCGCAAAAACCGCCGTCTTTGTGCATTTTCCAGATATTTTTATTGCCACAAGTGAAGATTATGAACGGTTGGCAATGCGCACAATCCACATAATATCCGCAATATGGATTTCCACAACAGCTCGCTGTGCGATGCCATGCCCCGGAAGGGCTTGGCATGCGATGTCCTGCGAAAATATAACCAAACCTCACACAAAGATGAAACCTGTGTCTCATACAGGACTTGGCAATGCAATGTCGGTAAATATGATGTGTTAGACAAATCGTACCAACTTTTTCTTTGAACATTACCTGTATAACAAAACTGTGCCTACTAACAACTTTGTTTGTAACAACTTTGTTTGTGAACGTTTTTTTTATAACTTTGTACCCAAAAACCGAGAATCGGCATAATAAAAGCGCGTATGAAAGAAACGTCTGAAAGCCCGTTCGTATTTGGCGTAAAGGTAGAAGGAGACAACTTCACCGACAGGAAAGCAGAAACAGAAGCTCTGCTGATGAACTTCACTTACGGCATTAACACGATACTGATATCTCCACGACGCATGGGGAAGACGTCTCTCGTGGAAAAGGTATGCACAATGGTCGACAAACAGAACATAAGAATTGTGCATATTGATGCTTTCGGCGCAAGGAGCGAGATAGACTTCATCAATGCCTTTGCCACAGCCGTAGTGAAGGCTACATCGACAGTCTGGGAGGAATGGATGGAGAATGCCAAACTGTTTCTCGGACGCTTTGTGCCGAAAATCAGCATAGGACAGGACCCGCTTACGGATTTTTCGCTATCACTGGAGTATAACACCGCCAACCATACAACGGAAGAGGTGCTGCAACTGCCCGAAAGGATAGCCCAAGAGAAAGGCTACAAGATTGTGGTCTGCATAGATGAGTTCCAGCAGATTGGGGAGTTTGACGATTCGATTACTTTCCAGAAGGAACTGAGAAGCATATGGCAGATGCAGAAAGACGTTTCTTATTGCCTCTATGGCAGCAAGAAGCACATGATGGAGAAGATATTCCTAAGCCAAAGCTATCCATTCTACCGTTTCGGGGACATTGTATACCTGAAGAAAATCAGCGAGGCGGACTGGATAGAATATATATGCGACAGGTTCAGGGTTACGGGCAAGTCCATCTCCGAGAACTACGCCCGCAAGATCTGCCAGCTTACAGACCGTTACTCGTCGTACGTTCAGCAGTTGGCATGGTTTGTATGGCTCAAGTGCAAAGGCGAGGTGACTGACGACGACATAACCTTCGCCATCAACAGGTTGTTGGACTCGCAGGAGTCGCTGTTCATACAGCAGACGGAAAGTCTTTCGGAATATCAGATGAATTTCCTTCATGCCATTGCCGATGGAATCCATACGGGATTCACCGCAAGCAGCGTGCTGTCGAACTACCGGATGGGCACCTCCGCCAACATAACGCGCCTCAAGAAAGCGTTAACGGAAAAGGACCTCATAGAAACCACGGCACCAAACACCATTGACTTTTCGGACCCTATACTCAAGACATGGCTTAAACAAAGGGTATGGCGATAGCGGTTGGTTACCTCTATGAATAGCTTTTGTATCCTTGCAGACGCACCATGCAAGGATACAAAAGCTATAGCCCATAGCCTGTCATGCCTTCACTTCCTTCCAGTCGACCAGTCCCTTGCCCGTTTCATCCAGTTCCACGGCAAGGGCAATCACCTTTCGCTTGTCGGCCTTGAACGGTTCGGTGTAGCGATTCTTCCTCCAGTTCATACCATCCGCCACGTTCTTCCGCATCTACGAAACAACCTCGTGGGGGTAACTGATACGCCCACGAGGTTGTCGATGATGTTGTTGAGGGTTGCGAGACCGCAGCCAAGCCAAGATTACTTCACAATCATCTTGACGGTCTGGTGCTCGTTGCCATAAGTGAAGGTGAAGAAGCAGAGGCCGGCAGGCAGGTTGGCGGGCACGAGGAAAGTACCGTCGGCACCCAGTCGGCCCTGCTGCACGGTGACACCCGATGCACCCACGACGCGCACGGTGACATCGGCAGGATTGACATCGCCCAGATCGAGGCGGATGACGTTGCCACGCACAGCGGCGGTCGACATCATGCGGAGCTTGCCATCGGCTGTGCTGTTGCCTTTGACGGCATCAATGCCTGTAATATAGTCGTCCTTCAGTTCTTGCTCGTAGTTGAACCAGCGGGTATAGGTGTCGGCAATGGCCATGGCACCCTCGCCCAGACGAATACGATAGTCCCAATGGTGCTTGCGCTGGTCATCGCCCAAATAAACATAGTCGGTGTTGCAGACCACACAGAACACTACACCGTTGGCCGGCTTGTCGGTGATGTCGATGCTGATGTTGCCGCATTTCACCGGTTGGCTATAGTAGCACTTGCCCTCCTTGGTGCGGTAGCAGAGCAGGGCGCGCATGTTGGTGTCTTCGGGACGGAACTCCACGTTGGCCACATTGCCCGAAACGTGTATGGGGATGATGTTGCCGCCGCTCCAGCCGGGATTGGTCAGCGTGTCGGGCGACATCCAGCCGTCGGCATTGTCGAGCGTCACCGACTGGTACGGTGTGATGCGGTACGGGGCAACATTGATCCAGTAAGGCTCCCACTCGGGCTTCACCGTAATGCCGAAGTTGGCATTGACCACGGTGCGGTAGCAGTTGTCCCAGCCGCCCAGATCGAACAGAGCCTGACGGGCACGGTACTCGGTGACAATCTGCCGCATAGGCTCTTCACCGATAGAGTCGCCCATGGTCTTGAGCACATAGTCCTTGCAGTTGCGCCATATCCATGGAATGACACCGTCGCCGCACACATTGGCCACCACCACGGGGAAGGCATTGGCATACTGCACGCCGCCCAGGTAGTTGCGCCAGGTGCAGATCTGCGTACCGTTATCGTACATGTTGACACCCTGTGCGCCGGGACCGCCGTAGGAACCGTCCTGCAACCAGCCCGAGTAGCACTCGATGGGCATGTGAGGAGCGAGGAACGGCCCACCGTCGAGGAAGCCGGCATCGCCATAAAGGCCGTCGCGCTTGGCATAGACCTGTCCCTGCAGCCAGGTGTTGCCGCCCTCGTGGAACCAGCTGGATCCCTGACAGGCACCCAGGTCGGCAAAGATGGCGTGTATACCCTCGTGTATCATGGCGTTGCGCTGGTATTCGCCGTCGGTCCATTTCTTGTCGGCATCGGCACGGAAACGGCTGAAGGGATAGTAGCTGGCCCACACGCAAGCCCAGTTCTGCCCGTCGGCATAAGTGTTGCCCTGATAGCCGCCCTTCTCAGTGTTGGACGTGTTATCGTTGCTCAGGCCCGAACCGAAGATGTAGACAAACGACTTGTAGCCGCGGCGCGCGCTGAGGTCGGGCGGCCAGCCCATGTAATCGCGGATGTAGGAGAAATCCTTGTCGTACTGAGCCACCATATTCTTGGCAGCCGTATAGATGGTAGCCGAGTCGGTACCCGCCTCGGGGTTGAGGTCATCGCCCCAGAACACCGACCACCATTCGCCCTCGTAGTGGTTGGCAGGTGTGCCGTCCTTCTTGGTGAAGGTATGCAGCTTGGTAGGCTTCTGCAGGTTCGGGTACTCGGTGTGGAAATCGTAGGAGAGGTTGAAATGAGGCCACTCCATGAATGCACCGGCATTGGTCTGCACGTCGACGTAGTAGTTGTAGTCCTTTACAACCACCTTGCCTGCGGTGTCGGTAAGGGCCACGCGCAACACATAGCGCGCACCGTCTTCATAGACGGCATTGGCGGTAATCTGGTAAGGGGCAGTGTCCATCGACCGGCGCACCATGCTGTTGGTGTTTTGATAGGTGGTGGTATTCATCTTGGTCTTGTACCAGGTAAAGCGCGTCCGCTGGTATCCGTCGGGATTGGACACCTCGCAACTAAGCGTGATTTTGTCGCCCTCGTTCACCTGAATCCAGTTTTGCCCCTGCATCGGCTCGTCGTTCTTCTGCACCAGCGGCTTCACCAGCCAGCCGTCGGTCTCGCTGCGGCGTCCCACATACTGGGGCTGGTCGGTGGTGACCAGCTCGGACGAGCCGGCTGCCGTGAAGACGATGTTGATGTGGTAGAAGAGCGAGTCTTCACCATTGACCAAGCCTTCGACAACATTCAGCTTGGTGCCCACTGTGGCGAGGTCGCTGTGCGTAATGTTGAAAGCCTCCTGATCCCACACCACCAGCACGGCACGGTTGGCGGCACGGTTGGTGGGAGCGGCATCGAGGTCGAACCAGTGGCCCGACTGGCCGGTCTCAAGACCCGGAGTGTTTCCGGTCCGGAATTTCTCGTCGCCCGCCGAGTTGCGGTAAGCGGCCACCAGTGTCGGCGTGGAGAGGTCGACGGCACCCAGAGCCGTACGCACCAGCGTGGGGGACACGGCACACCGCGTGGCGGATGCGGCATCCACCGGACGTGAGATGTTGTAGGTATAGTCGTAGCGGTGGCCAGCCAGTGCAGACAAGCTGAACAGCGACAACAGCAACGACGCAACCGATAATGGGAGTAATGGTCTTTGTTTCATACGATTGTCAATGATGATGTATTAGGTTGATGTTTCTGCAAAAATAAGAAATAAAACATAAAGCGCGCCCTTTGCGTGCGCGCTTTATGGAGTAGGTTGGACTATTTTTATAGAAATTATACTATCTTTTAGGCGCACGGCCGGCCTATGACCGGCAACTGGCGCACCGTATATGTCCGGCAGCCTCAGCGCATAGCCAGCGCCTCGTTCTCGTTGGCCTCCATGATTTCGCGCTCGCCGGGCCCTTTGTCGTTGATGCCGCACAGGTGCAGTATGCCATGGATGATGACGCGGTGCAGTTCCTCGTCGTAATCGCGGCCAAACTGTTCGGCATTGGTGCGCACCGTATCGAGCGAGATGACAAGGTCGCCGTTGAGCACATCGCCCTCGTCGTAGTCGAAGGTAATGATGTCGGTATAATAGTCGTGCCCCAGATATTGGCGGTTGACCTCCAGTATCTTTTCATCGCTGACGAACATATAGCCGATTTCGCCCACTTTGCGTCCGTGAGCCTCAGCCACGCGCTTTATCCAAGCGGTCGTGTCGCGGCGGCGTATCTTCGGCATCTTTACGCCGTCTGCATTGTAAGTTATCATATACTGAATGGTTGATTGATTGAACGTGTTATCATTGACCGAAATGGCGTATGCCTACGTTTTACGGACGAGGCAACGGTGCGTCGGGGGGCAACGCAGGCAGCATGGCTGCCGCCTCGGCGTCCTTATGGAAGAACACCAGCTGGCGGTAGGCCGTCGACGATACCGATGCCAATGCCGGACTGGAATAGAGCAGCACTGTCTCGAGCTGCCCCAGGCGACGGTTGTAGTCGGCCTCCACTTTCTCGTATTCGAAATCGATGACCGACCGCACGCCACGCACAATGAACTGTGCGCCGTAGCGGGGAGCCAAGTCGGCCATCATGCCGTCATAGAGTACTGTCTCGACACGGCTGTCCGTCCGGTACAGGGCGGCAATGGCCTGCAGGCGCTCGTCGGCAGTAAACATGTACCGCTTTTCGGGATTGACGGCCACCACCACCACCACCTTGTCAAAAAGCTGCAAGGCGCGGTTCACTATGTCGGCATGGCCGATGGTGAACGGGTCGAAGCTGCCGGCGAACAGGGCCACGCGCGGACGGGAGGCAGAACAGGACACCGGTGTCTTGTCAGAATGTGTATTCATGGGACACTGCATATTTCAGAACAACTCGGTCTGCATAATGTTGCCGCTGTAAGGGTTGCGCCCCAAGTGCTCGTAAGCCAGAGGCGTCACCATGCGGCCGCGGGGAGTGCGTTTCACAAAACCCTCCATAATAAGGTAGGGCTCGTACACATCCTCGACCGTTCCGGCATCCTCGCCGATGGCGGTAGCAATGGTGGAGATGCCCACAGGGCCGCCTTTGAACTTGTCGATGATGGTCAGCAATATCTTGTTGTCGGTCTCGTCGAGACCATACGAGTCGATATTGAGGGCCGACAGAGCAATGTCGGCAATGTCCTTTGTGATGGTTCCGTTGCCTTTTACCTGTGCAAAGTCGCGCACGCGGCGCAGCAATCCGTTGGCTATACGCGGCGTGCCGCGACTGCGACGTGCAATCTCTACGGCCGCCTCATCCTCTATCGGCACCTTCAGCAAACGCGCCGAACGCTTGATAATGCACTGCAGGGTGGCGGGGTTGTAATACTCCAGGTGCATGTTGATGCCGAAACGTGCCCTCAGCGGAGCTGTAAGCATGCCCGAACGAGTGGTGGCACCGATGAGCGTGAACGGATTGAGGTCTATCTGTATGCTGCGCGCCGAAGGCCCCTTGTCGATCATGATGTCGATGCGATAGTCTTCCATGGCCGAGTAGAGGTATTCTTCCACCACGGGCTGCAGACGGTGTATCTCATCGATAAAGAGCACATCGTTGGGCTCGAGCGATGTAAGGATGCCGGCCAGGTCGCCGGGTTTGTCGAGCACCGGACCCGACGTTATTTTAAATCCCACGCCCAACTCGTTGGCAATGATATTGCTCAGCGTGGTCTTTCCCAGTCCGGGAGGACCATAGAGCAGCGTGTGGTCGAGCGGTTCTCGCCGGTATTTGGCCGCCTCAACAAACACCCTGAGGTTTTCCACCACCTTGGGCTGCCCGTTGAAATCGTCAAACCTGAGCGGGCGAAGGGCATTCTCAAACTCTTTTTCCGCTCCGGATATATTGTTGTCCCGTATGTCGAAATCGTCAACCATGTGCGTTCTGATGCTTAATTTGTGCAAAGGTAGCCATAAAAGACTGAAGGGTAAAAAGGAGAAATGGCAAAAGGTGAAAACAAATGTGTTAAAGCAAGTTAAAACAATTCACGGTTTTGTCGCAGTTATATGTTAACATTCTGGTTTTCAGACGACAAAGCGCGCAGTATGGAACGGCAATTTTCGAGTATTCCTATAACCTCTTCGGTGGTTTCTGCCCGCAAAAGGGCAATACGCGTCTGTCTGAAGTTGGGGATATTCTTGAAAATGGGCGATGCGGCAAGGTGGCGGCGGGTATGAAGGATGCCACGGTACTCGTCGATGCGTTCCACGTTGATAAGCAGCTGTTCTTTGAGTATATCTATCTTGTCGTCTACCGACAAGGGTGCAGGTAGTACCTTAGCTGCACCCTCACAACTATCAATATAGTCTCTGCAATCCTTGAAAAACCAAGGTCTTCCGAATGTGGCCCGGCCAATCATCACCGCATCTACGCCGTAGCGGTCGAAGGCTTGTTGTGCCCCTTCGGGCGTGGTGATGTCGCCGTTGCCTATAATCGGTATATGAACACGCGGGTTGCGTTTCACTTCACCTATAAGCGTCCAGTCGGCGTCGCCGGTATACATCTGCGAGCGTGTGCGTCCGTGAACAGTAAGAGCCTGTATACCACAGTCTTGCAACTGTTCTGCCAGTGTCGTGATAACTAGGTCGTTGTGATCCCATCCCAGTCGGGTCTTTGCCGTAACGGGAGTCTTCACGGCCTTGACCACAGCGCGCGTTATCTCGAGCATCTTGGGTATGTCGCGCAACAGACCGGCTCCGGCTCCCTTGCCGGCCACCTTTTTGACCGGACATCCGAAGTTGATGTCGATAATGTCAGGGCGGAAGGTTTCGACAATCTTTGCCGCTTCGACCATCGGTTCCACTTCGCGGCCATAAATCTGTATGCCCACAGGACGCTCGTCATCGTCGACCTTCATCTTTGCAAGTGTGCTGGGTATGGAACGGATGATAGCATCAGCCGACACAAACTCGGTGTAGACCATGGCTGCGCCATAACGCTTGCAAAGCCTACGAAAACCGATATCCGTAACATCTTCCATGGGTGCAAGAAACAACGGCTTGCTACCAAAATCTATATTGCCTATCTTCATAATTCTGATTATTGTACTGAAATCGTGAGCGCACAATGACCTGCGCTCTTCTTAAAACGCACGGGCTAATACAACCTTCCGTCAATACGTACGGGGCTGCAAATCCGCACATGCCGTCAGGCAAGCAGATGGTATGTGCCACCAGCGTAAGCCTTTACTACGCCCTTCATTTCGAGCTGGAACAGCATGGCCATGACCGATGCTACCGGCAGGCCCGTCCGAACTGCGATGATATCTTGCCTAAGGTCGTTGGTCTTTTCCAACAGTTTCACGATGCGTTGCTCGTCGTCGGAAAGGTCGGGAAAGAGCTGGCGTTCGATGCCGCGACGCCGGGCATCGGCCAACTTACGGTCGTCGCCCCAGCCCATGGCAAAGACAAAATCGGCAGCCGACGTAAGAAGCGCAGCTCCACAGTCGCGGATAAGGCGGTTGCAGCCCTCGCTGTACGGAGCGCCGACGGGGCCGGGAAAAGCAAACACGTCGCGGTTGTATTCCTTGGCAATGCGTGTGGTAATCAATCCGCCGCCCTTGACCGCACTCTCCACGAGCACCGTGGCATCGCAGAGACCGGCTGTGATACGGTTGCGCCGAACGAAATTGATTTTGTCGGGTTGGGTACGGGTCATATACTCCGTCACCAGACCACCGTGCGCCAACATCTCATTGGCCGTGCCGCGATGGCTTTGCGGATAGATGGTGTCAAGGCCGTGGGCAAGCACCGCCACGGTGTCCATGTGGTTGGCAAGGGCATAGCGGTGGGCATGGACATCGACGCCATAAGCCAGTCCGCTGACAACGAGCACATCGGGACAAACCGTTCGCAGGTCGCCCACAAAACGCCGCACAAGGTCTTCGCCATAAGGCGTGCAATGACGTGTGCCGACGACATTGACCACATGACGTGTGTTGAGGTCGGCCGTACCTTTATAGAAAAGTACAAGCGGTGCGTCGGGTATGTCCTTGAGCCGGTAAGGGTAACGGTCGTCGTTGAGGGTAAGCACCGCAACACCGTGTTCGGAGGCCCAGGCAAGCTCCTCTTCGGCCCGTTGGCGCATGATATTCACACTGGCAAGTTCGTTGACGATACGGGCCGGCAACTGGGGGAACATCGCCGACAAATCGCGTCGTTGCTCAATGATGGCCGTGGCCGATCCAAAATGCCGGTACAGGCTCACCATGGCGTTCAGATGGAAATAGCTGAGACGCGCCAGCGCTACGGTGTTTATCAGTTCGTTGTCCAATCTTCTTATTCCGTTAACGCGTTGTTGTCACTGCCGTTTGCAAATCCGAAAGCACGGTCATAATCTTCGCTGACACCGAGCTTGCCGTTGATGAGCGTCACCAGGTCGACGTCCGCGTGAAAGCTCAGCCGCATGTCGGAAGCCCGGTAGATATCGTGTTCGAATACGTACCGCAAACCTTCTTTTCTGAGATTGAGGCACGACACCATCTCGTCGTCACAGCGCAGGGGTGTCTTGTATTTCAGCAGCATACGTGCCACCACAGCATCGATGCCTTTCTCGTGGAAAGCCGAAAAACTGACACCGAGACTGTGCAGGAAGCGGTGACGGGTGTGTTCCGTATAGTGCAGGTAGTTGGCATTGTTGACAATGCCCTCGATGTCGCACTCATAATCGCGCACATCCATACGTGTGGTAAACAGGTAATCTTTCATTATCGTTATGCGTTTCTGTTCTTGTCAAAATGGGAGGTCGCCCCACCCTATCCCTTAAGATACTCGTAACCGAAACGGCAGCGCAGACAGTCGCGCCGGTCGCAGTATTCGTTCTTCAGCTGGATGAGTGCCTGCGAGTCGCCGGCGTTGTCGACCGGCAGTCCGCACTCTTTCCACATCCTGACAATGTGGTTGTTCTCTGCGCGCAACTGTTCCAGAAAACTGAAGGCGCGGTCACAGAGCCGTTCGTCGCGCTTGTGGCGGCCGTAAGCAAAGAGCATTGGCACCACCGTGTTGATGAGCAGTAGATTGACGGATGCAGCCGACAGCCTTTTCTCGCTGTATGCACTCGCACAGCCGAAGGCGTAATGCGTCTGCCAATAGTCCGTAACCGATGTCTCGAGCAGCCGTCCGGCACTCTTCAAGTCCTCACACTCCACAAGGTCCGACAGTCCTGTCTTTCGCAGAAAATAAAGACGGGCCAACTGCGATATGCGTATGTGCGGGAAATTTTGCGGCCTCAGCCTCAGGAAACGCCACAGGCGGTAATCTATGGGATGCAACCCGAATTTATGGGCCAAATACTTGTATTCGCCCGCAAGACGCTGATAATAGCCGTCAGCGAGCGCCGCACCGCGGTGGCGCTCGGGTATCGACAACGGGTCGAGCAGCCCCGCCTGGCCCAAGAAAACGGCCTCAATCTGGAAGATATCGTCGCGGTGATGGCCCACCGAGCCAAGCGGCACATTCAATGCCCACTGCTCCATGGCATCGCCGTTGATGCCGAACCCGTAGTTACGGGCCATGGTCACGAAATAGGCGGCTTCCCAGGAGCCCTGGCAACCGGCGGCCCGGCGGCCGATGTCCTCGGTCTTGCGCTCCAGCCGTTCGGTCTCGAGCGCGCTCATCCACGAATGTACCATGAGGCCCGACAGATGTGGCACAATGCGGTAACAGGGCGGATACTTGTCGGCCTGCTGCAGGACGGCATAGTTGCGGCGTACCGCTTCGGGCACGCAGAGTTGCATTTGCGGCGGTTGCAGACCGTTGGCGGTGCGCACCTCGGCATCGACTGTTTCTGCCACATGCAGCACCACATTGTTGTAGTGGTCGTCGCGGTCATGGCCATGAACGAACCAGTCGGTCGACTTGTCGTGGATTTCCACGTTTCCCACCCACAGGCTGCCGTCGATTTTCACCTTGGCATTAAAGAAGTCGGGGCCTGCATTGCGGTTGTGCAGACCGGGGTCAATCACCTCCACGGCCCTGCCGTCGGTGGTATGAAGCTCACCGAGGGGAAACAGCTTGTGCTTCCAGCAGTAATGCAACAGTTGTTCCATCGCCCGAACGCTTAGTTAGAGCCGATCATTGCCATGCCTTGTCGTCGGCTATCAGCTCGACGGCCTTGGTTACAACATGGTTCTGTTCGTTGATGATCTGGTAATATTCGCTCATGTCCCACAAGTCGCGCGCCACGAGTGCCTTGAGCTGCATGCGCAATGACGGCAAAGTCTGCTCAAGTTCGCGATCGTCGTTGGGTTCCACTTTTTCTTTCTTTCCCTCAGCCAGCACCTCGTCGACCAGACTTTGCGGCACGCTGAACGAGGACAGGAACGCCTGGTATGTGGGGTACAGCCGTTGCAGTTGTTTGCGGTTATTGTCCACATACTTCAAGTTGGCCTTGATGATGATACCCTTGGCAGCCAGCTGTCTGTGCAGACGCGTGTACTGGGTGGTGTCGAGAGGGACGAAATAGTCGGGCATGATGCCACCGCCGCCATATACCGCGCGATGACGCCGAAGGGTGTAGAATTTCAGCGAGTCGGCAAAATGTATGGAGTCGGCACTATAGAGTTCGCCGTGCTTGTAACGGCTGTCAAGTTCCTGTTCGTAGCTCTTGTGGTCGTCTTTGTTGTAGGGCTTCTGGATGCAGCGTCCGGTAGGGGTGAAGTAATGTGCTATGGTAATGCGCATCATGGACCCGTCGGAGAAATCGACGGGGCGCTGCACGAGGCCTTTTCCGAACGACCGCCGTCCGACCACCAGACCGCGGTCCTGGTCTTGTATGGCTCCCGTAACGATTTCGGATGCCGAGGCAGAGAACTCGTTGACAAGCACCACCACACGCCCCGTCTGCAACGTTCCGTTGCCTTGCGCATGATATTCGTTGCGGGGCACCCGCCGTCCGTCGGTGTAGACGATGAGGTCACCCTTTGCCAGAAACTCATTGGCTATCTGCACAGCGGCCATCATGTAGCCGCCACCGTTGTCCTGCAGGTCGAGCACCAAGTCTGTCATGCCTTGC
Organism: bacterium; assembly: GCA_963656755.1. Classification (GTDB taxonomy): domain Bacteria; phylum Bacteroidota; class Bacteroidia; order Bacteroidales; family Bacteroidaceae; genus Prevotella. The sequence continues at coordinate 12,962 of CAVKJH010000006.1, forward strand.
TGCTGCAACGCCTTGACCGCATCCATGAACTCCTTATAGGTGGTGACGCCGAAACTGCCTATGCGCACATAGCCCACTCCCGGCCGGACCAGATAACTGGCATCGAGCGTTTTCACGGGAATCTTGTCGCGCACAACGTTGAACACTAGCTTATCCTTGATGCCGCGCCTCACCACAGTCAGCACCACCTTCGACCCTTTCGGGCCGCGCAGACGCCTCACAATCTCGTCGCGGGCCATTTTCACACCGGCAATGGCCGTATCGTTGACGGCCACGATGCGGTCGCCAGCCAGTATGCCCACCTTCTCGGAGGGGCCGTTCGTGACGGGCTGTATGACAAGCAGTGTGTCATTTTGGATATTGAACTGCACGCCGATGCCTTCAAACGACCCTCCCAGCGATTCGTTCATGGCCTTGGTTTCCTTGGCCGTAGTATAGGACGAATGGGGGTCGAGCTTCTCCAGCATGCCGCGTATGGCATTTTCGACCAGTTTAGGTTGGTCGACCGAATCGACATAGAGGTTGGTGATGGCCAGCTGGGCTATCTGGAGTTTGCGCATCTGTTCTTCATCGATGCCCTGCGCATTGTGCTGTGCGTACAGGGACGAGAACGGAACGGACGACAATGCAAGACTGGCAAGGGACACGAAGATGCACAAGCGGCTGTTGGTCCATCGCCCGCAAAAGGCACACACGCGACATATAGATGAAAAAAGGCTGGTCATGGTTATAATGGTCTGTATGGTTTTATTCCTCGTCGGGTATATCTTCCTCTATCACCAGATTGTCGATGATAAAGTTCTGGCGTTCCATGGTGTTCTTGCCCATGTAGTATTCGAGAAGTTTCTGCACCTGGTCGTTCTTGTGGAGCGTCACCTGCTCGAGACGCATGTCGGGCCCGATGAAATGCGCAAACTCGTCGGGCGATATTTCGCCGAGGCCCTTGAAACGGGTAATCTCGGGGTCGGGACCCAGATCGCGGATGGCATTGACCCGCTCTTCGTCGGTATAACAATAGCGGGTGATGAAGTCGCTTTTCTTCTCTCCCTTGCCCATCCGGCTGTCGTAGTCGGCAACCATCTTCTTGTCCTTTATCTTCGTGCGGCGGTTGCGAACCCGGAAGAGGGGTGTCTGCAGCACATACACATGGCCTTTCTTGATCAGTTCGGGATAGAACTGCAGGAAGAACGTGATGATTAGCAGCCGGATGTGCATGCCGTCGACGTCGGCATCGGTGGCCACAATGACCTTGTTGTAGCGCAGGTTGTCAAGCCCGTCCTCAATATCGAGCGCGGCTTGTAGCAGGTTGAACTCCTCGTTCTCGTAGACCACCTTCTTGGTCAGTCCGAAAGAGTTGAGCGGTTTTCCCCTCAGCGAGAACACGGCCTGGGTGTTTACATCACGGCTTTTGGTGATGCTGCCGCTTGCCGAGTCGCCCTCGGTAATGAAGATGCAGCTTTCCTCCTTCCGGTTGTCCTTGGCGTCGCAATAGTGTATGCGGCAATCGCGCAGCTTCCGGTTGTGCAGGTTGGCCTTCTTGGCCCGTTCGCGTGCCAGTTTGGTTACTCCGGCCATGGCCTTGCGCTCGCGCTCGCTCTCCTTGATTTTGCTCTCCAGCACGTCGGCCACATCCTCCTTGTGGATATGCAGATAATTGTCGGCCTCGCGCTTTACGAAGTCGCCTATATACTTGTTGATGGTCTCGCCGCCCGGTTCCATCAGCGTGGAACCCAGCTTGATCTTGGTCTGCGACTCGAACACCGGTTCCTCCACATTGATGGCGATGGCCGCCACGATACCGTTGCGGATGTCGGTGTACTCGTAACTTTTGTCGTAGAATTCCTTGATGGTCTTGGCTATATGCTCCTTGAAAGCACTCTGATGGGTACCGCCCTGGGTGGTATGCTGCCCGTTGACGAAGCTGTGGTACTCTTCGCCGTACTGGTTGGTATGCGTGAACGCTATCTCGATGTCCTCGCCCTTGATATGCACAATGGGATAGAGCGGGTCGGTGGTCATGGTGTCGGTCAGCAGGTCTTCCAGTCCGTTGCGGCTTTTGATGCGCCGTCCGTTGTAGAGGATGGTGAGTCCCGAATTGAGATAGGTGTAATTGCGGAGCATGGTTTCCACAAACTCCTCGTGAAAGACATAGTTCTTGAAGAGCGTGTTGTCGGGTTCGAAGAAGATATAGGTGCCGTTCTCGTCGTCGGTAGACTGGGTGGTGTCGTCCACGAGTTTGCCGCGCTCGAAAGCCAGGCAGCGCACCTTGCCCTCGCGGAAGCTCTTCACCTCGAAACGCGAGCTGAGGGCATTGACGGCCTTCACGCCGACTCCGTTCAGGCCGACACTCTTCTTGAAGGCCTTCGAGTCGTACTTGCCGCCGGTATTGAGCACCGACACGGCCTCCACGAGCTTTCCCTGGGGTATGCCCCGGCCATAGTCGCGCACTGCAACGCGCAGGCAGTCGTCGATGTCCACCTCGATGCGGTCGCCGGATTTCATCTTGAACTCGTCGATGGAGTTGTCGATTACCTCCTTGAGGAGCACATAGATGCCGTCTTCGGGCAGTGCTCCGTCGCCCAGTCGGCCGATATACATGCCGGGGCGCGTACGCACATGCTCCATGTCACTCAGGTGTCGGATGTTGTCGTCGGTATAGGCCGTGGCCGGTTGCGGGGCGCCCTGGGGCTGTGTCTCGTTGGTTGTATCGTTGCTCATTGAATGATTGTGTGTCTTGGTAACAATGTTTGGTATCGTCCTCGTAGGGCGAGGGGGCTGTGCCCGTCAGATTTTTTTGCGGTAGCAGCGGCGGCGCTTGTGGTTGATGGGGTTCAGCACCCCCCACTGTCCCTGCACGCTCTCGTTGCTTTCCATCTCCACCTGCGTCTCGCCCCACTTGAATCCGTAGTCTATATAGCGAGGAATGAGGTCGGCAAAGAGCAGGGCGTTGGCTCCCTTGGAGCGGTACTCGGGCAGGAAGCCTATCAGCAGAAGGTCCACACCTTCGGTCTTGTGACACTTGATGGCACGCAGCACATGCCACCATCCGGTAGGCAGCAGACGGCCGCGTCGGCATTTCTGCAAAGCGCGCGACAGCGACGGGATGGTGACACCGATACCTGCCACGGCATCGTTCTTGTTGCCGTCGAGGATGACGGTAATGAGATTAAGGTCGACCATGGGCATATACATCTTCACATACTGGTCAATCTGCCGGTCGGTAAGCGACACGAAGCCGTACAGTCCCGCATAGGTGGTGTTGATGATTTCGAAGAGCTTGCGGCCCCATTGACCTCTCCACACATCGTCGCGGGTGAGTTTCTTCACATGCAGGTTGTAGCGTTTCTCCACCATCTGGGCTATCTTGGCGTATTTCTCGGGCACCTCGTCGGGCACGGGCAGGAAATACTCCACATAGTCGTTGTCCTTGGCCCATCCGCCCAGCAGTTCCATGTGACGCGGATAATAGTCGTAGTTGTAGATGGTGGCCATGGTGCCGAGCTTGTCGAAACCGCTGGTCAGCATACCCTCGGGGTCCATGTCAGAGAACCCAAGGGGACCCACGATGTCGGTCATGCCGTTGGCACGGCCATAGGCAGCCACGGCATCCAGAAGGGCGCGGCTCACCTCGATATCGTCGATAAAATCAATCCAGCCGAAGCGCACATCCTTCGTGTTCCAGTGCGCATTGACCCGATGGTTGATGATGGCGGCCACCCGGCCGGCCACCTTTCCGTCCTTGTAGGCCAGAAAATACTCGGCCGTACAGAAATCGAAGGCGGCATTCTTGTCTTTGCTCAGCGTGTTCTTGTCGTCGCTATACAGATTGGGCACATCGTAGGGACTGCCCGCATACAAGTCGTAATGAAAATCTATGAAGGCCTTGAGGTCCTTGGCGGTCTCCACCTTCCGTATTTCTACTCCCATGAAAGTTATAATTTCTTGATGTTGAAAGTATTTAAGCATGCAAAAATAAAACTTTTTGGACGAAAAGCCAAACAGAAAGGCCTTTTTTCGTTTCTTTATCGTATTTTTGCAAAGCTATTGCAGAGCTATCAAAAACTGAAAACATACCAACCCTTTATCAACCAAACCGACAACAAAGAATGGAAAACCGACAACTGCCGCTACAACCAGCGCCCACACGCCGGTGTCTGGCCACAGCACTGGGGCTGCTCATCGCTATCACGGCATGGGCCCAAAAGCAACTTTTCAACGACGGATGGATGTTCCGCTACGGTGACGGCAACGTGGAAAGCGTGGGCCAGCTCGACGGATGGAAGACCGTGAACCTGCCCCACGACTGGAGCATCAACATGCCTTTCAGCGAATCCAACCCGTCGGGCAACGATGGCGGCTATCTGCCTACGGGAACAGGGTGGTACAAGAAGACCTTTGAAGTGGATGCCAAATGGCAGGGCGGCCGTACGGACCTTTACTTCGAGGGGGTATACATGAACTCGGACGTCTATGTCAACGGGCAGCGCGTAGGCGGCCATCCCTATGGCTACACCAGTTTCTTCTGCGACATCTCAAACGCACTGCACGCCGGCTCAAACACCCTGCTGGTGCGGGTGGACAACTCGAAACAGAAAAACTGCCGGTGGTACACGGGGTCGGGCATCTACCGCAATGTGTGGCTCATACGCAAGAAGGCAATGGGCATCGACCGTTGGGGAGTGCAGATCACCACACCTACGCAACACGAGGTACACCTGAAAACCACCCTATACAACCGCACTGGTCAGCCGACCACCGCAAAACTGGCGGTGCGCATAGGCAACGGGGCTACGGCCAGCCGTAGCATACAGCTCGACGGAAAAGGGCCTCAGGTGTTCGAACAGGTGTTTGTCATCGACAACCCGCGCCTGTGGAGCCCCGAACAGCCCAACCGCTACAAGGCGGTGGTGGAGCTGCTGGACACGGACGGGAAGACTATCGACCGCGAGGAACGGTGGTTCGGCATACGCACCATCGCATACGATGCCACACACGGACTGACGCTCAACGGCCGGAGCATCAAGCTCAACGGCGGATGCCTGCACCACGACAACGGCATACTGGGCGCAGCGGCGTGGAAAGATGCCGAGATACGTAAGGTGCAACTGATGAAGCAAGCCGGATACAACGCGGCACGAACAAGCCACAACCCGCCGTCGGAGGCGTTCCTTGACGCCTGCGACTCGCTGGGGCTACTCGTCATCGACGAGGCATTCGACGGATGGCGCAGCGCCAAGAACACCTACGACTATTCCACCCTGTTCGACCAGTGGTTCAAGGCCGACATCGAGGCCATGGTGCGGCGCGACCGCAACCACCCGTCGGTTTTCTGCTGGAGCGTGGGAAACGAAATCATCGAGCGCAAGGAGAGGGCGGCAGTGGCCACAGCCTACCAACTGCGCGAACAGGTGAGGCGCTGGGACGACACGCGTCCCATAACATCGGCCCTGGCGGCATGGGACAAGGACTGGGAAATCTACGACCCTCTGGCATCGGCACAGGACATCGTGGGCTACAACTACATGATGCACAAGGCTGAGGGCGACCATCAGCGGGTGCCCGAACGGGTGATGTGGCAGACGGAGTCGTACCCGAAGGATGCCTTCGCCAACTGGAAGCAGTGCATGGAGCATCCCTACATCGTGGGCGATTTCGTGTGGACGAGCCTCGACTACATCGGCGAGAGCGGCATCGGCCGCTACTGGCACGACGGCGACCCGGCTGGCGAACACTACGACCGGCCGCTGTGGCCCTGGCATGCGGCCTACTGCGGCGACGTCGACCTCACGGGCTACCTGAAGCCGGTGGGGCACTACCGGTCGCTGCTTTGGAACGAGAACCAAACGGAGCGGCTCTACATGGCCGTGCGCGAGCCTGACGGCTACGAGGGCAAGGTGCGCACGGGCCTATGGGCGACATGGCCTACCGTGCGGTGCTGGAACTGGCCGGGATGGGAAGGCAAGGACATCGAAGTGGTGGTCTACTCGCGTGAACCGAAGGTCTCGCTCTACCTCAACGACAAGCTCATCGCCACAAAGGCGGTGGACAGCACCACGGAGTACAAGGCGGTATTCCGCACGGCCTACCGGCCGGGGGTACTGCGGGTCGTAGCCGGCCACAACGAGCAGGTCATCCGCACGGCCGGAAAAGCGGCGCGCATCGTGCTGAAGGCCGACCGCAAGGCCATGGAAAGCAACGGGCTGGCATTTGTTGAGGCTTGGATAGAGGACAACGACGGCAACGTATGCCCGCTGGCCGCCGACCGTCTGACATTCGACGTGGACGGCGGCGAACTGCTGGCCGTAGGCAGTGCCGACATCACCGACCCCGAACCCTATTACGATAACAACCACCGTGCATGGCAAGGACACGCCTTGGCTGTGGTGCATAGCAAGGCCAAGAAGGGGAAGGTTACCGTCAGGGTGAAAGCCGACGGACTGAAGGGCGACAAACTGAGCCTGCCCGTCGATTGACACAAGCACGGCTTCCGCACAACACGACATAACACACGACACACCTTACGGTAGATAATATAAACCGCCCTGACTTTTCGACGGGGCGGTTTTCTTGTGTTTGGCGGTATACGGGGTTGGGGGCTGTCAGCCGACAACGCTTTTCTCGGTAATGAACAGACGGTGGTCCTTGCCCACGGTGGTGGCAAAAACATAAAGGTTGCCACCGTCCTTGAGCTTCAGGCGGCGGCGCAGTTCTACCGCCGTCAGGGGGAAATGGCGCACGGATATATTGGCCTGACTGATGTCCTGGAACGCCTGTCGCAGGTCGCGTTTGTTCATCGACGTGACACGAAGGATACGGAACTGCCGACCGGGAAATTCGGGCAATGGCACTGCGGACACGTACAGATGGGCATCGATACCTATCTGGGGAACGCCGAAAGCGGCCTCCAGCTCGCAGAAGCAGCCGGCCTTCATCACACTGCTGTTGGGCACAAGCAAGAAGCGGGGGTCATCCGGCAACGCGGGCGGATAGCCTGGAAGCACAGTGGCAGGCTGGAAGGTGAATGTCTGGCGATCGTTGACGCAGACCACACGCAATGCACCTTTCCGGCGTGACAGGACAAGAAGCAGTTCCTTGCACTCGTTGGCCACCGACACGATGTGCACCTCCACCACATGCCGGAGCTTGCGCACAGCCTCGTGCCAGTCGAGCATGGGCGAGAGCTTCACCATCACCGCATCGGCCCGCTGGAGCAACGTGTCGCAGAGGGACACCACGTCGGGCGTGCAGTCCTCCATGCCGAAGACCTTACGGCCGTGGGTGTCGCGGCGGGCGGGGTCGAGATAGACAAGGGTGGGCAGCGGGTGCGACGACCTGTCGCCGACAACAGCCATGGACTGCAGGTACTGAGTGCCGTCGCCACACACCACCTCGGCATGGTGCAAGCCAAGCAAGGGGAAGTTGTGGCGGGCGATGTGGCACAGTTCTTCATTGCGCTCCACATAGGTGGCCGCACCGAAGCCCCGGGCCATCCACGCGAAGTCGACGCCAAAGCCGCCCGTGAGGTCCACCAAGCGGGCCTCACGGGCGCCTCTCATCAGGCGAGCGGCCAAGGCTGCCTTATAGTTTGCCGTAGGCTCACTGGAACATTGTTCCATGTTGAGATGGGGCGGATAGACCAGCGTGTCGCACGCGGCCCAGGTGGGCAACTTGCGGCGTGCCGTCTGCCATCCGCTAATCTGCGCCAGGGCCCAGGGCAGGTCCACACCAGTATCCCGACTGCCCGCAAGGGCGAGCCGTCTGACATCGTCTTGTCGATGCGCTCTGACAAATTGGAGGGTTGCTTCGTTCATCATGTTGAATGCTTCAGGGAGGACCACGTGTTTCTTATCTCACTGCAAAGGTAGAAAAAAACATCGAGGCGAAGAAACGAGAGACATGCAGAATCGTTCTAAATAAACGACATCCTCCAGAAATAAACCTTCACCTTTTGTCATGGACTTTATGCACTTCTATCATCATTAGCAACCATACAAACTTTGGAGGCAAATCACACTTCAATTTAAGATTCATTTCTTGAACAGGAACATATTCAATAGGTATATCTATGGCTTTACTATCATAGAGAATCTTAAAATTAGTTGCCTTTAAATTATAATTAACCAAAACTTTGTTCAATTCTCGTTTTAAATAAGTCTTAGAAACGGCGTTTGGCAAAGTACTTCTACATTTTATGTCTTCTTTCAATAGTTCATCTGACATTTCAATACCTATTTCAACAACATCATCTGTCGACATAATTATATATCCAATGGAGTCTAAAGATGACTTAGTATTAAGTTCTTTTAAGAACAAAGAAAGATTGGACAGAGTCTGTTGTGTTTTACGAAAACGATTTGTATCAATTGATACAAAAAAATTAGTCTCAGCATCATCCATGTACATCGTTCCATTCTTCCATATGCGTAACATAATTTCTTTTCTAATTCTCTGTAAAGTAAAACAATTACGACACGTATCGTCCTTTATTAAGAAGTAACATTCTATTCTATCCCCATTTTGTGAAAAAATAGAATGACTCACATAAGCGTCTACATCATCTCGATTTTTTACACAAGAATTTAGACTCAATATCAAAAAGAACAGAATAACTTCAAATAATTTCATCTTGCAAAACAATATTACATTCCACATTTCCAAATATTAGTGGTGACAAAAGGATTGCCATAATAACCTTGAGCGCTATTTGGAAGTTCACCACCATTATGAACATTATTACTATAACCATGCCCATCAAGCCCCTTATAAAAATATTCCACATGTCCTGTGCAATGAGAGTCCAATCCTTCTTGATACACAAGTCCATTCATCATTCGTAAGCTACTCTTAAACACGTAGGCCCTTGGACTTCCCCATACTTCACCAAACCACTTCATCATATCCCTTGCAAACATGAAGTAATTCTTTCCTTCGTGTCCTTCCCGAGTCTGCCCTTTGATATTGGGAATCATTTTTACTCCGCTTTCGTTCAGCGCATAGCTCAACCGGGCAGCGCAGGCATTGTCATATTCGGGCAGTCCCACCGAGCGATAGAATTCTTGGGGCGTTGGATAGTCGGCCAAGGACTTCCTGTAGATGGCATCTATCTTCCCCAACTACTTGAAGGTCGATCCCTGGGGAGAGACTTTTATTTGATTTTCTTTTGTTTCTCCATTCTTTTTCTCGCACGTTCCTCATAATCGAAAAGCATCCCATCGAACAGTTTCACTTCATCTTCAGGGGCATTCGTGTTGAGCAAATAATCAATGTGCTCTTGGATAAGATAAAACTCGCTGTCCGAACGCAACTTGCCACGTTCCTTGATTTTCGCAATTCGTTCCCAGCGCTTTTTGTACAGGTCATCAAGTCCCTTGCCGCAGGCGGCAAGAAGGCGAGCGTTGAGAATGGAGTAGTCGGGATCGCCTGGCTCAGGAACGGTTTCATTAAGGGATGAAAACCATCTTTTAACTTTAGACATTCTACATTTTTGATAGTCTTCAAGAAGCTTGCGCCTCATATCATCAAACAATTTAGTAAAATCTTCATGAATCTCCTCATAATTACTACGATTTATATACGAAAGAATATCTTTCTCATATTGGTAGTCCAAAATAATCGAACACCAATTTTTGTAAAACTCTAATTCTGTCATTGTATAAAACCAAGAAAATATTTGTTAGCTACTTTTTAATTCTAATAACCAGTATATGGAGCAAGTTGTCCAAACTCCTCATTAGACTTTTTATGAAAACGTCTTCCCGAAGGATTCCACTTAGAAACGCCTCTAATAAAATTTCCAACCCTTTTGCTTCCAATACCCCCATAGAAGTCTATCAGTTGTTGTTCACGTCCCCTTATGGCATCTCTGGATCTTGACCATTGGTCCACCCTTGGATTTCTAAATCCTTGAGATCTTCTAAACAGATAGCCATAATATCGTTTGAGAACCAGTTGCGCTATCTTTAAGATTGGCTTTTATATGCTTGTTCTGTACTTACATTCTCCTTATCGTCTTTTCGCCCCACCGACATCATTATTGGCAGACTAATAAACTTTGAAGGCAAGTCATATTTTAACTTAAGTCCCATTTCTTTCACTGGAACGGAATCTATAGGCCAATATGCCTCAATACTATCATACATTATCTGAACATTTGTCACTTCCATGCCATACTTTTTCAACACTTTATTTAGGCCATCTTGTAACGAAGTCTTCTTGACGGCACTAGCTACGATAGCGCTATTCAGGAGTATCTCTTTACTTCCTATCTCAGAAGAAACCTCTAATCCAATTTCGACCATATCCTCTGTTGATATAACAATATAACCTATTGAATCCAATGGAACGTATTTCTTAACATTGTCCAAGACTATTGACAAATCATTCATGGTCTCTTGTGTGCGATGGTATCGACTTTTTTCAACAGGTGTAACTTTTTCAGATGTGTTTTTCCTTCTGGACTCAATCCAAAAGTCAGACATCTTTCCGATGATAAACATGTAGGCATCACTATTGTTAAATCTATATAAAATGAAGACATTACGACGCAATATTTCATTTTTTTCCAAAAGGAAGGAATCATACTTTTTCACACCTGCAGATACGAAAGTACTATGTGTCACAATTGGATTCAAAGTATTTGATTTCTTAACACAAGAAATCAAAATAAATATCAATGACATCAAAAGAATTTTTCTTGTTTTCATCCCTCAATAATAGTTTTTAAAATCCACATTTCCACATATAAGTCGTCACATTAGGGGTTCCATAATAGCCTTGGGAACTTTGGGGAAGCCAAGAGGCGCTATGAACACTATGACTAAAGCCATGCCCATCAAGTCCCTTGTAGAAATATTCCACATGTGGGCGGCCTCCCATTCCCTCTTGATACGTTATGCCATTCATCATTCGTAAGCTACTCTTAAACACGTAGGCCCTTGGACTTCCCCATACTTCACCAAACCACTTCATCATATCCCTTGCAAACATGAAGTAATTCTTTCCTTCGTGTCCTTCCCGAGTCTGCCCTTTGATATTGGGAATCATTTTTACTCCGCTTTCGTTCAGCGCATAGCTCAACCGGGCAGCGCAGGCATTGTCATATTCGGGCAGTCCCACCGAGCGATAGAATTCTTGGGGCGTTGGATAGTCGGCCAAGGACTTCCTGTAGATGGCGTCTATCTTCCCCAACTGCTTGAAGGTCGATCCCTGGTGGTAGAAGTGGTTGTACATCATCTGGAAGGCGGCGGTCATGGCGCCGTTGGCAAACTTGCCGCCGCCGATCTCCGAGACCACGCCGCCGAGGATGGCGGTGCCGGCCAGCATCTGCGCGTCGGACAACCGCGTGCCGTAGCCGGAGAGCAGCTCGCCTCCGCCCACCGACACCAGGCCTGTCATCAGCCCGTGCTCCCAGTGGCCGCCCTGCAGGGCCTCCATCGCGCCGTCGGCCACGCTGTGGAGCGACACGCGGGCCAGCCACCCGCCGCCTATCTCGCCTACGCCGTAGTTGACGGCGCCGCCCAGCGCACCCCAGCAGCCGCCAACGAAGGCGCTCTTCGTGGCCGTCCACAGGTTCGCGCCGTTCATCAGCGTGCTCGCCAGGGCCGACGAGGCGCCCGCACAGGCCCCGCTGACCATCGCTCCCCAGACGCCACTGCCGATGCCGAACGTCTCCACGCCCACGGCGATGCCCACCGCCGCCGAGAAGAAACTGCCCAGCCACGAGTAGCCCGTCGGGTCGGTCAGCGACAGGGGGTTGTTCAGGCAGTAGGCGTAGCGGTTGAGGCTCTGCGTGTTGTCGGGGGCCTGCACGTAGGGATCGGGGGTGAGGAAGCGGCCCATGTGGGGGTCGTACATGCGGCCGCCCATGTTAACCATGTCGAGGATGTCCAGTTGCTCATGGCCGCCGAAGCCGCGGTCCATCGCGGCGCCCTGTTGCTCGTAGCTGTCGTAGCGGGCCCACGTCGCCGGGTCGCGGCGGAGCCCCCACGGGTCGTAGTTGTACTCGGCGACGATGGCACCGCCGTCGTCCGTCATGGCCCACACGGATCCGAGGTGGTCGAGGTGCACGTAGCGCATGCGCTCCCCCCGGTCGTCTGCCTGGTGGATGGCCACCAGGTGGCCGTCGGCGTAGATGTAGTCCTGCGTGAGCACGTGCCCGTTGTTGTGGGCCTCGTCGTAGAGGTTGCCCACGTAGTACTTCTCGTCATACTTCGAGCCGGTGACGCTGGGCGGGTAGAGGCTCTGCATGCAGCGAGTCTTGTCGGGGCCGTAGGTGAGGCTGAGGAAGTAGCGCGGCCCGTACTTGCCACCGCGCTGGGCTATCACCTCGCTGACCTTGTGGAACGACGTGTAGGACACCTTCTCCCATTCGGGCAGGGCGTAGCCCGTGACGCTCTTCAGCCGGTTGGTGCCCTCCCCGTAGGCCATCACGCCCACGCCGCTCTTGCTGGTGACGTTGCCGCCGGCGTCATACTCCACGGTGGACACGCGCTCCTCCTGGCCGTCGGCAAGGGTCGTGACGGCCGTCAGCCGGTTTTCGGCGTCGTAGTCGTAGAACTCCTCGTTGTTCCTGACCTCGTCATACTTGTGCATGAGGCAGTTGTTGCCGTCGTAGTCGTACCAGCAGACGAGGCCGTCGCCGACATTGGCCTCAGCCACCGTGCCGGTGGGGTTGTAGCCCGTGAACACGTCCAGCCCGTTGCCGAGCTGGGCACTGGCGGCGTTGCCGAGCTCGTCATACCACGTGGCCTCCCAGATGGCGGCGCCCGTGGCGGCGTCGCTGACGCTCCGCAGGCGGCCCGTGGCGAAGTAGCCGAGGGCCACCGTGAAGCCCGACGGGTAGGTGACGGTGGCGGGCTTGCCCGCGGCGTTGTAGGTGGTGGAGACGGTGAACGCCTTGCCGCCCATCCTGTGGGTCTCACCCGTGACGCGCCCGTAGTCGTCGTAGCGGTACTCGACGGAGGTGCCGTTGGAGCAGCTCTTGCTGTCGAGCAGGCCGGCCTTCGACCGGTCGTAGGTGTAGCGGTACTCGAAGTCGGGGCGCGTCTCCCTGACGAGGCGCCCGAGCTGGTCGTACTCGTAGGTCGCCGTGCCCTTGCTGTCCGTCTGGCTGGTCAGCTCGCCGTAGCCGTTGCGCCCGTAGGACACCTCGCCGAGGTCGGGGTCTGTGAGCCGTGTCTTGCGGCCGGCGTTGTCATACTCGGAGCGGATGGCCGTCGTGGGACCCTCGACCAGCACGCAGTTGCCGTCGAGGTCATAGCCGTAGCGCACGCTGGCGCCCAGCGCGTCGACGCTCTCCACCAGCCGCCCCGCCATGTCGACGGTCCTGCGGCGGACGCCGCCGCAGGGGTCCTTCGTGGTGGTCGACAGGCCGTCGTAGGCGTAGCGCGTGGTCTGGCCGCCCGCGTTACGGAAGCTCACAGGGCGCCCGGCCTTGTCGTATTCCGTGGCGTTGGCCAGCGGCGCGTACTGGGGGAAGTAGGGGTTCGTCACGCTCCTGACGCGCCCGCAGGCGTCGTACTCGGTGTCGGTGAGCAGCCGATCCGTGCCGTTGCCGCTGGGCGTGACGGTGCGGATGGCCCGCCCGAGGCAGTCGTAAAAAGTGGTGACAGGCGCCTCGCCCGTACGCTCCGTCCTCTCGTACCACACCGCGAGGTGCGGCGTGTCGGGCTGCCCCACGCTCCAGCCCGTGGCGTAAGTGGTCTCGCCGACGGGCGTGGTCTCACGGAGGAGGGTGCCGAAGCTGTCGTGCGCATAGGCCGTCGTGAGGCCGTTGGCGTCCGTCCGGCTCGTCATCACGCCGAGCGCACCGTCGACCTCGTAGGCCGTGCGGTGGCCAAGGGCGTTCACCGAGGCGACCTTGAAGCGGCCGCGCGCGTCATACTCCGTGACGTTCTGGCGGGGCTTGTCGGCGCCCATGGCGGTGGTGACGTCGCGCGTGACGTTGCCGTAGGCATCGTACTCATACTCCCTCCTGTATCCGTAAGGCTCGCCCGGGCTGAGCATCTCGCCCGTCAGCAGGCCCGTTGACGTGTCATACGTGTAATTGGAGGCGATGTCGGCGCTCTGTCCCTCGCCGGAGCGCTCCACGCGCGACATGAAGACGCGCCCGAGCAGCCAGTTCACCGTGTCGTTGAAGTAGAGGCTGTTGGTGCGCGACCGCCGCTTGCCGTCGCTGACGACGACCCGCGTGGCGTTGCCGTAGGCGTCAAAGACCCGCTCGGTCGTGATGTCGGACAGTCTCGCGCCCGTGTTGTACTCGTAGGTGGCGGTGTGCTGCCCGGTGGGATGGCTGGCGAAGACCCACGTGGCCTTGTCCCGCGGGCTGCGGCTGAGCGTCAGCGTGTTGGTGTGGCTGGTCTCAGCCGCCCGCCGATCTCCGTGCGCTCGCCCTTCAGGACGGGTGTCATCACGGGGCTCAGCACCTCGTACTCGCGTGTGGACGCCGTCTCCGTGTTCACGTCGGTGGCCGTCACCTGGCGGAAGCCGAGCATGCCGCGGCCCCGCTTATGGAAGAGCGCGTCGGTGTAATGGTACAGGGTCCGGCTGCGCCCGCCCAGCCCGTCGGGGACCGTGACGCTGCCCACGACGGGCCAGGCGCACCCCACGGAGACCAGCGGGTAGGCGGTCTGCCGCCCGCGCGTGAAATGGTCGCCGCGCGACAGGCGGCTGTAGCTGACGCGCGTGGCGTTGCCCAGCCCGTCAGTGACGCCCGTCAGCAGGCCCGTGCCGGCGCCCGACGCGCCGAGGACGGCGTAGCCCGCCGTGCCGTTCCGGGGCTTGGCGTGGGCCAGGAGCTCGGCCTTGCCGTCGCCGCCGAAGTCGCCCAGGTCAAAGACCTCGTTGTCCACGGAGACCGCCGCGCTGCCCTGCACCGCGGTGAAGCCCGTGGCCAGTCCGTCGCCGATGTGCAGCGTGAGGGCGCCGCCCTTCTTCGGCAGCGCGATGATGTCGTCCTTGCCGTCGCCGTCAACGTCGGCCACGAGGGCCATGTTGTCCTTGGCCGTGAAGGGCGCCTGGGCAAGGTGATAGGACTGGAAGAGCTGGCCTTTTATGATGCCGCGCGACAGGTTCATCGTCCAGCGCGGCTCGTCGTCGCTGCCTGTCTGCAGGATGTCGGTCTTGCCGTCGCCGTTGAAGTCGCCGATGAGGAAACGGTCCTGGCCGCCGACGGTGAGGCCGGTCAGCAGCTCCAGCTTGCCCGTGGTCGGGGAGATGGCGTAGAGGTTGCTGCCGCAGCCGTTGGGGGACTTGGCCTCCTTGACGTTCAGGATCTCCTCGGTGCCGTCGCCGTCGAGGTCCACGAAGCTCACGCTGCCGGGGCTGTCCCAGCAGTCGCCGTCAAGCTCGCCGTAGGTGCCCATCACAAGCGGGGTGACGCCCTGGTCGGTGGACGAGGAGAGGAGCGTGTAGTAGGTCTTCCCCGTCATGTTCTGGCTGTAGGCGAACAGGTCGGCGGCGCCGTCGCAGTTGGCGTCCATCACGTGCAGCTTGTGGTCCAGCGTGTACGGGGGCGTGACGGTCTTACGGTACTCGAAGGTCACGCGGCCGTCCTCGCCGACGCGCGTCTCCAGGTAGTCAAGGTAATAGAAGGGACTGTTGACGCGCTCGATGACGATGTCGTCGTAGCCGTCGCCGTTGAAATCGCCAACGCACACCTCACCGATGCTCTTGCACAGGTTGCCGTGTTCAGGCAGGCTGAAGGTCCACGGCTGCGGCGCTGAGAACGCATCGCCCTCGGACAGGTAGACCTGGAAGTTGTAATCCTTGGGGTTGTTGTTGGCGCGGACGAGCAGGTCGGTGCGCCCGTCGCCGTTGAAGTCGCCCGTATAGATGGCCTTGTTCCTGAACGCCGCGTCGGCGCTCCGCCGTTCCGCCACGCCCTGCGCTCCGCTGTTGTCCCAGGCGAAGGTGGTGGGGCGCTTGCGCTGCGTGGGCGTGCTCTCGGTGACGCTGGCCAGGTAGTGGCGCCCTTGCCGCTGGCCGTACGACAGGCTGTAGGTGCGAACCGGCTTGCCGTCGCACGTGGAGACAATAGACTCCAGCAGGCTGGTGCGGCGGAAGGCTGTCCCGGAGATGTAATGGGGCGCGCCGCTGACCGAACGGTAGTTGAGCAGCACGGCGGCATAGGGGCGCAGCCCTGTCCGCTCGTTTCCGGTGTAGTCTATCCGGATGGGGATGAACTCATTGGGAGCGCCTTGCCTGTAAGCCACGCGGAAGTAGTTGCCCTTGGTGTCGGTGGCACGGATGAGATGCCAGTGGAGGTTGGCGGCGCCGCGCAGGTTGTCGTAGCGGTAACGGACGCCCTCCTTGCCCCACACCACGAAGCTGTCGGGGTTGGCAGGGTTGCCGTAGGAGACGATGCGGGCGTGGGTATCCTGCTCCGTGCGGTACTCCACGCTAGTGCCCGTGCGCCCCACCTCCTGCAGGCGGCGCCCGTCGAGCGTGAAGCGGTCCGTGGCGCCGAAGCGGACGATGTCGGCCTTGCCGTCGTTGAACAGGTTGCGCGGCGCGCGGCTGATGGTGGAGAGCCCCTGCAGGTCGAAGCCGTGGCCCATGAGGCCCGTGCTGTTGGAGCTGCTGTAGGCTATCGACAGCTTGGGCGACATGCCGCCCGTGCCCGATGCCACGGCAAGGGGCATGGTGTAGGTGAACTCCCCGTTGTCGGTCACGCTGTGCGAGTCGGCCACCTTGCCGACCACCACATCACCGTCCGCTCCCACCGCCCACAGGGACGGTGACACGAGCAGCAATGACAGCAGGAGGGTCAGGAGGTGGCGAGGGGGCATGGGACGGGCTGGGGATTGTAAAGGAAAAGAAAAGGGGACGGGGAGAATGGAAGCGGCCTACTTGGCGATCTTCCTCGTGGCGCTCCGCTCCCCACGGCTGGCCTCTATCACGTAGACGCCCTTGGGATAATGGCTGATGTCGAGGTCGAACAGCTCGCCGTCAAACGAGAAGCTGTCCATGGGGAGACGCGTGGCGGCATTGCAGATGGAGACGGAGACCGTTCCTTTCGGAGACGCCGTCAACTGGAAGGAGACAACCGACCGGGTGCGGTCGTAAGAGATGGACACGAACTGCGCGGTGTCCTTCGCCGCCTGGGTGCGCGCGGCCTGGGAGCGTCGCACAGTAACCGTCCGCTTGACCACGTTGCCGCTTCCGTCATACTCGTACATAGTGACGTTGCCCTGGCCAAAAATCTTGGGCAAGGACAAGAACAGGAAAAACAGGAGAAGCGTCAGTTGTCTCATGCGGCAAAGCGTTTTTAGGATTAGCGCGGAAACTGATTGTTTCCGCCGCTAAATTAAGTTAAACAAATCAAACTAGCAAATATTGGAGGCTAAAAAGGCAAAAAAATCCAGGGGAAATGACAAAATAAAAGTAAACGAGCGAGATTAGAATAAATGTCCAACATCAAGACAAACGCCCACAGGCGAAGGAGTGTTCACCTGTGGGCGTATCGTGTGATATAAATAAGGTCGGATTAGTCGGCGAGCTTGGCTTTGATGAACTCGCGGTTCAGGCGAGCGATGTTGGCAATCGACTCGTTCTTCGGGCACTCAGCCTCGCAGGCGCGGGTGTTGGTGCAGTTTCCGAAGCCCAGCTCTTCCATCTTGGCCACCATGGCCTTGGCGCGGCGGGCAGCCTCGGGACGGCCTTGGGGCAACAGTGCGAACTGGCTGACCTTGCTGGAGACAAACAGCATGGCAGAACCGTTCTTGCAAGCAGCAACACAGGCGCCGCAGCCGATGCAGGTGGCACAGTCCATAGCCTCGTCGGCAGCGTCCTTGGAAATCAGGATGGCGTTGGCATCCTGGGCCTGACCGGTGCGTACAGACGTGTAACCGCCGGCAGCGATGATCTTGTCGAAAGCCGAGCGGTCGACCATGCAGTCCTTGATGACAGGGAAGGCAGCCGAGCGCCAAGGCTCCACGGTGATGACGTCACCGTCGTTGAAACGGCGCATGTAGAGCTGGCAAGTGGTGGCTCCCTGTGCGGGGCCGTGGGGGTTACCGTTGATGTAGAGCGAGCACATGCCGCAGATACCCTCGCGACAGTCGTGGTCGAAGACGAACGGCTCCTTGCCCTGCTCGATGAGCTGCTCGTTGAGAATGTCGAGCATCTCCAAGAATGAAGTGTCGCCGGGGATGTCCTTCATCTCAAAGGTGTCGAAATGGCCTTCGGCCGTAGGGCCGTTCTGACGCCACACCTTAAGTGTGAATGATATATTCTGATCCATTTGAATTGTTCTGAAGTTTTATATAATGTTTCTGCATATCCTCATGCCCGCCGGCAAAGGCGGACTGGGGCTTACTACGACTTGTAGTTACGGGTCTGAACCTTAATGTACTCGTAGTTGAGCGGCTCCTTGTGCAGGACGGGAGCGGTATTGTCGTCGTTCTGGTACTCCCAGCAAGCCACATACATGTACTCCTCGTCGTTACGCTTGGCCTCGCCTTCCTCGGTCTGGCTTTCCTCGCGGAAATGGCCGCCGCAGCTCTCGTTGCGCTCGAGGGCGTCGTAGGCTATCAGCTCACCCATGAGGATGAAGTCGCGGAGGTGGATGGCCTTGTCGAGCTCGACGTTCAAGCCTTCCTTCGTGCCGGGGATACGCACACAAGCGTCGAACTGCTCGCGGATGCCCTTCAGCTTCTTGAGAGCCGTCTTCAGGCCTTCCTCAGTGCGTGCCATGCCCACATAGTTCCACATGATGTTGTAGAGCTCCTTGTGGATGGTGTCAACGCTCACGAGCTTGCTCTTGTCGGCCTGCTTGTTCTGGATGTCGAATATACGGTCGATCTCGCTCTGCACCTTCTTCTCGGCCTCGTCGAACTCGGGCAGATTGGTCTTGAAGCGGGGAACGGTAATCTGGTCGGCAAGGTAGTTCTGCATGGTGTAGGGGATGACGAAGTAACCGTCGCTAAGACCCTGCATCAGAGCAGAGGCACCGAGGCGGTTGGCACCATGGTCGGAGAAGTTACACTCTCCCAATGCGAACAGACCCTTGACGCTGGTCTGCAGCTCATAGTCGACCCACAGGCCGCCCATCGTATAGTGGATGGCGGGGAATATCATCATCGGGTTGTCGTGGGGATCCACGTCTGTAATCTCCTGGTACATGTCGAAGAGGTTGCCGTAACGCTCGTCGACACGCTTGCGGCCGAGACGCTCGAAAGCCTCCGAGAAGTCGAGGAACACGGCCAGACCGGTATTGTTCACGCCGAAGCCCTTGTCGGTACGCTCCTTGGCGGCACGAGAGGCCACGTCACGGGGAACGAGATTACCGAAGGCAGGATAGCGACGCTCCAAGTAGTAGTCGCGGTCTTCCTCGGGAATGTCGCGGCCCTGGATCTCGCCGCGCTGCAGACGCTTGGCATCCTCCAGCTTCTTGGGAACCCAGATACGGCCGTCGTTACGCAGCGACTCGGACATAAGTGTCAGCTTCGACTGCTTGTCGCCGTGGACGGGGATACAGGTGGGGTGGATCTGCACGAAGCAGGGGTTGGCAAAATAAGCACCCTTGCGGTATGCCTGGATAGCAGCTGTGCAGTTGCAGCCCATGGCATTGGTAGAAAGGAAATAGGTATTGCCGTAACCGCCGGTAGCCAAGCAGACGGCGTGGGCCGAATAGCGCTCAAGCTTGCCGGTAACAAGGTTCTTGGCAATGACACCACGGCAGCGGCCGTCGATGATCACCACATCCTCGATTTCGGTACGCGTGTGCAGCTCTACCGTACCGCTGTTCACTTCCTTCATCAGCGAACTGTAAGCACCGAGCAGCAACTGCTGGCCAGTCTGACCCTTGGCATAGAACGTACGGCTCACCTGCACACCACCGAACGAACGGTTGGCAAGCATGCCGCCGTACTCGCGGGCAAAGGGAACACCCTGGGCAACACACTGGTCGATGATGCTGGCGCTGACCTCGGCCAAACGATAGACGTTGGCTTCGCGGGCACGGTAGTCACCACCCTTGATGGTGTCGTAGAACAGACGGTACACGGCGTCGCCGTCGTTCTGGTAGTTCTTGGCAGCGTTGATACCGCCCTGTGCAGCGATGGAGTGTGCACGGCGGGGGCTGTCCTGTATGCAGAAGTTGATGACGTGGAAGCCCATCTCGCCAAGCGAGGCGGCAGCACTTGCACCGGCCAGACCTGTGCCGACGACAATGATGTCGAGCTTACGCTTGTTGGCAGGGTTAACCAGCTTCTGGTGGGCTTTATAGTTGGTCCATTTGTCGGCCAAGAGGCCCTCAGGAATCTTAGAATCTATTTGTGACATAATGTTCTGAATTTATTATTAACACATACTTGGGGCAAAGCCAAGCCAGAAGCTCAGCACGAGGATGGCAAACACGCCCATGAGGATGGTGACGTAGACAACGCCGATGGCCTGCCAACGCTTCAGCCAGATCTTGCCGCTCCAGCCGAAGGTCTGCATGGCCGACCAGAAACCGTGGGTCAGGTGGAACCACAGGGCGACAATCCACACCAGGTAAAGCACAGAATAGACGGGGCAAGAGAACACTTCCTTGATCCATCCGAAACCGTCGGCGGGAGCGATGGGGGCAGATGCACCCGTGAACTCAGCCAGCATCATGTGAGCCCAGAAATTGTAAAGGTGAAGGAGAATACCCACAACAACGATGAGGCCAAGGACCAGCATATTCTGCGAAGCCCACGACACCTCGGGGCGACGGTTGGTCACAGCGTAGCGCTGGTCACCGCGCGCACGTCGGTTTTGTGCAGTAAGGATGAAAGCATACACGATGTGGCAGCAGGCAAGGAAAGCCAAGCCCAGCGTGCCGACAACAGCATACCAGTTTGCACCCAAGAACTCACAGACGGTGTTGTAAGCGTCTCCGGAGAAGAACGCTGCAACATTCATCGCACAGTGGAAGGTCAGGAAGAGAATGAGGCAGATGCCAGTAAGCGACATCACCACTTTCCTACCAATTGGAGAATTGATTAACCACATAAATGATTGAATTTAAATTATTTGAATATTAGATGTATTTCCGGTAGCATCAGTTTTGCAAGCCAATCATCGTTTGTAAAATGATTTTTAGAGGCCGGCAATACCTTATATTAGGTATTGTACGGTCTCTTAATGACTGCAAAAATACTATATTTTAGCGATTAATCAAAGTAAAACGGATAAAAAATCGATTTTATTTCTTACTTTTGCCAAAAAGACAAAATGATGGATTTCAAATACGATGTGATTGTAATTGGCGGCGGCCACGCGGGCTGCGAAGCTGCCTGTGCGGCGGCCAACATCGGGGCGCGGACGCTGCTCGTCACGATGGACATGAACAAGATAGCCCAGATGAGTTGCAACCCGGCAGTCGGTGGCATAGCCAAAGGACAAATCGTCAGGGAAATCGATGCGCTCGGCGGCCAGATGGGACTGGTAACCGACGCCACAGCCATACAGTTCAGGATGCTCAACAAAGGTAAGGGACCTGCCGTATGGTCGCCCCGTGCCCAGTGCGACCGCGAGAAATTCATCTGGGAATGGCGGCGCACCATCGACCACACATCCAATCTCGACGTATGGCAAGACCAAGCCGAAGAACTGATCGTGGAAAACGGCGAAGCGGTCGGCGTGAAGACCGTCTGGGGCGTGGAGATACGCGCTAAGTCCGTGGTCATCACGGCCGGTACATTTCTCAACGGCCTGATGCATGTCGGAAAGCACCAGGTACCGGGTGGCAGGTGTGCAGAACCCGCCACCTACCACCTCACGGAGAGCATCACCCGCCACGGCATCAAGGCCGGACGGATGAAGACGGGCACCCCGGTGCGCATAGACAAGCGTTCCATCCATTTCGAAGATGCCGAAGAACAGCCGGGCGACGAGGGCAACCAGCAGTTCTCGTACATGTCGTTCCACCGACCGCTGAAGCAGCTGCCCTGCTGGACGTGCTACACCAACAGCCGCGTGCACGAGATCCTCCAAAACGACATAGCCAACTCCCCACTCTACAACGGCCAGATACACTCGACCGGCCCGCGCTACTGTCCCTCCATCGAAACGAAGCTCGTGACTTTCCCCGACCGCGACAAGCACCCGCTGTTCATCGAACCGGAAGGTGAGGACACCAACGAAATCTACCTCAACGGATTTTCGTCGTCCATGCCGTGGGAGACACAGCTGCGTGCGCTTCACGAAATACCGGCACTGAGGGACGCAAAAATATACCGTCCCGGATATGCCATCGAATACGACTATTTCGACCCCACCCAACTGCAACACTCATTGGAGTCGAAGGTGGTGCCTGGTCTTTTCTTTGCCGGACAGGTCAACGGCACTACCGGCTACGAGGAAGCCGGTGGACAAGGAATGGTGGCCGGCATCAATGCGGCACGCAAATGTGCGGGCAGCGAACCGTTCGTGATGCGGCGCGACGAGAGTTACATCGGCGTGCTCGTGGACGACCTGACCACAAAGGGAGTGGACGAGCCGTACCGCATGTTCACCTCGCGGGCCGAATACCGCATCCTGCTGCGACAGGACGACGCTGACGCAAGACTGACGGAAAAGGCTTACGCCATTGGCCTTGCCACAAGGCAGCGAATGAACTGGTGGATGGAGAAGAAAGAAAACATCGCGCGGCTCATCGACTTCTGCGACCTGACATCCGTAAAGCCCACTGCCGTCAACGGTGCGTTGGAGGCCATCGGCACCACACCCCTGCGCATGGGGTGCAAAATCTCCGACCTCATCGCACGGCCGCAGATATCCATCCGGCAACTTTCCGAAATCATTCCGGAACTGAAAGAGACAATGGAGCAGCCGACGAACCGTAAAGACGAAATTGCCGAAGCGGCCGAAATCCGCATCAAATACAAAGGATACATCGAAAGGGAAAAAATCGTGGCCGACAAGATGCACCGTCTGGAAGACATCCCCATCAAAGGAAGGTTCAATTACAGCGAACTGCACGAAATATCAACCGAGGGCCGACAGAAACTGCAGCGCATCGATCCCGACACATTAGGGCAGGCCAGCCGCATCCCGGGCGTTTCGCCGAGCGATATCAACGTGATGCTTGTGCTGCTGGGAAGGTGAATGTTTCACGTGAAACACAAACGCCAATAAATCGTTAAAAATTAAAGAATTAGACATAAAGTAAAACGTTAAACATGAACAATCAAACATTATTAAACAATCTGCGTTGCATCCCGGACTGGCCAATCAAAGGCGTTAATTTCCGCGATGTCACAACATTGTTTAAAAGTGCTGAGTGCATCCAGATCATAACCGACGAGATGTACGACCTTTACAAGGACAAGGGCATCACAAAAATAGTGGGCATTGAGAGCCGCGGCTTTGTGATGAGCTCGGCGGCCGCCATCAAACTGGGGGCAGGAATCGTGCTTTGTCGCAAACCGGGCAAACTGCCGTGCGAAACCATCCAGACCAGTTACGCGAAAGAATACGGTATCGACACGATAGAAATCCACAAGGATTCGATCAGCGAGAACGACGTGGTATTGCTGCACGACGACCTGCTGGCCACGGGAGGCACGATGAAAGCGGCATGCGATTTGGTGCGCAAGTTTAAGCCGAAAAGAATATATTGCAATTTCATCATCGAACTGTTGTCGGAGTTTCCGAATGCCCGCGACATATTCGACGAGGACATCGAGGTAACCAGTCTGCTGCAATTCTGAAGAAAAAACGCAGCACAGACGCAAAGCAGAAATTCTACCGGCAAGTACGGCAATAATGTCCCCACATAGAAGCAAAGGGGAAACAAAGAGCTAGACATAATAGACGGCGATTACCCCGGGTGTAGTTTTGAGAACGAAACACACCCGGGGCTTTTTTGTAGGCATGCCGTTTCGTGCAGAACGCCATGATCGGAAAAATCATCAGGCAGTCTGCGGGAAAGAACAAAGCTGCTTGAATATGTATAATTGTTATTGAAGTTGCTTTCATTCATTTTGTATCCCCGAAGGGGACACGCTCGGCTCTGCCGCTTGCCTAGCAAGAACGTTCTGTTGATTTCCGGTTCTGGAAAGTTCGCCCTCTTCGAGGACGATGCTGTCGGACCGGACTGACATCCGC
>CAVKJH010000007.1:0-28202 GCA_963656755.1 bacterium
CGGCGCAGATCAACGAGCAGACGGCGCAGATCAACGAGCAGACGGCGCAGATCAAAGCCATGGCACAGGCCATGCTAAAAAACGGAGTAAGCATTGACGACATAGCCCAAACCATCCACAAAAGCAAAGGAGAAATCGAAGCTATGCTTGGTGCATAGCAATGCCATAAATTATTAGGCATACCATTATTATTTCATAATCATGAAACATGTGCAGTTGTCTGTCATTGTGCCCATCTACAATGTGGAGCATACGCTCGTTTCGTGTATTGAGAGCGTGCTGAACCAAAATATGGAAGGCATGGAGTTGATACTCGTTGACGACGGGTCGACCGACAGCTCGCCGGCTATTGCCGATGGCTATAGCAACCGACCAGGCATTACGGTCATTTACAAGGCAAACGGAGGTCTTTCGGATGCACGCAACGAAGGCCTTCGCCATGCCAAAGGCCGCTATGTGACGTTTGTCGACTCCGACGACATACTGATGTCCAACACTTATGCTTCCGTCATGGAGATATTGTCCGGTCATCCCGAATATGATATTGTAGAATACTCTTTTGTACGCCACACGCCACACGGACTGCTTGTCACACAATTACCAGACCGCGAATACCATGACCTTGCAACCTATTGGCTGGAAGGGCATGGCTATGCCCACGCCTATGCCTGGAACAAGATTTACCGCCGGCAACTGTTCGAAAATGTTGAGTTTGAAAAAGGACGCCTGTTCGAGGATGTCCATGCCATGGCAGACCTGTTGCCCAAGGTTACGACCTTGCGCACTACGGGATGCGGCACTTATCATTACAATTACAATCCGACGGGCATCACTGCCACTGCTGATGCCCGTGCATTGCGCGACCTGTTGTCGGGACACCTGCGCTTCTTACAGCGCAGCGACCTGGTCCACTGTCCCGGTTTCCCCGACTATTATGCCCAACTGCTCAATATCCAGTTGAGCACATTCGACTGTTCGGCAGACGTCGGTGACATACGTCTGCCCCAAATGCCTTTCCGGAACACATGGAAACTCCGTCTGCTGCAACTTATGGGCATGAAACGCCTCTGCCAATGGCACCGGCGCGCCAAGGTCTTGCTACATACGGTATCGAACGCGATCCCGAAACCGTAATGTCCCGCCATCCCGCACGACTGCACACCGCACTGCGGCTGCGGCAACAAATGCCGCGGCACGGTTTGCCGGTATCAAGCCATCCGTTTGCTCTTGCCGCTCCACTCAGCCACGGTAAGCTTTATGATTTCGGTCCGGGAAAAAGAATGTTCCGCATACTTGCGGCCTATTTCCGCAAAGTCACTGGCATATTTGTCAACTATCATTCCAATGGCCTTGCGGCGCTCATCCTCTGAAAGTCCAGTTTCGGCCATGCAGTCCAAGACAATACTTTGGTATGCGGTAGTGAAGTGTTTGGGTACCACCCGTGTCTTTCCCACCACACAGAACGAAACCTTTGGGTTCTTGGCTATACACAGCAACTTGCGTCCGGCTTTGGCACAATGGATATAAACGGCATCGCGTCCATCCCACACATAGCTTAACGGTACGCCATAGCCTGCCGCCTCCGCACCTGTGCAGTCGGTCATCGAAAGCACGCCATATTCCCCGTTGCGCAACAGCTCTGCCGCCTCTTCTTCGGCAAGCAGACGGTCCTGCCGTCGTACATTCTGGTTGTTGTATATCATGTTCCTGTATTTTTGGTTATCTTTCCTGTCTTCGCACACCTTTTGTGCCGTCGCAAAGGTAACGGTTTTGTTTTAGCTGCGCAAACAATATGGCAGCCATTGCATCCGAGGCCATATTTTACTGCAGCCAGAGTAACCACGCAAACACCGTCGGTCTGCATCGGGACAACAAAGCCCGGACATAAAAGGATGGTTGAAAAAATAACCGATGTTACAGGAAGAAGAAAACAATTGGTCTTTTTTTCATCCTGCCGGCTTGTAGCATACGGCTTTTTGTATTAACTTTGTAACACTAAAACCAAGAACCATCGCTTATGACAGACATCCTAAGCCGCTACGACCCGATTACCCTCGACGAAATGAGTGGTATACGACTGATGAACCGTACCGACACCAAGTTTGTCACGACCAAACCTATACTGCGCCAGTTGCTGCTGCTGGCACAGAACGACTACCGCGTACAGGAAATAGGGGGCGAACGCATAGCGCCCTACTACACCGTCTATTTCGATACCCCCGACTGCACCATGTACCGCCGTCACGAGGCTGGCCATACCAACCGGCAGAAGCTGCGCATCAGGTCGTACGTCAATTCTGGCCTCAATTTTCTCGAAGTGAAAACAAAAAACAACCATGGCAGAACAGGCAAGAAGCGTGTTGCCATGCTCCATTTCGACCCCAAAAGGCCCCAGCACGACATCACTTTCCAGCTGCAGGACGACGAATACCAACAGTATGACGAGTTTTTGGCCAGCAACCTGCACTACGACCCGTCGTTGCTCACGGAAAAGGTTGAAAACCATTTCAACCGCATCACCTTGGTCAACAAGCTGAAGACCGAACGTCTCACCATAGACTTCGACCTCGAGTTTGACAACATTGTCAACGGCCAGCACCTGGACATGGGCAATATCGTCATCGTAGAGCTCAAGCGCGACGGCCAGCAGCCCAGTCCCATCCTCAAGTCGCTCATGCAACTGCGCATCAAGCCCATGGGCTTCAGCAAGTACCTCATCGGTTCGGCGCTTACCGACAGCTCGCTCAAGCACAACCGCATCAAGCCCCGGCTGCGCCAGATAGCCAAGATGATGGCCCAGTAGAAACAACCGGCACAAACACTGTCACATAAAACAAACCTTTTAACATGAATCTCTTAGACCTAAGTTTCTCGCAGAATTTTCCACTGATGATTGTCCGTTTCGTCATTCTGATGATTGTCACCTGGTGCATTGTCGACCGGCTCTACTACAGGAAAAGCCACCGGCGCGATTTCTATTTCTCGTTCATGCTCATGAGCGTGGCCATCTTCTTCCTCGTCTATTTCATGATCTTCGTGCTCGAAGACCTCAAGGCCAAAACCAGCATCGGCATCGGCATCGGTCTCTTCGGCATCTTCTCCATCATGCGGTACCGCACGGACGCCATGCCCGTCAGGGAAATGACCTACATGTTTGTCATCATTGCCCTGTCGGTGGTCAACGCCATTGCCAACAGCGTGAGCGTCATCGAACTGATAGCCACAAACCTCATCGTGATATGCTGCATCTGGCTCTGTGAGGTGCGCCTCAAGCCGGAACCGGCCAAACTGGTGCAGTACGACCGCATAGACCTCATCACTCCCGACAAGCGCGACGAGCTGAAGGACGACCTTACCAGGCGGCTGGGGATAAACATCCTGCGCATAGAGGTGGGCAGTGTCGACTTCCTTCGCGACATGGCCATGCTCAAGGTGTATTACAGCGCCAAGGATAACAGTGGCGAGCTGGACCAAAAGCTGCATCTGACAAGCGAAGACAAAAACGTATTCGCTTCATAAACCAACACTTGCATAAACCAACACTCGATAGTATGAACATCAAAGCATTGGCCGCCATCGTGCTCATGACAGTGCCCCTGCTGGCTTCAGCCCAACGACAGCCCAAGACTGGCGGCGATTTCGGAATCTGGGCAGAGATAGGCGCCGAAAAAAAACTGTCCAAGAAAGCCAGCATAGAGCTTGACGCCGAATACCGGTCGTCCGACAACCTGAAACAAAACAGCCGCTGGTCGGTAGGCGTGTCCGGCGACTACAAGCTCGCCAAATGGCTGAAAGTGGGCGCAGGCTACACATTCCTCTACAACCACAACGAGAAATACACCTACCACGACGAAGACCCCGACAAGGCCAATTACGGAAAAGTGAACAAATATGCCGTCTACTGGGGGCCGCGCCACCGCTTCAATGTCGACCTCACAGGCAGTGTGGGGTTCGGCGACTGGAAGGTTGACCTGCGCGAACGTTGGCAGTACACCTACCGCCCGGAAAAGACCATTGCCGAGCGTTACGACTTCGACGACGAAGACTGGGACGGCAAGCAGAAGACCTACAGCGGAAAAGGCAAGAACGTGCTGCGCAGCCGCCTGCAAGTGTCGTACGACAAGAAAGGCCTCGACGTGGAGCCTTACGCCAACGTGGAGCTCTACAACGGATGGAGCGTGGAAAAGGTGCGCTACACGGTGGGACTCGAATGGAAATTCCTGAAAGGCCAAAAACTCGGCATCTGCTACCGCTATCAGGACAACAGCAAGGACGACGACGACAACGACAGCCGCAACACACATGTGTTGGGGCTGAGCTACAAGGTAAAGTTCTGACCCTGCTTCGGTGACGGCAAACAAACACCTGGGCGCGGTTCTAACCGTACGGGATGCCGGCCCGCATAGTTGCCGTCCCCGTCTTTTCGCCCGTTTTCGCCTCTCTCTATGGTTGCATAGCCCGCTATGTGGCCGCAGAGAGAGGCGAAAACGTGTATGGACTGCATTATCCGTCATGGATGTCCGGCAAAATTTTGATGCAGCACTGTAAGCCGTAGTTCCCCAGTTTTTACGGGTCTGAGGCATTTGCAGCCGTGCCTTTGACATGCATTCCGTGCCTGCGAGACCCGTTCGTTGGTAGTGTTCTCCGGCCCCCGTAACCGTCAAGAAGGGCATGCCTTGAAGACGGTTTCGCGAAACGATAGCTATGGCGGTGCGATAGCTATCCTTTCACGGTGCGATAGCTATCCTTTCGCATCGCGATAGCTATCCTTTCACGGTGCGATAGCTATCCTTCCGCAAATCCGGCGAGCCGGGGTGTCCGTACACCGCCTGTCCCGTCCATCCATGCCAGGACGGTTGTCCGACGTACGGCAACCGCACCCGCACCGCCGGCAACATTCGCCCGTCGCGCCGATAACACGACTTTTGGCCGCCAAGCTTATATCTTTCGGAAAAAATCATGTAACTTTGCAACCGTCATCAAAGGTTTATCCAACGGCATGCCAAACATAGCCTCATATTTCCCCATCACCGACCCCACACTCATTTTCTTTGTGGTGCTGCTGATTATCCTCTTTGCTCCCATCATCATGGGCAAACTGCGCATACCGCACATCATCGGAATGGTCTTGGCAGGAGTGGTCGTCGGCCAGTACGGGCTAAACATACTGGAGCGCGACGCCTCGTTCGAGCTGTTCGGGCGTGTGGGGCTCTACTACATCATGTTTCTCGCCTCGCTGGAGATGGACATGGACGGCGTGAAGAAAAACAAGCACCGCATAGTGGTCTTTGGGCTGCTTACCTGCCTCATCCCCTTCGTGATGACCTGTTTCATGGGCGTCAGCCTTCTGCACTACAGTTCCACCGCTGCCCTGCTGTTGGGGTGCATCATGGCTTCAAACACCCTGGTGTCCTATCCCATCGTTTCGCGCTACGGCCTGCAGCGCAAACCCAGCGTCACGCTGAGCGTGGGCGCCACCATGTTCAGCCTTCTCATATCGCTCATTATCGTGGCCGCCATCGTGGCCGCCCACAACGGCAACGGCACGCCCGTGTTTTGGTTGTGGTTTGCCGCCAAGTTTGCCCTGTACTGCGGAGGGCTCGTCTTTGTCGTCCCCCATCTTACCCGGTGGTTCCTGCGCCGGTACAGCGATGCCGTCATGCAGTTCATTTTTGTCATGGCCATCCTTTTCCTCTGTGCGGCCCTGGCCGACCTTGTGGGGCTGGAAGGCATATTCGGGGCGTTCTTCGCCGGCATCATCCTCAACCGCTACATACCCCACGTCTCGCCCCTGATGAACCGCATCGAGTTCATCGGCAATGCCCTTTTCATCCCCTATTTCCTTATCGGTGTCGGCATGCTCATCAACCTCCGCCTTCTCTTTGCCGGCGGCAATATCATCTGGGTGGTGCTCTGCATCGTCGTATTCGGCACCTTGGGCAAGGCCGTGGCCGCCTACACCGCCTGCACGGCTTTCCGCATGCCCGCCTCGTCGGGCCACATGATGTTCGGCCTCACGTCGGCCCATGCAGCAGGCGCCATCGCCATGGTCATGGTTGGCATGAACATGCAGACGGCCGACGGGCAGCCCCTTATCGATGAGGGCATGCTCAATGGCGTGGTAATCATGATTCTCTTCACCTGTGTCATCTCGTCGGTAGTGACCGAATGGTCGGCACAACACATCATACTGCGCGACAAGGATATGGCGCAGAGCGACGAGACGCACGACGACGAGCGCATCCTCGTTCCCGTCAAATATCCCGAATACGCCAACCAGCTGTTGTCGATGGCCATCATGATGCGCAACCCCAAGCTCAACCGGGGCATCATGGCCCTCAACGTGGTCTACGACGACGAGAACATGCGCGCCAACCAGGAGCAGGGACGCCGGCTGCTGGAGCAGGCCACGCAGTATGCGGCCGGTTCCGATGTGAAGCTTCAGACCCAGGTGCGCATCGCCGCCAACATCGCCAACGGCATCAAGCACGCGTTCAAGGAGTTCCAGGCATCGGAGATAATTATCGGCATGCACATGCACGCCAGCGTGTCGCCCAAGTTCTGGGGGCAGTTCCACCAAAGTCTGTTCAACGGCCTGAACCGGCAGATTATCATGGCCCGGCTGCACCATCCGCTGGCCACCCTGAGGCGCATCGAGGTGGCCGTGCCCTCGCGTGCACAGTATGAGCCCGGCTTCTACCGGTGGCTGGAACGCCTGTCGCGCCTGACGGAAAACCTCGAGTGCCGCATCCTCTTCCACGGGCGCGGCGACACACTGGCCATCATCAGCGAGTTTGTACGCAACCGCCACCATGAAATGCGTGCCGAGTTCGTGCCCATGGACCATTGGAACGAAATGCCGAAGCTGGCCGCATCCATACAGAGCGACCATCTGTTTGTGGTGGTCACAGCCCGCAAGGGCACTGTCTCGTACAAGAATGCACAGGAACGGCTTCCCGAAGAAATCACCAAGTACTTCACCGGGAAAAACCTCATGATCATATTCCCCGACCAGTTTGGCGACGACAAGACCACCATGACCTTCGCGCAACCCCAGCACACCGAGGAGCAGTCGGCTTACAAGGCCCTCGGCATCTGGCTGCACCGCCACAGGCACTGGTTCGGAAAATAAGGCCGCAGGCAATGACGGCCCGCGTGGCCACAGAAAAAGCAAAGACCCATTCACATGATAGACATTCAAGGCATCACCAAATCATTCGGCAGCCTGCAGGTGCTCAAAGGCGTCGACCTGCACATCGGCAAAGGCGAGATAGCATCGATTGTCGGGCCCTCGGGGGCCGGCAAGACCACACTGCTGCAGATCATCGGCACACTCGACCGCCCCGACAGCGGCTCGCTCACCGTCGACGGCATCGACGTGTCGCGGCTCTCCACCAACAAGCTCTCCGACTTCCGCAACCGGCACATCGGATTCGTGTTCCAGTTCCACCAGCTGTTGCCCGAATTTACCGCCTTGGAAAACATCATGCTGCCTTCCTTCATCGCCGGGAAGGGACGCAGCCAGTCGAAGGCGCGGGCCATCGAACTGCTGCAGTTCCTCGGACTGGCCGACCGGGCCAACCACAAACCCAGCGAACTGTCGGGCGGCGAGAAACAGCGGGTAGCCGTGGCACGCGCCCTGATCAACGAGCCGGCTGTCATTCTGGCCGATGAGCCGTCGGGCAGTCTCGACACCAAGAACAAGACCGAACTGCACCAGCTCTTCTTCGACCTGCGCGACAAGTTCGGACAAACATTTGTCATCGTTACACACGACGAACAGCTGGCTTCCATCACCGACCGAACCATCCACATGAAGGACGGCCTGCTCATGCCCGAGGAACCCGGCACCACATACACCAACCCCCAAACTCCTACAACATGAAAACCATCAAGATAGGTGACTATAACACGCTGACGATGACCCGCCCTGCCGAGCGGCCCAACCCGCACGCCTACGGCGGGAAGGAAAATTTCGGCATTTTCCTTGACGGCGGAGCCGAAGGCGAGATTCTCATGCCGGCCAAATATGTTCCCGAAGGCACCCGCGAGGGCGACCCGGTGACCTGCTTCGTCTATCTCGACCAGGACGAACGGCTTGTGGCCACCACCGAGCAGCCACTGGCCAAGGTGGGCGATTTCGCCTACCTGAAATGCACATGGGTCAACGAATACGGGGCTTTCCTCGACTGGGGCATGATGAAAGACCTGTTCTGCCCGTTCCACGAACAGAAACGCCGCATGGAAATCGGCGATTATTATATCGTCTACGTCTACATCGACGAGGAGAGCTACCGCATAGCTGCGTCGGCCAAGGTCGACAAGTTCCTCAGCCAACCCGCCCCCGACGATTTTCCGGCTATCGCCCAACCCGGCGAAGACGGCCACTCCAAGGGTGTGGGGTCGGGCGAACCGTTGTCGTTGCTCGTCTGGCAGAAGACCGACCTGGGCTTCAAGGTCATCGTGGACAACCGGTACGGCGGACTGGTATACAAGGACCAGATATTCCAGCCCATCCACACCGGCGACCGTCTGACCGGCTACCTGCTGAACCTCAGGCCCGACGGCAAGATGGACATCAGCCTGCAACTGACGGGACGGCGGCAGACCGTGGATTTCTCCAGGACACTGCTGCAGTGGCTGCGCGAGCACGGCGGCCACTGTCCGCTCAGCGACAGCAGCGCCCCCGATGACATCAAGCAGACGTTCCAGGTTAGCAAGAAGGTATTCAAGCGGGCTGTAGGCGACCTTTACAAAAAACGCCTTATCACCCTCGACACAGACGGGCTGACGCTTGTGCCGGCCAAGCCCGGCCGCACCAATACGTCGCCCAAGCACTGATGCGGCTCCCCAAACACCGGGGCAAAACACCGGCTCTGGTGTTTGGGGACGGATGCTGCACATGGGTTCTTGCTGACGAAGGCTACCTAGTTGCGTGTACACCCCAGTGAAACAGGGGGTGTTCACATACCTGTAACCCCTGCAGGGTACGCATCGTTCAACGTCTTATGACGTCAGGTATGCGCTCCCTGCAGGGGTTTATTGTCGCGTTC
This sequence comes from bacterium, assembly GCA_963656755.1. Classification (GTDB taxonomy): domain Bacteria; phylum Bacteroidota; class Bacteroidia; order Bacteroidales; family Bacteroidaceae; genus Prevotella. The sequence continues at coordinate 9,054 of CAVKJH010000007.1, forward strand.
GCACAGGTTTCAACCTATGGGCCGAACGTTGGTTTGGGAGTTTTCGGAAGAAACGGAAAACTTGTGGCTGTCAACTGTTGCGCCGTTCAGAGCGACGGCGAGGCCAGGATGGTGCAGACCTTGTCCTGGAACCGGCGCCCGTTTTTGCCGTGCATCACACCTTGGTTGATGATGGCGAAGCACAGACGATGGCCGTTGGCGGCTGTCAGGTAACCGCAGAGACTGCTGATGCCCGTCACGGTGCCTGTCTTGGCATGCACGTTGCCGCGCGTGAAGGCTCCTGTCATGCGCTTGCGCAAGGTGCCGTCGGTGCCGGCCACGGGCAGGGCGGGCAACAGGTGGTTGTAGATGTTCTGGTCGTGGTAGGCGTAGCGCAGCAGTTTCACTTCCAGTTCGGCACTTACATAGTTGTAGAGCGACAGGCCCGACCCATCGGCAAACTTGTAGCGCGAGGCGTCAAGGCCAATCTTGTTGACCAGTTGCTGTATCACCGACCTTGCGCTCTTGGCCGTTGCCGGATGGTTGCCCGTGGAGGCGGCAATCTGGTAGAACATCGACTCGGCATAAAGGTTGTCGCTCTCTTTGAGCATGCGCATGAGCACCTGGTCGATGGTATGGAAGCGCCGCACGATGCAGTTCGACTCTTCGGGCTTGCGTTTCTCGCCCAGCGACCCCGTCAGGTAGACACCCGCGTCGCGCAGGGCCGTGTAGAACTTGGGCATGAACTGGTCTTTGCGCGACAGCAACAAGGGCGACAGCGTGGGGTTGTCGTCGTCCCAGCACCACCCCTCACCGTAGAGGTTCTTGTCCTTCATCGACTTGTCGGCGTAGACGCTGCCGCGTATGGTGTCGATGCCCATCTTGCGGATGCCCTCCACGAACGCCCTGAGGTCGTCGTTGTTGAACCGCGGGTCGAAGCCGCCCACGCAGAATACGTCGCCCCGCAGGGTACAACTGTCCACCTGGCCCGTGTAACAGAGGTCGGTCTTGAACTGGTAGCTGCCGCCCAGCCGGTTGAGTGCCGTGATGGCCGTGACAACCTTCATGGTTGAAGCCGGGCGCATGAGCTGCCGCTCGTTGTGGCAGTAGATGGCCGAGTCGGCATCAAGGTCGTAGACCATCATGCCCACCTGCGAGGTGCGGAACATGTCGCTCTGCAGCAGTTCGGTTATCTGTGCCTGTACGTTCTGCGGCCAAGGCAGGGTGTCGCCCTTGGCGCTGAGGGTGTCGCTCCACAGCGAGTCGGTGGCCGTGGTGTCGTTGTCCTCGGTGGTTTCGTCTTCGTCGGCGATTTCGGTCTGTGCCTGCACGGGCAGTGCCAGCCACAACGCCAGCATCCATAAGAATATCCTGATTGTCTTCATCCCTTTCTCTTGATTTGTTGTTTGCGCTCGGCCAGGCATTTCACGAATGCCTTTTCGTTGGCTGGCTGCACCATGAGGAGGCGGTCGCCGCGCAGGGCCAGCAGCAGGAAACGTGTCAGGCCGAATGTGGTCGACACGGGCCTGTAGCCCACGATGTCGGTCAGGGGTATCTCCTTCCTGCGGGAAAAGCGGCCGTTGCAGACAATGAGCAGGTCGTTGCGGAACACATATTCGGAGTGCAGCAAGCGCTCAATGAACACCACGCAGACAAGAGCCGCGAGCAGTCCCGGTATGGCCCATTTCTGCCAAAACAGCCAAAAGGCCACCGCTGCGAAAAGGATAATCCCGCAGAATGAACCCACAGAAAAACGATGATGAAAAGTCCTGTCCATGATTACAATGTGCAAAATTACTAAAAATAGGAGAGTTAAGAAGGGGCGTGTTGTATATTTTTAGTAATTTTGCATTGATATAACAATTTTATTATGACTTATAAGTACGACTTTCTGGTCATAGGAGCCGGCATAGCCGGCATGAGCTACGCCTTGAAGGTGGCCCAAGCCAAAAAGGGAAAGGTATGCATCATCTGCAAGACCACGCTCGACGAGGCCAACACGCGCTTTGCGCAAGGAGGCGTGGCATCGGTGACCAACCTGGAGAAAGACGATTTTGAAAAACATATCCACGACACCATGATTGCCGGCGACTATATCAGCGACGTGGCGGCAGTGCGTCAGGTGGTGACCAAGGCTCCCGAACAAATCCGCCAACTGGTGGAGTGGGGCACGCAGTTCGACAGGCAGGCCGACGGCCGTTTTGACCTTCACCGCGAGGGCGGCCATTCCGAGTTCCGCATACTGCACCATGCCGACGATACCGGAGCCGAGATACAGCGTGCGCTGATGGCTGCCGTAAGGGCCAATCCCGATATCGATGTCAAGGAGAACCACTTTGCCGTGGAAATCATAACGCAGCACCATCTGGGGGCGCGCGTCACGCGCCGCACGCCTTACATCTATTGTTACGGAGCCTATGTGCTCAACACCGACAACCGGGTCGATACCTATCTGAGCAAGGTCACGGTGATGTGTACCGGCGGTTGCGGTGCCGTGTACCAGACCACCACCAATCCTGTGGTGGCCACGGGCGACGGCGAGGCCATGGTGTACCGTGCCAAGGGTACGGTGAAGGATATGGAGTTCGTGCAGTTCCATCCCACTTCGCTCTACCATCCCGGCGAAACCCATCCGGCCTATCTCATCACCGAGGCCATGCGCGGCTATGGCGGCATACTGAAACTGAAAGACGGCACGCCCTTCATGAAACAGTACGACGAGCGCGGGTCGCTGGCGCCGCGCGACGTGGTGGCACGTGCCATCGACAAGGAGATGAAGAAGAACGGCGTGGACCATGTCTATCTTGACGTTACCCACAAGGATCCGGAGCAGACCAAGCTCCATTTCCCCAACATCTACAAGAAGTGTCTGTCGATCGGTATCGACATCACCAAGGACATGATTCCCGTGCGCCCGGCCGCCCATTACATGTGCGGTGGCATCAAGGTGGACCTCAACGGTTGTTCGAGCATTGACCGGCTCTATGCCTTGGGCGAGTGCTCGTGTACCGGTCTGCACGGCGGCAACCGTCTGGCCAGCAACTCGCTCATCGAGGCGGTGGTCTATGCCGACGCTGCCGCGGCACATTCGCTGGAGCATGTCGACGAGTACGATTTCAACGAACGGGTGCCCGAATGGAACGACGAGGGCACGCTGACCAACGAGGAGCATGTGCTTATCACACAGGCCAACAAGGAAGTGGGCGAAATCATGAGCAACTATGTGGGCATCGTGCGGTCCGACCTTCGGCTGAAGCGGGCCTGGGACCGGCTCGACCTGCTTTATGAGGAGACGGAAGCACTCTTCAAGCGTGTGAAGATTTCGCGCGACCTGTGCGAACTGCGCAATATGATCAACACGGGCTACCTCATTACCCGCATGGCCATAGAGCGCAAGGAAAGCCGCGGACTGCACTATACCGTCGACTATCCCAAGCACGCCTACGACAAGTAAGCATAGCGTTTCCCGTAACGCATGGCACAAACCCGAAGGGCGGGCCGTCGGCATACAGACATTTCTGTTGCCGTCGGCCCGCCCTTCGGGTTTGCTGGTTTGTGGCGGTGGGATTGCCCTATCGGTTTTCTCCGGCCTTGAGGGCGGCAAGGGCATTCTCGGCCAGTGCCAGCATCTCGTCCTGCCCGGGATAGACGGCCACGGGTGCCAGCCAGCCGATGCGCTGCCTGATGCGTGTCACCACATAGTCGGCATGAGTCATGCCGCCGGTGAGGACGATGGCGTCGGGCGGACCGCACAGCACGGCGGCTTCCGACACGATGGCCTTGGCCGTGTGCCACACCATGGCATCGACGATGAGACGTGCGTGGTCGTCGCCGTCTGCTATGCGCCGCACCACTTCCTGCATGTTGTTGGTGCCGAGATGCTCGGTCAGCCCGGCTTGTCCGGCTACCCGTTTCAGCAGTTCGACTTCGGTAAACTTGCCGCTGAAGCAGAGGCGGATGAGGGCGCCTGCCGGCAGTGAACCTGCCCGCTCGGGCGAGAACGGCCCCTCGCCGTCAAGGGCGTTGTTGGCATCGATGGCCTGCCCGTGGTCGTGGGCGGCAACCGATATGCCGCCGCCGAGATGGCACATGATGAGGCGCAGGTTTTCGTAGCGTGTGCCGTGGTCGCGGGCATAGCGGCGGGCAATGGCTTTCTGGTTGAGCGCATGCCAGATGCAGATGCGCGGCAACAGCGGCGATCCGCTGATGCGCGCTTCGGGTGCCAGCTCGTCGGTGGTGCCCGGGTCGGCAATGAACGCCCGGCATCCCGGTATCTGCTGCGCGATGGTGTAGGCGATGATGCACCCCAGGTCGCAGGCGTGCTGGTGTTCGCAGGCCCGTTCTTCGGCTATCATGGCAGGCGTGACGGGATAGGTCCCGCTTTTCACGGGGCGTGCCAGTCCGCCCCGTCCTATGACGGCATCGAAACGCAGGGGGATGCCCCGGACGGACAATTCCTTGAGTACCAGTTCTCGCCGGAAGTCGAACTGGTCCATGACGGTGGGAAACTGGCGCAGCTCAGACAAGTCGTGGGCGATGTCGGTGATAAACAGTGGCTGCAGGTCATCGAATACGGCAATCTTCGTGGACGTGGATCCGGGGTTCACAACAAGCACGCGAGACATAGGCTCAGGAATTTGGATTCTGCCGTATCGCCGCGCGAGGGCAGCACTACCGGCACGTCGGTGCCTTGTAGCACGCCAGCCGTTTGCGCCTGGCAGAAGAGGGTGATGGTCTTGTAGAACAGGTTGCCGGCCTCGATGTCGGGGAAGATGAGGGCGTCGGCTTTGCCGGCGATAGCCGATTCGATGCCCTTCACGGCCAAACTATGGGCCGAGCACGAGGTCTTCAGGTCGAGCGGCCCGTCGACGATGCAGTGGCCGAAGGCTCCTTGGGCAGCCTTCTCCTTGAGCTCGATATAGCCGGCAGTGTAAGGAAAGTTCTTGGCATCGACTTTCTCCGAGCAGTGGATGAGCGAGATGCAGGGCGTTTCGATGCCCATGCGGTGGCAGAACTGCGCCACATATGTCAGCTGCGCCGCACGTTGTTCCTGGGTGGGATGGGGAATGACGGCTGCGTCGGTAAAGAGCAGCAGCTTGGGGTAACCGGGCAGTTGGGCCATGGCAATGTGTGTCATGACACGTCCCTTGCGCAGGATGCCCTTCTCCTTGTCGAGGATGGCGCGCAGCAGCACGTCGGTGTTGACAAACCCCTTCATCAGCACGTCGGCCTTGCCGTTGCGCACGGCTTCCACCGCCTGACGGGCGGCGTCGGCGGGATTGGCGGCCTGAAAGACCAGCGGGGTGGCAATGCCCTGACGTTCGGCTTCTGCAAGGGCCTGGCGCGACGACTCGTCGGTGGGGCATACGGCTGCCACTCTTTTGGACACCCCCTGTTTTTTCAGATGGGCAGTTAGTTCTTCAAAAGATTGTATAGGCATAGGCTTGATATTCTTGTTGGTTTCAAAGTTAGTGAAAAAACAAGCATGCCTACGCAAAATTTCTGAAAAAATATACTAAGCGGCGGTAAAAAATGTCAAGGGGTCGCACCTTCCGGCTGTTTCAGTTCGGTGATGCGGGTCACAAGGGTATCGCCCTTGGGTGTGGCGAAGAACACGGCTCTTACCACATGGCCCACGTCGGCGTTGCCCCGCACACGTATGCGGCGGCTCTTGGGATAGCATGCCGAGTCGCGCCGCGAGGGGTAGCTCAGCAGTTGTACCTCGTGGCGGGTGGAGGCCGGTCCGATGATAAAGATGTCGGTGCTGTCGGCTACGGCCACGGCGGCAGTGTCTTTTCGGGCCGCCTTGCGGAGGGCGGCGGTGTCGGGCGGATAGAACTCGGCAGCGGCCACGGTGTCACCGTAGTCCTGCGTGGGTGCCATGCGGCACGACACCACGATGCTCTGCATGGCGATGATCAACAGGGGGAGGATAAGTAATTTGCGCATGGGTTTATGGCGTGAGCGAGGTATTTGGCGTATTGCAGGTTATAATAGCGACTGTGCGGCCAGTCCGCCTTCGCCCGTCTCCTTGTAAAGCGACGGCAGATCGTGTCCCGTCTGTTTCATGACCTTTACCACGCGGTCGAAGCTGACGCGGTGCTTGCCGTCGCTGAACGAGGCGTAGAGGTTGGCGTCGAGTGCGCGGGTGGCGGCAAAGGCGTTGCGTTCGATGCAGGGTATCTGCACCAGTCCGCACACAGGGTCGCACGTCATGCCGAGGTGATGCTCAAGACCCATTTCGGCGGCATACTCTATCTGCGACGGACTGCCGCCGAAGAGTTGGCAGGCTGCCGCAGAGGCCATGGCGCAAGCCACGCCCACCTCGCCCTGGCATCCTACGTCGGCACCCGATATGCTGGCATTCTCCTTCACGATGTTTCCGATGAGTCCTGCGGTGGCCAGTGCATGGAGCATCTTGCGGTCGGTAAAGTCGTGGCCTTTGGCCAAATGGTAGAGCACGCCCGGAATGACGCCGCACGACCCGCATGTGGGTGCGGTGACGATGGTGCCGCCTGCGGCATTCTCTTCGCTTACGGCCAGGGCGTAGGCGTAGACCAGTCCGCGGGTCTGCAGGTTCTGTCGGTAGCCCTTGGCCTTGATGTAGTAGTTGCTGGCCTTGCGCTGCAGGTTGAGCGGACCTGCGAGCACGCCCTCCTGGTCGATGCCGCGCTCCACGCTGCGCTTCATGGCTTGCCATATCTCCTGCAGATAGTCCCAGATGCTATCGTCCTCGCACTCCTTGACATACTCCCAGTAGGCGCGTCCGTGGTCGTCGCACCACTGCTGTATGTCGCTGAGCCGCGTCAGCGGGTAGATGTCGCGCGAGGTGGGCAGCACGCCCGTGGGGTGATCGCCTTCCGAGAGTGCGCCGCCGCCTATGCTGTACACGGTCCACGAGGTTGCATTGCGGCCGTCGTGGCATGCCTCGAAGGTCATTCCGTTGGGATGGAAAGGCAGAAACACGTCGGGTCTCCAGGTGATGGTGGTGGGGGCGATGGGTTGTAGCACCTCCTCGATGGCCACGTCGGTCATGTGCCCTTTGCCTGTGGCGGCCAGACTGCCGTAGAGCGTCACATGGAATGTCCGGGCATCCTGGTTTTGTGCGGCAAATATCTGTGCGGCCTTCTGGGGCCCCATGGTGTGGCTCGACGAAGGGCCTTTGCCTATCTTATAGAGTTCGCGTAGTGATTTCATGTCTGCAAAGATACTGCAAATAGCACGCAGGGCGAAATAATTTAGTCCCTTTCTTTAAGGGCGGTTCCATAAATTGCTGCTGTATAGCGTGCAGAATCGTTCCTTGGGCATCTCGCCGCCTTGGGGGTATATCCCCGTCCGTTTTGCTTGTCCGCCGGATAGTCTGGCCTGCTGTGCCCCTTCGTTTACAGGCAAAGCGGATGAAATACGGCGTGTGCCATAACGACCGAAGAGAGAGCCAAGTGCGTTGACTTGGCCCTCTCTTCGGTTATCGGGAACGGTGGAAGGGTGCTTATGCCTCTTCCCCGCCGTTGTTCTCCTCGGCTACGAAATGCTTCAGGTCGTCGGCATCGAACGCCATGACGTAGGCAGCGTGGCCCACCACTTCCTCCTCAGCGGCACGCACATAGACCTGTGCGCTCTTGGCGAAGAGTGCGGGAGCCTTTGTGGCGTCGGCAAGGATGAGCAGCGACATGATGATGTCGCCGGTCATGTCGTACAGGCGACGTGCCAGGAAGTCGTGTGCGGCCTGGTTGCCGCTGGCTTTCACCTTCTCCACGGCTTCGGCGTAGCGGTCGGCCATCTTGGCCACGCGCTCCTTCAGCGGGCGCAGTTCCTCGGCCACCTCGTCGTTGAGCATCTCCTTGATGATGTTGAGATAGGTTCCGTTGGTGATGTAGCGCACGGCGGCCACCACCTGCAGCTGGGTTGTACCCTCATAGATGGAGAAGATGCGGGCGTCGCGGTAGAGGCGCTGGCTCTTGTACTCCATGATGAAGCCCGAACCGCCGTGGATGGAGATGGCGTCGTAGGCGTTCTGGTTGGCATACTCGGAGTTCATGCCCTTGGCCAGCGGCGTGAAGGCATCGGCCAGACGGCTGTACAGCTTCATTTCCTTGCGCTCCTCGGGGGTGAGCTTGCGGTCGCGCGCAATGTCCTCGAGCGCCTTGTAGATGTCCACGTAGCGGGCGGTCATGTAGAGCAGCGAACGGCCGGCGTCGAGCTTGGCCTTCATACGCGAGAGCATGTCGTAGACGGCCGGGAACGTGATGATCTTCTTGCCGAACTGCTCGCGCTCCTTGGCGTAGGCCAGGCCCTCGTTGTAGGCCTCCTGCTCCACGCCCACCGACTGGGCGGCTATGCCCAGGCGTGCGCCGTTCATCAGGCTCATCACATACTTGATGAGGCCCAGGCGGCGTTCGCCGCAAAGCTCGCATTTGGCGTTCTTGAACACCAGCTCGCAGGTGGGCGAACCGTGTATGCCGAGCTTGTGCTCGATGTGGCGCACGGTGACACCGCCGTCGCGCTTGTCGTAGATAAACATCGACAGGCCGCGGCCGTCGTGTGTGTCCTCCTCCGAACGGGCCAGCACCAAGTGGATGTCCGAGTCGCCGTTGGTGATGAAACGCTTCACGCCGTTAAGGCGCCATGTGCCGTCGGCGTCCTGTGTGGCCTTCAGCATGACGTGCTGCAGGTCTGAACCGGCATCGGGCTCGGTGAGGTCCATCGACATGGTCTCTCCCTGCGAGATACGGGGGATGTATTTCTCCTGCTGCTCTTTCGATCCGAACTCGTAGAGGGTGTCGATGCAGCTCTGCAGCGACCACACGTTCTGGAAACCGGCATCGGCTGCCGAGATGATTTCCGAGAGCATGGAGAAGATGGTGTTGGGCACGTTGAGGCCGCCGAAACGGCGGGGCATGGAGATGCCCCACAGGCCGGCCTTGCGCGTGGCGTCGAGGTTCTCGTAGGTCTTGCTGGCGTAGATCATGCGTCCGTCCTCGAGGTGCGGGCCTTCGAGGTCTACGCTCTCCGAGTTGGGTTCGATGATGTTGGCGGCCACGTCGCCCGTGATGTCGAACAGGCGCTTGTAGTTCTCGATGGCATCGTCGTAGTTGACGGGAGCGTCGTCGAACTGGTCTTTGTCGGCGTAGCCTCTCTCCTTCAGCTCCACGATGCGCTCCATCAGCGGGTGATGGAGATGGAATTCGATCTCGGGATGATCACTATAATAGTTTGCCATAGTTGTATTCTTTGGAGTGCCAGCCGTGCCTTGCCGCAAGGGGAGCGGGGGCCGGTTGGGCTGTGTCTTTTATTTTGAGTTCTGTTTGTAGTACTTTATCAATTTCGGAACGACCTCCTCCACATTGCCCGTGATGACATAGTCGGCAATCTTGTTGATGGGAGCCTCGGGGTCGTTGTTCACCGAAATGATGATACCGGCGTCCTGCATGCCGGCAATGTGCTGTATCTGTCCGGAGATGCCGCAGGCGATGTACACCTTGGGGTGCACGGTGACGCCTGTCTGTCCGACCTGCCGGTCGTGGTCCACCCATCCGGCGTCGACGGCGGCGCGGCTGGCGCCCACCTCGCCGTGCAGTTCCTTGGCCAACTGGAACAGCAGGTCGAAGTTCTCCTTGCTGCCCATGCCGTATCCGCCGGCCACCACGATGGGCGCGGCCTTCAGGTTGTTCTTGGCAGCTTCCACATGGCGGTCGATGACCTTCACCACATAGTCCACCTCGGGCACATACCGTGCTACGTCGGGATAGACCACCTCGCCCTTGGCACTGCCCTCGTAGAGGGCTTTCTGCATGACACCGCTGCGCACGGTAGCCATCTGCGGCCGGTGGTCGGGGTTGACGATGGTGGCCACGATGTTTCCGCCGAATGCGGGACGTATCTGGTAGAGCAGGTTGTCATAGTGCTTGCCGCTCTTCTTGTCGTCGTAGTCGCCGATCTCGAGTTGGGTGCAGTCGGCGGTGAGGCCGCTGGTCAGCGACGACGACACGCGGGGTCCGAGGTCGCGGCCGATGACGGTGGCGCCCAGCAGGGCCACCTGCGGGTTCTCCTCCTTGAAGAGGTTCACCAGTATGTCGGTATGGGGAGCCGATGTGTAGGGGAAGAGTCCCTCGGCGTCGAACACGAAGAGTTTGTCGACACCGTAGGGAAGGATCTGGTCTTCCACCTTGCCCTTGATGCCTGTACCTGCCACCACGGCGTTGAGATCCACGCCCAGCTGGTTGGCCAGTTTGCGGCCCTTGGTGAGCAATTCCTGAGATACCTCGGCTACCGTAGTGCCTTCAATCTCGCAATATACAAAAACGTTGTTCATATCTGCTTAGCCAATAATCTTTTCGTCCAACAATTCCTTGATGAGGCTCTCCACGTCAGCGTCGCTGCCGGTGAGCGTCTTGCTCTCTTTGGCCTGGAACACGATGTTTTGCACGGCCTTCACCTTGGTCGGCGACCCTGCCAGTCCGCACTGCTCGTAGTCGGCTCCGCAGTCGGCGATGCTCCACTGTCCGAGTGTCAGGTAGGGGCGTGTGGCGTAGAGGTCGGTCCAGGGCTCGTCGCCCTTGCGCTCCATGGGGCACGTGGCGTACTTGTATTTCATGACACGCTTGGCGTTGCAGGGGCGTGCCGGTGCGGCAGTTCCGTTCACGGTGATGAGCACGGGCAGCGGTGCCACCACGGTCTCCACGCCGCCGTCGATGTGGCGGCGGATGGTGGCCTGTCCGTCTTCCACCTTGATAACCTCCTCAGCATAGGTCACCTGGTTGAGGCCGAGCTTCTGTGCCACCTGCGGTCCCACTTGTGCGGTGTCGCCGTCGATGGCCTGCCGTCCGCCGAGCACCAGGTCCACATGGCCCAGTTCACGGTCGATCTTTGCGATGGCCTGTGAGAGGAAATAAGAGGTGGCGAGGGTGTCGGCGCCGGCACTCTTGCGGTCGGTAAGCAGGAAACCGTCGTCGGCGCCCCGGTAAAGGCCCTGACGGATGATTTCGCCGGCGCGCGGAGGGCCCATGGTCAGCATGGTTACTGTGGTTCCGGGGTTTTGGTCTTTGATGCGGAGCGCCTGCTCCAGAGCGTTCAGGTCTTCGGGATTGAAGATTGCGGGCAACGCGGCGCGGTTGACAGTGCCTTCGGCTGTCATGGCGTCCTTACCCACATTTCTTGTGTCGGGTACTTGCTTGGCAAGCACAACAATTTTCAATTTCATATAAATGATATATAATTGTGATATTTCCGAAATACGGGGCAAAAATACTAATATTTTACTTGCCGACCAAACAAAATGCACAAAAACGACATAGTTGTGCACAGAACGGAACGTTTGTGCAACTGTCCGAAAAGAGGGGTGCGTCAGCCGCCTCAGCGTCCGCCGCACCCCCTTGCCATTCATTGTCTTGTTGTTATACCCGTGTCCGGATTTTAGAATTTCAACATGCTGACAATGTCTCCTGTATGGTATTTTCGCATAAAAAACAGTCTGTTCGGCTGCCGCATTCAGCGCAGCGCAAGGGGCACCGCACGTTGCCGTATGGCTCTCTGGCGGCTCCGTTGGTGCGCCGCATGCCCCGTGTGTGGCCCCCGGGCACGGCATCTGCCGGCCATTTGTGCCTTATCGCAGTGCCATTGGTGGCCGGCGGCCGTCCGGTTGGCAGTCTTTCGCCGGCCCGTTTGCCGTCTATCGCCGTGCGATAAGCCACCTTTCGGCCTTGCCCGGATGGGCCGGCAGCGTGTTGTATGACATATTGTTTGCGTAACACACTGGTAATCAGCGGTTCCGTTTATGGCCCAAAAACGGGCGTGTTTGACCGCACGACAGACCGCAGTGGGCTACAACGCAAATACGGGCCTGTAGTTTGTAAATTCTGTTGCACCGCCGGCTGATGACCGCCCCCGGTAACATTCCGCCACCAAAAGGCGGGATGCACGGGTGCGGTCTAGCGGTGTCTCGTGGCATGTTGCTGATTAAAGTGCTATCGGCACCACGACTTTCACGCTGAAGTTGCGGCCCGTGTTGTAGACTCCTCTCCTGCCTGTCACCGTGTTGGTGTCGAGATACTTCAGGCGGCTCAGATGGTTCTGGTAGGCACGGTCGGCGAGGTTCTCGCCCGAAAGGTAGAGGGAGAGGATGCGCCTGCCATGGCACTTGATGTCGGTGCCTGCATACACATTTAATAATGTATAGGAGGGCGTGGCAGTCTCCGTATCGTTGGCCGCGAGGTAGTGGCTCTGGCGGAGATTGCAGTCCACCTCGAACTTCACGAAGAGATTGTCGAAGGTTCTGCCATTGCAGACGAACTCATACCTCACGTCCGACACCCATCGGGGAGCCGGGGTGAAGGGCAGGTACTTCGACTCGGCAGGCTGGTGCAACTGCACGGAGTTGACATAAGAAAAAGTGTTGCCGAAGTGTAGGTGCTTGATGAGGTGGATGTCCACGCTTGCCTCGCCGCCCAGGATGCGGGCATCGCCCGATGTGAAGCGGTAGGCAGGCGTGTCGTCGATGAGGACTGCCTCGCCGTTTTCGTCTGCCATTTTCTCGCTGAAGATGTAGTGGTTGATGCGGTTGGCGAAGAGCGACAGCTCCGCCGACACGATGGATGAGGAATAGTCCAGTCCCAGGTCGAACTGCCAACTCGCTTCGGGCTTCAGGCCTTTATTGCCCAACTCGTATCGCTGCGTACCCTCATGCACGCCGTTGGAGGCAAGTTCGCTGATGTTCGGCGCACGGAACCCGCGGGCGGCATTTACCTTGACATTGAGGTCGGGCAACAGCTCGTAGGTCAGTCCGATGCTTCCGGTCACACCGTTGAAGTGGCGCTTGAAAGCCTGGAAACGGATAGAGGGTGCTTCGCCGTCCTCCCCTTCTTCCGTCAGTTGTAGGCTGTTGAGGTGACGGTGGTCGTAGCGGATGCCGCCGCTGATGTTCAGTTTTCCCATCTCCTTGCTCACGTTGGCAAACACACCGTAATCGAAGAGGTGGTAGGCGGGAACCAAGAACTCCGTGCCCTTGTTCTCCGACTTCTGCCACATGCCGTTGACACCCGTGGAGAACTTCCATCCGTTCATCTCGGGCGAGAGGTAGTGCAGGTCGTAGTTCACGGTGTGGAGCTTGAAGTCGAGTCCGCACTCGTCGGGATGCGCTTCCTCCTCAAACTCCTGACGGCGGTTCTGCTGATAACCCAAGAGCAGCTTCAGGTAGCCGTCGCCCAGGAACCATGAGTTGTCGAACACCGCCTTGTAGTGGTGTATCTGCTGATAGGGCATCGGTTTGCCGTAGCTCTTGGCATCGTAGCCTTCGGGCACGACGAGGTTGCCGGTCTCCTCGTCACGTTCACCTTCCACGATGCCCGGCGTGCTGTGGTAGTAGTCGAGGGTGAGGTGGGAATGGCCTTGGCGGTAGTTCCAGCCGAGGAGTTGCGAGAAAGCCTGTTCACGGAAGGACGAGCCGAACACATAGCCGTCGTACTTGTTCTTGTAGGCGTGCGCCATCTTGCCGCTGTATCGGGTGTCCCACACGAAGCCTCCTTGGTGCCCGGCGAAGTTGAGCGAGTAGTCGAAGAGACCGTTGTTGGTCTGGTAGCCCGTGGAGAAGTTTGCCCTCATGTCGCCCTTGGGCAGCGTGGGGGCAGAACGGAAGATGATGACACCGGCCATCGCGTCCGATCCGTACATCAGACTTGCCGGCCCCTTCAGGATCTCCACGGAGTGAACCGATGCCGGGTCTATCTCTATGCCGTGCTCGTCGCCCCATTGCTGGCCTTCCTGCCGGATGCCGTCGTTGACCACGACCACACGGTTGTAGCCCAGTCCGCGGATTACGGGTTTGGAGATTCCGCTTCCCGTGGTAATCTGCGAGACACCGGGCTGGCGGGCGATGGCGTCAATGATGTTGGTGGAGGGTTGCATCTCCAGTTGACGTGGGGAGATGACGGAAATGGGGGCAGGTGACTGTTTCAGTTTCTGGCTGCCCGTAAGCCCCGTCACCACTACCTCGTTCAGTTTCACGTCGGTCTCCGTCATGGGCTGGTGCTTGACGGTGTCGTTCTCTGCCTCGTTTATAGCCATGGCATGGGCTGTTGCCGACGAGCACAGGCTTATCAGCAATATTGATTTCAATACTGTTTTCATTTGTTACCTTGTTTTTGTTGATTGTAAAATCTGGGCATAAAGGAGTTTGGCTTACACCTATGCGGTGCAAGCTCTCTTTTGCCTTTTTAAAAAGCTCAAAAACAAGGTGGTGCTCTTGCTGACTTTACGTCATTCGCACGGTATCGGCAGGGAGTACATCCGATGCGGCGAATGACATGGAAAAGCATGACGACGGCTGCCCACAGCAAGGGCGTGGCAGCGAGGCAAGGCGTAGTCTGCCATTGGCAGATAACACAGTCGTGCAGGGGATGCTGGAGAGCGAGGAAATGCCCGTTGTGGCGGACATGATGGGCACAGTCCGCACAATAAGTTTCGGCATCAGCTGTCCACGCCTCACCATGCTGGTGAAACGTAACGGCGAGCAGCATGGGCAGGTAAACCAACAGCAGCAGCCAGGAACATCCGAACCTCTTGTCGCGGAAAATCCTCTGCATCATGGTGGCAAAGGTACGCTATTTCCCCGGCAGCTCCATCGCCTCGCCTCCTCTTTTATAATTCTTTATGGTTTCCGCTTTTTGACTGCTATGCGTCCTGCGAAACATTTTCAGCAAAATCAAGGACAGGAAGAAAGCTAAAAGGCACTCCGCAAATGGTACAGGGTGCGGGGACGTTCATGTATTCGGGAAATAATCTCCGTGCGCTATACTGTCAAGACCAAGGAGGAGTATGTGCTGAACCTCTTCAATAACAGACCGGCAAATGCCTCGGCGGAGTCGTTCCATTTTGCAATCTTTGCCCAGAGGCGCAGCCGGCAGCTCACTGCTCGCCGGCCGTCTGTGCGTCGCGCTTCGACTTGCTCTTCACCACGAGCCACACGCCCGAGAACACCAGAATGACAGCCACGCCCTGCGGCCATGTGAAGACACCCAGCCCCGTGAGCACGCTCACCGTGACGGAGACGATGGGCTGCACATAGTTGTAAACGCTGACCACCGTGGGGCGCAGCACACGCTGGCCGACAATGGACAGCAGGTAACTGACGAAGGTGCCGAAGAACACCACATAACCCACCTCGGTCCAAGTGGAGAACGGCACGCCGGCCCAAGGCAGGGCTGCCAGATGGCCCGACGAGAAGGGCACCACAAACAGGGTGGCCCAGGTGAACATCCACTTGTTGACCGTGAAGACATTATACTTGCGTATCAGCTTGTTGAACAGCGAGAGGTAAAGCGCAAACGACAGTTGGGCGCAGATGCACATCACGTCGCCCCGGATGTCGCCCACCTTGGCACTGCCGGCCGTGGCACTGCTGAGGATGAGGATTATGGCGCCCGTGCATCCGATGACCACGCCGCTGGTCTTCTTCACGGTGATGGGCTCGCCGAGGATGAGGAACGAGAGCACCATGGCGAAGATAGGCATCGAGGTGGTGACGATGCTGGCATTGATGGGCGACGTGACACTCAGCCCGATGGTAAAGAGGCACTGGTTGAACACCACGCCCAGAAGGGCCGCGCCGGCAAAGAGCAGCACGTCGCGCACAGGCACATGTTCGCGCCGGGCAAACAGCGACGCCACCCAAAACAGTAGGGCGGCACCCGCCACACGGAAACTGACCATCGAAAGACCGTCGATGCCATGGTTCATGGCATCCTTGCCCACCGGCGACATGAGACCCCACATGGCCTCGGCCGCAAACATGCTGAGATGGGCTTGCAAAGGTTTGTTGTTCATCGTTTGTTATCCCTAAACTAATTCGTACGTTACCACAAAACAACACGGCAATAACGTCGTGACGCCGGGCTACGGCGCTGCAAAGGTAGCCAAAAACCACAAAGCACACAAACCGCCGCACCAAAAAGTAACGGGTGCATTCAAGGCCGCGCTACAAAAAATGTGAAAAAAACGCGGTTTTCCATATTGTTTTCGTATTTTTGCAACAGTGAGCACCGCCGCTCACTGCCTAACGCCTACACCTATGCAGAAATACGCTGACCATATCGAACAGATAGAGATTGAGTCGCTCTGGAGCGGCAAGAAGCACATCGTGTGGAACCTCGACCGCAAGGTCAACATCCTGAGCGGTGTGAACGGTGTGGGCAAGTCGACTATTATAAATAAGGTAGTGAAAGGCCTGTCGGCCGGCGGCGAGTTTCCCAGCCACATGCTAAAGGGCGTAAGGCTCAGGGTAAGCCCCGACGACGCCAAATGGATACGGTTCGACATTATCCGCAGCTTCGACCGTCCGCTCATCAATGCCGAGACCGTATCGAAGATGGACTTGTCGCTGGCTACCGAGCTCGACTGGCAGCTGTTCAACCTGCAGCGCAAATACCTCGACTACCAGGTCAACATCGGCAACCGCATCATTGCCGCCCTGCAGAGCGGGCAGCCCGATGCCGCCGCACAGGCGCAGCGCTACTCCGAACCGAAACGCAAGTTTCAGGACATCATCGACCGCTTGTTTGCCGACACGGGAAAGACCATCATACGCACCGAGAACGAGATACGCTTCAGCCAGATAGGCGAGACACTCGTGCCCTACCAGCTGTCGAGCGGCGAGAAACAGATGCTCGCCATACTGCTCACCGTGCTTGTGGAGGACCAGCAGAGCTACGTGCTCTTCATGGACGAGCCCGAGGTAAGCCTCCATGTGGAGTGGCAGAAACAGCTCATCGACCTCATTCTCGACCTCAACCCCAATGTGCAGATCATCCTCACCACCCACTCGCCGGCCGTTATCATGAACGGCTGGATGGACAAGGTGACCGAGGTGAGCGACATCACCCTCTGAAAACCGCAGGAAGAAAGGAGCGCACCCATGCCACACCGCCTGAACGACAACCTTACATCATCGTATGTGGAGGCCGCCAACCGCCTCAACTCCAAACGGGCACGCCACAAGGTGGTGGCCTATGTGGAGAGCTACGACGACGTGTTCTTCTGGCGGCAGATACTGTCGCAGGTCGAAACGGAGAGGGTGGCCTTCGAGGTGATGCTGCCCTCGCGCGAACAACGGCTCGAACGGGGCAAGAAAGCCGCGCTCATGAGCCAGCTCGAGGGCAAGACGGGACAGGACATGGTGGCTTGCGTCGACGCCGACTACGACTACCTCGTGCAGGGGGCAACCGAGACGTCGCGCCGCATACTCGACAACCCCTACGTCTTCCACACCTATGCCTACGCCATCGAGAACCTGCAGTGCTATGCGCCTGCCCTGCACGATGTGGCGGTGGCCGTGACGCTCAACGACCGCGATGTGTTCGACATGGAACAATACCTGCGCAACTACTCGCAGGCCATCTACCCGCTTTTCGTGTGGAACATCTGGTACTACCGGTCGACGCACTATGCGGAGTTTACCATGACCGACTTTCTCCGTATCGTGGAAGCGGGCAAGTTCGGCTTCGACCACGCCGATGCCAACATTGCCAACGTGCGACGCAAGGCTGCCAAGAAGGCCGAACAGCTGCGCCGGCTGAACCCCGGCGCCAAGCAGAGTTGGCTGAGCGTCAAGGAAGACCTGCGCACCCTGGGCGTGACCCCCGACAACGTCTACCTCTACATACAGGGGCACCACCTCTTCGACAAGGTAGTGTCGCCCATGCTGCGCAAGGTGTGCGACAAACTGGTGCGGCTGCGCGAGAACGAGATCACGCAGCAAAGCGTGCACGGCGTGCAGCGGCACAACGAACTGGCATGCTATACCAGCAGCGTGGACAGCATCACGCCGGCACTGAAACGCAACGCCGGGTTCATGCGGTCGCCCGAGTTCGCACGCATCAAGGCCGACCTGCAGCGCTTCGTGGAAAAACTGGAACAGCAACAGCCGTGAACGGTTGTCGCAAACACAGGATACATCATCACAAAACATCAACATCATGAAAAAAATGATTCTTACTGCCTTGGCCGCCTTCTGCTTCACCGTGGGCGCTTCGGCACAACTGCTCTACAAGGTCACGGCCGACAGCCTGGCCAAGCCTTCCTATATCGTCGCCACGCACGACTTTCTCAACCCTATGGGCTATGTGGACCGCATCGGCGGTCTGAAGGAGGCCATGACCGAAACCGAACAGGTGTATTTCGACATCGACCGAACGAAATACGACACCGAACTGAAAGAGGCCGGAAAGCTGACGGGCGGCAAAACGCTGGCATCGCTACTCAACGCCCAGCAGACACAGCTGCTCGACGCCTTCCTCAAGAAATACACGGAGGTAAGCTGGAAAAGCTCCTACAACCAGAAACGCTACAACGGGCGCACCCCGGCCGACGTGATGAAGGATTTCATGCAGTTGGTATTCGTGGCCAACCACATGGGCGAGTACGACCCCACGCACACCTTTGCACAGTACTTTGAGGCACAGGCCAAGAAAAACAGCGAGGCCACAGGCGGCATCATCGACGCACAGAAATACATACAGCTGGTAAAGAGCATACCGCTCGACATGCAGACCAAGGTGCTCGCAGACTTCCTGCAGCATCCCGACAACGCGCTTGCCCTCATCGACAAGACCGTCGAAGCCTACAAGGCCAAGGACGTGGACGCCGCCTCGGCAGTGCTCACAAAGCTGCTGGGCGAGACCATGATAGGCGGACTGCTCGACGAACCGGCACAGGTCATGGCCAAGACGGCAGCCGACAAGCCCACCCTCTTTGTCATCCCCTGCTATCTGCTGGGAGGCGAACAGGGCCTCATCGCCAAGCTCAAGGCACAGGGCCTCGGCGTGGAAGGCGTCGACTGAACGTCCGGACACAGGGCCGTAAAAACGAATACACGATTTTGAACACCCCAGCAGATAGGGTGTTCAATACGCAGCGTTTGTGCAGTTTTTGCCCCCGTAGGGTAGGGCGTTCGAAATCAAATTTTATTTGCGAACGAAAAATTACACAATAACATGAACGAATATGTGGTATATAAGGCATTTAGGCCCTTGCAAACAGGTTCGTATTGAACACCTGCCCCTGTAGGGGGCGCATAATATAGCGTAGGGGTTTACCCCTACGGTTTACGGTTATTGTTTTTCCCCATCGCCCCTGCTTTCTATGTTAATATCCAAATGTTTTGACCAATATTTTTTATTTTAT
>CAVKJH010000008.1:0-10346 GCA_963656755.1 bacterium
GGGCGAGCCCCTATCCTATAATCTGTCGCCCTTACAGGGCTTGCCATGCGCTTGCATTGCCCCTGCTTGCCATGCGTGCGTTGGCTGTGCCGTGCTTGCGTTGCCCCTGCTTGCCATGCGTGCGTGGACTGTTCCGTGCTTGCATCGCCCCTGCTTGCCATGCGTGCGCTGGCTGTGCCGTGTTTGCGTCGCCCCTGTAAGGGGCACATAATATAGCGTAGGGTTTCTTGCTGACGCAAGCGACAAAGTCGAGCGCGCCCCTACGTACGAACGACTATCATATTTCCATCGCCCCTGTAGGGGGCGCATAATATAGGATAGGGGCTTGCCCCTATCTCAATCGAATTTATCATGCATTGCCCCTGTAGGGGGCGCATATTTTATTTACATACAATGAATTATGCGCCCCCTACAGGGGCAAAGTTTTAACAACTAAACGAAAAACGTAGGGGCGAGCCCCTACGCTATAATCTGTCGTCCCTACGGGACTAGTCAATTGCGATGTTTTACCGGACACCAATATTTTGAGATGAAGTTTTCCCCGACAACGCCGCTTTGCTTACGACAAATTACTACCTTTGTCGTTGCATTTCCAACACGAAGCTACATGACAGTCAGTTCTCTCGACACATATACAGACGTTCTTCCGATAGGACAGGTGGCGCAGGATGTCAACGACGCGCTGCAGTCGCATCCCGCAGTTGTCATCACCGCTCCGCCCGGAGCCGGAAAGTCCACGCTGCTCCCGCTGACCATACACCGATGGTTGGCCGATGACAAAGGCAAGGTGGTCTTGCTGGAGCCAAGGCGTGTGGCCGCACGGCAGATAGCGGAGCGCATGGCCCAGATGACCGGAACCGCCGTGGGCGACCTGGTGGGCTACCGCGTGCGCTTCGAGAGCAAAGTGTCGGCCCACACGGGCATAGAGGTACTCACCGAGGGGATACTGACCCGAATGATGGTCGCCGACCCGACACTCGACGGTATATCCGTCATCATCTTCGACGAGTTCCACGAACGCGGCATCATCACCGACACCGCCCTCGCCCTGGCGCGCGAGACGCAACACACCATCCGCCCCGACCTGAAGATTGTCGTCATGTCGGCCACGATAGATGCCACCGCCATCTGTCAGGCGCTCAAAGCTCCGCTCATAGAGAGCCAGGGCCGCATGTTCGACGTCGACGTGCAGTACGGCGACGAGGCCACCGCACACAACTGCGCCGAGGTGGTAGCCGCCACCGTGTGCCGCGCCTGGAGGGAGACCGAGGGCAGCATGCTGGCTTTCCTGCCGGGCGAGGCAGAGATAGCCCGATGTGCGGAGATGCTCGAAGGTGCGTTCCCCGCCACAACCACGGTGTATCCGCTCTACGGCCGCCTGTCGGCCCAAGATCAGCACGAGGCCATAGCCCCGCCCAAAAACGGCGAACGCAAGATCGTGCTGGCCACGCCGATAGCCGAGACCTCCATTACCATAGAGGGTGTCACGGTGGTGGTCGACTCCGGCTTCTGCCGCAAGATGGTGTACGACCCGCGCTGCGCCCTGGAGCATCTGGAAACGGTCCGCATATCCATGGACATGGCACACCAGCGCACGGGACGGGCCGGACGCGTGGCTCCCGGCCGCTGCTACCGCCTCTGGAGCAAAGCAGCCGAAGCCCGCATGCCGGAGTGCAGGGAGCCGGAAATAACGACTGCCGACCTTACCTCCCTCGTGCTCGACGTGGCGGCTTGGGGCGGCGGCGACACGGAGAGACTGCCGTGGCTAACACCGCCGCCGGCCGGCAATGTGCGACGGGCCGGTGACTTACTGGAAAGCCTCGGGGCCGTCGACGGCAAGCACCACATCACGCCGCACGGCGAGGCATTGGCCAAACTGCCGTGCCATCCCCGCATAGCCCAGATGCTCGTCAGGGCCGACAGCAACGCCCGGAAAACCTTGGCTGCCGACGTTGCCGCCCTGCTGGAGGAGCGCGACCCGCTGTCCGATGAGAACGATGCCGACATCAACACCCGCATCGTGGAACTGCGAAAGGCACGGCAAAGGCGGCCGACCGGCAAATGGAGGCGCATAGCCCTGATAGCCGAGCAGTACCGGCGCATGATCGGTGCCAAGGAAGACAACAGCGACCTGCCGCCTTGCGAAACGGGCATGCTGATAGCCTCGGCTTATCCGGAGCGGGTGGCCATGCTCCAAAGCGACGGCTCTTACAAACTGGCCAACGGCGAACGGGCCACTCTTGACCCGGCCGACGACCTGCACGCCTGCAACCTGCTTGCCGTCGCCACGGTCGACAGGAAGATACACCTTGCCTCGGCGGTCGACAAGGACGGCATCAGTCCGCTCGCCAAGGCACACGAGCGGGTGGCTTGGGACAGCACGTTGGGCCGCGTCGCGGCCATGCGCGAGTGGCGCATAGGACGCATCGTGCTTTCGGCCAAGCCGCTGGAATCCGTGCCGCGCGAGATAACCGAAAGCATTGTGGCACAGGCGGTAAAGAGCGAGGGGCGCAGCCTTCTGAACCTCACCGACAATTTCCACGGTCTGCAACGGCGCATCGCGGTCTGCTCGGCATGGCATCCCGAACTGGCATTGCCCGATGTCAGCACCGACGCATTGCTGAAGACGGCCGACGAGTGGCTGCCCATGTATTCAGGCGGTGCCGTCACCGCAGCCGGACTAAAGAAAATAGATATGGCCGAAGTGTTGTGGGCGCAACTGTCATACGAGCAACAGAGAGAGGTGGACCGCATAGCCCCGTCGCACGTCGCAGTGCCCACGGGCAGCCGCATAAGGATAGACTACCGCAAGGGCAGCGACGCCCCGGTCGTGAGCGTCAGGCTGCAGGAGTGCTTTGGCATGACCGACACGCCCTGCGTGGACAACGGCACGCGCCCCTTGCTCATGGAACTGCTCTCGCCGGGCTTCAAGCCCGTGCAGCTGACCAAGGACCTGCGGAGTTTCTGGAGCAATGCTTATTTCGAGGTACGGAAGGAGTTGAGGCGCCGCTATCCCAAGCACTATTGGCCGGACAACCCTTTGGAGGCACAAGCCGTAAGGGGGGTAAAAAGAAATATTGGTGTCCGGTAAAAAACTCGGAAACAAGTCCCGCAGGGTAGGGTGTTCAAAATCCGCATCTAAATATGCATCGTTTGTGCAGTTTTTGCCCCTATAGGGGGTGCATACTTAAATTGTATTGTACTTTTAATTATGCGCCCCTTACAGGGGCGACGAAAAAAGGATGAACCGTTAAACGTAGGGGCGAGCCCCTACGCTATAATCTGTGCCCCCTACAGGGGCATGTGTTCAATTCGAACCTGTTTACGAGAACCTAAATGCCCTATATACCGCATATTCGTTCATGTTTTGTGTAATTTTTCGTTCGCAAACAAAATTTGATTTTGAACACCCTACCTGCAAGGGCATACTTTTGGCCGGTAGGCTAGACGGGTTTGCGAAATAATGCGTACCTTTGCAGAAAGATTGTAAATCAGAAGAGAATGTTGAATTTAGACAATTTCTACAAGGCCCGCTACGTGCTGAGCAAGATTATCCGCCGTACCGACCTGGTGCATGCCCCCAAGATCAATCCCGAATGTGATGTCTACCTGAAACCCGAGTGTCTGCAGAAGACCGGGTCGTTCAAGATACGGGGCGCATACTACAAGATTTCCCAGCTCTCCGAAGAGGAGAAACAGAAAGGCGTGATAGCCTGCTCGGCCGGCAACCATGCACAGGGCGTGGCGCTCGGTGCCACCGCCATGGGCATCAAGTCGCTCATCTGTCTGCCTGAGGGCGCACCCATCAGCAAGGTGGAGGCCACCAAGCGGCTCGGTGCCGAGGTGTGCCTGGTGCCCGGTGTCTACGACGACGCTTACCAGCGTGCCTTGCAGCTGCGCGACGAGCACAGCTATACCTTCATCCACCCCTTCGACGACGAGAACGTCATAGCCGGCCAGGGCACCATCGGTCTGGAACTGCTCGACCAGCTGCCCGACGTGGAGGCCGTGGTGGTGCCGGTGGGCGGCGGCGGACTTATCTCGGGCATAGCCTATGCCGTGAAGTCGCTCAACCCCACGGTGAAGGTCTATGGCGTGCAGGCCAGCGGTGCTGCCAGCATGGTGAACAGTCTGCACGACCACAAGCAGGAGAAGCTCGCCAAGGTGTCGACCATTGCCGACGGCATCGCCGTGAAAGAGCCGGGCAAGGTAACGTTCGACATCTGCTCACACTATGTGGACGACATTGTTACCGTCAGCGAGGATGAGATCTGCGCCGCCATTCTCCACCTCATCGAGAGCGAGAAGATGGTGGCTGAGGGTGCCGGCGCCGCCAGCGTGGCCGCCGTGATGTTCAACAAGGTTCCCGTGAAGGGCAAGAAGACCGTCTGCGTGGTGAGCGGCGGCAACATCGACGTTACCATCCTGAGCCGCGTCATCAACCGTGGCCTGGCCAAGAGCGGCCGCATCTGTACGCTCGCCATCGAACTGGCCGACAAGCCCGGACAGCTGCTCAAGGTGTGCGAGGTGGTATCCGGCATGGGTGCCAACATCATCAGTGTGCACCACGAGCGCAATACCGACAGCAAGAAGGTGACCGACTGCGTGCTCCGTCTCACTGCCGAGACCAAGAACCTCGACCATGTGGACGACATCAAGAAGGCCCTCACCGATATCGGCATGAAGATTTTGGAAAACATATAAACCAACCACTTAACATCAAACACTATGCAAGCAGTACACACAGAGAAAGCTCCCAAGGCCATCGGCCCTTACAGCCAGGCTATCAAGGTAGGCAACCTTGTGTTCGCATCGGGTCAGGTGCCCATCGTGCCCGCCACGGGCGAATTTGTGGAAGGCGGCATCCAAGAGCAGACACGCCAGTCGCTCACCAATGCCAAGGCCATCCTCGAAGAAGCCGGAACGAGCCTCGCCAAGGTTGTCAAGACCACCGTATACCTGTCCGACATGGCCAATTTCGCCGCCATGAACGAGATCTACGCCGAGTTCTTCAGCCAGCCTTACCCCGCACGGTCGGCCGTGGCCGTGAAAGACCTGCCCAAGGGCGCTCTCGTCGAGGTAGAGTGCATCGCCGAGCTGTAAGCCGGTTGCGCCCTCGCAAAGCTACGATAAAAGCCGCCGCACGCTTCTTTACGAAGTGTGCGGCGGCCTTTTTGTTGCGTTTTCATCCACTGTGGCGGGAGCGCCAGGTGGCCTTCGGCGGCGGGAGCGCCAGTAGCCTGCAGCGTCAGCCTTTCTTCATCCTCAGGTGGAGCTGGAAGAGACTGGGCAGCATGATGCAGACCGAGAAGCCGAGCCCCATCCACATCATGCGGTCGTTGCCGTGGAAGAGGTCGATAAGCTTGCCGTCGTTCATCTGGGGCATGAGGTTGAACATGACGTAGGCCACAGTGTTGTTGACCCAATGGAACAACAGGCCGGGTATGATGGAGCCTGTGCGGTAGTACATCCAGCCCAGCAGCAGACCGACGGGCAGGGCGTGCACAAACTGTGCCGCGTTCATGTGTACCGCGCCGAAGAGGACGGCCGAGACGAGTATGGGCCACCAGTGAGCACGGGTCGGGAAGGCCTTCAGCAAGCAGCGCAGCACGGCTCCCCTGAACACCATCTCCTCGGCCACGGGACCGAGAATGCCGATGGCCAGATAGCCGGCGGGTTCTTTCATGACCGCCTCGAAGAGCTGCTCGGTGGCACCCGGTAGGGTGAGCTGGCATTTCTCCACCACCCACTCGGAAGGCAGGATGGTGCCCAGTGCCAGCATGGCCACCCAGGTCAGGGTGCCCCAAGGGTGCGAGGCCAGCCACACGCGCGAGACGGGCGACCAGTGCAGGCGGGCAAAGAGCAGCACCGTCAGCAGACTGCTCAAGGCCATGTAGGCCACGGTCATCTTGGCGGTCATGTGCAGCGAGCCTTGCAGCAGCCCCTGCCATAGAGCCGCCCACGAGGTTCCCTCGTGCCATGCTCCGATGGCACCCGTTATAATTCCCATGACAACCTGTATGAGAAAGAATGCTATAATATAAGATATAACGTCAAGTGTACTGTGAAGGGTCTTGTTCATTGCTCTGTTTCTTTTTCGAATAGTTGTTCCACTGTTTTCTCGTCCTCCTTAAGTTGTTCTATGAGTTGTGTCACATTGTCGAACTTGCGTTCCTCGCGTATGCGGCACACGAACGACACCAGCAGCGTGCGCCCGTAGATGTTTTCGCTGAAATTGAAGATGTAGGTCTCCAGGCTCTGCGTGTGGCCCCCGAAGGTGGGACGCATACCGATGTTCATCATGGCGGGACGGAAGGCCATGCTGTTTTCCAGCCGCACCTTTACGGCATAGACTCCGCCGGCCGGAACGAGCTGGCCGATGGTGGCAGGGTCGAGGTTGGCCGTGGGGAAGCCCATGCGGCGGCCTTCCCTGTAGCCGTCGACCACCTTGCCGGCTATGGTGTACGGATAGCCCAGACAGCGGTTGGCCAGTTCGACCTCGCCCTCCTTTACAAAGGCCCGCACCACCGACGAACTGATGTTCACATCGTTCAGCACGAATGCCGGGTTGTGTATGACCTCAATGCCCAGTTCGCGGCCGTAGCGCACATAGTCGTCGAAACCTTCCGATCGGTTATGGCCGAAGCGGTTGTCGTAGCCTATCACGAGCTTGCGCACGTTGAGGCGGTCGCGCAGCACCTCGGCCATGAAGTCGCGGGCCGACAGGCTGGCCAGCTGCTCGTCGAAATGGAGCAGGGCGGCGGTGTCGATGCCGGTCTTCGAGAGCAGCAGCAGTTTGGTGCTGAGTGTGGAGAGCATTTCGGGCTGGTAGTCCTGTCGCAGCACCTGCCGCGGATGGCGGTCGAAGGTCACCACAAGCGACCGCAGATGCGAACGGGCGGCTTCTTGCCGCACATGGCTGATGAGGTACTGGTGCCCCCGGTGCACGCCGTCGAAGAAACCGATGGTGGCCACGCAAGGCTCCAGGGGTGCTGTATTGTCGTTGAGGTATATAGTCTTCACGCTTTCTCAGGAGTTCTGTTTACTGTTCTTTATGCGCTTCCATCCGCGCCACAGCTCGCCTGCCCACAGCACGCTCGACGTGCCCAGCACGATGGTGGCCCACTCGGCCGCCGACAGGGGTTGTGTGCGGAACATCTTTCCGCCGAAGGTCACGATGGCCCATTGGCCGGCCGTTACCATTGCCAGCACCATCACTAAGCCGCGGTCGCGCCAGAAATGGCGGAAGGCCGAGTGGTCAGACCCGAGGCTCTTCGCATTGAAGAGGTTCCACAGTTGCAGCATGACGAACGTGGTGAAGAACAGTGTCAGCTCGTGTACGTCGACCACGCTGCCGCTGCCGTGGCGTTCGCACCAGATGAGGAACACGAACATCAGGGCAAAGAAGGTCAGGCCGCAGAACAGGATGCCGCGCGCCATAGGGTGCGAGATGATGAAGTCGGTGGTCTTGCGCGGCTTGTCGCGCATCACCTCGTGCGAGGGCGGCAGCGAGGCCAGTGCCATGGCCGCGAACGTGTCCATGATGAGGTTTATCCAGAGTATCTGCGTCACAGTCAGCGGCATCTCCGTTCCGATGATCGAACCGCCCAGCACAAGCAACAGTGCCGACAGGTTTACCACCAGCTGGAAGAACAGGAAACGCTGTATGTTCTTGTAGAGCGAACGGCCCCACATCACGGCATTGGCTATCGAGTGGAAACTGTCGTCGAGCAGGGTGATGTCGGATGCCTGCTTGGCCACCGACGTGCCCGAACCGAGCGACAGACCCACGTGGGCGTGGTTCAGGGCCGGGGCATCGTTGGTGCCGTCGCCGGTCACGGCCACTACCTCACCGTACTTCTGCAGCATCTCCACGAGGCGCTGCTTGTCGGTGGGGCGTGCACGCGACATGACGCGCAGGCTCAGACTGCGCCGGAAGGCCTCGTCGTCGCTGAGTGCGGCAAAGTCGGTGCCTGTGATGTGCCAGTCCGGCTGCTCGGTATGCTCCGCCGCCGGCCATATGCCTATCTGGCGGGCTATCTCGATGGCGGTGGCCGAAGTGTCGCCCGTCACCATCTTTATCTGTATGCCGGCCTGGCGGCACTCGGCCACAGCCGCCGGCACGTCGGCACGCACGGGGTCGCTGATGGCCACGATGCCCTGGAGCGCCGCCGGACCGTCGTCCATCTGGCAGGCGAAGGCCAGTGTGCGCATGGCTTGCTGCTGATAACCGGCCAGCTGCTCCTCGGCGTGCTGCCGTTCGTCGGTGGCGAGGGTACACATGTTGAGCACTATTTCGGGCGCACCTTTCACGAAAGTCACGGTTTTGTCGCCCAGGGCCACGGTGGTCTTCATGTGTTTCTTCTCGGTGCTGAAAGGCTGCTGGTCGACCACGGCACAGCTGCGGCGCAGGGCGGCATAGTCTTTTCCGTGGTCGTGGAGCCACAGCAGCAGGGCACCCTCGGTGGGGTTGCCCACCACCTTCTCGCCGTCGAGCTCGGCTGTGGAGTTGACAGCCATCGCCATGTCGAGCAGTTGTTCGGCGGTCATACCTTCCGGCAGTTGGGCGACCGGGGGATACGGCGTGAGGTTGCCCACGCGCATCTTGTTTTGCGTCAGCGTGCCCGTCTTGTCGGTGCAGATTACGGTCACGGCTCCCATGGTCTCGGAAGCATGGAGCTTGCGCACCAGATTGTTCGACTTCAGCATGCGCCGCATGTTGAGTGCCAGCGCCAGCGTGACGGCCATCGGCAGCCCTTCGGGTACGGCCATGACAATCAGCGTGACGGCCATCATAAAGTAGCTGAGCACAATGTGCAGCATGCCGAAATAGTCGTTGCCCTGCCAGATGGTGTTGGTGAGGATGTCGTGAACCAGGAATATCACGAAAGCGGCCACGGAAACGACGGTGCCGACCTTGGAGATGAGCTTGGCCAACTTGTCCAGTTGTATGTTCAGCGGAGTCTTTATGTGGGTGTTTTCGGTAGAGCGTTGCGCTACCTTGCCTATCTCCGTTGCATCGCCCACGGCCGTCACGACAGCCGTGCCGTGGCCGTTCATCACCATGGTGGAGCGCAGTATGACATCGGCCGGGTAAGCCTCGCCCGCGTTCGCCTCGTGGTTCAGGCTCTTGGTGGCCAGCGGTTCGCCCGTAAGGCTCGACTCGTCGACCTGCAGGTTGACGGCTTCTACCAGTTGTGCGTCGGCGGGAATCTCGTCGCCCACCTCCACCAGGATGATGTCGCCCACCACAATGTCGCGTCGGCGCACCTGGGTGACGTGCCCTTCGCGCCGCACTTTGACCATCTGGTCTTCGTTCATGGCCGTAAGCACGTTGAAGCGCCGGGCGGCATCGCACTCAAAGTAAAAGCCTACCGTCGTGGCAATCACAACGGCAGCGATGATGCCGATGGTCTCGATGAAATCGTTTTCCACAAAGGCAAGCACCAGCGATACGGCCGCTGCGACAAGAAGTATCTGGATGATCGGGTCGCGGTATTTCTCCAGATAGAGTTTACAGTACGGTGTACGGCGGGGCGGGGTGAGTACATTTTCTCCGTGCCTGTTGCGGCTGTCGGTTACTTCGCTGGGGCTTAAGCCCTGAAAATGGTTGGTCTCAGGCGATGACGTGTTCATTGTGTAATATTTAATGGAAACATCCGAGTAGCCGGAGTTCCAACGATTATTTGTTTTTACAAAGTTAGTTAAATTGCCCATAACTTGCAGTAGTAATAAATGATATTTAGCTACTTTTTACAAAAATTATTTGGTGTTTACGCTGAAAGGCCGTACCTTTGCAACGCTGATTGTGGCGGAGCAAGCCAAAGAGCCATGCCTATTCTTGAAAACGGCAACTCGACGGCACGCACCATGAAGCATGTTCGGACTTGTAGCTCAGTTGGTTAGAGCAACAGACTCATAATCTGGAGGTCCTAGGTTCAAGCCCTAGCTGGTCCACCTTAAAAATGAAGCGGTTACGATTTTCGTAACCGCTTTTTTCGTGTGGCTGCGTAAACAATGCGTAAACAAACTGTTTTAGCTTGGCGATATGAATACCTTTGCATTACCAAAAAGTGCCAATATTGGCAAAAATAAGGAATGACATGGAAGAGATAAAAAGGCGAACTCAGCTCTGCCATTTGCCTTAGCATGAACGCCTTGTTAATTTCCGGTTCTGGAAAGTTCGCCCTCTTCGAGGACGATGCTGTCGGACCGGACAGACATCCGCAGGTTCCCTTCGGTCACCAGCGGTTATGCAAAGTTCTTGCTAAGGCAAGCGGCAGAGCCGAGCGTGCCCCCTTCGGGGACACTGAATGAATGAAATTATGGCCAAAAATTCGACAGAG
>CAVKJH010000009.1:0-12861 GCA_963656755.1 bacterium
CAATGCGGGAGAGTAGGAAGCCGCCTTCTTTCAAAAGAGCGAAGCCCGGAGATTCGTAAAGAGTTTCCGGGCTTTTTGCGTATATGAGTCTTCGGGCTTTATTTTATTTCTTATATGATTGATGTTAATCGGTTTCTTGAATATTTGAGGAGGATACCAGCTACTATCGGTTTTGGTGTTCAATCTCCTTTTGCGTATAATTTTATTAGGAAAGTTGTTTGTGATTGCAATCACGGAATATTGCGAGGAATCAAAGCCAATCTTTGGCTAAGACCTTCTGTTCGTAAGGGAGATATCTTTTCTTTTTTATTACGATTGTCCCGTTATGCTAATTCTGGGCGATTGTATGTTAGTTCCGAACTGTACCCTGTGTTTTATTTTGATGCTGTCGCGTTAGGCAATGAAAAGATTGTTTTCGAATACAATCCTTCTAATTACGCCACGATTGTAATAATCAGTACTTTATTTGTCTCAGTGGATTCTTTGCTCGGTTCACTGTCTGAGGATGCTATTTTGATTGTGATGGATATAAGGAAGGACAAACATTCCGAACTTTATTGGGATAAAATTGTAAACGATTGCCGAACAGGTGTGTCTTTTGATTTATATGATATCGGCGTTGTGTTCTTTAATAAGAAAATGCACAAGCGTCTTTATTTTTGTAATCTTTAATGCCTTCATTGCAAGAATTTCTTCTTTTATGATACATTGTAGTTGTTGAACTAAAAAAAACCTTCCAAATGTTTGGTTTTTATATAAAATTGATTATATTTGCGTCCACAATTAAATGACGTAAACTTTTAAGACTATGTATTGGACACTTGATTTGGCCTCGAAACTGGAAGATGCTCCGTGGCCTGCCACAAAAGAAGAGCTTATAGACTATGCTGTCCGTTCTGGTGCCCCAGCTGAGGTGCTTGAGAATTTGCAGGAAATAGAGGATGAGGGAGACGTTTATGAGAGTATTGAAGATATTTGGCCCGACTACCCAACGAAAGATGATTTTCTTTGGAATGAAGATGAATATTAAGTTATTCTAAGTATTCCTTGTGGCTATACTAATTTACGAAAGCAACAAAGGACAATTGTCATGTTTCCTTTGTTGCTTTTTTCTTTTAACCATTTCACCATTATAGCTGCCGGATAATGGCATTATTTCGCTCGTTTTTTACAATAAAACCACTTGTTCTACGTTCTTTGTTTGTGTTAAGACGCGTATTAGTTATTTTTACAGTCGTTTTTTTCTGCTCCCTGCGGATGCAAGCTCAATACGATCCCTCGTTCAGTCACTACTTTGATATGGAGACATCGTACAATCCTGGGGCAGCCGGCAAGCAACCCAAACTCAACGTTACGGTTGCTTATGCTCTTGATATGGCAGGATTCGAACATAATCCACAAACGGCTTATGCCTCTGCCGATGTTCCTTTTTATGCTTTAAAAACCTACCATGGCGCAGGTCTGGTGTTCATGAATGACAAATTAGGTTTGTTCACGCATCAAAAATTAGCTTTGCAATATGCATTAAAGTTCAACATTTTGGGAGGGCAAATGAGTGCCGGTTTACAGGCAGGCTTTATCAATGAGGATTTCGACGGAACCAAGCTTGATGTCGAAGATACCAGCGATCCGGCCTTTTCTACCTCCCAAGTGTCAGGCAATGCCCTTGATTTGGCATTTGGATTATATTACAACCATAAGAAATGGTATGCCGGAATATCGGCGCAGCATCTCACGGCTCCGGTTGTAAACTTGGGAGAGACCAATGAATTGAAGATTGACCGTACTTATTATTTGACGGGCGGATACAATATTCAGTTAAGGAATCCGTTTCTTACTATAAAGCCGTCGTTGTTTGTACGTACTGATATGAAGACTTACCGTGCAGATGTCACGGGACGTTTGGTATATACCCACGACAACAAAATGCTGTATGGTGGATTCAGCTACAGCCCCACCAATTCGGTAACGTTATTGTTGGGAGGCAGCTTTCATGGCATTGTCTTAGGATACAGTTATGAAGTCTACACGTCGGCCATCAATCCTGGCAATGGCAGTCATGAGTTGTTTGTCGGTTATCAGCATGACATCAATTTCACGAAGAAAGGCCGCAACCTTCACAAGAGTGTTAGAATATTATGATTAGTGTTCGTCATTTGCAATGAATCAAAACGTCGCCAATGGATTTAGATACAATTATTCGGAATATAAAGACAAGATGAAAAGACATATCATTATAGCATTGGGCTTGTCGGCCCTTGTTTCTGTGCTGACAGGATGTTTCAGTGCCAAGACCGCCTCTGCCTCAGGAAGAGGTGGTGAAGTGGTCGGTGTATCAGGCAAGAGCTTTGCTGAACCCACGCCCTATGGCATGACTCGCATCAATCGCGGTTTCCTTAAAATGGGATTGGAAAAGCAAGACAGCCTGTGGGGCAAATCCACGCCCGTAAAGGAAATATCCGTTGATGGTTTCTGGATGGACGAAACCGAGGTGACCAATTCGCAATACAAACAGTTCGTCGCTTGGGTACGCGACAGCATTCTCCGTACCCGGTTGGCCGACCCGTCGTATGGTGGTGACGAAACCTATATGATCACCGAAGACAAGAACGGCGATCCCGTCACTCCTCATCTGAATTGGAACAAGCGTTTGCCCCGTAAACCCAGTGAGGACGAGCTGCGCGCTATCGAAAGCCTCTATGTTACCAATCCGGTAACGGGCGAGAAACTTCTCGACTGGAGCCAGATGAATTACAAGTACGAGGTCTATGATTATGTAACCGCCGCCTTGAGACGCAATCGCCTGAATCCTTCCGACCGCAATCTCAACACCGACGTTGTGGTTGATCCCAACGAAACAGTGATGATAAGCAAGGATACGGCCTATGTGGACGACGAAGGACGCATCGTGCGCGAAACCATTAACCGGCCCCTGTCAGGTCCCTGGGATTTTCTCAACACCTACATTGTAAACATTTACCCCGACACTACCTGTTGGATTAATGATTTCCAGAATTCGGAAAACGAGACCTATCTCCGCAATTATTTCTCCAATCCGGCCTACAACGACTATCCTGTAGTGGGCGTGACTTGGGAACAAGCGAATGCGTTTTGTGCATGGCGCACCGATTACCTTCTGAAAGGACTTGGCGGCGAGGCACGCTATATCCAGCGTTACCGTCTGCCCACCGAGGCCGAATGGGAGTATGCCGCCCGCGGAAAGGAACAGACCGAATTTCCCTGGGAAAATAAGGATGTAGCAAACGGAAACGGATGTTTCTATGCCAATTTCAAGCCCGACCGCGGCAACTATACCAAGGACGGCAATCTGATTACCAGCAAAGTGGCTGCCTATTCAGCCAATTCAAACGGCCTTTACGACATGGCCGGCAATGTGGCCGAATGGACGAGCACGGTCTACACCGAGGCCGGTGTGGATGCCATGAACGACCTGAACCCCCAGTTGGAGTACAAGGCTGCCAAGGAAGATCCCTATAAGCTCAAGAAAAAGAGCGTGCGCGGCGGATCGTGGAAAGACCCCGAGAGTTACATCCGCAGTGCGTGGCGCACATGGGAATATCAGAACCAGCCCCGTAGCTATATCGGTTTCCGCTGCGTTCGTTCTTTGGCCAATTCAACAACCGGAAAACAGAAAAAAAGATAATCATTATGGCTAATCATAGTAAATACAATCTGGTGTACCGTTTGCAGAAATGGATTGACACCGTCGAAGGTCAAACCTTTCTGAATTACGCCTACAGCTGGGGCGCATCTGTTGTTATCCTTGGTGCCCTTTTCAAGCTGACCCACCTGCCGATGGCCAATATCATGTTGTTCGCCGGTATGGGAACCGAGGTGTTCGTGTTCTTCATTTCGGCGTTCGACCGTCCTTTCGACAAGACAGCCGACGGCCGCGAGATACCCACCCACATGAGCGAGGAATATCTTGCCAGCGGCAAGGTTACCTATAGCCGCGACGAGCAGCAGGCCGCAGCCGAACAAGCCACCGAATCGGAAATACCTTCCGGCGGTTCAGTTTCTGGCGTTTCGCCAAACGGTCCCACCATTGTCTTTGCAGGCGGTGGCGCACCCCAACAGTCGCAAGGCAGTCCTGTGCCCGCCGGTTCTGCCGCCGGTCTCGATGCCGTATCCGCTGTGTCGGAAGCCGGTCAGCCGTCAGCGGGCGTAGACGTTGCGGTCAATGCGCCGAGTGCCGTTGTTCCGAACTATGTACCGCAGATGTCAGCCGAAGAGGCGGCGGCACTCAATGAGGCACAGGGCAACTATGTGGAAGAGCTGAAGGAACTGGTAGAGACGCTGAAGAAGGTGAACGAGCAGAGTGCACGCCTTACCCGCGACAGCGAGGAGATGGAAAACCTCAACCGTACGTTGACGGGAATAAGCAAAGTTTACGAGATGCAACTTAAGGGAGCCAGCCAGCAGATCGGCACCATCGACCAGATCAACGACCAGTCGCGCCGCATGGCCCAGCAGATCGAACAGCTCAACCAGATTTATGCCCGTATGATAGAGGCCATGACTGTCAATATGCATGTGGCAGCCCCGGGGGCATCGCAGACCGCATCGTCTGCCTCGCCGTCCTCGCCGTCCACGCAGCTCTAAGCGGCAGCAGTCTAAGTCTATGTTTACCCGTTAGGCTGTAAGTCATTTAAAACAATTTATCATGGCAATAAAGAAAAGACCGGTCACTCCCCGCCAGAAGATGATTAATCTTATGTATATCGTCTTGATGGCAATGCTTGCGCTAAACATCTCCACCGAGGTGCTTAACGGCTTTTCCATCGTGGAGGAGAGCCTGAACCGCACCACCGCCAATACATCCTCGGAAAACGAAGCCATCTTCGGCGATTTCAAGAAGCAGATGACGGCCAATCCCGAGAAGGTACGCGCTTGGTTTGAGAAAGCAAGCGAGGTGAAGCGCATGAGCGACTCGCTTTACAATTTTGCCCAGGAGCTGAAGGTGGCCATTGTCAAGGAGGCCGACGGGGCCGAGGGCGATGTGCAGCATATAGAGAACACCGACAACCTCGACGCAGCAGGAACCGTCATGCTGGCCCCCATCTCGGGCAAAGGTCAAAAGCTCTACGATGCCATCAACTCCTACCGCACTCGCATCCTGTCCTATATCACCGACCCGCAGCAGCGCAAGATTATCTCCAGCAATCTGTCCACGGCGGTTCCCAAGCGTCCCAATACGCTCGGCAAGAACTGGCAGGAGTATATGTTCGAGAACATGCCCGTAGCTGCAGCGGTCACACTTCTTTCCAAACTGCAGAACGATGTACGCTATGCCGAGGGCGACGTGCTCCACACCTTGGTGTCGAACGTTGACCTGAAGGATATCCGTGTCAACAAGCTCGAAGCATTTGTCGTGCCCGAGAAGACCACCCTTTATCCCGGCGAGCGGTTCACCGCCAATATCGTCATGGCCGCTGTCGACTCCACCCAGCACCCGGAGATATATGTCAACGGCAGTCGTGTCAACACGCCCAACGGCCAATACTCGTTCACGGCCGGTGGGGTAGGCGAACATCAGTTCGGCGGGTATATACTCATGCACAATGCTGCCGGCGACATCCTTCGCCGCAATTTCCAGCAAAAGTACAGCGTCATTCCCGTTCCCGGCGGAGCCACTGTTGCCGCCGACCTGATGAACGTACTCTATGCCGGCTATCAGAACCCCATGAGTGTCAGCGTTCCCGGCGTGCCGCAGAACTCTGTCAGCATGACCATGACCGGCGGTCAGCTTGTGTCGAAGGGAGCCGGCAAATATGTGGCCGTACCCGCTGCCGTTGGCCGCGACGTGACATTCCACATCAGCGCCCGCGACGGTGGCAAGACGCGCACGTTCCCAGCCTTTACGTTCAAGGTACGCAAGTTGCCCGACCCCACGCCCTACATCGCCTTGGGTACCGACCGTTTCAAGGGCGGCAACCTCTCCAAGGCCAGTCTGATGTCCACGTCGCACCTCAGTGCCGCCATGGACGACGGTATCCTCGACATACAGTTCCGTGTGCTTGGCTTTTCGGTTGTCTTCTACGACAACATGGGCAACGCCGTGCAGATGGCCTCGCAGGGCGATAGTTTCACCGAGCGCATGCGCGAGCAGTTCCGTCGCCTGAGCCGCAACAAGCGTTTCTATATCACCGAGATAAAGGCGCAGGGTCCCGACGGCATCACCCGTTCGTTGCCCGGAGCCATGGAGGTGCGCATCAAGTAACGGGCGGTGCGCCTCGCCGCTGCCCCTCCCCATCCCAATCCTTACCATACGAAGAATTCAAATCATACCCTATAACCCATGAGAAGACTGTTACTCATCATCATGATAGGAAGTTTCGGCTTGCTTGCCCAGGCCCAGCCCCAAGCACGCCGCCAACAGCAACAGGCTGCGGCAACCGCCAAGTCGAATGCCAACAATATGACCACGCGCGCCCAGATATCGTTCCCCACCGAGGCCAAGATGTCCGAGGACGTGGTGTGGCGCCGCGATGTGTACCGCGAGCTCGACCTCAACGACGATGCCAACGCCGGCCTTTATTACCCCACGGAGCCTGTCGGCACCCAGATGAACCTCTTTACCTACATCTTCAAGCTCATCATGGCCGGTCCCCGTCATGGCGGCATTGCGGCCTACAGCTACGATGTGAATAGCGGCAACGAGCGTTTCGACGAGAGTTTGCGCATCCAGCCGTTGAAGTTCCTCGACGACTACCACATTTTCTACGAGCGCAGCGACCGTGGTGTGCATATCGACGACAGTGATATTCCATCGGCCGAGGTCAAGGGCTATTTCATTAAGGAAAGCGCCTATTACGACCAGGTGTCCGCCACGTTTCATACCAAGGTGCAGGCCATCTGCCCCGTCATGGTGCGCGAGGACGATTTCGGTGATGGTGCCACCAAGTATCCCCTCTTTTGGGTGAAATACGACGACTTGGCCCCGTTCCTCTCCAAGCAGACCATCATGACCAGCAACCTCAACAATGCTGCCACCATGTCGCTCGACGACTATTTTACCACCAACGCCTACCGTGGCAAGATCTACAAGACCACCAATATGCTGGGCAAGACCCTGGCGCAGGTGGCCGGCGGCGACACCGCCCGTCTGTCGCGCGAGCAGCAGCGCATCGAGCGGGAGATAGCCGGTTTCGAGAAGCATGTGTGGGGCGACCCTGCCCGCAAGGACTCGCTCGACTCCATCGCCAAGCTCGACAAGAAACAGCTGAAGGCCGTCAAGAGCAAGAACCGCCGCACGGAGTCGACCGTGAAGCGTACGCGCCGTTCTTCGTCCACGTCTTCCGGTTCCAGTGCCGCGCGTGTCACGGTACGCCGCGAGCGCCATTGAGTTGCCTTTCCCCACCCAACGTGCCATTCACTATCCATTCAAACACTTGATTATGAGAAAGATTTACACAATTCTTCTGTTGACCGTGCTGATGGCCTTGCCGTCTGCCGCACAGGTCAAGTTCGGTATCAAGGGCGGTCTTAACGTGACCGACATGTCGCTTTCGAGCGAAGTCTTCGATGCCTCCAACCGTGCCGGTTTCTTCATCGGCCCCACCGTCAAGGTGTCGCTTCCGCTTACCGGCCTTGCCATCGACGGTTCGTTGCTCTACGACCAGCGTTCGGCCAAGGTGGAAAATACGCTCGGCGAATCGCAGACCGTCAAACAGCAACAGTTGGCCATCCCCATCAATCTGCGCTACGGCGTGGGTCTGGGCAGTGTGGCCGGTGTTTTCCTCTTTGCCGGTCCGCAGATCGGTTTCAATGTCGGCGATACCAACTACGACTGGAAAGACACCAGCAACTACTCGCTCAAGAAATCCAATTTCAGCGTGAATGTCGGTTTGGGTGTCTCCCTGCTCACCCATCTTCAGGTCACAGCCAACTACAACATCGCTTGTGGCAAGACCGCCGATGTCACCCTGTGGAAGGCCGCTACCGATGCAGCCGGCCAGGTGTCGGGCACCAAGTCGAAGAGCCGCAACAACTCTTGGCAGATTGCCTTGGCTTATTTCTTCTAAATCGCTCCGTGTCTTTTTGTCATGCCGCTGTAGCGGCCTGAACATTCTCACCCATACCCTACCCATATCCTTCATCTCTCAACGGATGGAGGATTTTTTGTTTTTTTCTTTGTCCGTAACCAACAATTCCATTACCTTTGCGTACCCGGGCCGCCGGCCCCTTCCACCTGTTCCGTCCATGAGATACGTAGATGTCATCATCCCGGTGCCGCTCGACGGCACCTTTACCTACACCGTCGATGCCGACAAGGCCTCGCGGTGTGCCGTGGGCATGCGTGTCCTGGTACCTTTCGGTGCGGGCAAGACATATGCCGGCATCGTGACACGTGTTCACGACGACACCCCCGACCTGCCGCCCGACAAGCTCAAGGCCGTGCTCGTCGTCATGGATGACGCCCCCGTATTGCTGCCTTCGCAGCTCCGTCTGTGGCAATGGATAGCCCATTACTACATGTGCACGCTGGGCGATGTCTATACGGCGGCCCTGCCCGCCGGCCTGAAGGCCGACTCGCAGTACCGTCCCAAGACCGAGGCCTGCGTTGCGCTGGCCGACCCCTACACCACTGCCGAGGGCCGGAAGATTGCCGGCGAGATGCTCCGCCGTTCCCCCCGGCAGCTGGAGGTCTACCAGACCTATCTGCGCCTTGCCGACCAGTCCAGACGCCCGTTGCTTACCCGCGAGGCGCTGCTCAACGCCTCCCATTCCACCACGGCCATTTTCAAGAGCCTCGTTGCGCGCGGCATTTTCACCACTTACGAACACGAGGTAGGACGGCTCAATGCCACCATGTCTGCCGACCTTCAGCCTGCCGCCCCGCTGAGCGCCGCACAAACCGGTGCCTACAACCAGATAATGAAGCAGTGGGCGCAACATCCTGTCGTGCTGCTTCACGGAGTCACCTCCAGCGGCAAGACCGAAATCTACATCCATCTCATCCTCAAGGCCCTTGCCGACGGCCAGCAGGTGCTCTATCTTCTTCCCGAGATTGCCCTCACCGTGCAGATCATGCAACGTCTGCAGCGCATCTTCGGCAACCGTCTTGGCATCTTCCATTCGCGCTACAGCGATGCCGAGCGTGTAGAGATATGGCGCAAACAACTCTCCGACCATCCCTACGACATTATTCTCGGCGCACGCAGTGCAGTCTTTCTGCCGTTCCGCCGGTTGGGCTTGGTCATCGTCGACGAGGAACACGAAAGCTCCTTCAAGCAGCAGGACCCAGCCCCCCGCTACCATGCCCGTTCGGCCGCCATTGTGTTGGCCCGCATGTTCGGTGCCCGCACGCTGCTCGGCACCGCCACCCCGTCGGCCGAGAGCTACCGCAATGCGTTGACCGGCAAATATGGGCTGGTACGCCTTTCCACGCGCTTCCGCGACGTGCAGTTGCCCGAGATACAGGTTGTCGACGTGAAGGACCTGCGCCGCCGCCGCATGATGAGCGGCCCGTTCTCGCCCGTGCTGTTGGCTGCCATACGCCAGACGCTGGCCGCCGGCCGGCAGGTCATCCTCTTCCAGAACCGTCGCGGCTTTGCCCCCATGATCGAGTGCCGTGTCTGCGGATGGGTGCCCAAGTGCAAGAACTGCGACGTGTCGCTCACCTACCACAAACGCCTCAATCTCCTCACCTGTCACTATTGTGGCGCCACCTATGCCGTGCCCGATGCCTGTCCCAACTGCGACAACCCGCATATCAACGGGCGCGGCTACGGCACCGAGAATATCGAGGAACAGATACGCGACATCTTCCCCGAGGCCCGCGTGGCCCGCATGGACCTCGACACCACGCGCACCCGCAACGCCTACGAGCGCATCATAGCCGACTTCTCGCAAGGCAAGACCGATGTGCTTATCGGCACACAGATGGTTTCCAAGGGGCTCGACTTTGCCAAGGTCAGCGTCGTAGGCATACTCGATGCCGACTCCATGCTCAACTATCCCGATTTTCGCGCCTACGAGCATGCCTTCACGATGATGAGTCAGGTCAGCGGACGCGCCGGGCGGCGTGGCGACCGCGGACTGGTCATTCTCCAGACGCGCAGTCCGCAGTTGCCGGTCGTGCAGCAGGTGGTGGCCAACGATTGCGACGCGTTCTACCGCGACCTCTTCGAAGAGCGCGAGGTGTTCCGTTATCCCCCGTTCTCGCACCTTGTCTATGTGTACCTGCGCCACAAGCACGAGTCGGTGGTCGAGGCTGCCGCACTCGAGATGGGGGCTTTGTTGCGCCGGTCGTTGGCCGACCGTGTGCTGGGCCCCGACAAACCGTCGGTGGCACGCGTCAAGCAGATGCACATCCGCAAACTGGTGCTGAAGCTCGAGCAGGGCATCGACCTGAACGGTGTCCGCAGTTTTCTGTTGCAGACACGCCAGCAGTTGCTTGCCCTGAAGAATTATTCTTCGTTGCAGATATTCTTCGATGTCGACCCGTTATGACGTCCCGGGCTGACCCGTGCTTACTTTTCCTGGCATGGCCTTTTTGCTCCCGTATTTCTGCACAAATTGTTTTCTTTGTGCAGAATTGTTAACCCTTAATGTTAATACATCTTAATTTCTTATCTTGAAAGCCGTCTATATTGCACAGATGAAATAACTTTGCGCAAAATTTTTAAGGTAATTAAGATGAATAAGTTAAAATTGGCAATTGCCGCGATGGCAATGCTTGCCATTCAGAATGCACATGCTGGTGGCATTCTTACCAATACGAATCAAAGCATTCAGTTTCTCCGCAACCCTGCCCGCGATGCCGCTATCGGTATCGACGGTGTCTATTCCAACCCTGCGGGTGTTGCGTTTCTCGGTCAAGGTCTTCATCTCTCTCTTAATCTGCAGAATGCCTCTCAGACCCGTACGGTGACCGGCATATTCGGCCCTTTTGCGTATGGTGCCAACAACGAGAGTTCCACCAAGACGTTCAAGGGCGAGGCCAAAGCCCCCGTGCTTCCCTCCATACAGGCCGCTTACAACAAGGGTAAGTGGAGCTTCCAGTTCGGTTTTGCTGTCACTGGTGGCGGCGGCAAGTGTGTGTTCAAGAACGGCCTGCCTTCGTTCGAGAGCAGCGTGGCCCTGTTGCCCCTCCTCTCGCAGAACCTCGACGCCGTGTCGTCTATGATGGGACTTGGCGAGATGGGGCTTCAGAAGATCGACTCCTACGACATGGAGACCTACATGCGCGGTCGGCAGTACTATTTCGGCTTTACCTTCGGTGCCGCCTACAAGATCAATGACCACTGGTCGGCCTACGGCGGCTTGCGTCTGCTCTATGGCAACAGCAACTACTACGGTTATGTGCGCAACATCCGCGCTCGTTTTGCCGGAACCACCGAATATGTGCCGGCCTCTTCCACGTTCCTAAACCTGTCGGCCGCCGCTTACGAGGCCGTCGGCAAATTTACCGAAATTGCACAGAATGCTGCCCAGACTGGTGACATGCAAACCGCACAGGCGGCCCAGGCTGCAGCCAAGGAGTCTGCCGTGCGCGCTGCGATGCTCGGTGCCCTCGGCGAGGCCACTGGCGACGTGACGCTCAACTGCGACCAGACAGGCTGGGGCATCTCGCCCATCTTGGGAGTTGACTATAAGGTGGGCAATTTCAACTTTGCCGCCAAGTACGAGTTCAAGACTCGTATGCGCCTGAAAAACAAGTCGGCCAACAGCGAGAGCGCCAAGAACCTGGAGATTCTGGACCGTTGGACCGATGGCGAGAGCGTGCCCGAGGATTCTCCTGCCATGCTCACCCTCGGTGCCCGCTGGAGTGTCATTCCCCAACTGCGCCTCAATGCCGGTTGGCACCACTACTTCGACAAGGATGCCCACCAGTACAACAACCACCAGCGCAAGTTGGGCGGTGATACCAACGAATACCTCTTCGGTGCCGAGTACGATGTGTCGAAAGTGGTGGAGGTCAGTGCCGGTGTGCAGAAAACCAATTACCAGATGACGGGCGACTACATGGAGGATGTCAGCTTCGTGGTCAACAGCTATAGCTTCGGTTTTGGTGTCGGCATACATCTCAATCGCAAGATGACGCTCAACCTGGCTTACTTCCAGACCAACTACAGTGATTTCTCTACCTCCTCCAACAACTACAACGACCTGGCCAACCTTACCGGCAAGATCGTGAGTGGTATGGCCATCAAGCTCGGTCAGGACGAAGCTACTGCCAACGCAGCCGCCGGCGAGGTGAAGAACATGCTTACCAAACCTGTCACCGAGGACGGCAAGAGCTTGCTCTACGGCAAGAATACCTTCACCCGTACCAACCATGTGTTCGGTTTGGGTCTGAACATCGATTTCTAACCATTCGTGTTCGGTTAAAATCTGAAACATTGCGATAAAATAAAGCATATACGACCGATGACAATGTTCTTTCCCTATCGGGGTTACCTATGCATCAGCGACAATCACTGTCAATTATCCCTGTAGGTGGGTTGTTCAAAATCGGTAAAAAGCGCAATATTATCATCAGCCCTGAAAGGGCGTAACGATCGTAGCCCAGGGTGAAGATGGAACGCAGTGACATCTGAAACCCTGGGTTTCACGGTAGGAGAAGACGGCTGGCCTGTAAGGTCAGCACAATACCAGTATAGGGCGTGCTTGCGGTGCTGACCTTACAGGCCAGACCTTACAATTTTCATTTAAACCCAGGGTTACACCGTTTGCTGGTGCAAACGGCTCACCCTGGGCTACAAACGTTACGCCCTTCCAGGTAGGGTGTTCAAAATTCGTATGCAAATATGCAGCGTTTGCGCAGTTTTTGCCCCTGTAGGGGGCGCATAATATAGGATAGGGTTTCTTGCTGGCGCAAGCGACAAAGTCGAG
>CAVKJH010000010.1:0-5977 GCA_963656755.1 bacterium
ACAGATTATAGCGTAGGGGCTCGCCCCTACGTTTTTCGTTTAGTTGTTACAACTTTGCCCCTGTAGGGGGCGCATAATTCATTGTATGTGAATAAAATATGCGCCCCCTACAGGGGCAATGCATGATAAATTCGATTGAGATAGGGGCAAGCCCCTATCCTATATTATGTGCCCCCTACAGGGGCTATGGATAAAGAACTGCGCAGTGAACAAGGGTAAGCCCCCCAATAAAAAAAACTTGCAAAGATTAAGGTATTCAACGACTTAGAACGTTATAAGAAAATTTACCGGACACCAATAATAGAAATCGGCCTTTCATTCCTGCACGAAGAACTTGCCGTCGGCCGCCTGTCCGGCCGCGGAGGCTTTCACGCGCGTCTCCTTGCTGTTGTTGTAGACCGTGGCATGGAACTCGCCGTCGGCATCGAGCACCGCATTGGGGTTCCAGTAGAGCGTGCGGCGGTAGTCGGTGGGCTGTGCGGGCTGACGCGTGCTGTAGTCGGGGCTGTACTGGCGCTCGGGCTGTGCAAGACCGGGCAGCACATAGCGGCGGTCGCGGTAGGTGTAGCGCTTGGCATCGTCGGGCAGGGTCTGGAACACCACCACGATGTCCTCGAGGTTGAGCTGCTCGGTGTGGCGGTCGGTATAGTTGCGCGGCTCGAAGTCGGTGTAGAAACGGATGCTATCGATTCGGTTGAGGTGCAGGTCCTTGTAGAGCGACGTGTAGGCGCGGTTGCGCACGGGCGTCTGTATGGGACTGAAATTGCTGTAGAACGAATACTTGTCCAACTTGCCCAGCACATTGTAGGTGCGGTAACGGTTCATGTTGCCGTAGACGGTCTGGGCGGCGATGGGCGGAAACAGTCCCATGTTGACCACGCCCCACGACAGTCCACGGTCGGTGGCCTCGTTGTACACCTCGTAGGCATCGGCCACATAGGCAGGCTTCGAGTAGTCGAGGGCCCGCCGCGTGCGCCGCTTGGCCTTCACGCTGACGTTGCGCAGCGTGCGCCCCTCGCCGAACGAGCTGTAGTCGATGCTGTCCTCGCCCAGCTCCACGGGTGCGGCAAGGTCGGGCAGGTGGGTCTGGTAGTAGCTGTAGGGATGGGCAAAGACGGGATAGAACAGGTGACGCGTGACGTAATAGTCGGGGTAGGCCTCCTCGTCGAAGCGGTGCTTGTCGTCGGACGAGCCGATGCACCGTTTCAGCGAATCCTTGCGGTCGTAGGCGGTGAGAAACAGCACGGCCTTGCCGTAGTAGGGCGGTATCTCGAAGGTGAAGCGGCCGCCGTCGTGCGACTGCTGCACGCTGCCCACGCTGACCCCGTCTTTCACCAGTTCGGCCTCGACGAGCACCTCGTGCTTGATGGACGACTGGTTGACGCCAAGGTAACTGTTGCCATTGTCGGCGGAGCCGTCCTGCCCGGTGGTGCCGTCGCTGCTGTCCGTGCTGCTGCCGTCGTCGCTGCCGTCGGGCTGCGAGGCCTCGGTGGCCTCGATGCTGCCCTCGCTCACATCGTTGCCGGCGCTCCATCCGCTCATGGTGATGCCGCCGTTGCCCACGGCATTGGCCGCCTGTTCGAACATCTGCTCGGCCACGCTGGTGGTGGACATCAGTCCCGACACGTCGTCGGGCTCGAGCATGGCCACGCCCAACTGCCGGCGCACGGTGCCCTCGACGGTGAGCGTGGTCTCGGGCTTATAGCGCATGGCGGGGAAGGCGAGGCGGCCCAGTCCCGACGGGCGGCGACGGGCGGCGACGGGCGTGTACTTGCGCCAGCCCTGCACCATGACCAGCAGGTCGAGGGCGGCGCGGTGCGCGGCGTCGTCGGCGGCAAAGTAATAGGACGGCGAGGCGATGAAGCCCTTCAGGTCGCTGGCCAGCAGCAGGTCGGTGAGCATGTTGCCGTCGGCATAGGAGCTGTCGTCGGTGCGGCTGTCGCGCAGCGACACGCTGACGGGCATGCCCGCCGAGGCACCGTCGGCGGCTATGGTGAGCCGGATGGGCTCGTAGGGCCGGTAGTCGGTCTTGTCGGTGCGTACAAGCAGGGGTGCGGACATGTCATGGTGATTGACAAAGAACAGACGGTCGGCCAGCACACTGCCGTCGGCGGCGAACACCATCAGTTCGTTGATGCCCGTGGGCAGCTGCCGTGCGTCGGGGCACACGGTGGCAGCGCCCTGCAGCCGCGCGAACTGCACGAGGTGTCCCCGGCACAGCACCGCATAGGCTGCCGGCACGCATCCCTTGCTGGCGATGGCAAA
This sequence comes from bacterium, assembly GCA_963656755.1. GTDB lineage: Bacteria > Bacteroidota > Bacteroidia > Bacteroidales > Bacteroidaceae > Prevotella. The sequence continues at coordinate 2,266 of CAVKJH010000010.1, forward strand.
GACGGGGCTTTGCGTGCGGCTGTCGAAGTCGGGGTTCCGCAGCGTCACCACTACGCCCGCCTCATCGGCCTCGGGCAGACGGAACGTGTAGTCGGTACCGTTGTAGGTGAATGTGAGCCGGCTGCGTTCGCCCTTGGCGCGGGGCGTATAGACAAACGTGCCGCGGCCCAGCCGGCCGCTCTGCACGGCGGTGGTGCCGTCGAGCTGTCCGCCAAGGGCGATGCCCTGCCCGTCCTGGTCGGTCAGCTCGAAGGCCACACGGCTCTGCAGACCTTCCACCATTGTGCCGCCCTCGGGGAAGAAGGTGCAGGTGAGCTTTTCCTTCTTCACAAACGGCACCTCGCGCTTGGGACGCGCATACATGTACTTGCCGTCGTAGTCGCCGGCCTCGCGCGGACGGCTGTACACGGGCAGCACACGGCTGTAGAGGCCCTCCCAGTCGCGGTAGTAGTCGCGCGCCATCTGGTAGTTGTAGAACAGGGCGCGGTCGTCGCGCGTGTAAGGCCGCGAGGTGACATTGAAATTGAGCATCCAGCGCGTGTAGGCACGTATCTCGTAGTAGCCGCTGTAGAGACTGTCCTTGAGGGCAAACTGGCCGCAGGTGTAGTTGCGGCCGCTCACCACCACACACTGGCGGTCGGCCACCACACCGTCGGGGGTGAGCAGCTCCACATAGAGCATCTTGCTCATGTCGGTGGGCTGCAGGTTGTCGGCACGCACCACATAGGCTTTGTACCAGATGGTGTCGCCGATGAAATAACAGCTGTTGTCGGTGTGGACATATACTTTCTCCTGCACCTGCGGGTTGTTGCGCAGACGCTCCTCGAGCACGTCAAGACTGTCGGCGCGGGCCGTACCGCCACACAACGGCATCCATAAGGCCAGCAGGAGCAACAGGATGCGGACGGAGTGTTTCATACAAGGTTTGGGCATATCGTACAAAGTTAGGTTACATGTGCCAAAGTTACAAAAGTTTGACGGAAAGAGGGGGTAGAATAACAACTTTTATAAAGAAACAGCCCCTATTTTTTCAGATTAATATTAACTTTGCGGCGTATGAAACAATTACTGGCAATCCTTTCGCTGGTGTGCGGCACGGCGTGCGCCCAGCAGACCATTACGCTCGACGCCCGGCACGCGGGCAAGACCTTCGACGGCATCGGCATCGTGAACGGCGGCGGTGCCACGGCGGTGCTGCTCAAGGACTACGCCGAACCGTGGCGGTCGCAGATACTCGACATGGTGTACAAACCGAAATTCGGCGCCTCGGTAAGTGCCCTGCTGGCCGAGATACCGGGCGACGGCAACTCCACGCAAGGGTCGATGCCCAGCCACAGCCACTACGCCGGCGACTGCAATTACCACCGCGGGTACATGTGGTGGGTGATGGCCGAGGCCAAACGGCGCAACCCGCTGCTGACGCTCGATGCCACGGCATGGAGCACACCGGCATGGCTGGGCAACTACTGGACCCGGCAGACGGCCGACTACTATGTGGAGTGGATCGACGGACTGAAGCAGGTGCACGGGCTGGAGCTGGATGCTGTGGGATGCCACAACGAGAAAGGCGAAAGCCGCGACTTTGCCATCTACCTGCGCAATGCGCTCAACGAGGGCGGATACGGCCATGTGAAGCTGCACGCCTTCGACAACTGGCCGAAAAACAAGCTCGACTTTGTGGAGAGACTGCCGGGCGACACGGCTCTGGCAAAGGCCGTCGACATCGTGAGCGCGCATACCTTCGGCGCCATTCCGGCCAGCCGGCGGCAACGCCACATTGCCGACTCGCTGGGCAAACCGATATGGAACACCGAGGACCATATCTACAAACGGGGCTTCGACTGCCTCATCAGCATCGTGGAGTGTTTCAACCGCAACTACATAGAGAGCGGGGCGACGAAGGTGGTGAACTGGTACGACATTGGCGGCGTGTACCCCCTCGAACCCTACAGCGAGGAACCGCCCATGGTGCTGGCGCAACAGCCGTGGAGCGGACACTATGCGGTGCGCGACAACCTGTGGGGCTATGCCCACTACGGACAGTTCACTGAGGTGGGATGGAAATATGTGGACGGCGGGTGCGCCCTGCTCGACGGCGGCGGCACGATGGTAACGCTGGCATCGCCCGACAAGAAGGACTACAGTGTGATTGTAGAGACGAAGAATGCCACGCAACCGCAGACCGTGCACTTCCGGCTGAAGGGCGACATGCCCCGGAAACGGCTCTGCGTGTGGCGCAGCACGGCCGACAGCGAGTTTGAACGGTTGGCCGACATCGTGCCCAGCCACGGACAGTTTGCGCTGACGGCACTGCCCGGTGCCGTATACTCGCTTTCCACCACCACGGGACAGCAGAAAGGCACGTTCGCCAATGTGCCTGGCAGCCAGCCGTTCCCCCTACCCTACGCCGACAGTTTCGACACATACGGGCAGCCTGCACGATGGGGTTACCTGCCCCACTACACGGCCGACATCATCGGCTGCTTCGAACTGGCCGAGCGGCCCACGAACGACGGACAGTGCCTGAGACAGACGGTGGGACAGGCGGCCAATAGCTGGGCGCCCGACTGGAACTACTACACCATACTGGGCGACTCGGCCTGGAACGACTATGAGGTGAGCGCCGACCTGTGGCTCAACTCAGGCGACGAGGGCGGCCTGATGGCACGCGTGTGCAACGTGGGTACGGGCTACGGCACTACGCCGAAAGGCTACCGGCTGACGGTGGGCCACGACGGCTGGTGCCGCCTGACCATCGTGCGCGGACAGGGGCGCAACGCCCCCGAGGGCGACGCTGAACAGCAGGCGTTGCTGAAACGGCTGAAGATGGGCGAAGGCGGTGAAACGACGCTCGACAGCATGCACTGCGACGGCGTGGGGGCCGCACGGTGGGTGCGCCTCAGCCTCAGGGTGGAGGGCGACAGCATTGCCGGATACGTGAACGGACAGCCGGCCGTAAGCGCACGCATCGGCATGTACCCGAAGGGCATGGCCGGACTGGTGGCCATGAAGCGCGGCAAACGGGTCAGCACGCCGTACTACGACAACCTGACGATACAACCCGTGGGACGGGCGAAGGCCAACGGCACCGAGGCCAAATGCCAAGCGCAACCGCTCTACCTGGTGAACGGTTGTTCCACCTATTAGCCCAAGGGGTACGCCTAAACGGAAAAGATGCCTTAGCGGCGGGGAGGCGGAGAGAGGAAAAAGAAAAGGGAGGCCCGGAAGGAAGGGCATACAAAGTAGAATAGTTTTATGGACATTTTGGCCCCACAGGGAAGCCATTCGCAACGTTTGCACCTGTAGAGCCTTCCGCAACGTTTGCCCCTGTAGAGCCTTCCGCAACGTTTGCACCTGTAGATGCCATTCGCAACGTTTGCACCTGTAGAGCCTTCCGCAACGTTTGCCCCTGTAGATGCCATTCGCAACGTTTGCACCTGTAGATGCCATTCGCAACGTTTGCACTTGTAGATGCCATTCGCAACGTTTGCCCCTGTAGATGCCATTCGCAACGTTTGCCCCTGTAGATGCCATTCGCAACGTTTGCCCCTGTAGATGCCATTCGCAACGTTTGCCCCTGTAGATGCCATTCGCAACGTTTGCCCCTGTAGATGCCATTCGCAACGTTTGCCCCTGTAGATGCCTTTCGCAACGTTTGCCCCTGCTTTCTATGTTAATATCCAAATGTTTTGACCAATATTTTTTATTTTAT
>CAVKJH010000011.1:0-5701 GCA_963656755.1 bacterium
CTCGCTACGCTCGCTCCACCAGCGGTTATGCAGAGTTTGCCCCCTTCGGGGACACAAAATGAATGAAAGAAACTTCAATTACAATTATACATATTCAAGAATATACATGATTATTAGAATATAACCATCTGATTTTCCGTTTTTTAAGCCACTTTTAAAGGCAAAAATCCGACAGGAAAATGATTAAGATTTTGAACACGCTACCCTGAAGGGTAGCGTGTTCAAAATCTTAATATTGGTGTCCGGTAAAACATCACAATTGACTAGTCCCGTAGGGACGACAGATTATAGCGTAGGGGTTCTTGCTGACGCAAGCGACAAAGTCGAGCGCGCCCCTACGTTTTTCGTTTAGTTGTTAAAACTTTGCCCCTGTAGGGGGGGCGCATAATTCATTGTATATGAATAAAATATACGCCCCCTACAGGGGCAATGCATGATAAATTCGATTGAGATAGAGGCCGCTCGACTTTGTCGCTTGCGCCAGCAAGAAACCCTATCCTATATTATGTGCCCCTACAGGGGCAAACGTTGCGAATGGCTTCCCTATTGGGGCATGTATCCAATACGGCCCTGGGTGCGGCCGGGCGCTACAACCCGAAATAGTGCGACCAACGGTACCGCCGCAGCGCCCACACCACGCCCCAGCTGAAGAGGAGGACGACGACAAACTGCACCGTGGGATAGACTACATAGTGGGTGCGCAGCAGCGCATGGAACAGGTCGGTGCGGTTCATGCCCTGGATGACGATGTGGTGCACGATGTAGATGCCCATGCTGCAGGCGTCCAGACTCATGACCCATCGGGGCAGCCGGCCTACCTGCGACGTGCGGAAGGCGAGGAAGGCGGCCGACACCAGCACCATGCTGCACAGCCTGTGGAGGATGTGGGGCCATCCCAGCACCGCCACCAGCACCATGACGGCCAGCGAGGCCACGGCTGCCGTCACGAAGAGTGGCCGCCACCGGCGAAGACGGCCGAGGTCGGCCGAGGCCAGCAGCATGCCGCCGAAATAGAACAAGAAATTTTCGGTGAAATTGGCACTCAGCACAAACGTGCAGAAATAAGCCAGCAGCGCACACGCTCCCACGGCCACGAACGCACACACCTTGACGCACGTGCGCTCCCAAAGCACAAAGTCGACGAGCTTGCCCACGGCATAGCACTCGAAGATGGTAACGAGAAACCACAGATGGCTGTTGTGCCCGGCAATCATCGCTCCGGGCGTGCCCTGCCGCAGGGCTATCAGCAGGAGGCCCACCGTGAGGTACGGCACGAGCACACGCCGGGCCTTACCGACAAGAAACTGCCGCTGGTCGGCATACCCCCCCCTAAATCGCTTATAACCAAAGAGATAGCCAGCTATAAGAAAGAACGTGGGCAGGTGTGTCACCACCAGTGCCAAGGAGAGTTCCCGATACAGCGGAACGACGAAACCGGCCGAGTCGAGGCCATTGCCCCAGATGTAGTAAGGGCAGATGCAGTGGTAGTAGACCACGAGAAGCATGGCCACCACGCGGAGCACGCTGATGTCGCAGAAACGTGTGTTCATCGGTTTTATCTTTCAGAGTGTTACGTTTTGCAAAAGTACGCAGAAAAACGGAGATAACGCGGCGCGGCTGCCAATAATTGCGACGGCGGGGCGACAAGCGCACCGTAGGGGCGGCACGAAGTGAGCGGCGGGCGTAAAAAAGAAAAGCCCAAGTCGCTGCGACCTGGGCTTTCTGCGTGCGTCCTTAGGGATTCGAACCCTAGACCCACTGATTAAGAGTCAGTTGCTCTACCAGCTGAGCTAAGGACGCTTTCAAGAGAAATTGCTTTCTTTGAAAAGGGTGCGTCCTTAGGGATTCGAACCCTAGACCCACTGATTAAGAGTCAGTTGCTCTACCAGCTGAGCTAAGGACGCTTTCAAGAGAAATTGCTTTCTTTGAAAAGGGTGCGTCCTTAGGGATTCGAACCCTAGACCCACTGATTAAGAGTCAGTTGCTCTACCAGCTGAGCTAAGGACGCTTTCAAGAGAAATTGCTTTCTTTGAAAAGGGTGCGTCCTTAGGGATTCGAACCCTAGACCCACTGATTAAGAGTCAGTTGCTCTACCAGCTGAGCTAAGGACGCGTTAGCTTGCTCATCGGTGGGCGAAACACCCGTTTTCCGAATTGCGTGTGCAAAGGTACACCTTTTCCGCGTAACCGCCAAACATTTCCGTAACTTTTTTCTCTCCACGGGTCAAAAACGCATTTTGCGGGGCTGGAACCACGGACCACCTCATTATAATATATAACTACGCTGTGTTTTTTATTAACCACGAATTTTACGAATTATACGAATGTGGGGTGAAAGGAACAATGAGGGAATATTCGGTAGATTCGGAATATTCGTGGTTAAAAAACGATGGGAACAACCAAGCTATGGGTTTAGATTAACCACGAATTTTACGAATCACACGAATATGGTGTGAAAGGACGATGAGGGAATATGCGTGGTTCAAATACGAACGGACAGAACACGCAATGAGTTTTATTAACCACGAGATTTGTCGTAGACCCACTGACCAACGGGAAGTAATTTTACGAATTATACGAATGTGGAGCGTGAGGAGCAATGAAAGGTATTCGCGAAATTCGGAATATTCGTGGTTAAAAATCAAAGGGATGAACCACATGTGTTTTTTATTAACCACGAGATTTGTCGTAGACCCACTGACCAACGGAAAGTAATTTTACGAATTATACGAATATGGGGTGAAAGACGTTACAGACATGCGGTCAAGGAATTTTCCCCATAGACGGGATTGCAACTTCCCATTTTCCTATTATGTCCTCTTGCGGAGTAGCACCATTCCACGATGCCATGCCCACTCCCATGTATTTGCACACTACGGACGTTCGTAGAGGGGCAGAGCCATGCGCACGGCACGGCCGTTCTGGGTCCCGAGGTCGCTGCACTGCCGGTAGCCACAGGAAACCAGCAGTCTGCGGGTGCGCACATCTTCGGGCATCCCTACGACGTAATCCGGTCGGCGTTCGGCGATGGCCTTTGCCCGGTTGCGTTTCATGCCGTCTGAAGCCCCGTTCTGCAATGCCCAGTACTTGCATGCAGGCAGCGCACGCGCTCGGAGTCCCCACCCGTTCTCATGCCCTCCAAACATGATTTTGCAGAAAGGATGGCGCACAAGTATTCGTTCAGTCGCGGCAAACGCTGCAGGCGGGTCGCCGGCCACGAAGGCAAGGCGTTCGGCGTACACGTTGTAGGCAATGCCGACGAGACAGACGGTCGACACGAGCGCACAGTAAAGCCAACGCGGCATACGACGCAGACCGACGGAAAGCATACTGGCGAGTTCGCAAAACGGATACACAAAGAACGGGATGGTGGTGGCGGCATAGTAACACCATGGTGACTTGAACTCGATAAAGAAGAAGAAAGGGAAAAACGCAAACAAGAGCCACCACGAGAAACGACGGCGCACACAGAACAGCGCAATACCGGCCAATATACTACACTGGCCGATGGTTTTCAAGGTGGTGCGCAGATGAGTGGCGTTGGTAACGACGAACGACTTCCACATCGCCAGTCCGCTACCGTTGTCGGTAATAAGGAACGTGTTGACGAAATACTCGTTCACCATATCGTGAAAGCATCCTTTGGCCGAAAGATATGCAACAAACGGCAACAGAGGCAGCACGATGCCCGCCAGTCCACAAGCAACGGCACTGACGCAACGGCGTTGCACCGCAACGACGGCCACAGCCACAGCCATACCGCCCATCATGACAAACAGGTTCCATTTGATGAGCAGACACCATGCCATGCTGACCCCGAGCCAGAAAGCCCGCCGCCGCAGACGGTCTGCCGACGGCCGCAAAAGCACCAGCGTGGTGCAGTAAAGACCGGCACATATCCACGGCATGCAGAAATCTTCTGCACGCACCTCGTCATGAAAATGCCGCAGGAACAGCAGGGCGGACATGACGGCCAGTATGGCCACGGCCTCGCGCCGCCCCACAAACAGTCGGGCCGTGCGCCACAAGATTTCGAACGTAAACGTGTAGGCCACCACACTGAGCCAGAACACCCCAACATAAGAGGTAGGCGAAAGCAGGTAGCCAATGCCGTAGATGAGCCAGAGCAGCGGTCCTTTGGAGTCGGCAAAGTCAACATAAGGTGTCATGCCCTCCATCCATGCCTTGCCGCAGGTGAAGAACCACGCCGAGTCGCACCGTGGACTCCAGTAGGCCATCAGAAACGAGTCGGGCGAAAGCCACATCAACAAGAAGAAGGAGAAGAGAAAAAAGCCTACACAACGTATAAGTGTAAGCCTACAGGGGGGGGCAGACTGCATAATGTTCATAAAACCGCGATATCAGAAAACATTTGTTACATAGCTATCATTGTCGGGCGCAAATGTAACACAAATAGTTGCAAAATTAGCAAATTGTTTGGAAACAGGCAATGCCGCAGCGGTATTTTTTATTTACCACGAGATTTTTCGTAGACCCACTGACCAACGGGAAGTAATTTCACGAATTATACGAATGTGGGCTGAAAGGACGATGAGGGAATATTCGTGAAATTCGGGATATTCGTGGTTCAAAAACAATGGGAACAACCACGCTATGGGGTTAGATTAACCACGAGATTTGGCATAGACCCACTGACCAACGGGAAGTAATTTTACGAATTATACGAATGTGGAGCGTGAGGAGCAATGAAAGGTATTCGTGAAATTCGGGATATTCGTGGTTCAAAAAAACTACTTGCCCGCATGTCCGCAACAATAGCGTGTTGTTCAAGAGAGAGACAAAATTGCACAAGACGCATTACCATATAATCCACCATGGCCTCTCCCTCGAAGGGGGCGAACACGCCGTGCATGGTCGTTCTTGCCAAGGCAGATGGCGGCGCATAACGCATGTAAAGTTTATTCCGCATCATCCGCACCGTGCGCCATCTCGCTTCCAGCGCATGCTACGCACCATCGGCAGCTCGTCGACACACCGCACACCGCCCGCGAGGGACGGTATGCGTGACACGGCGCAAGCCATACATGCCGAACGCCCCAGCGGCTGACCGCCGGAGGACGTGTCGCAGACGGGCAACGGCAAGGCTGAAAGGCATTGGCGGCAGCACGGAACGACACCTTCGGCATACGGGGCGCAGGGCGGCAGACAGGTAGGAACACAGGCTCGGAACACAACCGCCTGACAGTCGGCACGTTGCACAAACACGCATTTTTCGCGCTGAGGCAAGTCAGCGACCCAAGGGTGATGAAGATGGCCGTGTTTCGGAGATATTTTGTCGGGTTGTTTCATCGTTAATTGTGTAGCAGAGGCGACAGCACACGGTGCACAGGAAGTCCTGCAAGGTAGGGTGTTCAACATTCGGATCAAAATATGCAGCGATTGTGCAGTTATTGCCCCTGAAGGGGGCGCATATTTAAATTGCATACGGCGTTGAATTATGCGCCCCCTATAGGGGCGACGAAAAAAAATGCAGAACCGTTAAACGTAGGGGTACGCTCGACTTTGTCGCTTGCGCCAGCAAGAACCCCTACGCTATATTATGTGCCCCCTTCAGGGGGCAATGCAAGCGGACGGTTAGCAGGGGCAATGCATACGCACGGCAAGCAGGGGCAACGACAAACGCACAGCAAGCCCTGTAAGGGCGATAGAATATAGGATAGGGGTTTACCCCTATCGTTTTA
>CAVKJH010000012.1:0-13744 GCA_963656755.1 bacterium
GCATGATGGCCACCGGAAGGATCGACATGGTGGTGCAGACCTCGCGCTACATCTATGTCATCGAGCTCAAGCTGCGCAACAACGACGGCAAGGAAGCCGCCTCGCAGCAGATAGTGGACCGCCAGTACATGGAGCCGTTCAGGGCCGACAAGCGACAGGTGATTGGCCTGGCCATCGAGCTCGATGAGAACGGCAAGGGGCTGCTCGGCTGGAAGAGGGTGGAATAGACCGTCTGGGCAACTCAAAATGCAGGTTCTGCACTTGCGGGGCGCACCATTGGTGCATTGCTGCGGTTCGGATGATGATTTTGAACAGGTGCGCACGACGGCATGTCTCAATTTTTGCCCAAAAAACAGCCGATTGCATGACCGCAAGCAGCAGGGCGCAAACTGTGGCCAACGGTCCTTCGGAGCATCCCGGGAGCGATGCCGGGGCGTGGGATGCCGGTTGTACGCCCGTCGGCTGCGGCAGCCTTCCGTCATCGATGCCCTTTCGCAACGGCATCTGGGGCCTACGGGCAGCCGGAAGGCCTACAATGGCCGTGCCGTTCGGCATCTTTCGGGTTGCGAAACGACATCTTTCTCACTTTCCCGAAACGGCCGACGATGGCACGCACAACGCCTTCTGCATGTAACACATTGATTTACTGCAGGTACATTCTCGGCTCGAAAACGGCCGTTTTTCCGCACCGACAGGCAGCTGATGGCGGCAACGCCCTTTCCGGAGCACCGATTGTAAACTTATTGCACGGTTTTGGGGTATCGAACCCGATGAAATTTCAACACAATACGACAGGCAGGCAGGTTTCCGCAATTTAGTATAAAATAGGTGGATGTTGTGCCAGCATACCTGCCATTGAATTGTCAAATCAACACAGAACTGTAGCTTTGAGGATATTTACGGCAACGGAAACGAGGTAGACAACTACGACCGCCGACTTCGGCCGAAACCGTTCGGTTGGCTTAACGAATGTAAGGATTCGTTGAAAAAAGTTGGAAAAACGGACCATTCACCATAACTTTGCCGACACATTGATACAGCAACACAAACACAAACTGCAAAGCTAGCCGCAGCAACGGGGTACCGGCAACTGGCACCACAAACAATAAGGCGGCACAAAACCAACGGAAGTCTAAATTAGGGAGCTTATGAAAATGAAAAAATCTCTGTTCATCGCCTCGCTGCTTTGTTGCGCAGCGGGAGCGAAGGCCGACGATTACACGCACCTGACGTTCCAAAAGACGGACAGCACAACGCTGTCGGTCGACGTGGCATCGCTGACCATGACATTCGACGACGGGCAACTGGTGGCCACCAACGGCACCGCTACCTACCGGCTGAGCGTGGCCGACCTGGCCCGCATGTATTTCTCGGACGGCACCACGACGGGCATCGCCCAACCCGATGCCGACACCGGCAGCATCGTGGAGGTCTACACGCTGTCGGGAATGAAGCTGGGCAACTACAGCTCGGCAGAGACATTCGCCCGGCGCGCAGCCAAAGGCGTGTATGTGGTAAAGAGCAATGGCAGAACATTCAAAACGACTGTGAAATGAACCGCATAATAACAACCTTACTTCTGTCGGGCACGATGGCTGTCAGCGCCGGTGCCCAGACGCTGAACGTGGTGGTGGGGCAGGTCACCTACGCCTTCCCCGCCACCCAAACAGGCTACATGCCCTACCAAAACGGCAACACGCTGACGGTGATGGGCAAGTCGTTCAGCGTGGACGACATCACACGCATGTACGTGGACTACAGCGACGTGACGGACAACAGTGTCACCGTGAGCTATCAGGGCACGGAGGCTGCCGTCGTGGTGGCCGGCAACGTGGCCCGCTATGTGCAGCCCACGCTCAGCGGCGCCCATGTCAGCATCGTGCAGAGCGACGAGGTGTCCGACACCACCTGCGGCGAGATTGTCTACACGCTCAGCGGCACGTCGGCCGACGGTGCCTTCGTCATGGAAGGATCGTACAAGGCCACCGTCGAGCTGAACGGCCTGACGCTGACCAATCCCTCGGGGGCCGCCATCCTCATACAGGACGGCAAACGCATTGACCTCAGTGTGAAGAAAGAGACCGTGAACACGCTGACCGACGGTGCCGGCGGCGACCAGAAGGGATGCCTGGCCTGCAAGGGACACCTGGAACTGAAGGGCAAGGGTACGCTCAACATCTACGGCAACACGGCCCACGCCATCTATGCCAAGGAATATGTGGAGATGAAAAACTGCACGGTCAACGTGCTGTCGGCCGTGAAGGACGGCATCAACTGCAACCAGTACTTCCTGCTCGAGAGCGGCGCGCTCACCATCAGTGGCGTGGCCGACGACGGCGTGCAGGTGTCGTACAAGGACGACACCGACCGCGAGGAGGAAGACACCGGCGCACTGACCATAGCCGGCGGCACGCTGCAGGTCACCGTTACGGGCAAGGCCGCCAAGGGCCTGAAGGCCGAGGGCGACATCACCGTGGCCGACGGCACACTCAGCATCACCACCACCGGCAACGGCACATGGGACAGCGACGACGCCAAGACCAAGGCATCGGCATGCATCAGCGCCGACGGGGCCGTGGCCATCAGCGGCGGCGAACTGACACTGGCCAGCTCGGGTGCCGGCGGCAAAGGCATCGGCTGCGACGGCGACCTCACCATCAGCGGCGGAACGGTGGGCATCACCACCACCGGCGGCATGTACGCCTATGTGAACGGCACCGAATACACTAACTACACCGGCGAGAGCGACCGCCTCAGCAACGCACAAAAATCGTCGCCCAAAGGCATACGTGCCGAGGGCAACGTGCTCATTGCCGGCGGCAACATAACGGTGAGCACCTCGGGCAACAACGCCGAGGGCATCGAAAGCAAGAAGGTGCTGACCATCGACGACGGAACGGTGCTGGTCAACGCCTACGACGACGCCATCAACTCGTCGAGCCACATGTATATCAACGGGGGCAACGTCACCGTGGTGGCCAAGAACAACGACGGTCTCGACTCGAACGGCAACATGTATATCACCGGCGGCGTGACCATGGCCTTCGGCACCTCGTCGCCCGAGTGTGGCATCGACGCCAACGAGGAGGACAACTACACCGTGTTCTTCACCGGCGGTACGCTGCTGGCTGTGGGCGGCGGCAACTCGGTGCCCAGCACGTCGGCCTCGACACAGCCTTATGTCACCGGCAACCTGTCGGTGACGGCCGGAAACGAGGTGACGCTGAAGAGCGGCAGCGACACGCTGGCCTCGTTCACTGTGCCCTCAACCTACTCTTCGTCGCAGAGCGGATGGGGCGGACGCGCTGCAGCCGGCCCCGGAGGCGGTGGCCCCGGCGGCGGTGGCAATCCCGGCGGTGGAGGCGGTAACCCCGGAGGCGGCGGACAAGGCGGGAGCGCATCGGTGCTCATCACCTGTGCCGGACTGACCCAGGGCAGCAGCTACACAATTACCAGCGGTTCGGCCTCGGCCACAGCCACGGCTGTGCTGACAGGATCGAACGGCCGTCCCTGACAATCCCCATAAAGAAGGCCGAGCTGCCGTTCAAGCGTTTCGCGGCACATGTCCCCAATCCCCCCCGGGGACATGACGGCCTTCTCCCACAACGCCTGTCAACCGGCACGGCCCGTTGCCTTGGCTTCGGGCCGTGCCCTTGCAGGAGGGCCAGCGGTATGGAAGTTTTTTCTTTCATGTCATACACTAAAGACCACGCCCAAACGTTATCCTAATGATTCGGAAATACATAAAACGCATGTTCAAGGGGCAGAAAAGGGCCGAACTGACTATCTACGCCGTCGTGTGGCTCATCCTGTTTGCCGCACCGATGCTGTCGATGTATATCAGCAGCGCCACGACGCACAACGGGGTCTACAGCTGGCCGCGCGTGGTGCAGGCATGGCAGATGCTTGCCATGTTTGCTACGGCGTTTGCCCTGCACAACTTTCTGCTGGCACCGCTGCTGGTGTACTACGACCGCAAGTGGTGCTACGCCGTCTGCGTGCTCGTGGGCCTGGTATGCTTCGAGACCTACCAGTTCAGCGCACATCCCGGACTGCGCAAGCGGCCGCCCGAAGAGCAGTTGCGCCCCGGCGCGCCCATCGACGGCACACGCCACGCTCCGCCGCCCCAATGGACGCAAGGCGGCAAACCGCCCAAGGAACCCAAGGGCGAACGGCGCGACAGGCGGAGAGACGACGAACCGCCCTTCGTGTTCGGCGGTAGGGACTCGGTGGCCTTCATCATCATGTTGCTGTTGCTGGCCCTGAACATCGGTGTGAAGGTTTACTTCAAGTCGTCTGACGACCGAAAGCGCATGAGGGAACTGGAACGCGAGAACCTGCACCAGCAGCTGGAATACCTGAAATACCAGGTGAACCCGCATTTCTTCATGAACACCCTCAACAACATACACGCGCTGGTCGACATCGACCCCGAACAGGCCAAACGCACCATCGAGGTGCTGTCGCATCTCATGCGCTATGTGCTCTACGAGGGCAACAAGCCGTTGGCACCGCTGCAGCGCGAGCTCGATTTCCTCAACAACTACGTGAAGCTGATGCGCATACGCTACGCCGACGACGTGCGCATCACCATGAACTTCCCGAGCAAGGTGCCCGACTTCAAGATTCCACCGCTGCTGCTCATCACCTATGTGGAGAACGCCTTCAAACACGGCGTGAGCTACGAGCGGCCTTCGTTCATAACGGTAACGATACGCACCGACGGGCAAGGCCTGTTTTTCGACTGCCACAACAGCCGCAAACCCAAACGCGAGGACGAGCACGGCGGCGTGGGCCTGCGCAACGCCGGCAAGCGGCTCAACCTGATCTACGGCGACACATACAGTCTCAACACCGTGGCCACCGACACCGACTACCGTGTGCAGCTGCACCTGCCGCCCCACCCCACACAGATACCCACCGACCCAACCGACACCACAACATGATAAAATGCTTAGCCATAGACGATGAACCGCTGGCACTGAAACAGCTGGCGGCCTATCTGCAAAAAATACCGTACCTGCAACTGGTGGAATGCTGCCGCAGCTCGCTCGAGGCGGCACGGCTCATGCAGACACAGCAGGTCGACGTGCTTTTCATCGACATCAACATGCCCGACCTCAACGGGCTCGACTTCGTGCGGTCGCTCAGGCAACCGCCCATGGTGGTATTCACCACAGCCTACCACGAGTATGCCGTCGACGCCTACAAGGTGAACGCCATCGACTATCTGCTCAAACCGTTCGGCATGGCCGACATCATGCGCGCCGCCGACAAGGTGAAGCGCCAGTACGAACTGACAAGGGCGGCTGCCACGCCGACAACCGACGACAGCGACGCGCTCTTCGTGAAAGCCGACCACAAGGTGGTGCGCGTGGCCATCGACCAGATAGTGTATGTGGAGGGCATGAGCGAATACCTGCGCATCTATCTCGAAGGACAGGGCAAGCCGCTCGTCACCCTGCTCACCATGAAGAAAATGGAAGAACGGCTCGAAACGCACAATTTCCTGCGCATACACAAGTCGTACATCATCAACATGCGGCACTTTGCCGAGATGAACAAGTCGCGCGTGACGCTCGACAACCAGGTGACGGTGCCGCTCGGCGACAGCTACCGCGACAACCTCTTCAACTACCTGTCAGGCAAACTGTTGGGAAAATAACGCCGCCGGCACTGCGCCACGGAGGCGCAACTACAGCCATGCGGCCGACAACAACTTGGATTTCGGAATACACATGCAGGGCGGCAATCTGCCGAACTGCCCCAAATTATTCCGAAATCCAAGTCATTTTTATGGTTTATTCATTGCCTGTTCCGAAAACTATCACTATCTTTGCAAAGACAGGTTGCGACCGGCGGCAATGCCGGAACAAGTCGGCATTGCGCACGCATGCACCGTCTCTGCCACAATTAACACCTAACCTAAACAAGCATGAATTTCCGCAAATCCATCTTGGGAATAGTTTTCTGCCTGCTCTCGGCCGTAGCCGCAGCAGACAATGTTTATGACATACG
Source organism: bacterium (assembly GCA_963656755.1). Classification (GTDB taxonomy): domain Bacteria; phylum Bacteroidota; class Bacteroidia; order Bacteroidales; family Bacteroidaceae; genus Prevotella. The sequence continues at coordinate 6,019 of CAVKJH010000012.1, forward strand.
CCCCGTTCCCCAACAGCAGGAACGGCTGCAGGGCACGGCCACGCTGGCCGGACCGGTGACGATTGTGGCCGGAAAGGGCATCGACGGCTACACCGTCGACCGCGCCAAGGAGGTGCTGGCCGGGCACGGACTCACACCCGTGGTGGCACGCAAGGCCGCCAAAGGCAAGCCGACACTCTATCTCGGCATCAACGCCAGCGGCGATGCGGCCGACAGCGAGGGCAAGCGCATCGGGCTGAAACGCGACGTCTTCACACAGAAAGGCTACGACCGCCATGCGCTCGCCGTGCGCCAGAACGGCACGGCAGCACAGGTGGTGATTGTCGGCGAGAACACCGATGCCGTGTTCTGCGGCCTGGCTTCGCTCGAACAGATGCTCGACCAGGCCACAGACGGCAGTCTGCCCTGTGCCGACATCTACGACTTCGCCGACACGCAGTACCGCGGCGTCATCGAAGGCTACTACGGCGTGCCCTACTCGGCCGAGGTAACGGCCGACCTGTTCCGGTTCATGGCACGCTACAAGATGAACACTTACATGTACGGCGCCAAGAGCGACCCCTACCACTCGCAATACTGGGACAAGGCATATCCACAGACCATCACGCCCGAGCAGCAGGAGGTGGGCATGCTCACCGAGGGCATGATGCGGCAGCTCACCGATGCCGCACACCGCGCCAAGGTCAACTTTATCTGGGCCATCCACCCGGGCGGGGCTTTCACCGACAAGGAGCAGACCGACGTGCTCGACCGCGTGATGGGCAAGCTGCGCCTCATGCACGATCTCGGCGTGCGCCAGTTCGGCGTGTTCGTCGACGATGTGGGCGTGCCGTCCGACTCGGCCACGCTGGCCCTCAACGCCCGGCGCGTAACCGAACTGCAGCAGATGATCGACCGCGAGTGGAACGGCCGCAAGGCCCTGCCGGCCGACACGGTGAAACCGCTGCACTTCGTGCCCCAGCTCTACGCCTACTCGTGGGTGAGCCGGCAGCAGGGCGAACGGTTCTTCCGCGCACTGAGCGCCACGCCCAGTAAGGTGTGCGTCTACATCACCGGCCGCGCCGTGTGGACCGTGCCCAACTCCGAAGACCCCGAGCTGGTCAGCTCTTGGCTGGGCCGCGACGTGGCATGGTGGTGGAACTATCCGTGCAACGACAACGACATGAACAAGATTTTCCCGCTCGACACCTACCGCAACTTCGACGACGAGGCGCATATCGACCGCAATGCCACCCTCGACCCCAACCTCAAGGGCGTCAACACGCTCATCAGCAACCCTATGCAGCAGGGCGAGATTAGCAAGATTGCCCTCTTCAGCATTGCCGACTACGCTTGGCACCGCGCCGCTTTCGACAACGACGCCTCGTGGATGGCCTCGCTCCGCGCCATCTTCGGGCAGCATGCCGACAACGCCTTCCGTATTCTGCCCCTCACCCGCCACTACGACGGCAGCACAACGCTGGCCGACCGCATACGCCTGTGGAAGGCCCAGCCCACCAACCTACGCGCCACTCAGGCACTGCTCGACGAACTGCGAAGCATCCAGGCCGACGCCAAGGCTCTCGGCAACATGGCCTCGTCGGACAATGTATCCGACCGCCTGCTTTGGCACGAGCTGCAGCCTTATATAGAAAAGGTGGCCGACATGTGCGGCATTGCTCACACGCTCGTCAACCCCAACGCTACCGGGGTACAGCGACAGCAGGCCGCACGACAGGCCGAAGAACTCGACCGGAACCCGAAATACCAGTTCTCCATCCTCAGTGGCATGGGCAACGACATCAGCCTTTCCAAACGCGGGGCCGAACCGGCTGCCAAAGTGTTGCGGCCGTTTGTCGGCGAACTGGCCGCAAAAAAGCAATGACGGCAACGCCCTGCGGCAATGCAGCAAGACAGAAGCTGCCCCACCGTCCCGACCGAACGACAATCCCATAACTTAAGTAATATGAACTTAAAGAAAACATTCATGGCGGTTCTCAGTGCCGCCCTGCTGTTGCCCGCCACGGCAACGGCTCAGTTCAACTGGCCCTACCAGGTGAAAGACGGAACCATCGTCACCGACGTTCCACAACGCCCCGCCGGGCAGAAAGACGTGCTCAACCTTGCCACCGACAAGCTGCCGGTAGTACGCGTGGGCTTTGTGGGCCTGGGCATGCGCGGGTCGGAAGCCGTGCGACGCTGGGTCTACCAGGAAGGCGTGCAGATCATGGGTCTGTGCGACCATGAGGCAGAGCGTGCCGAGGCAGCCAACGAGCAACTGCGCAAGGCCAGTCTGCCGCCCGCCGCTCTCTACAGCGGCGACGAGGGTTACAAGGCCCTCTGCGAGCGCAGCGACGTAGACCTCATCTACATTGCCGTGGACTGGATAGACCATTTCCCCGTGGCCGAGTATGCCATGCAGCACGGCAAGCATGTGGCCATCGAGGTGCCGTCGGCCATGAACCTCACGGAGATATGGAACCTCATCAATCTCAGCGAGGAGAAACGGCTGCACTGCATGATGCTCGAGAACTGCTGCTACGATTTCTTCGAGCTCAACACCCTCACCATGGCACAGAAAGGGCTCTTCGGCGAGGTCATCTTCGGGCAGGGAGCCTACCGCCACGACCTCGACCCTTACTGGGACGCCTACTGGAAGCGTGACGCCAACGACAAACTGGGATGGCGCCTCGACTACAACATGAAGTACCGCGGCGATGTCTACGCCACCCACGGCCTCGGCCCCGTTGCCCAGGTGATGAACATACACCGGGGCGACCGCTTCACCATTCTCTCGGCCATGGACACCAAGAGCTTTGCCGGCGTGAAGAAGGCCGAGAAGCGGCTGGGACAAAAGGTGGACAACTTCCGCCAGGGTGACCTGACCAACACCATGATACGCACGGAGCAGGGCAAGGTGATACAGATCGTGCACGACGTGATGACCCCGCAGCCCTACAGCCGCATGTACCACCTGGTGGGCACACAGGGCATGGCCAACAAGTATCCGCAGGAGGGCATCGCCCTCAACAACGAAAGCCTGAAGAAGACGGGCATCAACACCCAGACCAACTACTACGACGGCGAGGCATTCCTTAACAAGGCCGACATGAGCACACTGAACAAGAAGTACGAGAACCCGCTGGTCACCAAGTACACCGAGATGGCCAAGAAAGTGGGCGGACACGGCGGCATGGACTTCATCATGGACTCGCGCCTGATTTACTGCCTGCAGCACGGACTGCCCCTCGACATGGATGTCTACGACCTGGCCGAGTGGTGTTCGCTGGCCGAGCTGGGCTCGCTGTCGATGGACCACAACTGCATGCCCGTAGCCGTTCCCGACTTTACGCGCGGCCACTGGAACGACCAGCAGGGCTATCGCCACGCCTTCGCCACGGCCGAGGAAGAGACCGCACAGGAGACGGCCAACCACGAGTTCACGGTAGCCCTGAAGGCTACGGCCGAGAAAGCCTGGAAGAAATACGACAAGAAAAACGCCAAGGCCAAAAACGCCAGGAAATAACCGGCCGGCCTACGGCACAACGACAACCGCACCGAAGCGCAGGGGGCAATGCCTCCTGCGCTTTTCCGTTGCTGCCGGAGCACCACATGGCACATGCACATCTGTTTTCCACCGCCCGTGGCTTGGCATTGAGGGCTTTTTGTAGTAACTTTGCAGACGCAATGCTTCAAAACAGAAACAAAAAAGGAGAACTCCTCAAGAAACGGCCGTCGGCCCTCCTGTCGCTCGTTCCCATAGCCGTGCTGGTGGCCATGCTCACCGCCACCATCAAGTCGTTTGGCAGCGAAGCCCTCGAGGGTGCCTCGCAGATAACCCTGCTCACCGTATCGGCCCTGTGCGTACTCATCGGCATGGGCTACCTCAACGTGCCCTGGGCAAGTTTCGAGAAAGCCATCACCAAAAACGTGTCCAGCGTGTCGAGTGCACTCATCATCCTGCTGCTCATCGGCGCACTTGGGGGCATCTGGATGGTAAGCGGCGTGGTGCCCACGCTGATCTACTACGGCATACAGATCATCCACCCGAACATATTCCTTGCCTCCACCTGTGCCATCTGTGCGCTGGTAAGCGTCATGACCGGGTCGTCGTGGACCACGGTGGCCACCATCGGCATCGCCCTGATGGGCATAGGCCGCGCACAAGGTTTCGCCGACGGGTGGGTGGCCGGAGCCATCATCAGCGGTGCCTATTTCGGCGACAAGATCTCGCCCCTCTCCGACACCACCACTCTGGCATCGGGCTGTCTGGGCGTGCCCCTCTTCAAGCACATACGCTACATGCTCATCACCACGGTGCCGTCGATCTGCCTTACGCTCATCATCTTCGCCGTGGCCGGGCTGTTCGTCCACACCAGCAACACGCAGGACATCGCCTCGTTCACACAGGCCATCAGCCAACGGTTCAACGTTACGCCGTGGCTGCTCAGCGTGCCGGTGCTCACAGGCGTGCTCATCGCGCGCCGCACACCGCCCATCATCACCCTCTTCCTGTCGTCGCTCATGGCCATGGCTGCCGCTCTGGTGTGGCAGAAAGACGTGCTTGCGGAAATCGACCCCTCGCTGTTCCACGCCACGATGCGCAGCCTCTACGGCAGCACTGCCATCCACACCGACAACGACATACTGACGGCACTGGTGTCCACACGCGGCATGGGCGGCATGATGGGAACCATCTGGCTCATCATCTGCGCCATGTGTTTCGGCGGCACCATGTCGGCATCGGGCATGGTTGGCGGCATAACGCGCCTCTTCATACATCTGGTAAAGGGCCGCACGTCGCTCGTGGGTTCAACGGTTGTCACAGGCCTGATACTCAATGTGGCCATTGCCGACCAGTATCTGTGTATCTTGCTCACAGGCAACATGTTCCGCGACGTGTACGACGACCGGGGCTACGAGCGGCGGCTGCTCAGCCGCTCCACCGAGGATGCCGTGACCGTAACCTCCGTGCTTGTGCCCTGGAACACCTGCGGCATGACGCAAAGCACCGTGCTGGGCGTGCCTACCTTCACCTACCTGCCCTACTGCCTCTTCAACCTCATCTCGCCGCTGATGAGCATCGCCGTAGCCGCACTGGGCTACAAGATTTTCAAGCGCAGCGACAAGGCGGCCTGACACGCCACGAAGCTGCCCAACCACAACGGGAGCCACCTGCCCGCAACCGTTAAAGAACCTTAATCAACAAGGATTACGGTTGCACACTTATGGTAAATCCGTGCAATTTCCGTAACTTTGCCGACCGTTAAAACAAGTGCAGGCCCCGTTATACGGTCGCTGCACAATAAAGAAACAACTTATGGACAAACTGATTATCAACTCCTACGAGGAGTTTGCCAGCCATCTGGGCCAGCAGCTCGGCACATCCGAATGGCTCGAAGTGGACCAGGAACGCATCAACCAATTTGCCGATGCCACGCTCGACCACCAGTGGATACACGTCGACACGGCGCGCGCCAAGGAAGAGAGCCCCTACCACAGCACCATTGCCCACGGCTACCTTACCCTCTCGCTGCTGCCCTATATGTGGGGACAGATTATCCAGGTGAACAACCTGAAGATGATGGTGAACTACGGCATGGACAACATGAAGTTCGGCGTGCCCGTCATTACCGGCAGCCGCGTGCGTCTGGTAGCCTCGCTGGCCAACATCGAGAACCTGCGCGGCATCTGCAAGGCCAGCATCAAGTTCAGCATCGAAGTGGAAGGCCAGCGCAAGCCCGCCCTGAGCGGCACTGCCATGTTCCTCTACTATTTCGAATAAAACACACCTTCGAATAAAACACACCTTGCCCGGCACGCGCGCTGCGCCTGCCGTCCGCATACATGCCGAAGCCCCTCGCCACCGTTGGTGACGAGGGGCTTCGTGTGTGTTGTCAGCCTCGTGCCTTTGCCAGGGCCGCGGACTTTGCAGTTTATTTCACGAAAAATTTCTTGCCGTTACAGATATAGATACCCTTGGTGGGCTTTGACACCCGGCGGCCCGAGAGGTCGTAGACGGGCGCATCGGCCGACGCCCGAACTGCTGCAGGAGCCTCGATACCGTCGTAGGTACCCCAAAGGAACGACATGTACCCTTCGTGCTCCAGACCGCTGCTGCTGTATTCGTAGCAATAGATGTAAAGTTCGCCACTGTCTTTGTCTCCGGCAAACGTGGCGTAGCCGTCGGACGTGTCAAGCCATACACAGTAGTTGTTAGGATAGATGTAGTAGAAATAAGCTCCGGCGTAACCGGCTGTCTGATAGCCGTTCACGATGCTGATCTGTCCGTCGGCCACCTTGAACTGCAGTTCGGTGGGAGATCCGCCCTCGTCGCATTTCAGGATATAGTCGTAGTCATCCGTACCCGAATACTTCGAGAGTGTGGTGCGGCCCACATAGTAGGCAGAGTCGCCGGCAGCGTCGCTATAGGCTACCTGTCCTTCGACCGTCCACTCTTTGGTTATGGAGCTCTTGGTGAGCGTCACCGTAGCACCGTCGGAAATATAGTTCGTGGCATAATACCAACCGGCAAAATCATGCACCGTGATTACCCCTTCGTCGGTGAACTCGGCCGTCACGCTACCCGAACCGTCGGATGTGGCCGAAGAAGCGAATGTGGTCCACGACACATAGCCCGGGGCAATGGTGATGGTCTTGGTCGTGAGGTCGACCGTGCCGGTAAGGGTCGAGCCGAACCCGAGCAGGTTGCTGATGGCTACCGTGCCGTCGTCGTTCTTGCTGATCTCCACCGAGTAGGTCTTGGTCGACATGTCGGTGTCCTTTTTGTAGTTGGTTATCTTCTCCGTGCCGGTGGCTGTGACCGAGTAGATGCCCGTCAAATCGTCTACAGTACTGACGGAAGCGTGTCCGGCCAGACAACATACTGCGGTAAACAATGCTAAAGTAAATCTTTTCATACGCATAACGTTTTCAATGTGAAACAATATTGTTCTTGTTCTCTCTCCTTGTTTTATTCCTGCTTTTGTTGCGGCTGCATGCCGCAACTGCCTGTCTACTGCCATGCAAAGTGCTGCCCAAAACTTGCCGCACTCGTCTCTCGTTGCCGTATCACGGTTGCAAAAGTACAGTTTTTCCGATATACAACCAAATATTTGAAAGCGTTTTTGTTGTTTCGTTTATATTTTGTTACTCCATCTGCTCCGTTTTCGTCGTTTTGTCATTCCGCACCATCACTTCGCCAACGCAGCCGCCTCATTCCCTTGGGCGGCAACTGGCGGCTCCGTCCGCAACATCGTACAAGGAGCAGGGCACTTTATACAATCTGACCGGAATGAAAATGAGCAAGTTATTTTTTATACATCACACATCGGAAAGAGACCATCGCGGCGGCATAGCTATGGCGGTGCGAAAGCTGCCCTTTCGCGGTGCGATAGGTGGTCTTTCGCAGTGCGATGGCTGGCCTTTCACAGTGCGGCAGCTATGCTTTCGCAAAAGCGGCCATCGCAATGGGTTCAAATCCGTTGAACACAGTAACCAACTATTAGTGTCCGGTAAAACATCGCAATTGACAAGTCCCGTAGGGTAGAGTGTTCAAAATCATAATCATTTTCCTGTCGGATTTTTGCCTTTAAAGTGGCTTAAAGAACGGAAATCAGATGGTTATGTTCTAATAATCATGTATATTCTTGAATATGTATAATTGTTATTGAAGTTTCTTTCATTCATTTTGTGTCCCCGAAGGGGGCAAACTCTGCATAACCGCTGGTGGAGCGAGCGTAGCGAG
>CAVKJH010000013.1:0-13064 GCA_963656755.1 bacterium
ACCATTTTCACAAGATATTGCCCGAACTTACTGACAAGGAAATAGAAAAGTTGATAAAGAAATAGAACAGGAATGTTTGCCCTTGTAGACTGCAACAGTTTCTTCCTTTGTTGGCGTTGCAAAGGTACCGCCATTCGAAGAAGGGTCAATCGGGGAGAAAAGTGAGCAGAAAGAAAATGCGAAGGAGCCATGCCGCTAAAAATCAGCAACGTGGCTCCTTCGCAATGGTTAATGAATGTTTGCCAAGGTGGGCAAACGAGGTATGTAAGTGGCGGTTATTTTTTTACGCAAGCGTGCGGCACGAAACGTCGCGCCTTTGTCTTGGCTATGCAAAAGCAGTAACGAAGCGGTCAGTCCTCAAGACACTTGTCGAGTTCGGCCTCGATTTCCTTCCGGTTTATGTTTTGTCCGATGAATACTATTTTCTGCATGCGGTCGCCATAGTTGTCATCCCAGTCCTTTTTTGCACCGGGGTTCTGCTCGAGGAACTGCTGCAGCTCGTCGGCCGGCATTGTGGCATACCATTGTCCGGCATTAGTGATGTTGAACTGCTTTCCGCTCTGCTCAAAGAGGTAGCAGGTTTCGGGCTCGTCGCGGAAATAGCACATGCCCTTGGCACGGATTACGCTGCGCGGCCATTTGGCCGACACCAGTTCGTCGAACTTGGCCAGGTTCATGGCCGGGCGGCGATAGTAGACAAAGGTCTGGATGCCGTACTCCAAAGCCTCGCCCGACTCTTCGTTCTCCAGTTCCTCGTCTTCGTCCTCCATGGCTTCAATCCAGCGGGCCGACGTGGCCACTTTGGCAAAGTCGAACGAGTGGGTATTGAGAATCTTGTCGAGATCCACATCGCCGTATTTGCACTCGATAATCTCCGCTTTCGGTTGGATTTCGCGGACGACCGCCTTGAGATGCGCCAGCTCGTCGGCCGAAACCAGATCAATCTTGTTGAGCAGAATGATGTTGCAGAACTCTATCTGCTGGATGACCAGGCTGGCCAGGTCTTCATCGTCGTGCTCGTCCTTGAGCTGGTCGCCCAACCCAAACTCGTCGCGCATGCGCAAAGCATCGACCACGGTCACGATGGCATCGAGCCGTGCCGCACCGTTCTTCATCGCTTCGGGAGCTATCAGTTGCGGATAGGTGGAAACGGTTTGCGCAATGGGAGCCGGCTCACAGATGCCGCTGGCTTCGATGACAATATAGTCGAATTGGCAGGTATTGATCAGGTCATTGAGCTGTTTCACCAAGTCCATCTTCAATGTGCAGCAGATGCAGCCGTTCTGCAGGGCCACCAGACTGTCGTCGCCCTGCCCCACTATGCCGCCCTTCTGTATGAGGCTGGCATCGATGTTTACTTCGCCGATGTCGTTGACAATCACGGCAAAGCGGATGCCTTTCTGATTTGACAAGATACGGTTAAGCAATGTGGTCTTTCCGCTGCCCAGATAGCCGGTAAGCAACAAGACCGGAGTTTCTTTTGTATTCATGACTGTATTTGGTTTAATCTGTTGTATTCTATTCAAAAACCATGCCGAAAGGCTGTTTGCGGATGCCGATTTTTTGCGGCACCTGGTTGCTGGTGACCGCCAAAGCACGCAAGTACGGCATCAGAATGGATAACCCACGGCAAAATGGAGGCTTTGGCTGTCCTTGAAGCTGCCCACATTGTAAAAGCCGGAGTGATAGGGCACATGCAGGCCTACGCCCCAATCAAGACGTATGACCAGAAAGTCCATGTCGTAGCGCAGTCCGACACCAGTGCCGAGGGCCAATTCCTTGAACGCGCTTTTCATCTCGAATTTCCCTCCCTCACGCTGCTCGTCGTGCAATGTCCACACATTGCCGGCATCGAGGAAGACGGCTCCGTAGAGGTTGCCGAACAGACGGGGTCGGTACTCCAGGTTGGCCTGAAACTTCACGTCACCCGTCTGGTCGAGATAATAGATGTCGGCCGAAGCGGAGTTATGGTACCGGCCCGGACCGATGGAGCGCACGGTAAAGGCACGGATACTATTGGCACCACCCACATAGAACTGTTCGGAATAGGGCGCATTGGCGGAGTTGCCGTATGTCCAAATGACACCCAAATCCACATGTCCGACCAACGAGCTGTGTTCGCCAAGCCGCCAGGTCTTCACGAGGTCGGTCTCCACCTTCACGAACTGGGCATAAGGATTGTTGAACATCTCCTTGCCTTGCTTGCCCCATTTCTTACCAGCCGCCATATAGCAGAGCGACAGCAGGTTGCCCGCCTCGCTGACGGTGGTCTGCCAACGTATGGGATTGAGATGGGTAGACGGACTTGTGTAGGTGTACGAGTACTCAAGCTTGGGCACAAACTGGTCCTGCATGGTGTAATAGAGATAGGGATTGGCATTCAGCACCGAGTCGAAGGCGGCCGTGGAACTGCGCATGTACTCGTAGGAGAACACCAGCGGACTGAACTGGTGTCGGCTGGTGGACGATGTCTGCAGGGCATAAGTCCACTCGCCCGATACGATGTGGCGCTTGAAATAATTGGCGCGGCTGATGATGTCGGACGACACCTTGAGCGTGGTGGACGGCACCGCATAGAACCCTTTTCTGCGATAATGCTGCGCCAGACGTCTGCGGAAATAGTTGGCGAACGGGATAACCAAACGGGGAAATTTCAGCGATGCATCGATGCCGTACTCATAACTATTGAACTTCGACGAGGTATGGGTGCTCTGATGCGCCGTCTGCCATTCGTAGCTGCCCTTCAGGTTGATGTCGAGCAACTCGCCTCCATGAAAGGCGTTGCGCTTGGTGAAACCCACCACAACGCCCGGGCCGAACCTGCTGTTGGTCTTGCCGATCACGTTTCCCTCGATATAAAAATCGTAGGGCTTGTCGAGAATAGCATTGATGCGCAGGTCGATGGTGTCGTTGACCGATGTGGTGTCGCGCGGTGTAAACGTGAAATCGAGCAGACTGAACAGTCCGGTACTGGTCACGTTGGCCACACTTTGCTGGTGGTCGTCGTAGCTATAAAGATTGCGCGGCCTTAGTTTCATGCCTTGCAGAATGACCGGCATGCGCACTTTGGGCTTGCGCCCACGGAAATTCACTGACAGATGGTCGCGACGGATGGTGTCGGTCAACTGGTCCATATAGTTTTCGCGCAGATCGATGCTGACATTGCCTATATGCCAACGGCGTTTGGCCTTTTCCGGAAGGTTCTCTATTTCCTGCAAACGCAGCTGTACCTTGCCGGGCACCGCGGTGGTGTCGGCCAGATAAGAAGCATAAGACGGTTGCCAATAGAAAAAGCCGTTGTTGCGGAAGAGATTACTGAGACGCGTGCGCTCGCCGTCGAGCGTGGAGATGTCGAACGCACTGCCCGTCTTGATCTTGGCATCGTTCATGGTTGCTTGCACCATGCTGTCGGCTATGGCCGGAAACCCCACATACTGCAAGGTATCAATGGTATACAGGTGACCGGCATCCACCTTATAGGCAATCTTGGCTTTCTTGGGGTTGCGCAATGTCTTTACCTGATACGACACGTTTCCCTGAAAATAACCATGCGCACGCAGTACCTCCTTGCCTACAGAGGCGCGCAGCTCGGGGTTGACCCAGCTCATCAGCACAGGCGACGAGCCAAACGACTTGAGCATCCATTTTCCGAATGCGGAATTGTCGTTTACAAACGCATTCCACACCCATAGTCCGATCTGGAAAGGCGAACGGACGCTACTGCTGCCGAACAGAGCTCCGTTGGGCGCAGTAGCCAGTGCTGCATCAAGCTCCTCCTGAATGGTGGCGTAATGACTGCTCTTCTCGGGAGTTACATATGTCGTAGCTTCCAGTCCGGTATACAGCTGGTCGCCCTCGGGTATGTTCTTGGTCGTGGAGCAAGCCGACAACAGGCCGGACAAAACAACAGCGAAAAACAGGCGTTGTATCTTCATTGCTTATTTCTTTTCTGTTTTTGTGGAATCAGCCGTCTCTTGCGGAATGACGTCTTGGTTGTCTTTGAATTTGAACAAGTCCTTGAAATGGCGCACTTTGCGCTTCCACATGAAACCGCCGCCAAACTTGCTTACGTTTCCTTCGAGCCAGTCATAGCTTTCGCGCTCGTAGAACAGGTTGAGATATTTGTTGGAAGTGGAGCTGAGCCGATACTCGAACGTCACATTATCGAAGAAGGTCTCGTCCTCCATTTGCACATCACTTCCTGTCGACAACTTTCCGCCAATGACAATGCGAAGGCGATTGTTCCAAAAACGTTTGGCAAACTTGAAATTGTAATCGGTATGAAGCGACCCGTTGTTGCCGAAGCTGTTCTCCACGCCGAAACTCACATCGAGCGATTTCAAGGCCTTGCCCGAAATCTGGTTGATCTGACTGTTGAGGAACGCACTCAATGCGGAGTTCATGGTGAAGCTGCTGGTGTTGCCGTCGGCAAGATACATGCCCGTGGTGAGCATGGTTACGGCAAGTTTGCCCCGTTCCTCTTTCGACATGGATTGCAGCTGGTTGTGGATGGTCATGTCTTCTGGAGCGTCGATGGTAAACTCCAGCCCCATGTCGTTGAGCGTCTTGGTGACGGCAACACCGCAGGTGAACGAAACGCTGCGCCCGTCGCCCGACGATTCTCCGACGGTCGACTTGGTGGTCTCCGTAGCCGTGATGCTGAGTGTGGGGTTCATCGGGTCGCCCTTGAATTCGATATAACTGCCATCCTGTATGGTGAACGTCTTCAGCGGGATAACGGGAAGGGCGTATTTCATTTCACCACTGCCGATGGTGTAGCGGCCGCGCAACACGATTTCGTCCACAGGATTATATTGCAGCCGCAGGTCGCCACCTCCGATGATATCGATATAGTTGGAGTGGTCGGCGTTGAGGTAACAGTCCACATGGGCACCGTCGTCGATGCTGACAGAAAGGTCCATGTCGAAACCGGTGAGGGCGGGCCGGTTGATGACATCGACGGTCGTGTCGTTCAGGTTGGTGAACTCCACCAAGCCGTCCAGTTGGTTGTCTGTGGAGAGCGGCGAATCTTTCAGGTTGTATTTCAGGTCGGTGGTACCGAGCACATCCAGTTTGCCACGCATCGACAGGTTGTCGAGCGCGCCTGCCATCATGCCATAGAAATTGACGTAGGCCTTGCCGTAAGCCTCGGAGCGGGAAGTTTCGCGCGAGTTGATCAGCAGATAGTTGTCTGCCCTCATGCGCAGGTCGAGGCTCATGTTGCTGGTGTTTGAGAAATCGAGCGAACCCTGAACGGTAAGCGGCGAATTGTTGTTGGCAAACAAATCGTAGTTCTCAAACACCAGATGACTGCCGGTAATGGGCAACGGGTCTTCTGCGCAACGCATCTCTATGCCATAAGGCTCGCTGTAAATGTAGGCCGAATCGAGTATCACTTCTCCGTTGATATCGGGTTGGCTGAGGGTTCCTTCCACAGTGAGATTGCCCTCGGCGTACCCCTTCAGTCCGATAAGATGGTCAGGAATGAAGCCGTTTGCCATATTGAGCGGAAATTGTTCCAGCCCCAGTTCTGCATTGATGAAACCGTCGCCTTCCGATTTGTAAGAACCTGTCAGCGTACCTACCGACTGGCCGTCGTGGGTGAGGATGCCATCCACATAATGGCTTCCGTCGACTTTCGGCAGATAGGTAAACTCGGCACCGAGCTCGCCGATAGGACTGCCTTCGTATACAAGGTCGGCAATGTCGACCGTTGAAGAGAGCGACAATTCGTCGGATGTCTGCACGAGATGGAAATCGCCATCGAGGATGCCGTTCATGTCGGGAGTGAAAGGTATCATGGCCAAGGCGTTGCCCAAGTCGAACTGATGCAGCGAAACCGTAACATCCTGCAGTGCCTCCGTGTTCTCGTCGTTGGTAGAAATCTGCACGCCCATGCCGTCTGCGGCACGCAACTTCATGTCGGCACTGATGCGGTGGTCGTTGCCCAGATAGATATAATTGCTGTCGTTAACGGCAAAACGCTTGTATCCGAGCACCGGATCGTCGCCATAGAGATGTAGGCTCACACCGCTTTCCTCCATGGCGGCCTTTATGCCAAGGCTTACACCCAGACTGTCTTTCCAGTCGTAGATGCGCGTCTTCAGGTAAGTGCCACGCTCGTTCAGTCCGCCGTCGGCATAGGCATTGAATATGTATTTGGGATTGTCCTTGCCATTTTTGACATGAAGCGAATAGGCCATGTCGCTCTCGTCCGAACGGATATGCAGCCGGACCGTATCAAGCTGGAAACTGTCGAGCACCAGAGAGTCGACGCGAAGCTCGCCATTGATTCCCGTCGACGGCGACGATGTCATGTCAACATAGAGGTTGTTGAGTTCGTAACCATAGTGTTTCAGGAAACGGCACACGATGTTCTCTTTTCCGGAGGAAAGGTAAAGACGCATGTCAGGAAGTTTCTTGCGCAGACTGACCTGGTCAATGTGCTTGTTGTTCAACTGACTGTTCACCTCGTCAGCCAAGCTGTTGCCCTGTCTTAAAAGGTCTTCGTAACTGCCCCTTCCGTCCATATCGAGATGGAAATCACCGCAATCCACCACGGCATGGGTAGTATCGGCACGCGACAAGATGTCGAGCACCATATCCTCGGGACGGTAGTTTTTCTTCAAATCGCTTACGGTTATATCGCTCAGCATACCCCGCACCATGAAATACTGCTTGAGGTCGGATGCCATATCAACGTGGGCACAAGCCGACAGCGTAAGCGGACTTTCCGTAACATGAAGGTTATATAGGTCGAGATGGTGCAAGTCGCCAGACACGGTAGCATGCAACTTCCGGCCGGTAACCAGTGCATCGAAATTGACCAATCCTTGGAAGAGCGGGTTGTGCGAATTGATATCGGCGTGAATGTTGCCGTTGCGTGCCGAGGCAACGGCCGTAATGTTGTCAAGATTATAGTTGCCATAACCAAGCCGGTTGATGCGGGCAACGGCTTGAAGTTTTGTCTTGGGCGAAAGGATGTCTGTGCCTTCGCCGTTGACCGACACAGCACCCGTGAAGGGGCGGAGTCCCATCTTGGGCATAAAATGGTTGACCGGGAACTTGGCGGCTTCCAGACGGGCATTGTATGCCATCCGGTCAGCATCAAACTGCGCCGTTCCCTGCAAGTGCCCCCCACCCTGCTCCACGCCGAAAGAAGTGCGATAGTCGCTGCCGTTGACATGGATTTTGGCATTGAGCGATATGCCGTTCGGCACCGTAAACGTATTGGCAACCTCGCGACCGAGCATGGCAGTGATGAAGCCAAGGTTGTAGGTGTTGGCTTGAAGCGACAGTTCTGCCTTCAGGCGACTGGGGTCGTCGATATTGGTCAAAAATCCGTCGGCCGAAATCCTGAAAGCCGTGGGGAGTGACACACGCACACCGGAAAGACGCATTTTCTGCATGTTGCCGCGCGCCACGGCATCTACGGCCAACGGATAGTTGGGCCAACGGCGTGCCATTTGTCGCGGAATGTTCTTTCCGGCGATGGTCAGTATGTCGCGTTTGCCCACATGGCCGTGTACTGTGGCTTTGATTTTTCCCGGCGCATGCGTATCGAAAGCATTCAAATCCATTCCGAAATCAACCGAGAGGTCTGAGTCGGGTGTCCTTAGGTAAAGATTCGACAAGGCGAGCCGGGTGCTGTCCATCGAGAACTTGCACCATAGACTGTCCACTCGCAAGCCACTTTTCTCAATAAAGCTGGAGGCTTTGATGCGCACATCAAGCTTCGAATCACAAAAACAGAAACTGTCTGCCTTCAGATTTAACTTATTAAGTGTCAGATGATTGAAATCAATTCCTTCGATTGGTGCAACGTAGTTCTGGTCGTAATGCAGTTCCCCGTCGGTCCAATCGAGACAGCGGACGGAATAGAGGTTTTTGTAAAGGTCAAGATAAGCCTGTTCGGCTTGCGCACTACCAAACAAGGCTTTCACCGAAAGGGTGTCGCCCGGCAGATGGAGCGTAAAGTCGGTTTGGCACAACTCGAGTTGTTCCAGGGCTATCTTCCAATAATTTTTACTGGTAGTGGTATCCTCAGGTACCGTGTCGCTTAAGGCAATGTCAACTTTGGCATTGGCAAGAAGTGCCTTGTCGATGTTTACATGTTCCTTGCCAAGATCGATGCCGTGGGCTTGCAGTCGGAGCTTTCCGACCTGTCCTTTGATACGAAGCGTGTGTACCAAATTGGCCGTATTGACTTTCATCTGTTCGAAAATCAGCTCGTCCACCATGACTTGCTGCCGCAACAAGGGCAACAACTGCACGTCGGCAACCACTGTACGGATATCGGCTACGGTGTCGACAACGCCTTTCAGCGAGTCGTTGGGTTGTAGCACACGAACCTGTTCTACGGCTAGGTCAAGGGGAAATTTCAGTCGGACATGCCCCACATGGATATCCATCCCCATTTGTTTGGAGGCATAGGAAGTAACCTGGCCGACTGCCCAGTTCTGAAAGGGCGGAAAATAAAAAAGCGCAAAAAGCAAGACCACCAACACGACAGGTGTCAGCAAAACAATACCTATTCTCTTAATGGGCTTGCTCATGGCAGTTATGGATGGCTTTTATCCTCCCGCCGTCTCGGCAATGTCATGCCAAAGGCGATCGTCGGGAAGGGGTGAAACAAGACGGATGTTTTGATGTGATACGGGGTGTTCAAACTCCACGATATGCGACAACAGCGATATGCTGCCGTCGGGGTTGCTTCGTCTGGCACCATATTTCAGGTCGCCACGGATGGGACACCCCATGTGTGCCAACTGACAGCGTATCTGGTGATGACGGCCCGTCATAAGGCGTATTTCCAACAAATGATAATTGGCCGTGTGGCCGATTACGCGATACGACAGAACCGCTTTCTTGGCACCCGACACCTCTCTGTCGTATGCGTAGCTTTTGTTCTGTTTCTCATTGCGTGTCAACCAGTTGGTAAGTGTTGCTTCTGGCAACGGCGGAAGGTTTCTGGTTATTGCCCAATAGGTCTTGTGCACCTCGCCGTTCTTGAACATTGCGTTGAGCCGGGCGAGTGCCTTGCTGGTCCGTGCAAAGACGACAAGTCCCGACACCGGACGGTCCAGACGATGCACCACGCCTAGAAACACGTTGCCGGGCTTGTGGTACTTCGTTCGGATATATTCTTTCACCGTTTCGGAAAGCGGCACATCGCCGGTCTTGTCGCCCTGTACGATCTCGCCGCTTTCCTTGTAAACGATAATGATATGGTTGTCTTCGTAAACTACCTGCATTGCAAAAGTAATGAGGCAGATTACATGTTCATGCCACCGTCAATCTGAATGACCTGACCGCTGACATAGCTCGACATGTCGGAAGCCAAGAAGCAGCAAACATTGGCAATATCCTCGGTC
The DNA here is from genome assembly GCA_963656755.1 of bacterium. GTDB lineage: Bacteria > Bacteroidota > Bacteroidia > Bacteroidales > Bacteroidaceae > Prevotella. The sequence continues at coordinate 9,375 of CAVKJH010000013.1, forward strand.
TGTCCACCACGGCGCAAGGGTATTTTCTTCATCCAGTCCTTACGAATCTCCTCGGGAAGCTGAGCAGTCATGGCAGTCTCGATGAAGCCGGGGGCAACGGCGTTGGCGCGTATACCCTTAGGACCGAGCTCCTGCGCGATAGACTTGGCCAAAGCGATCATGCCAGCCTTGGAAGCGGCATAATTGCACTGTCCGGCATTGCCGTGCACACCCACGACAGAAGCCATGTTGATGATTGAACCGCTGCGCTGACGCAACATGATAGGTGCGCAGGCGTGGATAAAATTGAATGCCGACTTCAGGTTGACATTCAGCACATCATCCCACTGCTTTTCACTCATGCGGAGCATAAGACCGTCTTTGGTGATACCGGCGTTGTTGACGAGAATGTCCACAGATCCGAAATCAGCATGAATCTGCTTCACGACCTTCTCGGTCTCCTCAAAATCGGCGGCATTGCCGGCGTATGCACGGCAAGTAACACCGAGAGCCTCAATCTCTTTGCGTGTAGCTTCCAGCCCTGCGGCCATGTCATCGTTGAGCACGAGGTCGGTGAATGCGATATTAGCGCCTTCCTGGGCGAATTTCATTGCGACGGCCTTGCCGATGCCGCGGGCGGCACCAGTGACCAAGGCGGTCTTACCGGTTAATAATCCCATTTTGTTTCTTATTTGATGTTTTACAATTAATTGTGGTCTTTTGCAGGAACCCGACATGTGCCCGAACATTGCCTTGGCCTTGCGCATTGCTGCCGGGATATCCAAATGCAGTCGTTCACATTGTGTCCTTATCTGTGCAAAGTTACAAATAATAGTTGAAAACGGGTAACTATTTGATGCAAAAACGCCAAGGCAGACCCAAAGAGGTCAAAAACAAAACAAGTCACAAGGTAACCTTGCGACTTGTTTTGTATCTAATCGAAATGATATTATTTCTTGAAGAAGTCCTTAACAGCCTCGTTAGGAACCATGCGCTCATCGAAAACGTAAGCGCCAGTCTTGGGGCTCTTCACCATTTTGATGACCTTTGTATATGCGCGACCATCCATTGAACCTTCATGGAGGGTAGCAACCGCTTTCTTTGCCATATTGTCTTACTTTAAATATAAACTAAACAACGGGATTACTTAATCTCCTTGTGCACCGTCATCTTCTTCAAGATGGGGTTGAACTTCTTGAGCTCAAGACGCTCGGGAGTGTTTTTGCGATTCTTCGTGGTGATGTAACGGCTTGTTCCGGGCAGACCAGAGTTCTTCATCTCTGTGCATTCCAGAATAACCTGTACTCTATTACCCTTAGCTTTCTTTGCCATGATGATTATTCTCCTATAACTTTAATGTCCTTCCAGTCGCAATAACCCTTGGCAACAGCCTGTTTCAGGGCAGCATCAAGACCGACTTTATTAATGAGACGAAGACCAGCGGCACTGATCTTGAGTGAAATCCAGCAGCTCTCTTCTACATAGTAGAATTTCTTGCTGAAAAGGTTAACGTCAAAGCTGCGCTTTGTGCGATGCTTTGAGTGAGACACATTGCAACCGATCTGTGCCTTCTTACCTGTGATCTGACAAATCTTAGACATTGCTATTCTTTGTTTTTGATTTCGATTTTGATACTTATTCCAAACAGAGTGCAAAATTATATAAAAATATCTATCCGACAAAGGATTTGCGGCACGAATGTGTGTTTTTAAGCATTTTTTTATTTTTCATGGCCCGTATTCCGCTAAAAGCACCGGTATCACGGCGATAGAAGGGGCAAAATCGGCATATCCGGCCGATTGGAGCGAACCGCTTTTTTGCATGCGCAACCGTTTCTTTCTTTCAAATGTGACGGCTTGCTGTCAAAATGTTGTATCTTTGCAACAGTTAACACGAACAAATTATCCGAACATGAATTTCACAGCAATCATTCCGGCGCGCTACGCCTCCACACGATTTCCCGGCAAGCCGCTGGCCATACTGGGCGGCAAGACTGTCATTCAGAGAGTTTACGAACAGGTGGCCGGCGTAATTCCCGACACATGGGTAGCCACCGACGACGAACGCATCCTGAAAGCCGTCGAGACATTTGGCGGCAAGGCCGTGATGACCAGCAGCAACCACAAGAGCGGCACAGACCGCATCGAAGAGGCTGCCGAGAAAATCAATACCCAGGCGGACGTAATCATCAACATACAGGGCGACGAGCCTTTCGTTCAGGCATCGCAAATCGAAACCATCTGCCAGCAGTTTGACAACCCGTCCACGCAGATTGCCACAATCGGAAAGCCGTTCGCCACGATGGACGAGGTGGACAATGTCAATTCGCCGAAGATAGTGACCGACAACAACGGGTTCGCCCTTTATTTCTCAAGGTCGGTCATTCCTTTTGTACGCGGGAAAGGACACGGCGAATGGCTTCACGATTATCCTTTCCTGAAACACTTGGGCATTTACGCCTATCGGCGCGACGTGCTTCGCGAGATAACGCAACTGCCGCAGTCGTCGCTCGAAAAGGCGGAAAGCCTCGAACAACTGCGCTGGTTGCAGAACGGATACCGCATCCGCGTGGGGATGACGCAAGTGGAAACGGTGGGCATAGACACGCCAGCCGACCTTGAACGCGCGGAGATGTTCCTCAAGCAACTCTAAAACGGGCGCACGCGAAGACGTCTGTCAGGCGAACTTCATTTCGTTGAGAAGATCTTTTTGTCGCTGCGAAAGGTTGGTGGGCAGCATCACATTATAGGTAAGGATCAAGTCGCCGAAGGTTCCGTCGCCACGATTATAGCCCTTGCCGCGCACACGCACCCGGGTGCCGTTTTGGGTTTCGGGCTTCACATTGAGCTTGATCTTTGTCCCGTTGCTGAGTTGCACCACGACCTGTCCGCCCAGCAGTGCCGTATAGAGGTCAATGTTCACCTTTGCCTCCATCTCGCCGGCATGCTGCCGCGTGCCGGCATGTGCGCCCTTTCCGTTGCCCATCCCCCCGAAGAGGTCTTGGAAGAAACTGGAGAAGCCGCCGTTGCCAAAACTCGTGAAATCGAAACCGTCGAACGGCGAACCGCCGCCGGCATTTCCCCAGTGGCAGCCCTGTGCCCCACCCTGCTGTTCGTATGCGTCGGCCGATTTCCAGTGTTGGCCGTAGCGGTCATATTTCCTGCGTTTCTCCGGGTCGCCAATCACTTCGTAGGCTTCATTGAGGGCCTGGAATTTGGCTTTGGCCTTAGGGTCGTCCGGGTGAAGGTCGGGGTGAAACTGCTTTGAGCGCTTGCGGTAAGCCGCACGCACGTCTTCCTGCGGAATATTCTTGTCTACTCCCAAAATTTTATAGTAATCGATAAATGCCATACTAAACCTCCATTGCTTTATTGTTCACACATCTGTTAGCAAAAAACATGCCACCAGATGCCTCACGCACCGCAAGCGGCCATCATGGCCGCTTGCACTTTGTAAAAACCCTGTCCGAAACTCTTGATGTCCGCTAAAAATCGAAGAAACCAGTCCCGTAGGGACGACATATTATAGCGTAGGGGTTCTTGCTGACGCAAGCGACAAAGTCGAGCGTGCCCCCCCCTCCGTTTAACGGTTCTTCGTCATTTTCGTCGCCTCTGTAGGGGGCGCATAATTCAAAACATCATGCGGTTTAAATATGCCCCCCTTCAGGGTAGGGTGTTCAAAATCTTAATAATCTCTCTGTCGAATTTTTGG
>CAVKJH010000014.1:0-11336 GCA_963656755.1 bacterium
TCCTCCTTGCGTATGCGCTCAAAGGTCTGTATTCCTAAAGGATATCGTTTTCTTGTCATAGAATATCTTATTTTCTAATCCGGCAGGCTTGGTTTTCACGAACACGGATAACAGGGATAAGGGAATAAGGCTCACACCCTTACATGCGACGGAAAATCCGTGTTATCCGTGCAATCCGTGTTCGGAAGATAGACAAAGAGTATCTGGGATTAGATATTAGGAAATGCGGACGGTTCTCCTGTCCGGTCATTCCTGTCCGAGTTTCTGTATCTGGACTACAGTCAAGCCGGTATACAAGGCTATCTTGTCCGGCGTCTCTCCTACCTCCAGCATCTTGCGGGCGATTTCGACGGAGCGTTCGTCACGACCTTCTGCCCGACCTTCTGCCCGACCTTCAGCCCGACCTTTCACGCGTCCTTTCTCCTCGGCACTGTCGATGGAGTTCTTGATGTCGCGGTAAGCCTTGAGGCTGTCTTCGTACTCATGGAGTTCACGCTTCGTGAACTTCGCAATCTCTGCCTCGGCAAACAGGCGGTCGAAAATCTTGTCGCGCAACTTCTGCGGACGGTTCTCCAGCGCAGACAGGTTCTTCAGTGCATAAAGCCACTTGTCGTAGAGCGTGCGCAACTTCTCGAGCGGCTTGTCGAACTTGGCCACCTCCACATACTTGAACGAGAGCTTCTCGTTGAACACGCGCTTGGTCTTCCGGTCGAGCAGCCCCACGTCGTGGGTAAGGGCCTTGACGTCGAACGCCTCGTCCTTCATGTCGTAGTTCAACAGCACCACCACATAGACATGCGCCAGCTCGAAGTTCCAGTCGACGCCCTTGGGTGCCTGCTCACGGATGGGGAACGTGGCGTAGTAGAGCGATCGGTCCTTGATGTATTTCTGGTAGGCGTTCTGCATCTCCACGATGAACTTCTCGCCCCTCTCGTTCTCGCAGTACACGTCGAAGATGGCCTTTCGCTCCGTGTAGACATCGCCCACATGCTCGCTGTTGAGGTACTTCACGTCGGTGATGACTTGTTCCTTGCCGAACAGCGAGTTGAGGAAATTGATGAGCAAGTCCTTGTTGGGAGCCGTTCCGAAGATGCGCTTGAAACCGAAATCGGTCAGCAAACTGATGTACCGTTCCTCTGCCAAACCTTCCATATTGTTTTCCTTTCTGTAAGATGGTTTCAAAAAATAAGTTCTGCTAATTCCATACACGGGTCGTTTTTTCGGACACGGGCAACACGGATATCAGAGCGTTTTGCATAAACGCAAAGGCACTGCTATCCGGGAAATCCACCAAGTCAGTATTCGGGACATGGCCGTTATCCGCCGACCTCCTCAAACTGCTCGTTGTGCATGCCGCGGATGGCCACGGCGTGGCCGCCGAAATCGAATACAAGCTGGCGGTCGCGGTCGATGCGCACGATGTAGCCCTCGTAGCCGGCAAAGACACCGCTGACCACCCGCAGACGCACATGGTCGCGGGCGAAACGCTCGAAAGGCTCGCGCAGGAACGTGATGCGCTCGGGACGCGTCTGCATCACACGCATGAAAGGCTGCATGACGCTGTCAGGTATGGAAGCCGGACGACCCGTGCTGCAGTCGTTCACGAGATGGTAGACCGGGAAATATTCGTTCAGAAACTGCTGCAGACTCTGCACTGGGCCCTGCAGGAACACCAAACCGCTGACCGACGGCCGCAGCGTGCGGCACACGCCCGTCTGCTTCTCCTTGTTGCGGTATTGGTAATGGTACGACTGGTGGATGAAATAGTGCTGTGGCGTAGCCGCACTGCTGTTGTACCGGTCGAGCCAGCCACCGAAAGTGCGTGCCGTCTGATGGTGCAGGTACAGGTAGCTCCAGGGGTCGGCCGGCCCGGCCGGGGACAAAGCCTCTACCTTAGGGCCCGAAAATGTGTCGGTCCCCTTGTCGCGGGCGCCCTCCGGCAAGCGGCGGCTTGCCTGGGCTGCAGAAAGAGAGTCAGAGCTATCCAGCGTCATCATCTCTGTCTACTTTATGTCGTTGCTTGCGGTCATGACTGGTGAAGGCAAGCGTCGCGCAGCGGCAGTCGGCTTGTTCATCATAATGATACTCACTTTCAACCTCCCCCACACGGGGGTGTTGTTTATGCAAAGATATAAATTTTCTTCATCACGGCACAACGTTTTGTTGTTTTTCTTTTATTGCGTTCCATAAAATCTCAAGACATGTGCTGCAGGAACGGCCAGACAAAGCACAGAGACCGCCCCATGCGACTTGGCTTTGTCAACAATAATGCCCTCTCCAAAGCCGGCCACTTTCGTGAAGCCACACAGGAGCGGAACAAAACGGTATGCTTTTCGTCGCCCTCGTAACTGTCTGCGGCAGTGCGGCTTGCAAAAGCGGCCACCCCCATCGTTTTAACCGGATTTGCGAGGCCAAGACAACTGGGTTTCAAACCACAAATCTTACGAATTTCACGAACAAAGGCATCAGTGATAATCGACCCACCTTCGCAAGATTCGTGATATTATTCGTGATATTAGTGGTTAAAAAGTTTGGCGGTTCACAGGTTTTTGCACTATCTTTGCAAAGCGGCATGGCGCACGGCACACCCGTCGGGTCGGCACCGCGTCTGTACGCCCTGCATTTTTGGACATTATCCATCCTTAAACTATAACTTGACCAACATGAACGAACAGAAAACGACAAAACCATACGTCATAGGTCTCGACCTGGGCGGCACCAACTCGGTGTTCGGCATCGTCGACGCACGCGGCGAGATCAAGGCCACCACGGCCATCAAGACACAAGCCTACGACAACGTGAACGACTATGTAGACGCAGCCATGGAGGTGCTGCAGATCATCATCGACCAGGTGGGCGGCATCGGCACCATCAAGGCCATGGGCATCGGCGCACCCAACGGCAACTACTACACGGGTTGCATCGACTTTGCGCCCAACGTGCCCTGGGCACACAACGGCTCGGTGCCACTGGCCCAGCTGTTCAGCGACCGCCTGGGCGGCATACCCGTGGGACTGACCAACGACGCCAACGCCGCCGCCATCGGCGAGATGACCTACGGTGCGGCACGCGGCATGAAGAACTTCATCATGATCACCCTCGGCACCGGCGTGGGGTCGGGCATCGTGGTCAACGGACAGGTGGTGTACGGCTGCGACGGACTGGCCGGCGAGCTGGGCCACATCATCGTGCGCCACGAGAACGGGCGGCCCTGCGGATGCGGCCGCTGCGGATGCCTGGAGACCTACTGCTCGGCCACGGGCGTGGCACGCACGGCCCGCGAGATGCTCAGCACCACCGACACGCCGTCGCTGCTGCGCGACATGAACCCCGAGGACATCACCTCGCTCGACGTGTCGGTGGCCGCCTCGAAGGGCGACGCCCTCGCACAACGCATCTACGAGTTCACGGGCAAGATACTGGGCGAGGCCTGCGCCGACTTCACGGCCTTCACCTCGCCCGAAGCCTACGTGTTCTTCGGCGGTCTGACCAAGGCCGGCGACCTGCTGATGAAACCGCTCGTGAAGAGCTACAACGACAACGTGCTGAAGATATTCAAGGGCAAGGCGCAGTTCCTGGTCAGCGCCCTCGACGGCAGTGCGGCCGCCGTGCTCGGCGCCAGCGCCATCGGCTGGGAGCTATAACCACCGGGGGCGCAACGCCCCTTAATGCGAATGGGCCATGCCCCCATAAGGCACAGGCTATTCCGCACGAGCAACAACCACCAAGCATTATTCAACCGATATGTGATGCGCTTGTTCTTTAACCACGAATATTTCGAATTTTACGAATGACAACGGCACCGAACATCAACCCACATTCGTGGAATTCGTGAAATTCGTGGTTAGGAATATTCCAATGCGCATGTTTTTTAACCACGAACAGTTCGAATTTTACGAATGACAACGGCACCGAACATCAACCCACATTCGTGAAATTCGTAAAATTCGTGGTTAGGAATATTCCAATGCGCATGTTTTTTAACCACGAACAGTTCGAATTTTACGAATGACAACGGCACCGAACATCAACCCACATTCGTGAAATTCGTAAAATTCGTGGTTAGGAATATTCCAATGCGCATGTTTTTTAACCACGAACAGTTCGAATTTCACGAATGACGGCGGCACGGAACATCAACCCACATTCGTGGAATTCGTGAAATTCGTGGTTAGAAATATTCCAATGCGCATATTTTTTAACCACGAACAGTTCGAATTTCACGAATGACGGCGGCACCGAACAATCATCCCACATTCGTGAAATTCGTGGTTATAATCGCCCCGTGATGCGTGGTCAGACAGATCCTTCGGGCGCAAATTCCCAAATACACATTCAGAGTCTACAATAAACGGGGCGCGGCTGCGTTTATATAGGTATATGAACCGCAGATTATTGTTACTCATCATACTCGTGGTGTCGGCCCTGGGCTGCGCCGCACAGTCGTTCACCCTGCGCGGCCGCGTCACCGACCAGCAGGGCAACCCCGTGGAGTTTGCCTCCGTGACGTGCCCCGCACAGGGACGCGCCACCGTCACCTCGCTGCAGGGCCAGTTCCAGCTCACGCTGCTCTCGGCCGACTCAGTCTTGGTGCGGTTCTCCATGCTGGGTTACCGCACCAAGACGAGGGTGCTGCGCCGCCCCAAGGGCACACAGACGTTGCAGATAAGCCTCAGCGAGGAAGCCAGCACCCTGGCCGGCGTGAGCGTAACGGGGCAGAAGATACAGAGCGGACAGACGCAAGACCTGTCCACCAAGCCGCTGCGCGACTTGCCGTCGACCACGGGCAATGCCGTGGAGGAACTCATACAGAGCCAGGCCGGCGTGTCGACCCACTCGGAGCTGTCGTCGCAGTACAACGTGCGCGGCGGATCGTTCGACGAAAACTCGGTATACATCAACTCCGTGGAGGTGTACCGCCCCTTCCTCGTGCGCAGTGGCCAGCAGGAGGGCCTGTCGGTCATCAATCCCGACATGGTGGAGCGCATCGGTTTCTCAACGGGCGGCTTCGAGGCCAAGTACGGCGACAAGATGTCGTCGGCGCTCGACATAACCTACCGCCGCCCCAAGCGGTTCGAGGCCAACGTGACCGCGTCACTGCTCGGAGCCAGCGCCTATGTGGGGTTCTCCAACAAGAAACTGGCTTGGGCCAACGGCGTGCGCTACAAGACCACCAAGTACCTGCTGGGATCGCTGGAGACCAAGGGCGAGTACCGCCCCGACTTCCTCGACTACCAGACCTACCTGAGCTACCGGCCCAACAAGCGGTGGACGGTCGACTTCATAGGCAACATTTCCGACAACCACTACAATTTCTATCCCGAGGACCGCGAAACCAAGTTCGGCACACAGGACAACGTGCGGTCGTTCCGCGTGTATTTCGACGGACAGGAGAAAGACCTCTTCCGCACGTTCTTCGGCACCGTGGGCATCACCCGCCATTTCTCCGACTCCACGTCGCTCTCGGTGCTCGGCTCATCGTTCTCCACCAACGAACAGGAATGTTACGACATACAGGGACAGTACTGGCTGACGCAGACCGAGACCTCCAAGAACCTCGGCGTGGGCACCTATTTCGAACACGGCCGCAACTACCTCAAGGCGCACGTGGAAAGCATCAAACTGCTGTTCAAGCACACCGCCAAACACCATAACATCGAGGCCGCGATGACCTGGCGGCAGGAGCACGTCGAGGAGAACTCGGTGGAGTACGAGATGCGCGACTCGGCCGGATACAGCGTGCCGCACACCGGCAAGGACCTCTACATGATCTACTCGCTGCGCGCCCGCAACGAGCTGAACGCCAACCGCCTGGAGACCTACATACAGAACACATGGCGCTTCCGCTCGGCCGGCGAGCACACTCTCTTCACGCTCAACTACGGTCTGCGCTTCGCCCACTGGAACTTCAACCACGAATCAATTCTCTCACCGCGCGTGTCGCTGGGCATCATACCCTCGTTCAACCACAACATGACACTGCGTTTCGCCACCGGCCTCTACTACCAGTCGCCGTTCTTCAAGGAACTGCGCGACACCTCTACCGTGAACGGAGCCACCTACGCCACGCTCAACCACAAGATCAAGAGCCAGCGGTCCATCCACTTCATTGCCGGCATGGACTACCGCTTCAACATGAACAACCGACCGTTCAAGTTCACGGCCGAACTATACTACAAGCTACTGGGCAACCTCGTGCCCTACTCCATCAACAACGTGAAGGTGGTATACTACGGCGACAACCTGGCCTCGGGCCATGCCGCCGGCCTCGACCTGAAGCTCTACGGCGAGTTTGTGCCCGGCAGCGACTCGTGGGTCACCCTGTCGTTCATGGACACGAAGATGAAGCTCAACGGGGTGGCCGTACCCCTGCCCACCGATCAGCGCTACGCCCTCAACCTCTATTTCACCGATTTCTTCCCCGGCACCACACGCTGGAAAATGAGTCTCAAGCTGGCCTACGCCGACGGCCTGCCCTTCTCCACCCCCCATCGCGAACTGGAGACCAACACCTTCCGGGCGGCAGCCTACAAGCGCGCCGACATCGGCATGAGCTACCGCGTGCTCGACAACGAGCTGCGCGAGCGCAAGAGCATCTTCCGCAACATCTGGCTCAGCCTCGACTGCCTCAACCTGCTGGGCATCAACAACGTGAACTCGTACTACTGGGTGACCGACGTCACCAACCATCAGTATGCCGTACCTAACTATCTGACGGGCAGGCAGTTCAACGCCCGCCTACTCTTCGAGTTCTGACCGCGTCTCTGTCCTTCGATTATTCCACGCATTGCCGCCCCTGAAACGGGGCGTGTGTTTAAACGGCATGATGACTGCGCCCGGCTTTATCGCTTGCCTTGACAAGAATTGTCCCTGTAGGGGGCACAGATTATAGGATAGGGTTCGCCCCTATCTCATGGGTATATCATACGTTGCCCCTGAAAGGGGGCGCATAATTCATTATAACAGATTGCGTATGGCTTTTGTACTTGCCTTAGCAAAAATTATGCGCCCCCTACAGGGGCAACGTAATTGATTATTGTGCAAAACGTAGGGGCGCGCTCGACTTTGTCGTTTGCGTCACCCCTACGCTATAATATATCGTCCCTACGGGACTGGTTTCTTCGATTTTTACCGGACCAATTATTTGGTCTTGGCAACGGTATGCAGCACGTTGCCTTTCTTGTCGACCATATAGAGATTGAGGTGCGTCTTGTCGGCCGAGATTACCGAAAAACCGGGTTCTGACGAGCAATACACAGTGCCCTCGACCGGCTTTGCCTTGCGCGAGAGCGAGGCGGAGGAATTGACCACATAGTCTATGTTGTCGCCCTTCATCCTGATGTGCTGGAAGTCGTGGATATGGCCACAGGCATAAATCGCCACGTTGTTGTATTTCTTCAATACGGGCAGCACCTTCTTCTGCATGTCGTCGCGCTCCTCGTGCGACTTGCCGGTCTCGGCATAGACGGGATGGTGGCCCACTACGATCACCCAGTCCTCGCCGGCCTGGCGCAGCGTGTTGTCGAGCCAGTCGAGCTGCACTTTCTCGTCTTGCCGACAGGCGTCGGGGTATTTGCCGGCATCGGTGCGGTAGCGGTCAATCAGGGGTGTGGTGTCGATGAAGACAATGCGCACGGTGGTGTTCTTGCCTTTCAGCACTTGCGTGTAGTAGCGGGCGGGCATCACCCACCGGCGGCTCACCTTGCCATAGTCGAGCACGGCCTGCGTGTTGCCTCGGTACTCATGGTTGCCGAGTATCGGAAACCAGTCGAGCATCAGCTCGGGGTGCGAATATATCAGTTCGTAGTTGGTAGTCCACAGCGGGTCGGAAACAGAGGCGACACCATTGAAATGATGGATGTCGCCTGCTGCCACCACACATTCGGGTCCTATGGTCTCGGCCATCACGCCCATCAGTTCGGCGATGGGTTTCTGGTCGTAATAGCCGTTGCGACCCAAGTCGTTTGCCATAAAGAAGTTCACGTCACTCTTCAGTTTTTCCCATTCGCCGGCCGTTTGCGCCTGGCCGGCCATTGCTGTCATGAGGCCCGCCAGGACCATCATGAGCGTTATGATTCTGTTCTTCATTGTTTTCTGTTTTTGTCGGGGCGCGGTAGTCCACGCCCCAGTGGTTTGCTTTAACGGTTAGAGGTTCACCTTTACGCCCACATTGACCTTCACGCCGTAGTACTCCACCTGCATGGTGCGGTTCTTCTCGCCCTGGTAATAGCGGAGCGGCTGGTTGAGCAGGTTATTGGCATTGGCGAATACCGTGAACTTGGTGGCCTTACCCCATGTGTAGCTGGCATTGAGGTCGAGGTAGTCCACGCTGTCGTAATAGCGGTCGAGCTGGCGGCTGGTGCTCATCTGGTCGATGAAGGCCGATGCGAAGTTGTAGGACAGGCGCACGTTCAGACCGTTCTTCTCGTAGAAGAGCGAGGCGTTGGCGGTGTGTTCGGGCGATCCGGCCACCTTCACGTTGTCGCCCGCCTGCACGCCGAGCCGCTCGTTGAAGTTGCGGGTGGTGCTGTGCGTATAAGTATAGTTGCCGTAGAAGCCTATGCACTTCAGGGCCGGGGTTATGAAGCCGAAGTCGCGCTGGTAGGCCACCTCCACGCCGAGCACCCTGGCATCGTAGGCATTGATGTCCTGGGTGACAGAGAAGCTCTCGTTAGCCAGGTCGCCGGTCAGTCCGAGGTCGCTGCCGAGGTACTTGTTGGAAGCCCACTCGATGTTCACGTTCTTGATGTCCTTGTAGAAGAGACCGAGGCTTACCATTCCCACGCTCTTGAAGTAATAGTCGGCCGAGAGGTCCACGTTGACAGCCTTGGCAGGTTTGGTGTCGGGGTCGCCGATGGTGGCAGTCAGGTCGGCCACATTGAAACTCTTGTTGGCTATCAGCGCCGAGTACTTGGGGCGTGCCAGGGTCTTGGTGACAGAGGCACGGATATTGCCGTCGGCATTAATCTTGTATTTGAACAACAGGCTGGGCAGCAGGTCGGTGTAATGGCTCTTGCGGTCGCCGGTGGGTGTCATCGAGGCATTACCGTCGGCATCCACCGTGACGTTGTTACCGCTGGTCTTCAGGTCGGTACGCTCCACACGCAGACCCACCGTGGCCGAGAGTCGCTTGCCCAGACTCTGGTCGAAGCGCAGGTATGCGGCGCTAATCTGCTCGCGTATCTTGTAGTTGCCGGCCGCTTCCTCAAGGTTCAGCGTGCCGTTGTACTTACTGAAGTCGATTTTGCCCAATGTCTCGATCGAGACAAACGGAGTGCCCGCAGGATACTGGCTGCCGGGCATAAATCCGCTCCGCACCTGTGCGGAGGTAAGGCTGCGCCAGTCGGAACCGAGCACCTCGGCGGCATCGTAATCGTAGAGCGCGCGGTCGCGGGTCTTGTCCTTGTTGGTATATTTGGCACCAAATTTCAGGCTATTGCCATAGAGGCCGTTGGTGAGGGGGAGGGTGAAATTGAGACGGCCCTTCCACTCATTTTCGGCGATGCTCTGGTTGCAGTTGGTCATGTCGGTGACCGACCACCGTTCATCGTCGAGCGACGGCAGTGCCTTGGTGTAGTAAGGCTGCTTTCCGCCAGCATCGGCAAAGTCGGCGCCCAGGTCGATGCCCTTCAGCTGATAGGCTACATAGCGCTCGTTGGGGCGGTCTTCGGTGGCGCGCGAATAACTGCCGGCCCAGTCCATCTTCAGACTGCCGAAGCTGTGCTCGCCACTGAGGGTGTAGTCCATGGTCTGCTGCAGCTCGAGCCGTGCGTTCTTCTGGTCGGACGAGCCGGCCTTGGTCTGCATCACAACCGACTGCTTGCTGGCCTTGCTGTCGAGCTTCTTGTAGGAGATGCGGTAGCGGTTCTCCCAGTCGTTGCGGCGGTTGTAGATGCCCTTGAACGAAATTTTGTGTTGCGGACTGAAGATGTAGTCGAGGGCCAGCGAGTAGCTCTGGCGCTCGCGGGTTACATAGTACTGACGCACCTCGGCCTTGCGCAAGGCAACGGACTTGTCGTCGTTCTCCACATACTCGAACTCGGTGTTGTCCGAACCGATGGGCGCATACTGGTAGGAGACGGAGGCCATCACGCCCAGCCGGTCGCCGAAGAAGCGGTCGCCGTAAGTGGCACCCAGCTCCCACGTCGGTTTGGCGCCGATCCACGAATAACCCGAGCCGGCATTGAAGCTGAGCACACGGTGGTTGGGCGTGTTCTTGGTCACGAGGTTGATTTCGCCGCCGATGGCATCGCCGTCCATGTCGCTCGTCACCACCTTGTTCAGTTCGATGGTCTGTATCATGTCGGCCGGTATCAGGTCGAGTTGCACGTTGCGCGTGCCGCCCTCGGCCGAGGGTACCCGGTTGCCGTTCACGGTGACCGACGTGAGGTCGGCCGACGTGCCGCGCACCTGTCCGAAGCGGGCCTCGCCCTGGTCGTACTGCACGTTCACACCGTTGATGCGCTTCAGGGCATCGCCGATGTTGGAGTCGGGAAACTTGCCCACCTGGTCGGCCGACACCACATTGCTGACGCCCATGGCTTCCTTCTGCATCTGCAGGGCCTTGCGCTGGCCATAGAATGCACCGTTGACCACCACCTCTTTCAGGTCGTGGCCGGCATCGAGTTCCACGTCGTGCACCAGGTTCTTTCCGTCGAAGTGCACGGTGAATGTTTTCGGCTCGTATCCCACATACGAAACCGTCAAGCGGTAAGTGCCCGGCTTCAGGTTGGCAAGCGTGTAGTATCCGTTGCCATCGCTGGTTACACCGGTATGCAGGTCCTCGATCCGGATGGTGGCTCCCGGCAACGTCTGATGCTCGGCATCAGTGATTTTCCCCCGGATACTGCCGGGTGCAGCACTCTCGTTTCCTTCGGCCGTTGCCGTGAGGGCAGCCAATGACATTGCCACGCACGCGACCACGAATTTCTTTCTCATTTTCAATACCTATTAATGCTAATCAAATCGTTATCGGGTGCAAAAGTAGGAACGGGAGTTTACAGAAATCTTACAGACGCGTTAAAGGATTGTGACAATGTTTTGCGCCGTATCGCAGATCATATATGGAAATGGATTTTCAAACTCTGAACATGCAGTCGGGCAACGACCCGCGAGGGGAAGCAATGGACAAGAACCAGGAAACGGCTGCGCACACAAAACGCCTGATAGGCGCAGCGGCCACCCATGCCCGTGCAAACATTTTTTGCCGTCGGCAGTAAAAATATGTCCCTTGCGTTTGGATATCCGGCGACTTTTGCTTAACTTCACCCGCAAAACAGGAAACACACCATGATGAACATCAACAAGCGGAAACTGCCCGCCGGCATCCAGTCGTT
>CAVKJH010000015.1:0-6923 GCA_963656755.1 bacterium
GCCCTGTAAGGGCGACAGATTATAGGATAGGGGCTCGCCCCTATCATTTCCAATGGGTATTAATGAACCGCCCCTGTAGGGGGCGCATAATTAAACTGCATGATGATTTGAATTATGCGCCCCCTACAGGGGCGACGGAAAAAACGAAGAACCGTAAAACCGTAGGGGTAAACCCCTACGCTATAATATGCGCCCCCTACAGGGGCACAGATTACAGTGAACATCGCAGATGCAAAGATAAACCCTCATGGCGAGAATATTTTACAAAGCTCGGGTATTCAATATTTTACAACGATATATCAGATTTTTACCGGACACAAATAGTTTGCAAAAGCATAGCTGTCGCTATGCGATAGCTTGTCAACGGCCGTGCGATAGCATAGCCACCGCTATGCGATAGCATGCTCACCGCGGTGCCACTAAGCGCCGCCCCTGAAGATTATGTAAAATTGGTAGTTCGTTCCGTATTTATGGTAAAGCCGTTACGGACAAGCCGCCGTAACTTTGCAGCGGAACACTTAATAAGGACAGAACAATGAAGAAATCACTACTTTTGGCATTGCTCTTGACCATTGTCTTGGGCATGCAGGCACAGAACGAGAACAGGATGCTCGTAACCTATTTCTCATGGAGCGGCAGCACGAAGAACCTTGCCGAGGAAATACAGCGGCAGACCCATGCCGACATTTACCGCATAGAGCCGCTTGTGCCCTATACCAGCGACTACCAGACGCTCGCCTACGAGATTTCCAACAAAGAGAAAGAAGAGAACGCTCGTCCTGCGCTGAAAGACACACTCTCCACGCTCAACGACTACGATATCATCTTCGTGGGTTGTCCCGTGTGGTGGCATGATGCGCCGATGATTATCCACTCGTTCCTTGAATGCAAGAACTACAACTTCGCCGGCAAGACCGTGATACCTTTCTGCACCTACGCCGCGGCGGCTTACGAGACGCTCGACGACATCATCCATGCCACGCCCGATTCCGAACATCTTGCCGGTCTTGGCACCCGTGGCTCGCTGGGCAGTTATAGTGCGGTGGTGAAGAGTTGGCTCGACCGTATCGGCATAAGCGACATCGTTGCGGGCATAAACGGTGCGACCGTCAACCAGGCAAGCAACTCGAAGGCATACACGCTGGGTGGAACGGCGGTTGCCGATATAGACAAGGCCGGGCAAGGCGTTTATATTGTGGACGGCAAGAAGGTGATGAAACGATAAACCAATCAAATGACAGGTATGACAAAGAAAACAATCGTGCTGTGCGCCACACTCTTCGTGTTTTTCGCAGCCACAGCTTTTGCATTGTGCAAATCTTCAAAAAGTGAAAGTATGAAACAAACCGACATGCAACAGACAGAGAAGATACTGTTCATCAACGGCAGTCCCAACCGCGACGGCAACACGGCCGCTCTTGCCAAGACGCTGCTTGAGGGAAAGGAGTACGAAACCCTCGCCCTCACCGACTACCGTATCAACTTCTACGGCCAGACGCTCGACGGCGACCAGTTCGACGAGGTGTACCGGAAGATGAAGGATGCCGACATCGTGGTGATGGGATCGCCTGTGTATTGGCACAACATCTGTGCCTCCATGCGCACCTTCCTGGAGCGTTTCTACGGTCCGGTAGAGTCGGGCACGTTTAAGGGCAAGAAGCTGTTCTTCCTCTATCAGGGAGCTGCCCCGACAAAGATGATGATTGACGACGGCGAGTACACCATGAGTCGTTTTGCCGAGATGTACGGCTTCTCTTACGAGGGAATGGCGACCAGCAAGAGCCAGGCGAAGGCTTTGCGCAGCAAATTGTAAAGCATATGAAAACGGCAACGATTCTATTTACCTTGGCTTTTAGCATCATGGCTTGCTCGGCAAGTACGAGCGAAGGTTGGCACTTACAGGAGAGCTTCTCCGTCATCCCCGGTGCCACGCGCCACGACTACAGAAAGGAGAATATCCGTGTGTTCGACTTCTCGCTGACAGATGAAGAGATGGCACAGATGCTCAGCCTAAACAAGGAGAAACGTTACTTCAACATGGACTACAAGCAAGCCGAACAGTTCATGCTCAACTGGAAAATGGACGATTGATATTATTAATTTAGATGATTATGAAGAAAATATTATTTGCCCTTATGACGGCTATCGCAGCCTTCAGCTTCACCGCTTGCTCAAGCGACAATGATAACAACAACGACAACAAGGAAACGGTTGCCAACCCCGAAACGCCGTCAGACAGCAGCAAGATTCTTGTGGCATACTTCTCGTGGGGAGGCAACACACGCACGGTGGCCACGCGCATAGCACAGCTCACGGGCGGCACGCTCTATGAGATTCAGCCCGCCACACCCTACACCACCAATTACAACGAGCTGGCCTACACCGTAGCACGCAACGAACTTGACACCGACGCACGCCCAGCCTTGAAAGAAACCGATGCCGACTTCTCCCAGTATGACTATGTGTTTATCGGCTGTCCAGTATGGTGGCAGACTGCTCCGATGATCATGTCCACGTTCTGCGAGAATTATAACTTTAAGGGCAAGACCGTCATCCCGTTCTGCACCTATGCCTCAACAGGGCGTGACGCCACTTTGCAGAAGCTCAACAGTCTGACCTCAACCGCCAACCATCTTACGGGTTTCGGCACGAGTGGCAGCAGCACCGGCAGTGTGGAGTCGTGGTTGAGAACGATAAACATGATCAAGTAAGTGCTGAAAAATTCACATCGACAAACTATGAAATTCAGAACATTAGGAATGAGCGGACTGCGTGTGTCTGCCGTGGGATTGGGCTGCATGGGCATGAGCCACGCTTATGGCAAACCTGCCGACAAGGACGAGATGGTGGAAATTCTTGCCGAGGCGGTGGACATGGGCTACACGTTCTTCGACACTGCCGAAATGTACGGCACGCCCGACAATCCGAACGACAACGAGGAGGTGTTGGGCGAGGCTCTGCACAGATATCGTGATAAGGTGGTCATCGCCACCAAGTGCGGCATTCGCTTCGCCCGCCCCGACCTCGCCCGCAACCACGACATCATCACCGACGGACGGCCCGAGTCGATACGCCGTTCGGTGGAGGGCTCGCTGCGCCGACTGCGCACCGACCACATCGACCTCTACTATCAGCACCGCATCGACAAGGAGGTGGAGCCGGAAGTGGTGGCGGACACCATGTCAGGCCTCATCAAGGAAGGCAAGATACTGCATTGGGGAATATCCGAGACCACAGAGGAGTATCTGCGTCGTGCCCATAAGGTGTACCCCGTCACTGCCATACAGAACCGCTATTCGATGATGGCCCGCTGGCACGAGAGCCTTTTCCCTGTATGCCAGGAGTTGGGCGTGGGCTTCGTGGCGTTCTCGCCCTTGGCCAACGGACTGCTCACGCAGTGCTACAACGTGGAGTCGAAGTTTGATGCCGAGTACGACTACCGTGCTGTGATGCCGCAGTACCGTAAGGAGAGTTTCGCGCAGAACAAGTGTCTCTTTGAGATGCTCAACCAACTTGCTGAAACGCACCATGCTACACCGGCGCAAGTGTCGCTTGCCTGGATGATGTGCAAGAAACCGTGGATAGTGCCCATTCCCGGTACCCGACGCCTCTGTCGCATGAAGGAGAACATCGGGGCCGCCGACATAGTGCTCTCGGCGGATGAAGTGCAAAGGATAGACAAGGCGCTCAGCACGATGGTAATGAGCGACGTGTTCGGAGGGTCAAGAATCGTTAAAGAATAAAAAGACAAGTACAATGAGAAGATTAGTTACAACAATTGTGTTCCTGTCGCTGTTCGTATGCGGCACCATGAACGCCAAAAAGAAGACTATGGAACAGAAGCAAACAGAAGTGTTTACACAAGTGGATTTCAAGACCATAAAGAGTCCTAACGGCAACCCCTTCGGACTGGTTTACGACAATGCCATAACCGAGAACGAGCAGGGCAAGGTGAATATCCACCGCATCAACTATCAGTTGAACGGACTGAAGATTGCCGCCAACGTCTACACCCCTGCCAATTACGATGCCGAGAAGAAATATCCGGCTCTCGTGGTGGCCCACCCCAACGGCGGCGTGAAGGAACAAGTGGCAGGTCTGTACAGTCAGCGCATGGCAGAGAAGGGCTACATCTGCCTGGCTTTCGATGCTGCCTACCAAGGCGACAGCGAGGGCGAGCCGCGCAATACCGACAAGCCAGCCAACCGCATAGAGGACATACGCCGGGCTGCCGACATACTGGCGCAATACCCCGGCGTGGATGCCCAGCGCATGGGGATTCTTGGTATCTGCGGTGGCGGTGGTTACACGCTGAAGGCTGCGCAGACCGACAAGCGTTTCAAGGCTGTCGCCACGCTGAGCATGTTCAACACAGGACTGGTGCGCCGCAACGGTTTCCTCGACTCGCAGATTGGCCAAGTGCAGGAGCGTCTTGCTGATGCCTGTGCAGCCCGACAAAAAGAGGCAGAGGGCGAAGCACCCGAGTATGTAGGCGACATGAGCGGTGTTACGCCCGAACAAGCTGCCAAGTTGCCCTTCGACCTCTATCGCGACGGCTATACCTATTATCTGCAGACCTATGCCCACCCCAACTCCACATTTCGCTACACCAAGAGCAGCCTCATCGACTTGATGGCGTTTGACGCCAGCGAGGGCATGTACCTCATCAACCAGCCCCTGCTGATGATGGTGGGCAGCATCGCCGACACGTTCTACATGACGGAGCAATGTTACGCCAAGGCTACAGGAACTAATGACAAAGAACTGTACCTCATTCCCGGAGCCACACACATCAAGACCTATTATGTGCCGGAGTATGTGGAACTAGCAGTAAAGAAACTGGCAGAGTTCTTCAATAACAAACTTTAGACGTAAAAAAACAAGTAAGCGACATAAAGAGATTCCTTTCTACAACATTGTTACTCCTTACCCTCTGTGGTAGTATATGGAGCCAAGAACCTGTTAAGTTCATACAGTAGGATTCATCTCAACTCCGTAGTAGGTGGGCACGCGGTCCGTTTTCCTTTCATTGTGACTGAAGTGTATGTTGTTTCTGACGGTCGATGGCAACTATCATCTCTTGTATTCACAAAAACTTTAGGCGAATAAATCAGCAACTATGAAAATAATATCAATTATAATGCATTCGCTATCTACACCTTGAATATGAGCGCACAATCCATCACTCTCGAGAAACAAGGACATTTCTCTGGCTGCAGTTCCGTCATTCTGCATGAGGAGACATACGGCAACAGTAAGATAGAAGAGGTAAGGTGTGTCCCTTACCCACTCTCTAAGGCAAGTTTTTGAACTTGCCTTAGTCTATTATAAGTTTCTTGACTTCTTCCATTGGCTTGCCTAACATTTTGGCAATGTCTTCCAGTTGCATCCCTCTTTCCTGCATACCAATAATCATTGTACGGAGCATCAATTCCTGCTGCTTAAGCTGACCTTCCTGCTGCTTCAGCTGACCTTCTTGCTGCTTCAGCTGACCTTCTTGCTGCTTCAGCTGACCTTCTTGCTGCTTAAGCTGACCTTCTTGCTGCTTCAGCTGACCTTCTTGCTGCTTAAGCTGGCCTTCTTGCTGGTTCAGCTGCTCGTCTTTCCACTTAATCTGCTCATTCTGCTGTTTGATATGCTCGTCCCGTTCCATGATGGCCGTATCCCTGTCTTCAAGTTCCTTGAAGAACTCGTCCTCGGCATTCATCTGGTAGCGCACATCCGGGTCGGCGGCGGCAGACTGGAGGCGACGAACTATGTATTCCATCTCATTGTCGCCTTCATACTGGTTGTCGTCTACCTTAATCACCTTTTTGCCTTCTGCCACATTGGTCTGGTCAAACAGGCTCAGCACTTTTTCCAGGCTGTTGTTTACCCTGCCGTGCAACAAAGGAATCTGCACGATTATACTGTCGTGCTGCAGACTATCCACAAAGGGGTCTGGCATGCCAGTCACCACCAATTTGCCATCATAGTCGTATGCATTATGGTTCACGTACACGATGGGTTCGGTGATGTTACCCACGCGGTGCCCCAAGAGATAGATAGCCACCATGGGGATGGCGTATTTTCCATGCTCTTCCTGCAGCATGTTCTCCTCGTTGTTATATTGCAGTGCCAGGTAGCGACGGAAGCGCAAGGTCTCCGTCGGCAACCATGTCTTCTGCAACTCTATAAGCATCAGGCGAGGGGTGCCATTCTCATCCAAAACGGTTGCCGCAAAATCTATGCGGAACATGGAAATAGACTCGCGACGGGTCAGATTCGCATATTCGTTACGGCGCATCTTCACATCGACAACCTTCTTTTTCAGCAATGCCGTCAGTATTGTCTTTGCTATACGGTCGTCTTCCATCAGGTACTTGAACACCGCATCATAAAGTGGGTTTGCTACGTATACTATCATCGTCTATCTCCTTTTTAAAAGTGAATGTCGTTCCTATATCCGCCCTAAAGTTATAATTATTCTCCAACACTACCAAACATTAGCCCTATCTTTAACAAAACATTTGTAACCCACATGTACGCACGTCCAACTTACAAATGTAATTTTGCCGCACGCAATGGATAAACATCTTTTCAACAAAGAGTAAACACGACTAAATTATGACAAAAAGGTAATTCTATCCGAATTTATCGTAAAACCATTACAGACAAACCATCGTAATTTTGCAGACGTATTACATAAACGGATAGAACAATGAGAAGATTATTTACAACAATGATGTGCCTGTCGCTATTCGTTTGCGGCACCATTAGCGCCCGTAAGAATACAATGGAACAGAAGAAAGCAGAAGCGTTCACAAAGGAGAACTTCAAGACCGAGAAAAATCTTGGCTTTGCACAGAATCTGATTATAGAGAAGCAGGGACATTTCTCTGTCGGCGGTTCCGTCATCCAGCATGAGGGTACATACGACAACA
>CAVKJH010000016.1:0-54176 GCA_963656755.1 bacterium
CCCTATCCTATATTATGCGCCCCCTACAGGGGCAAAAACTGCGCAAACGCTGCATATTTGCATACGAATTTTGAACACCCTACCTACAGGGGCGATGAATTGATGCACGTTGTGATGATAGGGGTAACCCCCTATCCTATAATCTGCGCCCCCTAAAGGGGCGATGGTTACTGCACCTTTCTGCTTTTCGCACGCTTGGTATATGTGTGGAATAATGCTGACAAAAGATTTCCGCCGTTCGCAACGGCCGAAACTTTTGTTCGTTCAACGTCCAAAATCGGTGGTTGGGACGGGTGTTGGCAACTGGTTGCTGCACAGTGGTTTGTGGCTACGGGTGGCCGACGGTTGCACGGTGCGCGGCCGCCTCGTTTGCGAAAGGTATGGTATGGTGCCGCTAAAGGTGTGCTTTGGCCTTGCGTCCGCTGCCCTTTGACAGTGCCGCTGGGCACCTTTGGCAGTGCCGAAGGGTGCCGAATGCAGGGGCGTGGGGTAGGAGAACGTGTGTTTTCTGCCCTGCGGCGTGCTCCGTGCGGCCGTAAACCTGCCGTGCGGTGCGCTGGAACAGTGGTGGCCGACGCACGTTTTTTTCAGAATATTCTTGACTCGGGTTTCGGATTCGGTATCTATCTGGTGCCCCCTTCGGGGACACAATTTTAAGCATGAATGCTAAATCCGAAAGTTGAGTCCTTGACATATTTCCGTTCTGTTTCGCCCCCGCGTGCCGGGGCAACCGTCGCTCCGGCCAGCGTGCCGCCGCCCAGTGTCGCCCCGTATCGGCATGACGGGCGGACGCATGCTGTCGGTCCGAAACATGAAATTTTACCTATATAAGTTAGGCTTATTCGTGAAAAATCAGTAATTTTGCAAACCGAACTTGCAAGTTTTATTTGCGTTGATTAATCACAAAACATTATTTTATAACTTAAGAGATGAAAGTTTCATTTGAAAACCCCGACAAGATCAATGGCCTGTTGACCATTACCGTTGAGGAGGACGACTACAAGGCAGAGGTTGAAAAGACCTTGAAAGAATACCGTAAGACGGCCAACGTGCCTGGTTTCCGCCCCGGCCAAGTGCCCATGGGAATGATTCGCCGTCGCTTTGGCGCTGCTGTGAAGGTTGACTCGATAAACAAGGTGCTCAACGACGAGCTGCTCGATTACATCGATAAGAACCACATCAACATGCTGGGCCAGCCCCTCGCTTCGGAGAAGCAGGAGCCGCAGGACCTGGAGAAAGAAGCTCCCTACACGTTCATGTTCGACATTGCCGTTGCCCCGGAGTTCGATATCAAGCTCGATGCCAACGACACGATTGACTACTATGACATCGAGGCCGACGACAAGCTCATCGATTCGCAGGTCGACATGTTCTGCTCGCGTATGGGCCAGAACGTCGATGCCGACAACTATCAGGACGGCGACGTGCTGAAGGGCGACATGCGCCAGCTCGACGCCGACGGCAATACGCTGGAGGATGGTCTTGTGGAAGAGGATGCTACCATCATGCCCAAGTATTTCAAGAACGACGACCAGAAGAAGATTTTCGACGGCTGCAAGCCCGGCGACATCGTGACGTTCAATCCCAACAAGGCTTACGACGGCAGCGTGTCAGAGCTGGCTGCCCTGCTGCATGTGGAGCGCGACAACGTCAAGGACTTTACCGGCGAGTTCAGCTACCAGATTACCGGTGTGCAGCACTTCGAGAAGCACGCTGTCGACCAGGAGCTTTTCGACCTTGTGCTGGGTAAGGACGCCGTGAAGGACGAGGCCGGGTTCCGTGCAAAGATTGCCGAGGACATCAAGGCACAGCTTGACACCAACAGCGACATGAAGTTCCTGTATGACCTGCGTGCGTATGCCGAGAACAAGGTGGGCCAGCTGACCTATCCCGATACATTGCTGAAGCGTGTCATGAAGCAGAACAACGAGGACAAGGATCAGGAGTTCATCGACAAGAACTACGAACCCAGCATCAAGGAACTGAACTGGAGCCTGATCCGCAACAAGATTGTTGAGGCTTTCGATTTGAAGATCAACGAGGACGACGTGAAGAACGTTGCCCGCGAGATGGCCCAGATGCAGTTTGCCCAGTACGGCATGGCCAACGTTCCGCAGGAGTATATCGACAACTACGCCGACGAGCTGCTCAAGAGAAAGGAAAGCAGCCAGCAGTTTGTTGACCGTGCCGTCGACATCAAGCTCGTGGCTGCCGTGAAGGAAACTGTGACACTGAACAAAAAGCCGATTTCGTTCGACGACTTCAAGAAGTTGACGGCCGAATAACATATTGTTACCGACTGAAAATCCTCTGGCGGCATTTTCCGTCAAGAGGATTTTTAGTAGGTACACACGGCATCCCGCTTTTCAGGGCGGAGACCAAGGGCCGTCGGGCCTGCGGACAGTACGGCGCGGACAGGAAGCCGTTTCGCCGTACCCGAGGATAACTGAGGATGAAAGGGGACTGTTGAGGAGGAAACGGCCGTGCAACAGGCGGGAGCGCCTGCCGGCATACACATTCGCATTGCGGTAGATGGGCAATGCTGTTTAGCGTTATTATTTTTATTTCTTTATAGTTTAACAACAACAAAATGCAAAAGAACTTTATTTTGGGTCTGTGCGGTGCGATGCTCATGATGGGCGTGGCCACTGCCGACGCACAAAAGCTCTCTGCTGCATCCGGACCCCAGTATGTGGAGGGTGTGGTGCGCGTGAAGCTCCAGCCGGAGATCGCGTCGCTGCTGCAAAAGGCCACCTTGCCCGACGGCAGTGTCCGGAAGAAGGCAAAGGCCCAGTACGTCACGACCGGCGCCGCAACGCTCGACCGCGTGGCGCAGAAAGTGAAGGTTGTAGGCATGAAGCGTGTCTTCCCGTATGCGGGCAAGGACGAGGCCAAGCACAAGGCTGCCGGCCTCGACCGCTGGTACGACATCACCTACGCCCAGGACAGTATGAGTGTGGTGCAGGCACGCAACCTGTACACGTCGACGGCCGGTGTGGAGTACGCCCAGCGCGTGCCCGTCTATCAGCCCTACGGCGGCGAGAGCTTCCGTGCCGTGTCGCCCACCGACGTGTCGTGGGCCAAGAAGGCACTCTCCACCATGCCGTTCAACGACCCGCTGCTCTCCAAGCAGTGGCACTACTACAACGACGGTTCCATCGAGGGCACCGTGGCCGGCAGCGACATCAACGTGTTCCCGGCATGGGCCAGCGGCGTTACCGGTTCGAAGGACGTGATTGTGGCCATCATCGACGGCGGTTTCCAGATCGACCACCCCGACCTGAAGGACAACCTGTGGATCAACGAGGCCGAGCTTAACGGTCTGCCGGGCGTCGACGACGACGGCGACGGTTATGTTGACGACATCTACGGTTACAACTTCGTGATCAACTCGGCCAACATCAACGCCCATTCGCACGGCACGCACGTGGCCGGCACCGTGGGCGCCACCAACAACAACGGTATCGGTGTGGCCGGTGTGGCCGGCGGATCCGACGGTACGGGCGGTGTGAAGATGATGGTCTGCCAGGTGTTCGACTCGCGCGCCAGCAGTTCGGCTGAGGCCGACTTTGCGTCGGCCCTCGTCTATGCGGCCGACCGCGGGGCCAGCATTGCCCAGTGTTCCTGGGGTATGAGCATGGCCGACGAGGAAGACAAGGCCGTTTCGGAGGCCGTGCGCTATTTCACGAAGAACGGCGGCGGCGACAAGATGAACGGCGGCCTCTGTATCTTTGCAGCCGGCAACAACGGCGAGCAGGGCAACTTCTATCCCGGATGCCTCGATGAGGCCGTGGCCGTGGGCTCCATGACAGCCGACGGCACCGTGGCCAGCTACTCCAACTACGGCCAGTGGGTCGACGTGACCGCCCCCGGCGGCCTGGAGGACTACGGCGAGCAGTACGGCGTGCTGAGCACACTGCCCAACAGCAGTTACGGCTACAACGAGGGTACGTCGATGGCCTGTCCGCATGTGTCGGGCATCGCCGCGCTCATCCTCTCTAAGTACGGCAACAAGAACTTCTCCAACGAGACGCTGCGCACGCTGCTCACCACGTCGGTCAACGACCTGTATGCCAAGAACCCCACCTTTGCAGGACTCATGGGCACCGGCTACATCGATGCCTACAAGGCGCTGCAGGGCAAGGAGGGCAGTGTGCCCGATGCCGTGACCGACTTTGCGGTGACTGCCTCGCACGACAATGCGCTCATCGAGTGGGTCATTCCCGAAACCGAGGAGAAGAGCATCGACCACCATGTTATATATTATAGCACGGAGGCGTTTGCCGACGGCGACAACCTCAACAAGCTCAACTCGGTGTCGGTCGATACCAAGTTCAAGTATTCGGGCGACTCGGTGGCCTACGAACTGGCCGGCCTGAAAGCCTCCACCAAATATTACTTCGCCATTGTGGCCTACAACCGCTGGGGAAAGGCTTCGGCCATGTCGCCCGTGAAAGAGGCCACGACCAATGCCGGCCCGAAGGTGCAGGTCAACAAGACCTCGCTCTCGATGACCGTCAATGCCGAGGCATCGGCCGTCGCCACCGACTCGTTCAGCATCACGAACGCCGGCGAGGGCATGCTGAAGTACCAGCTCACGGCCGCCACAACGCGCGCCACCATGTCGACCAGCTCGCGTGCCGCACAGCCGACACCCGGACAGGTGCTGCCGTTCAGCGGCACCGTGGCCCCGACACTGGCCAAGAGCAACGCCGTAGCCACGTCGGACTATCAGGCCGAAGACTGGCCCAGCACGCTCAGCTACTCGGAGATGCTGTACAGCTACCTGGGTGAGTCGGACACCAAGCTGCCCAACGCGCTGGCACAGTATTTCTATGTGGACAAGAACACCTATCCCGACGGTTTCAACCTGACGGCCCTGAAGTTCCAGGGACAGAACGGCCAGAACCCCGTGATTGAAATCTACGACGGCTCGCGCTCCATCTCGACGGCCAGCCTGATACAGAAGGTGAGCTACAGCTACTGGATGTACAACTACAACATCGCGCTGAGCGAGCAGATCTATTTTGCCCCGGGCACCAGCTTCTGGGTGGTGGCCAAGTTCCCCGCAGGAGCCAAGAACCCGCTCGGAGCCGGCAAGACCAGTCTCGACGACGTGTCGCAGTACAGCTTCTACAGCTCGAACAACGGGTCTACATGGACACAGCTGAGCGAGGTGCTCAAGGGCACGAGCTTCGAGTCGGTGGCCGACCATCTGACATGGGCCGTGCAGGCCATCAGCCAGAACCCCGACTGGAGCCAGGTGCTCAACCCCGAACCGCTGAGCGGTGAGGTGCGACCCGGCGAAAGCCAGACCGTAACGCTGAAGAACGACGGACAGAAACTGGTGAACGGTACCTACAAGTTCAACATCCATGTATCGTCGAACGAAGCCGTCGACTCGAAGAAGCAGGTGGCGGTCAGCATGACCGTCAAGGGCTACAAGCCCGAGATGCACAGCCAGCAGCTGGTCGATTTCGGCGACCTGCTTGTGGGCGAGACCAAGACCATCGATGTGGAGCTGACCAACAGCGGTTACGGCGTGTTCGGCGGCAAGTACGGATACCTGCAGTATCCGCAGAACGTGACGTCGTCGTCCGACCAGTTTGACGTGTCGAACGGCATGTCGAACATTGCCGCACGTTCGAAAGGCACGCTGCCCGTGACGTTCAAGCCTACCAAGGCCGGCAACTTCACCAGCAACATCACCGTAACCGACAAGAACGGCATACAGCACACGTTCGTGGTGCGCGGCGTGGCATCGGCCACGGCCAACCTCGAACTGGCCGACAGCGAGTTTGACCTCGGCGACCTGAAGGTGGGCGGCGAGACAAAGACGGCCACCGTGACACTGAAGAACACCGGCGAGTACCCCTTGCAGTATGTGTTCCCGAAATACTCGTCGACGAGCATTGACGGTTCCACAGGACAGGTGCACAAGTTCGGATATACCACCCTCTCGAATGTGGCCGGCGACAACTCGTTCGACTACGAGCCGGCTCCCGAGCTGGCCGACGAGCAGGACATCACCTCGCAGTTTACCAACGACAACTGGCAGTCGGGCCCGATCAAGGTGGGCTTCAAGTTCCCCTTCTACGGCAAGGACTACGAGCAGGTGTACGTGTCGTCGTACGGCGGCGTGAGCATGCAGGCCATCACGGGCCGCATCTCGTGCATGGTGCCCACCGGCGACTGCGTGGAAGGCCTCGGATACATCTCGGCCTACACCAACTCGGGCTGGATGGACATGGGTGCCAACAGCAAGGTGACCTACGGCCACAAGGACGGCAAGCTCTACGTGAAGTTCAAGGATGTGGTGACCCCGGCTACCGACGGTGGCGGCGAGACCACTACCATCTCCTTCCACATGGCACTCTGCCCCGACGGCAGTGTTGAGGTCTACTACGACGACTACGACCCGGCTGGGGTGTTCGGCAGCGGCGGCCACAACTTCGTGGGCGTTTCCGACATCGAGTCGAAGGACGCATGCGTGTTTACCGACGGCAACAAGGTGCAGGAAGCCAACGGCGGCCTCGACGCACCCTACTACGACATAGCCACAGGCAGTGCCATCAAGATCGTGGCTCCGGCCAAGTCGATGGTGAAGAGCCTGTCGAGCACCGACGGATACATCGGCAATGGCGAGAGCAAGGACATCACCGTGACCCTCGAGGCCGGCGACAACCTCTATGCCGGCGCACTGACCAACTATCTCACCGTGCTGACCAACGACCCGTCGCATGCCAGCGCCAACATCACCCTGAAGGCCAACATCGTGGGCGACAACCTTAAGGCTGAGGCTGCCACCGATGTCGAGACGGTCGATTTCGGCGACGTGTTCCGCACATCGGTGCAGAAGCACAACGTGCTGCTGAGCAACAACGGCAAGGATGTGCTGCATGTGAGCGGCGTGAGCGCACAGAACGGCAAGTTCGGCGTGGCCGACGACGTGACGGCGGCCTTCGACGTGGCTGCCGGACAAGGCAAGGACATCACCGTGACCCTGCCTACCGAGGAGAAGGGCGCCGTGGAGGATACGCTGGTCATCGCCCTGGCCGACGGCACCGCCAAGATGGTGGCGCTGAAGGGCAATGTCATCGGTACGCCGGTGTGGAGCGTAAGCCCGGAGACCGTCGAGGTGGAAACACCGTATGGCGTGAATGTGAAGAAGGACGACATCACCGTAACCAACAACGGTGACGAGCCGCTGACATTTGCCGCTGAGCCCGATACCTGGTACCAGGCGCTCGACGTGGAGGAAAGCGGCGTCTCGAAGGTCGACTATGTGTTCCGCTCGAAGAGCGACGGCTTTGACGTGCCGTTCAACTGGGTGGACATCACGGCCGACTATACCGAGCACATGCCTTACTCGTACTTCGTGGACAAGACCGACTTCAAGAAGGTCACCCTGCCGTTCGAATTCCCGTTCTACGGAAAGAAGTACACCGAGATGTATATCTACAACACCGGTTTCGTGTCGTTCGACGAGCCCGTCGAGGACTACAAGCAGTTCCCCGAACCGCCGGCAAGCCTGCCCACGACCGAGACCTTCTACAGCAACATCATCTGCCCGTTCTGGGGCAACCACTCCATGAACACCCCGTCGTCAGACGGTGTCTACTACAAGGCCAACGCCGACGATGTGGTGGTGTCGTACAAGAACTACGGCAACACCATGATGCAGGGCATGAACTTCCAGGTCATCCTGCGCAAGGACGGCTCGTTCAAGTTCCAGTATGACCTCGATGCCGACGGCTTCCAGCTGGGCGTGTTCGGTCTGTGCGGTATCATGGACCACAGCGAGACACGAGGCATCACGCCTTCGGACATGTATATCAACTCGGGCAACGCACTGGAGTTCACCCCGTACAAGAACTATGTGGTGGAGCCCGGACAGAGCGCAACCCTGCCCATCGAACTGCTGGCTGACAAGCTGGCCGACACCTACGACTATGAGCTTAGCGTGAAGACCAACGCTCCCGCCAGCGAGAGCGTGAAGATCCCCGTGACGCTCAACATCACCGGCGAGGCCGAGCCTGTGTTCCCCGACACGGTGCTGGTGGAACAGGTGGTCGACGAGTATGCCATGAACCCTGTCTACCACGAGTTTGCCGTGGTCAACAAGGGATCGAAGGCATTTACGATCGACGATGTGTACTCTGAACTGTTTGTGGCTTCCGACCCCGACGACCCGTGGGCAATGCCCGAGGCTTCGCTCGAGGTGTATACCGATGCCAACAGTAGCGGATATCCCGACGGTCCCGACATCGGCGTGCTCTCGGCCAGCGGCAACATGGCCTGGATGACCTACGAGCCGGGAATGATGGCTCCGATAACGGTGGGACAGGACTCGGTGAAATTCCGTATCGCCCTCTACAACACCTACGACGTGCGCCAGCAGGAATACCCGCTTGAGTTTGCGGTCAGCGGTCTTGACGACGAGACCTGCTCGTCGGTGATCAAGGTGAACGTTACCGAGGCTCCGGTGCTGGCCTTCGACCCCGAGGATCAGCTGTATATCGACAATGTGTCGAGCGACTATACGGGCATCTCGACCGTCAATATGATGAACGAGGGTGCCTACAAGCTCAACTATACGCTGCGTCTCGATGCGTCGGGCCACGACGAGGCTACCGACGACTACGGTACCGATGACCCCTATCCGGCACTCAACGTGATGGCCTCTCCGACGGCCGACCTGGCCAAGCAGTTTGCTGCGGCCTGTGTGGCTCCGGTGCAGGGCAAGAGCATGGTGAAGGCCCTCGGACTGAAGAAGGTGAAGGACGACCAGAAATTCAGCTATGACATTCCGCAGGGACTGGAGGACAACGTGATCTACCATCCGGTTCTCAACCCGGTGAGCAGCGCCATTGCTGCGGTCATGGGTACGGGGGCAAGCGCCCTCGACGAGAATTTCTATGCTGCCACACGCTACGAGGCTCCGGCCGAAGGCTTCAACCTGACGCACCTCTACTTCGTGGGAACGGTGGGCGACCTCGAGAATGTGGACATCGAGGCTTCGGTGATCCTCGGCAACGATGTCACGGCTACCGGCAAGACCATCGGCCACGGCAAGATACATGTGGACAGCGAGGAACCCAACGCGAGCGGAAGCTATCAGGGTGTGCCCCGCATGCTCAGATTCGACAGCCCCGTGTATATCAACCCGGCTGACACGTTCTATGTGGTGCTGAAGTATCCCGCCGGCTACAAGTCGTCGGCGCTCATGGCATCGAAGGACGGCGATATGGAGACCAACCGCTACATGGCGCATCTCAACTCGCTGGGCGGATGGGTCGACATTGAGGCCCTCTACGACAACGCACAGAGCACCGGTGCCTTCGGCTACTTCATGACCTGTGTGGAACACGAGAAGGGCGAGCCGTGGATCAAGCTACTCAACGAGGAGACCGCCGGTACTGTTGAGGCCGGCGAGGCGGTGGAACTGCAGTTCCAGGTCAACGCCAAGAGTGCCTACTTTGCCAAGGGCAACAAGGCTACGCTCGTGGTGAAGACCAACGACCCGGCCAACGCGGTGGTCAACTACCACATCTACCTCGACCGCAATGCGGCCCCGACCATCGAAGTGCCCGAAGGTGTGGTGGCTGCAAGCCAGGGCGACAGCACCCGCGTGACGGTCAGCGTGGCCGACGAGGAGGATGAGGCGTTCACCGTTTCGTTCGCCGACAGCAAGGACTACACGTCGGTGGTTGCCTACAACGAGGAAGACGGCGTGAGCTACGACAACGGCACGTTCAGTGTGCCCGAGGGTGTGCAGCTGGAGGCTACGCTTGCCGTAACGCCCGAGTATGGTTACGACAAGGTGGGCAACGGTGCCATCACCGTCAGCGCTACCGACGCCAGCGGCAACGCTTCGGAGGCTACGGTCAACTACAGTGTGGTGTTTGCCAACCGCGCTCCCGAGTTTATCGGGCTGGACGAACTGTCGTATGTCGCCGGACAGCAGTCGGGTGTCATCGGCTACACCACGCTCTTCAGTGACCCCGACGGCGACGACTTCAGCTGCACGGCTGTGTCGGCCGACCCGGCAGTGGCCAGCGTGTTTGTTTCCGACGAAGGTATCATTGTCAATGCCAAGAAGGCCGGCACCACCGTGCTGACGCTCACGGCTACCGACAGCAATGGCGGTGTGGCGCGGCATGAGGTAACGGTCAACGTGGCGGCTACCGACGGCATTGCCGGCGTTACGGCCGACGGCGGTGACATTACGGTCGATGCCGACGGCAACGGTACGGTTAGTGTGGTGGTCAACGGCGATGTGGCCGACGCTGCGCTGCGTCTCTACAACAACGCCGGGCAGCTCGTGGCCGAAAAGACGGCAACGAACCTCCATGCCGGCGACAGGGTGACCCTGACGACCGTTGGCAGCGCCGGTGTCTACCACCTCAACGCTGTGCTCGACGGCAAGGCTTCGAACGTGAAGTTCGCCGTGAAGTAATCCCGACGACCCTGATGCGGCCGATGCCGCATCGGCGGTCTTGCAAATAATGAAGCGTGGAATGCAGTCTGCTGCATTCCACGCTTTGTTTATGGGCGGTTCTATATCACTGCCCCCTGTTCTTGCACTCGTTGAATATCCTCTGTGGCGTTTTCTGTCAACCCGTCTGCCAAAATGATGGCTGCATCAAATTTTTCCTTGGAAAGTCGATAAAGACAAATGTTTTTTATACCTTTGCTTTGCTTTTAGTTAAAGGATCGGTCAATAGTTGTATGGACTAATACTCTAAAAAGGTTCCTAACCGATAACTTTTTATCTAGTCTCTGCAACTATGTCGGGGAGGTCCTAAACAGGGGTTAGCCTTCTCACGCTCGTAAGGGTGACGGTTAACCTTCCCGACAGACCGGTTCTTCCTTCATACGACAACGGTAAGAAAACCGTCTTGAGTTGTCAAATTTATAGTTCCTTTTCTTAAGTTTTATGCGGCTTCGCCGCAATCCCTCTGCAAAAATAGGGTAAGGGGAACATAATTCATTATAACAGATTGTGTCTGGTTTTTGTCGTTTGTCTTAGCCAGAATTATGCGCCCCCTACAGGGGCAGCGTAATTATAATTATTGTGCCAAACGTAGGGGCTCGCCCCTACGCTATAATATGTCGTCCCTACGGGACTGGTTTCTTCGATTTTTAGCGGACACCAATTGTTAGAAATGCCAGTTCAGTCCAGCCATCACATTTCGTTCTCTGATATGTACCCGGGTACTGGTGCTACTTAGATCTCCATAGATTGTATAAGAATAAACTCTTTGATTGAATATATTTATGACTGATGCCACAAAATCAAATTGCTTATGACGATAGACGAATTCTAAATCAGCAAGGAAAGTATGTTTCTTTTGCCCTGAATCAAAAAATGTCAGAGAGTGTTCGCCATTCAGTTTCATATTGATGTCTTCTGTCGGATAGAATGCCAGCAAGCTTTTCTGTGAGAATTGCTGTGTAGCACTTCTTAGTGTTTCAGACTTCATGTAACTGTACTTGTATCCCACCTTGTAATTGATGTCTAACCAGTTGCAAGGATTAGACTTAAGCGTTAACCCTGTACTGATATTCCCAAAGTCAAATAATGTGTTGTGCCCATTCTGCTCAAGAGGCATTCTGTGATTTTGCAAGGAACAGTTCAAGTCAACAGAACCATTGATTAGTTCTATGCCCTTGCTGACACTTCCGTCTGCAAACAACAACTTGTATTTGTCGTTGCCAGATGTGTATGAATAATATACGCACCCGTTGTCAACTTGCTTGGAGGTGCTTCTTCTGGTGTTCTCGTCGGAATAGGTGACACTCAAATTTGCAAATAACATCTCTGATGGATTTGTATAACTTATTCGCCCACCTAAACGTTTTTCATTGTTACCATCATAATTCAGAAATCCGGCATTCATAGACCTGTAGTCCGTCATGATCGGAGCTACATAGTATAAACTATTGCCTGAATATGAGCTGCCGATGGCGGCATTGGCAAAGAGTGTCCATCTTGGAAGAAATTTCCATTTCAGGTAAACATCAGGTTTTATATAAACCTTAGTTGAAGGCAGGCTTCCGCTAAAATGATATACAGACAACGGGAACTTGAAGTCCATCTTAAAGGTTTCATTTTGAAATATGATTTCCGGATTCAAGCGTTCTCCTATATAGTTTACCTTCTGGTCATTTTGGTAGTTATTGCTTGCATCATTGTACAAACTATTGAAATTGTACATGTTGCCATAGAGACCCACATTCGTTACTAAAGACCAGCTTTTAATTTTATGTATATATCTAAAGTCGGTATTTGAGAAGAAATTACCTTTTTTTATTGTCTGCTTTTTGATACAGTCTCCATCTATATACAACTCTTCTGGAATAGACGTGTAATTGTTCAGCGATATTATCTGGAAGATATTGTTGCCAGCTTTTTTTACATATTTCATTCTGTTTTCCACATTGCATGTATTAATGTCTGCAACACTTTGGTAATTAAAGTCGCCGTTGATATCCGAAGCAAAGGTTCGCCAGCTCGATTTGAAAGAGAGAGCATCTGAAAGGAACCAGGTGTCTTTGTCTATCGTTGCGACCACAGATGCCTGCAAGGCTTTCTCCCTTACCGAACCCGTTTCCCGTGTACCTTTAACCGACAGACTATCCAATATGTAATACGTTGTCTCTATACTTTGGTCATATCGGTTCCAGTCGTCAGTGTAGATGACCTGCGACTTCATTTGGGCAGCCTCTGACAGTTTCCACATACTGCTGTTGCTGAGCATGTGGGTGCGATTGAAACGGGTTCTGTCAATACGAAGGTTGGTAGATATAGATGGAGCTGATGTCAAACTCCCGGATATTTCACTGCCGGGATACATATACAGCAGGTCGTCGATGGTAAGTGATTTTCCCTCATCCGCTATGTTCTTGCCCGAATTGTTTGTCTTTAGTGTTGTTGCACTCTGGTTTTTTGATGAGAATCTGGCAGCGAACAGTTCTGCTTCCCAAAGGCCTCCATCTGGCGCAAAGCCTCCTTTGCCCAAAAGGTTTCCGTTCCAGGCGGACTTTGCGCCCTCTTTCAGTTTAAGGTTTATGGCAGTCCCCATGTCTACCCCCGTACCTTGCAATGCCTTTATAGCCTGATGATTCTCAATGATTTCTACGCGACCGACATTATCAAAAGAAATGTTGTTTGTTGCCAAACTATATTTGCCGTCAAACAAATCAACACCTTCTATATAGAACTTATTGACAGGATTACCATTATACGTTATCTTGCCACCCTCTGCCACATTGATTCCCGGCATGTTGGCAAGCACGTCTCCGATGGTCCTGTCTTTGGCGCTGGCAAAACTGGCCACAAGATAGCTTGTTGTATCTCTGTTTTGGGTAATCTTGTCGGCTTTAACGGAAACCTCGCCTAATACGAAAGTCTTTTCCTTTAACTTTATACTATAATTGGTGTCTGTCAGTTTCAGAGTCTGTTGTTCGTACCCCAAGCAGGTTACTTGTAGGGTATAGCCCACAAGGTCATTACAGGAAAAGCGTAACGAAAAGCTTCCATTATCAGCAGTTGATGTGTAAGCAACAATGTTATTGTCAGAACCGTGTCTGATAATAACATTGGCTCCTTGAATCGGATTGTTGGTTTTGTCTTCCATGACGGTGCCCTCTATCGAATGACTTTGGGCCAAGACCAACATGGCGTTACACAATACACTTATGCAGAACAACAGAAATCTCTTCATGAAATGTTAATAACGCTCCATTGCATCGTAATTGGCAGTTTTGTTTTGCCCCAGTTTTCTTGTAGATGTTTTTTTAACTGTAATATTCATTCCGGAGGATGCCGCGATAAAAGCCACAGGATCTTTGATGTAATTCTTATATGCCTTCAAATACTTCTCTCTTGAAGAATTGGTATATTGGCGTGGCAGCATCGTTATGTTTGCGTCACTCCGGCGGAGACCAACGAAAACAAAGGAATAGTGCTTCTGAATATCATATATCTCAAGGATGAGCCCAGGAAGTCCATGAAACTTCCAAGGGCCGTCATTTACTGGTATTTCAGTTGTAAACCAAGCTTCGTAAGTGCGTCCACGGAAATAGCAAGTAGCTTTTTGGCAGGTGTAATCCCAGATTTTCTTTTGCTCGGTTGATATTACCCAGTTGAAGTTTGGCAGGTCTTCTTTATATCGGTAATGTTCGCCGCCGACATTGTCTGTATAATCAATCTGACTGTTTCTGAAATCTTTCAGGATATTGTAGGACACTATGCGTTTACCGTACTTACTGGAACCATTTGCCAAAACATCCATTTGAACAGCCGAACCTTGGTCAGAACACAATAGTGAATCTAACGTATAAGAGTTCAGGCTATAGAACAGGGATTTCTCTTTATTAAATCTCAAAACCATCAAGTCGTCTGTAGTTAAAGTATGAGTTGTATCTTTTAGAAAACTCAGTCTGTACAGACATTCCATTTCTGCCCGTTCTGAATTTTGAGCAAAAGCTGAGAATGAACTCAGAACACACACCGCTATTAAGGCTACGAATTTATTCATCTTTTCAAATTCTTGTTTGGGTTCTAGAATAAGGATGGAGGTTACCATAGAAATGAACACTCTCCATCCTCTTTCCTTTTACATGTTAATTAGCACAATGCCGCATCAAGCAGGATAAGGCGGTCTACAAGTTCC
This sequence comes from bacterium, assembly GCA_963656755.1. Lineage (GTDB taxonomy): Bacteria > Bacteroidota > Bacteroidia > Bacteroidales > Bacteroidaceae > Prevotella. Next base: position 14,682 of record CAVKJH010000016.1, read on the forward strand.
TGGGTACTCATATCATCAGGGTATTCTACGGTATACGTGTCACCGCATGAGGTTGTAAACTGGATTGTATCTGCAAACGATACGACAGCAACAAAGGCAAAAGCCATAGAAAGAACAAATCTCTTCATGACAGTAATTTTTTAATGAAACGCCTACTCTAAAAGCTTTTCGGCATTCGCTCCTTTGACCAGTATGGTCTGAACTATATTGGTCCCAAAGACCTGTTTGAGATTGTAGCCCATCTCTGTAGCATGGATTTTTACTCTATTCTTACAACCAGCGATTAGCCAAACATAATTCGTCTTCACCACCTTCATCGTCAGGTATGTAGATTATTCTTCCGTCAGGTAACACTATCCATCCTCCTCCCATAACGTTTGCCATTTCTTCTTTGTTCATTGTTTTAAAATCGCCAGGTTTTCCCCACAAAGATACAAACAACTTTGCTAACGGTTTCTAACAGAAATCTAATGTTTTTCTAATATTTTATCCGTATCTTCATTAGAAACGATTATGTCTTATTATGTAATAGTAGGAAATGCTCATTGAAAGCTGTGCTTTTTGCTTGTTTTCGTTATCTTTGCATATAAATTACCAACTAACGATGAAGAGGATAGAGCTTATATCAACTGTTGCTATCATTATGATTGGTTGCTTGCAAGTCTACAATATATACTTGCAATACAAGAATTATACACAAGAACAAGCCCAATACATAACAACTACCCTAAAGTCTTCAATAGACGAAGAACTCAGCTTCCGTTCCAGGAGAACTTACAATCCTGACACCCTGGGACAACAACGCTGTTATTTCAAAATCGCAAGAGAAATTCCAAAAGAAACTCCCAAACACGAAATTGTGGATTTACGGGGGTATGACGTAAAGTTATTGCAAATCCAAGGACTTGTTGAATCAAGCGAAGGGCTTATCCAGCTTGCTTCTCAAGACCTTCAAGCAAAAAAGGGGCGTCCGTTAAACATGACTATGCTTGATACCATATTTACAAGAAACCTCAATGTACAATATGAACACAGCATAATGTTAGTTGACAAAAACAAGAAAGTGATAAAGACACTTGGCGCCAAGGATATTCCAAGCTATTGGATATATTCAAAGGATATTGCCGTCAATCTTAGCAATCCTCGTTTTATACGAGTTGCCGTTTTTGTCACTCCGTCCCAATTTATCATCCAGTCTATTTGGACGTTAGTCTTGTCGTTTCTTTTTGTGGTGATGGTCTCCGTCTGCATCGGCTATCAATTACGGGAAATCAAAAAAAGAGATAATTTGTTAAAAAACAGGGCATTGACCGTCAACAGCATTATCCACGACTTAAAAGCTCCCATCAATAGCATCATAGCATTTATGGGGGTTATCAAGCTAAAGATAACGGACGAAACAACTAGGATGTTAGCTGGGCAGATAACAGGCAAAGCAAAGCAGTTGGTACATGACATAGAGATGATTCTGTCCACGGCCAGTGACAAACCAAGAATTATCCTTAATCGCAAAGAGACGAACATCATAGAAATCATAAACCAAGCAAAAGCAGATATTGATGTTCTCTACGAAAGCAAAGAACATGCGATTATCATTGATGATGAGACCAAAGGGAATCCGATTGTCGTAGTAGACAATATGTACATGCTCAACGCTATCAGAAACCTCACCGAAAATGCCATAAAATATGCAGACAAAGGTGTCATAGTAAATGTTTCTGTCAGAAGGAATAACGGTGACCTGCAAGTTAGCGTGTCTGACAACGGTTGGGGAATAAGCAAGAAAGACCAAAAGATGATTTTCAACCAGTTCTACCGAGTGCCATACGAGCATGGGCCAAGAGGACATGGCATCGGATTGGCACTTGTAAAATACGTTATTGAATCGCATGGCGGTCATATAATTGTAAATAGTGAATTGGGTAAAGGGAGTAAGTTCGTTTTTGATATTCCTTCCAAATAAAAACGTAGAATATGGAAAAAATAAAAGTTCTAATTGTTGATGATGATGCAATTCTCGGCGCAGCTCTTACATTAGGCCTGGACGCACTGGGTATGCAACCTTTCTACCAAAACTCTTTGGCAGGCTTCCAATCTGTTGTGCAGTCAACAAATCCCAACATCCTATTACTTGATGTGGAAATCGGAGAAGACAACGGAATTGACCAAATGCAACAAATTAAGCTATACGCTCCCAACATTCCTGTTATTTTCATGTCCTCCCATGCCGATTTGGATTACCTGCAAAGAGCGATGGGTGAAGGTGCCGTCAATTTTCTCAAAAAGCCTTTTGATATAGATGAACTTGCGGCATATATAAAACGATTTGCAAAAGTCGATAACCAGCAAGAAGCGTCTACGTTCGTTTCGATAGGAAAATATTCCTTAAACACCAACTCCAGAGAACTTTTCTTGCAACAAGATTCAGAATGTAGATTAACTACGAAGCAATATCAAGTAATACGCTTGTTATTGGAGCATCCACAAGAAATAGTTACCCGTCAAATGCTTAAGCATGAACTTTGGCCTGACGGCAACAGTTCCGATGCAAGCCTTGACAACTACATCTCGCAACTTCGCAAGGTTTTTGCCAAAGACAAGAGCATCCATATCGCAACATTCCCTAAAACGGGTTTTAAGTTCGAAATTAACACTTAAAATTAGTGAACTATACCGTACTTGGACATACTGCTGCGGAACTCATCGTGGAACAGGCCCATGCAGGAAAGGAACACATGGAACTGACCACTTGGGAAGACGCTCCTGACGGAAAGATAGTGAAGCCCGATGTGAGCATTGCCAAGAGCTATTTGAAATAGGTGGAACTGGAAGACAATGGAAGAATTCTAAGGTCGGGCTTTGCTTTACCTCCCGAACGCCTAAGCCTCTTCGCCGATGCAGTCCGCACACAGTGCTGTTGACGTTCGGCTGTAGTTAAAGCCGATGCTACAGCAATTGGCTGTTCTGTAAATGTTTCATTGTAAGGGCGTTGGGGCGTTTCTGGACTGGCGGGGAAAGGGGATGCGTACCGGATGGTGGCCCGACGATGTTTGGCATGACGGAAAGATTGTGTTACTTTTGCACCCGTTGTGCATAGTAGCCTGACGGAATGTTGCTGCATGGGGACGCAATGGAGTTCTTTGACTTATTTCCATCTTTTTTCTTTTTTTATTCCGTGCGTACCTTCCGCAGGTTTTGCGCCCATACGGCTTAGAGGAATACAAGGCGGAAGGTGACGTGCCCGTCGGTGTTGCTGGACAGTTCGAGCGATCCGTTGCTGGCGCGCATAATTTGCCGGGAGATGGAGAGGCCGATGCCGTTGCCGTTGGCTTTGGTGGTGAAGAACGGCACGAAGATGTGTGCCGCCACGTCGGGCGGAATGGATGGCCCGTCGTTGGTGATGTCGATGGTTACATTGTCGCGGCTGTCGGTGTAGGCGCGGAGCATGATGTGCCCGTGGGGTGGGGTGGCTTCGGCAGCATTCTTGAGGATGTTGCTTACCACCCGGCTCACCAGTCCTTCGTCGGCATAGACCAGCAGGTCGTCGGGCGACACGTCGACGCTGACCTGTGTCTGTGCGCCCGCTCCATGGACTACAAGCTGCATCTGCCGCTGTAGGAACGGCTTCACATAGAACAGTTGCGGGACGGGGACGGGCACACGCGTGAACTGCCGGTAGTTCTCTACAAACTGCACCAGTTCGGTGCTGGTCTTGTTGATGACCTGCAGACCTTCTTTCGCCTGGCCGCTGGCATCGGCGAGCAGGGTCTCGGAGAGTGAGATGACTGGTGTTACGGTATTCATGATCTCGTGGGTAAGCACGCGGATGAGTTTCACCCAGGCGTCAATCTCCTGGTTGGCCAGTTCGTCGTGTATGTCGCTGAATGCCAGTATGCGCATTTTCTTTCCCCGCAGCAAGGTGCGCGACTGGCGCAAGGAGAACCGCTGCAGTGCCTTCTCCACTTGGTTGATGTGGGTGACGGGGTCGCGGCGCAGCATCTGCCGGGCGGCCTTGTTCGACTGGATGACGACACCGCGTGCCTCTTCTACGACGAGGATGCCGGTATCGACCGAGTCGAGGATAAGCTCGTAGAATTTCTCTTTCTCTATCTGCTCGTCGCGGGCGTGGCCCAGCACTTGGCGAACCCGGTTGAGCGCGTCGTTCACCACTTGGGTGGTGCCGTGTTTTCCCGTTACGGGGAAACGGAAATTGTAGTCGCCGCTGTCGATGGCATCGAACAGGAACTTCACCCGGTGCGTGATGCGCCGGTTTTGCTGCCACAGCAACAGGTTGGCTGTGAGCGAGGCAAGCAAGACGAGTGTGGCAATGGTCCAGACCATGGGTTACAGTCCGTATTTCTTGATTTTGTTGTAGAGCGTCTGTCGGGAGATGCCCAGTTGGGCGGCTACCTGCGAGAGGTTGCCCTGGCAGTCGTCGATGGTCTTGGCGATGAGTTGGCGTTCCATGCCGTCGAGTGTGGTGGGCTGTGCGGCGGGCTCGGCGTGTGTGGAAACAGGTGTGGAGGGCAAGTCGCGCACGGCAATGGTGTCGCCCTCGCAGAGGATGACTGCCCGCTCCATGGCGTGCTGCAGCTCGCGTATGTTGCCGGGCCACGGCATGTGCTCGATGTGTGCGGCCGCTTCGGCCGAGAGCGACAGGCCCGTGCGGCCGTACAGGTTGGCGTAGCGTCGCAGGAAAAGGTTGGCCAATGGCGTGATGTCGCCTTTGCGCTCGCGCAGTGCAGGCAGGTGCAGGTGGATGGTGTTGATGCGGTAGAGCAGGTCTTCGCGGAAAAGACCGTCGGCCACCATCTGCTGCAAGTCCTTGTTGGTGGCGCAGACAAGGCGCACGTCAATGGGGATGCTTTTCGAGCCGCCCACACGTACGATGCTGCGCCGCTGCAGGGCCGTCAGCAACTTGGCCTGCAGACCGTAGCTCAGGTTGCCTATCTCGTCGAGGAAGAGCGTGCCGCCTTCGGCCAGCTCCAGCTTGCCCGGCTTGTCGGTGCGGGCATCGGTGAAGGCTCCTTTGACATGTCCGAACAGTTCGCTCTCGAAGAGTGTCTCGGAGATGGCTCCCATGTCGATGGGGAAGAACGAACCGTGTTGCGTACTGCCCTGCTGCATGGCGCGCCGTGACAAGCGGTGTATCTCGGCGGCCAGCACCTCCTTGCCGGTTCCGTTCTCGCCCGTAATAAGGATGTTGGCATCGGTGGGCGCCACCTTTTCCACCATCAGCTGCAGGTCGTGCATGGCGGGCGATGATCCCCAGAACATTCCGCCGGAAGCGGTTGGTGTGCTGCCGGCCGGTTCTTGAGTTTTGTGTTTCTTGGGCAGGCACGATAGGAGGGTGTTGACGAGCTTCTCGTTGTCGAACGGCTTCACGATGAAGTCGTGTGCTCCTTCCTTCATGCCGCGCACAGCCAGCTCGATGTCGGCGTAGGCGGTGAAGAGCACCACCTCGGTGTGGGGGCTGAGGCGTTTGATCTCGTGCAGCCAGAAAATGCCTTCGTTGCCTGTGTTGATTCCGCTGTTGAAATTCATGTCGAGCAGCACCACGTCGGGTTTGTCCTCGTGTAGCCGGGCGGGTATGCCGGCGGGACTCGAGAGCGTCACCACCCGGTCGAATACGTCTGCGAGGAGCATGCGGACGGTAGTCAGAATGTTGCGGTTGTCGTCTACGACAAGTAGGGTTGCGTGTTTCATGATGATACCTTTCGTCTGCAAAGTTACGGATAAAAATCCTTATGTTCCTCGTGTGGGCGTATATAATGCTTGTTTTGTTTCCGGAAAGGGAATTGGCCGGACGGCTTCGCGAATAGTCTGACGGAAGGGGCCCGGACGGCTGGTCTGTCCGTTTTTCGGTCACTTCATGCCGCTTATGTCGAAATATTTGGTTACCTTTGCGGCCATTGGTGTCGCAACCGTGCCGGATAATGACGTTCGTGCGGCAACCGGTTTTCTACTATTGTGATTTTATGAACATTTGGCAATTTACCCCCCCCCAGCCGGGTGGGAAGCCTTGTAGGATTGCGGTTCTCCGCTATGTAGGCTTCTTTCTTTTCTCGTTCTTCTTGTTGGCGTTTCTTTCGCCCGACTCGTTTCTGACCCATTTGTGCACCATGCGTGAGGACTCTGCGTGGTTTTTCACTTGCGGCAAGGCGTGGATGGAGGGCATGACACCTTATGTTGACTTTGCCGACTCCAAGGGGCCGCTGCTTTGGCTCATCTATGGCGTCGGCTATCTTCTTTCTCCCACCTCTTATATTGGGGTGTTTTGGCTTAGCGTATTGGCCTACACCGTGAGCTTTGATGCCGTGTGGCGCATGGCCCGGCTGTTTGTCGGTAGGCGCGAGGCGTTGTTGGTGCTTGCCCTAATGCCGGCTATGATTTTTTTTCGTATATTCCATGATGAAGTGCGGGCCGAGGACTTTTGCATGCCGTGGATATGCATCGGGCTCTATTGCACTTGCCGGGTCTTGATGTCTCCACAAGGCACGTCGGTCAGAAAGTATGCCTTTTGGCTCGGTATGGGTATGGCGTGGTGTCTGCTCATCAAGTGGAACCTGTTTGTGTTGATGGGCGGCATGGCACTTGTCGTGCAGGGTGTTTCGTTCGGGCGAAAACGGGCTGACGGACTGCTCTTCGGCTTGCTTGGAATTGCCGCACTGGTTTTGCCTTTTGTCGTGTTTTTCCTGTGGAAGGGCAACCTAGTGGCGATGGTACAGGAATATTTCGTCAATACGTTTCTTACCACGGGTCGGGGCAAGGATACGGGAGAATGGCGCACCATAATATACAACATGCTGACCGACCGTATGGCAGCCTACCAAGCGACCATGCTCGCCGGTGTTATTCTTGGTGTCATACTCTTCTGCCGACGTTTCCGATTGTCACGTTGGCTGTTGTTGGCCTACGTCCCGTTCTTTTTGGGATTCACATTGCAGCCAATATGGTATTATTATTTTGCAGTTGTAATGCCATTCTACATGTTTTTCTTGATTTATATCGTTGATGGTTGTTCGCGATTCATTTGTGCACTCCCCCAAACTGCGGCTGCCATTGTTGTGATTGCCGTATGTTTGGCTGGCACGGCATATAACACTCGTTGGTGGAATTTTGTCTTTTTTCCGTCGGTCGACCAAAAACAATGGGATGAAATACAATTAGTGATGCAACGGAAACAATACCCTCGCATACTCGTAGTGAGTGGCGATTATGGTTATGGCATCCTTGCCTGTGCCTTGCCGGCATGCAAGTACTGGGCTTTGCAGAATAATTCCGGCGAGAACATAAAAAAGGAACGGTACAATGCCATTCGGGCACAGAAACCTGATTTTGTTTTGGTTTCCGATAGAATGGGTAATGAGAAAAAGGCGAAATTCGCCAAGTTCTTCACCGTGCTCCGCGAGAGCGGTTATCGTCAATGCCGTATCAGAGTAGTGAAGGACGGAAAGGCCTTGTTGAAGGCTGTGCCTGTTTATGCAAAAGAGTAAGCGCCTTTATTGTTCGGAAAAGCAGGGAAGGGCGTGCTCTTCCTTTTGCTTCAGCTTGTTCTATTAAGAGATTTTGGACTTTCGTTGTTAACTTTTTGGCCAAAAGTATTTTTATATCGGGGAAAAGTGGTAACTTTGCACTCCAAAGTGTAGATATGACAAGTTTAGAGACGTTTAAGATTGACTTGAAGGCTCTGTCCGAGGGCGAGACCACTATAGAGTGCGGCCTTGGCGATGATTTCTTTGAGGATATCGATGCGCCCGACGTGCGGAGCGGCCAACTGCATACTGTGGTGACTATCCGTCGTCGCGACAACACCTTTGAACTGTTGTTCCACACGGCCGGCACGGTTACGGTGCCCTGCGACCTTTGTCTCGACGACATGGAACAGTCGATAGAGGCAACTGACAGGCTTACCGCATACCTCGGCGAACCCGACTCGGAAGGAGACGATACCGTCAGCGTCAGCGAGGAAGAAGGAATACTCGACGTGGCGTGGTTCGTCTATGAGTCCATAGCTCTCAATATCCCGCTCAGGCATGTGCATGCACCTGGAAAATGCAATCCTGCCATGATGAAAGTTCTTAAGGAGCATTCGGCCGCCCGAAGCGGTGACGAGGATGGAGAGAATGTTGTGGATTCGCGATGGGCGGCTCTGAAAGACTTAAAAATAACAAATTAAAAATTATCATTCAAAATGGCACATCCTAAAAGACGTCAGTCAAAGACACGTACCCTTAAGCGTAGAACCCATGACGGAGCAGTAGCTCCCACATTGGCCGTTTGCCCCAACTGCGGAGCTTATTACGTTTACCACACGGTATGCCCCACTTGCGGTTACTATCGTGGGAAGGTCGCTATCGTAAAGGAAGCAGCTGAATAATGGGTAAGGTCAACGCGATTATCACCGGCGTTGGCGGCTACGTGCCCGACTATGTGCTCAACAACGAAGAGCTGTCGCGCATGGTAGACACCAGCGACGAGTGGATACAGACGCGTGTGGGCATCAAGGAGCGCCGCATCCTCACAGAGGAAGGCCTCGGCACCAGCTACATGGCCCGTAAGGCGGCCAAGCAGTTGCTGCAAAAGACGGGAGTGGATCCCGATACGATCGATGCACTTATCGTCACCACCACTACTCCCGACTATAAGTTTCCTTCCACGGCCAGCATTGTGCTGGGCAAACTGGGACTGAAGAACGCATTTGCGTTTGACCTCTCGGCAGCGTGCTGCGGTTTCCTTTATACGATGGATATGGCGGCCTCGATGATACAAAGCGGACGCTACAAGAAAATCATCGTCATAGGAGCTGACAAAATGTCGTCGGTGGTGGACTATACTGACCGACAGACCTGTGTACTCTTCGGCGATGGTGCTGGAGCGGTATTGCTGGAAGCTACTGAGGAAGAAGGCGTCGGTGTACAGAGCTCGTTTTTCCGCACTGACGGAAAGGGACTTCCCTTCCTTCACTTGAAGGCTGGGGGAAGCGTATGTCCGCCGTCCCATTTCACCGTTGACCACCGTCTGCACTACCTCTATCAGGAGGGGCGCACGGTGTTCCGTTATGCTGTTACCGACATGAGTGATGACGTGATGGAGGTGATGAGGCAGAACAACCTCTCGGCAGACGACGTGGACTGGGTAATTCCCCATCAGGCTAACTTGCGCATTGAGGAAGCTGTGGCCAAGCGAGCCGAAATCGATCCGTCAAAGGTTCTCATCAATATCGAAAGGTACGGTAATACCAGTTCGGCCACCATACCTTTGGCAATGTGGGACTTTGAGGAAAGGTTCAAGAAGGGCGATAAGCTCATTCTCACGGCTTTCGGCGCTGGATTTGTGCATGGAGCAGCCTATTACAAATGGGCCTACGACGGCGCAGCCGCAGCAGGAAAGAAATAATCCGAACGGCATGATGCCGGCTATTGTGGCCGGTTCGTAATAAGAAAAAAGGTTTCCGTTATTGTCTGATACGTCAGGCAATGGCGGAAACCTTTTTTTGTATGCGGGGCATTGGCAAACGGGCGAGAGGAAGTCCAGCGAAGCCCATTAGGCTAAAAGAGGTTGTCGGCTAATGGGCTTTGGGCGTACAAAATATACTTGCTGTGCATTTGCCAAGCCGACCTTCGGTAAACGCCTTTGCCTTTGTCATTATTCTTATCTTTATTTTTGTTCTTGTGTTTGTCCCCTTACTGGTTCCAACAGTCTATGAGCAGGTCGCGGCGAGCTTCGGATGCGAATGCTCGGTCTTCCTCGTTCGATTGGAATTTTCGGTATACAAAGTTTTCGCTCAGATAGTTCTTGCGCACAATCTGATTGGCAGCCAGTTGCTCGGGGTCGCCCTGAAACAGTATGCGGCCTTCGAACAACAGGTACGCCCGGTCGATAATCGACAAGGTTTCCTGCACGTTATGGTCGGTAATAAGGATGCCGATGTTGCGGTATTTGAGACGCCATACGATATGCTGGATATCCTCCACGGCGATAGGGTCGACACCGGCAAACGGTTCATCGAGCATGATGAATTTCGGGTCGATGGCCAGGCATCGTGCAATCTCCGTGCGTCGGCGTTCGCCGCCCGACAGGCGGTCGCCCATGTTCTTCCGCACCTTCTGCAGTCGGAACTCGGCGATAAGGCTCTCCAGCTTGTCGAGCTGTTGCTGGTGGGTGAGTTTCGTCATTTCGAGCACCGACATGATGTTGTCTTCCACGCTCAGCTTGCGGAACACGCTGGCTTCCTGCGGCAGGTATCCTATGCCTGCCCGTGCCCGCTTGTAGACGGGATAGCCGGTTATTTCCTCGTCGCCGATGTAGACGTGTCCCTCGTTGGGAATTACCAGGCCGGTGGTCATGTAGAACGACGTGGTTTTTCCGGCACCGTTAGGTCCGAGTAGTCCTACGATTTCGCCTTGCTTCACGTTGATGGTCACCCCGTTGGCCACGGTGCGTTTGCCATATCGTTTCACGAGTCCCTCTGTATGGAGCTCCTTGTGCTTGAGGCACTCTGCGAGCCGGTTCTCCACTTCCTCGGGTGTCATCCGGTCCACTTCGGCACGAGTGAGCCGGCGGTTGTCGGGCGTGTTGGTTGTCTCTGACATAGCTTTTGATTTGGCTGCAAAAATACTAAAAAAAGCGAGAATATCGTTGGCAAATGCAAAAACTCTTGTCGTACTTGCAGTTTTTAATGGGAATTTGGTTACTTTTGCATTGATAAAGCGGGCGGTATCTTTTGCCTGCCGTGCAACCTCCATCCAAAAAGACAGCACACATGTTACTCACCAAGTTACTCTGCAAATGGCTCACAACCTTTGGCAGTTACCTCATACTGATGGGGCGTTCGTTTTCGCGTCCCGAGCGCATGCGCATGTTCATGAAACGTTATGTCAAGGAGATGTCGCAGCTGGGTGTCGACTCCATCGGTATCGTGTTGCTCATATCGTTCTTTATCGGTGCCGTCATCTGCATCCAGATGAAGGTGAACATACAAAGTCCGTGGATGCCCCATTGGGTGACGGGCTATGTGACGCGCGAGATTATGCTGCTCGAATTTTCGTCGTCGATTATGTGTCTGATACTGGCCGGAAAGGTAGGTTCGAACATTGCCTCGGAGATAGGTACGATGCGTGTCACCCAGCAGATAGACGCGCTTGACGTGATGGGTGTCAACTCGGCCAGCCATCTTATCCTTCCCAAGATATTGGGTTTGGTCACCATCATGCCGTTCCTTGTTATCTTCTCGTCGACGATGGGCATTTTGGGCGCCTATGCCACGGCCTACATCGGCCACATGATGTCGCCCGAAGACCTTACGGCCGGCATGCACCATGCTTTCAACTCGTGGTTCATGTGGATGAGCATCATCAAGAGCCTGTTTTTCGCATTCATCATATCGAGTGTCTCGAGCTATTTCGGCTATACGGTAGAGGGCGGTTCGGTGGAGGTCGGCAAGTCATCGACCGATGCCGTGGTATGTTCCAGTGTGCTGATACTGTTCTCCGATGTGTTTCTCACCCAGTTGTTGTCCTAATCCGTCCCACTGTTTCCCCAATCCTCCGTCATCATGATAGAAATCAAGCAACTCGTCAAATCGTTCGGCGACAAGACCGTACTCAAAGGCATAGATGCCGTGTTCGAAACTGGCAAGACCAATCTCATCATCGGCCAGAGCGGATCGGGCAAGACCGTGCTGATGAACGACCTGGTGGGCCTGCTGGAGCCCACGTCGGGGCAGATACTCTACGACGGGCGCGATTTTGTCAGTATGGGCAAGCGTCAGCGCATCATGCTGCGCCGCGAGATGGGCATGACCTTTCAGGGGTCGGCGTTGTTCGACTCGATGAGCGTGTTGGACAATGTGCGGTTCCCGCTCGACATGTTCTCGTCGATGAGCAACCGCGAGCGCCATCGCCGGGCCATGGAGTGTATAGAGCGTGTGAACCTGACGGGTGCCGAGAACAAGTTTCCCGACGAGATATCGGGCGGCATGCAGAAGCGCGTGGCCATCGCCCGTGCCATCGTGCTCAATCCCAAGTACCTTTTCTGTGACGAGCCCAATTCGGGTCTTGATCCCAAGACCTCTCTGGTCATCGACCGTCTGCTGTCGGACATTACGCACGAGTACGGCATCACGACGATTATCAATACGCACGACATGAACTCGGTGATGGGCATCGGCGAGAAGATTGTGTTCATCTATCAAGGGCACAAGGAGTGGGAAGGCACGAAGGACGAGGTGATGGATACGCATAACCAGCGGCTCAACGACTTTGTGTTCGCTTCCGACCTGTTCCGCAAGGTGCGGAAGGCCGAGCTTGAGGAAGAGGCGAACCGTTGACGGGTACGCCGGAAAATAAACAGACAGGCGGACGCTTTTGGAAAATCCAAAGGCGTCCGCCTGTTTTTTATTATTGCTGTCCGCTAAAACTTAAAAGAGTATAAATATCCTGCCCGAAGCCTTGTAAAATGGGACTTCGGGCTTGCCTTTTTCAAAAAGTAAGCCTTATTTTTAGCCTGAATTATCCCCTTCTTCCTCTATCGTGTCTGCACGATATTCGGGTAGAATAGGTCTCTGCCGCCACGGAAGTTTTAAACTGCGCCTATCCATGTCGTTAGTGAGCAGCGATATGATTTTTGGCTTTTTTTGGCTTCTTCTTCCGAGAAACTCGTCTATGTGTGGCATTACAAGACGCTTTAATTGGTCTTCCACGAAGAAAAACCGCCCGAAGAGGTGATCTTTTGAAATTTTGTTAGTACATTTGCCATGTCATTCAGTTTTTTGTCTACTTTTTGCACCACCAAGTTAAGTGAAAAATCTGACATGGCAAAATCCTGGGCAATATATTATTGCTCAGGATGTTATAAAAAATATTAATTAAAATGGTGCGGATTTAAGGTATAATGAAAGTAGCAATTTTACAATTGTCAGATATTCATATAAAATCAGCAGATGACTTTATCTTTCAACATGCTGAAGATTTTTGGCGTTCTTGTAAACATCACATAAATGAATGTGCCAAGTTGATTATTGTGATAACTGGAGATATAGCATATCATGGTGCTAAGGAAGAATATGATATGGCCTATAATTGGTTAAGAGAATGTGAGCAAAGTTGGAAAAAAGAGGCGCAATTTCTTAACTCAATAGAGTATGTTATGGTTCCAGGTAATCATGACTGTAGCTTTACAGAGGATCCTATTCGCGACATTTTGATAGAAAAGGTCCTCAAAGAAGATGTTTTTGAAAAAAAGCAGGTAGTTGATGTTTGCTTGAAAATACAACGTAACTTTTGGGATTTTTACAAAAGACTATGCTCAGATATGAGCAGTCCTTTAGTGTCATGGTCACGCAATGTGCGTGTTAAGGTTGATTTTAGTTTAATATTTAACTGTTACAATACGGCATTTCTATCTCAATTATCAGAAAAGCCAGGGACATTATTAATCCCCGAAAATTATCTAATTACATCAGAAAATGCCGGTAATAAAGATGTTGTATTATCGCTTTTTCATCATAATACAGGTTGGCTAACTCCAAATACTCCTCACAATAACAAAAAAATATTTGAGCAACATTTATATAAAAACTCTAATATCGTGATGTGTGGGCATGAGCATTCAGACAAGCACCAAATAATTACGAATATAAGTGATTATAAAGAGTTGGTTTATCTGGAAAACGCAGCCTTACAGAGTGGCGATGAGTCTAATTATGGATTACTCATACTCGATACAGAAGAAAGAATTTTCAAATCTTTCTCCTATTCCTATAATAATGGATTTTATAATGAGAAAGAAGAAAGAGAATATACTATTAGCAAGAATCAAACAGGTGTAATGTTAAGTAAAGATTGGGAGGAAAAACTCAACAGTCTTAACATCCCCCTCAAACACGCACGTAAAGAGGATCTTGTACTATCTGACATATTTGTATATCCAGATCTTGAGCCTTTACAGGATGGATACTCAAAGATTGTCCAATATCTTGACAGTAGTCAACTTATAGAGACTTCTGTTGGGGAGCGTGTTTCCATTCTTGAAGGCGAAAATCAATCAGGAAAATCATCCTTGCTTCAAATGCTTTATATGGCATGGTTTAAGACTGGTGTTTTCCCAATTTTGATTAATGGGAAAGAAATTAAGCATTACAATATAAACAATTCCATTAAGGCTGGATTTAAGTCGCAATATCAGACAAGCTGTTTTACATTTGATCAATATATGCAGCTAGATATAAATAAACGAATTCTGATAATTGATAATTTCGATAAATCCGAGATAAATGCTGAGAATAAAGCAAAACTCTTGGATAATGCCTTGTGTAATTTTAAGAGAATAGTTATAACAAAGGACCAGCAAATTGACTTGAAAAATATACTTCTGTATGCTAATAAAACAAATGATTTCAAAGTCTATAGAATACTTTCTCTTGGTTGCGAAAAGAGGAATCAATTAATTGAAAAATGGATAAAACTTGGACAAGACAGTATAACTTCAGATGAACAAGCTTTACTTGATCAGATAAAGAGTACATACGACCAAATATCAGTGTTGTTGGGTCAGCAGTTAATCCCTTCGTATCCAATATTTATTTTGTCGTTATTGCAAGGTCTTAATCATGCTATAGATAATTTTGACGTGTCAAAAACCTCATATGCATACTGCTATAATTCTTTAATTATTGCTTCGCTATTGAAGTCAGGAGCAGAAAAAGACAAAATAAGTGGTATTCTCAAATATTTAAGTGAATTCGCATACAATCATTATACAACAAAAGGTGGTATGAAATTGTTTGCTAATACGGATTTTGCAGAGTATTATCATAGTTATAAAAGAGAATATAACGTACCATACTCATGTGAGAAATTATTATCTCTACTAGAAATTGCAGGCCTACTCAGTTGTGCAGACGGTGAAAGCTACACCTTCGCGTATAAGTATGTTTACTATTACCTTGTAGCCCAGAAAATTTCACATCTAATTAATGACAACCAGGCGCAAGGAATTGTGCAAAAACTATGTGATAATCTTCATAAAGAACAGGAAGCAAATATTCTTATATTTTTGGTTTACCATAACGGAACAGAAAAGCAAATGGAAGATTTGCTTTTTGCAAGTATGCTTCCATTCGAGAATTACCAGCCAATTACATTGGAACTGAATGATCCTCTGTTTAAAGGAATAAATGATATAGTTGAGACCATTAAGGCCAAAGTAATGTTAGAGCATGTTGACCCAAAGGAAAACAGAGAAGTAGAATTAAGAAAGAATGATATAGTTAGACGTGAGTTAGATAAATCACGCCAGCCGAGCGAAGAAGAACTCGAAGACAATAAGTGCCTTCGAGAACTTAATAACACAATAAAAATCATTAAGATCCTTGGACAAATCGCAAAAAATCAAATGGAGACTCTAAAGAAAGACCAAATAATAAAACTTTTAGAAGAGTCCTATAATGTCTGTTTCCGGTCTATTGCATTCTTTAGTAAGATGATAGAAGCTTCAAAAGACGATATCACAGATTTCATTCTAGAAAGAAATAAAGATAAGGCTTACCTTCAAGAAGACGACATTAGATTGCGAGTTCAGAAATTACTACACATGTTACTGTATCAGTTTTGTTTACAGTCTTTTGCAAATCTTTCTCGCTCAGTCGGAACTTCAAATGTACCTGAAGTCTATAATGCTGTGGCAGAAAAATTCGGGACACCTGCAGCAAAGATAATATCGTTTACAATAAAAACATATTACAACAAAATGCGCCTTGTTGATTTGGAATCTATCGTTAACGAATATCGTAACAATCCGGTTGTGATGGAGATAATTAAAGCAAGAGTCCTTAATTATGTGTACAATAACTATGTCGATACAAGTATTAGACAAAAAATTGGACAAATATGTGAATTAAAGCTTATAAATAATGGAATTGTTCAGAATAATATCCAAAAGAGACGCCAAAGATAATCATTAAAGATTAGAAAGCATAAAATAGCTTATAATCCTGGGCAATATATTATTGCTCAGGATGTTATAAAAAATATTAATTAAAATGGTGCGGATTTAAGGTGTATGTGAATAAAATATGCGCCCCCTACGGGGGCTATGGATAGAGAACTGCGCAGTGAACAAGGGTAAGCCCCCCAATAAAAAAACTTGCAAAGATTAAGGTATTCAACGACTTAGAACGTTTTAAGAAAATTTACCGGACACCAATATAAGAATATAATACCCCCTAGATTTTAGACACTCACATAGGGATAAAATGTGTACTTTTGTTCATCGTCGCTTTTTTATGTGCAAAAACAAAAGTAAAAGATAGGGCTGAATTCCAAGCGAGGAATCCAGCCCTATCTTTTACGGGTTCAAAAAGTTTTAGCGGACAGCAATAGCTTTTTATTGCATGTACCACACGCCGCCGTGTTCCACCATGGGGACAGCCACCTGTTCGGCAGCACTGTCGCCGTAAGCCAGCCCCAAGAAGACGGTGGCTGTATGGTGTGCGGTGTCGGCCACGGCACTGACCACCTGCACCCTCTTGATGCCTTGGTGTTCATCTTGCTGCCTGCCCACGAACATCTTGGCGTTGTCGACGAGTTGCCTGCGGTAGTCCGGTGGAATGGAGTCGGGGCGGTAGGTGCCGTCCACGAAACTGTCGTAGTCGCCCTTCAGCAGTTGCTCGTAGTAGACCTTTGCGGCCTGTCCGGCCAGCTCGGAGGCATCGGGACCCGATGCGCCTCCGCAGGCCCCCAGCAGCCACATGGGCGCAAGGAGTAGGAGTAGTCTTTTCATGGTTCAGGACGCAGCCTGTGCGCCGTGTACCCCGGCCGTAGCCATGTGCGCACGACGGCCACTTATTTCTGTCGGATAAACACGTTGATGGGACATCCGTGGAGCGGCCAGTTTTCGCGGATCTTGTTCTCCAGGAAGCGGCGGTACGGCTCCTTGATGTACTGCGGCAGGTTGGCGTAGAACACGAATGACGGTATCTGCGTGTTGGGCAGCTGCGAGCAGTATTTTATCTTGATGTACTTGCCCTTGGTCGAAGGCGGCGGTGTCTGTTCGATGATGGGCAGCATCACCTCGTTGAGCTTGGTTGTGCCGATGCGTATCTCGCGGTTGAGGTACACCTGCTTGGCCGTCTCGAGCACCTTGAAGATGCGCTGCTTGGTGAGGGCCGATGCGAAGACGATGGGGAAATCTACAAAGGGAGCCATGCGGTTGTATATGGCGTTCTTGAACGTGTCGATAACCTTCTGGTCCTTGTCTTCCACGAGGTCCCACTTGTTGACCACCACCACCAGGCTCTTGTTGTTCTTCTGTATGAGCTGGAAGATGTTCATGTCCTGCGCTTCGATGCCCCGCGTGGCATCGATCATGAGGATGCAGACATCGCTGTTTTCGATCGACCGGATGCTGCGCATCACGCTGTAGAACTCCAGGTCTTCGGTCACTTTGTTCTTTTTGCGTATGCCGGCGGTGTCGACGAGGTAGAAATCGAACCCGAACTTGTTGAAACGGGTGTAGATGCTGTCGCGCGTGGTGCCGGCAATCTCGGTCACGATGTTGCGGTCTTCGCCGATGAAGGCATTGATGATGCTCGACTTGCCGGCGTTGGGGCGTCCCACCACGGCGAAGCGCGGTATATCCTCGTCGACCTCCTCTTTGGCCTCCTTGGGCAGCTTGGCCACCACGGTGTCGAGCAGGTCGCCCGTGCCGCCGCCTGTGGCCGCGCTGATGCACTGCGGGTCGCCCAGTCCCAGCTTGTAGAACTCGGCGGCCACATACGCCTCGCCGCTGTTGTCCACCTTGTTGGCCACCAGTATCACGGGCAGTTTGGCGCGGCGCAGGATGGTTGCCACGTCCTCATCCCAGTCGGTGAGGCCCGTTTCCACGTCGACGAGGAAGAGCACCAGGTCGGCTTCCTCGGTGGCCACCTTCACCTGTTCGCGTATGGCACCCTCGAAGATATCGTCAGACTTGACTACCCATCCGCCGGTGTCGACGATGGAGAATTCCTGGCCGCTCCACTGGCACTTGCCGTACTGGCGGTCGCGTGTGGTGCCGGCAGTGTCGCTGACAATGGCCTTGCGGCTCTGTGTCAGTCGGTTGAAAAGTGTGGACTTGCCTACATTGGGCCGTCCTACTATCGCTACTAAGTTTGGCATATTCGTTCTGGTTGTTGTGTCGTTACCTGTTGGGGCAAGGGCCTTGTGCCCGTGTTGCCGTGTGGGGTTATTGCGGATTGTAGCCGAAATGGCTGAGCTCGCGGTCGGAGTTGCGCCAGTCTTTGTCGACCTTTACAAATATCTCGAGGAAGATTTTCTTGTCGAAGAACTTTTCCAGGCTTTTCCGTGCCTCCGACGATATTTTCTTCAGCGCCACGCCCTGATGGCCGATGATGATGCCTTTCTGCGAGTCGCGCTCCACATAGATTACCGCGTTGATGCGTATGTGCGTGTCGTCTTCCTTGAACCGCTCCACGACCACCTCCACCGAGTAGGGTATCTCCTTGTCGTAGTAGCGCAGTATCTTCTCGCGTATGATTTCCGACACGAAGAACTTGGCCGGCTTGTCGGTCAGCTGGTCTTTGTCGAAATAGGCCGGACTTTCGGGCAGCAGTTCGCGTATGCGCTTCATGAGCATGTCGATGCCGAATTTGTTTTTGGCAGAGATAGGCAGTATTTCGGCGTTGGGCAGCAGTCGGCTCCATTTCTCCACCAGTTCGCCCAGGCGCTGCGTTGGGGTAGGGGTGCCCTTCCGGGGGGCGTCGGGGGCAGTGCCCAGCTCGTCGATCTTGTTGATGAGCAGGATGACGGGGATGGACATCTTGCGCACTTTCTCGAGGAAGTCCATGTTCTTCTCGGGGTCCTCCACCACGTCGGTCACATAGAGCAGCGTGTCGGCGTCGGCCAGTGCCGACTCGGAGAACTGCAGCATCATCTCCTGCATCTTGTAGTTGGGCTTCAGCACGCCGGGCGTGTCGGAGAAGACGATCTGCGAGTCGGGCGTGTTGACGATGCCCATGATGCGGTGGCGTGTGGTCTGTGCCTTGAACGTGGCAATGCTCAGTTTCTCGCCGACGAGCTGGTTCATCAGCGTCGACTTGCCCACGTTGGGGTTGCCCACAATGTTTACAAATCCTGCTTTGTGCATAATATTATGTATATCTTTATGCAAAGATACGTCTTTTTGCGCAAATCATCAAGAAAGTGGCACGTTAATTCGTGTGTTTCGTTTTTCCGCGCCCCCTGCAGGGGCAAAAAGTGCACAAACGCTGCATATTTTGATACGAATTTTGAACACCCTACCTTTCAGGGCTTGCCATCCATTTGCTTCAACCCTGTTAGCGGTGCCCAACATCGATTGTGCGGCTTTTGCACCTGTAATGAAAAATCCGAAAAAACACGCCTTTCCCCAGCCTGCCTTTTGGCGAACAGACGGGCGGCTTTCCGGCTTCGGCCCAGCCTCTCCGCACTGTTCTCCCCGTTCTTTTCGTTCCCTGCACCTGCGATTCGGTACCTTTCGTGTTGCCGCAGGTGCCGCGGCGCATTGCGGTAGGGCATCCGACGTGTTGCGGTTCGGTAGCCGCCGCAGGGCCAAAGAGTACCTGTCGCGCGCCAACGGCAAGTGTGTCTGCGTTTCAAAAATGCGGTAGCCGTGCAAGTCGTTTAGCATCAGCGAGATAAAAGAATGGTCTGAAAATGTCTGCATTTGCGCCCGGCAGCCTGTCGGTCAGCATCGCGGCCCTTCCTGCGCGGCCTTTTGTCGCGTTTTTTCGCCCTCGTGCTGGCCGTCTGTCGCAGCCTTTCCGCAAATATATTCCGCCGCCAGCATGCGTTTCTCGCAATTTATGTTTACCTTTGCCCTACATCCGACATTCTTTACAAGACAGAAATATGAACACGAAAATTCATTCCTTCCGGCGTGCCTTCCTGCATTGGGCAATGCTGTTCCTGCTCTCCTTTGTGCTGCTGCTTTTGCTCTCGCCCGACTCCTACCTTGCCGACATCTACGGTCAACGTTGCGATTCGGCGTGGTTTTTCACTTGCGGCAAGGCGTGGATGGAAGGCATGGTGCCCTATGTGGACTTTGCCGACTCGAAAGGTCCGCTGCTCTGGCTCATCTACGGGGTGGGCTACCTGCTCTCTCCGGCCTCCTACCACGGCGTGTTCTGGCTCAGTGTGGTAGCCTACACCGTTGCGCTCCGTTTCGTGTGGCTTACCGCCCGCCTGTTTTTGGAGCCGAAGTCATCGGCACTCGTGGTGGTGTCGATACCGTTTTTTCTGTTTTTTATCGTCTACCACAACGAGGTGCGCGCCGAAGACTTTTGCATGCCCGCCCTTTGCGGAGGCATCTGGCTGACCTGCCGCGAGATGCTCGGCAAGCCTGTGGGGGGGTAAAAACTGCTTCGGCATAGGCATGTGCATGGGCTGCTGCCTCCTTATCAAGTGGAACTGTTTTTTCATGATGGGCGGCATGGCACTGGCTGCAGCGGCGTTGGCCGTAAAGCGAAGCAAGCCTTACAACATACTTTGGGGCCTGGCCGGTATAGGCGTTGTGGTGCTGCCGTTTGTCGCTTATTTCCTGTGCATGGGAAACCTTGCCGATTTCGTCACCGAGTATTTCGTCAATACGTTTCAAATTACCAACCATCCGGACAGTAGTTTCTACAGGGAGAAAATCATCCTGACCGTACTCTTTGTCTTCCTTGCTTATTTCTGCCGCCGCATGCGTTTGGGCTACTGGCTGTTGCTGGCCTATCTGCCGTTCTATGTGTTTCTTGTCATGCGCGCCATGATACTGCATTACTTCGTAACAACAATGCCTTTCTTTGTGTTTGTCCTCATTTATATTGCCAAAGTCTGCTCACGGCCGATCGTGCGGCTTGGCACTTGGGGTTATGCCGCATTGCTTGTTGCCGTGTTCGTTGCCGGCACCGTATTCAATCTGCGCACGACTTATTTCACACCGTATTCCGATACCAGCGGAGAGCGAGTTGCTGTAATGCAATATCTGGCGCGGACCGATCAAGCCAAAGTTATCTTCGATTACTACGACCTCGGTCAGGGGCTGTTGGCACGTGCCTTGCCTGCCTGTAAATATTGGGCCGAACAGAAAGACGCTACCCGCCTGATGGTGCAGGAAAGAGAAAAAGCCGTGGCTGACCGACGGGCAGACTTCATCATAATCTCCCGCCGTAGCGAAGAAATGCCGTCTAAACTTGTTCGGATAGCCTTAAAGTCCGGCTATCGCCAATGCTACGGGCCGGTGACGGAGAACGGCGAACCCGGATAAGGCCGTTGCCGCTCTACGAAAGGCGGTAAGCGGCGCAGTGCCAGCCCCATATCGTGGCGGCCAAACGGCCGAAAACAGCATCGGAACGAAAAAACTGCGCGTGGCGTGGCGGTTGATGGCGGGGAAATGCGTACTTTTGCAATTCCGGCAACAACCGCCAACATTTCAACACAGAAAAGCAAACCGATGGAATACATGTCACAGGAGGGCTACGACGAGCTCGTGGCCGAATTGCGCCAGCTGGAACAGGTGGAGCTGCCCCGCGTGCGCGACGCCATAGCCGAAGCCCGCGACAAGGGCGACCTGAGCGAGAACTTCGAATACCGGGCCGCCAAGCGCGAACAGTGGCGCCTGCTGGGGCGCATCCGCTTCAAGCAGAAGGTGCTCGAGCATGCCCGTGTCATCGACCGGTCGCGGCTGCAAAGCGACCGGGTGGGACTGCTCAGCAAAGTGACGGTCACCAACCTTGCCAACAACCGCACGGCCAGCTACACCATCGTGAACCCCCACGAGGTGAACATCGCCGGGGGAAAGATTTCCGTCAAGTCGCCCATTGCCCAGGCACTGCTGGGCAAGCAGCCGGGCGATGAGGTGTCGGTGCGTGTGCCGGCCGGCACCGTGCATCTGCGGTTGGAGAGCGTCGGCCTCTGATGGAAAAGCCCGATTTTTGAAACCTGTTTCGGGCATCCGACCTACAGTCCCGAAATATTTTTGCAGAAAAATTATCTTCCCGTATTGCTTATCCGGGATTTTTTGTTATCTTTGTCATAGAATAGGCGGGAAAGCCGATAAGCAATGGCATGGTCTTTGCCGACGGCAACACAAACGAAAGGCGGAAACCGTAGATTCGCATTATTATTAAAAGGAAAGATTGACAGATGAACAACGATTTCAGAAAGTATGCCACCCAGCACCTTGGCATGAACGGATTGGTACTCGACGATGTGGTGAAAGCACAGAACCAATACCTTAACCCCTATATCCTGGAGGAGCGCCAGCTCAACGTAACGCAGATGGACGTGTTCTCGCGACTGATGATGGACCGCATCATCTTCCTCGGCACCCAGATAGACGACTATACGGCCAATACCCTGCAGGCGCAGTTGCTCTATCTCGACTCGGTGGACAACAGCAAGGACATCTCCATCTATGTCAACTCGCCGGGCGGCGTGGTGACGGCCGGACTGGGCATCTACGACACCATGCAGTTCATCTCGAGCGACGTGGCCACCATCTGCACCGGCATGGCCGCCTCGATGGCCGCCGTGCTCCTCGTGTCGGGAACGGAGGGCAAGCGCTCGGCACTTCCCCACAGCCGCGTCATGATACACCAGCCGCTGGGAGGCGTGCAGGGACAGGCCTCGGACATCGAGATCGAGGCACGCGAAATCCTGAAGATGAAGAAAGAGCTCTATACCATCATATCCAACCACTCGCACCAGTCGTACGACAAAGTGTGGCAGGACAGCGACCGCAACTACTGGATGACCGCCGAGGAAGCCAAGGAGTACGGTATGATCGACACGGTGCTGACAAGAAAGAAATGAGGCGCGAAGCATGAAGGCAAAGAAGAAATGTAGCTTCTGCGGAAGAAGCGAGAGCGACGTGCGGCTGCTCATCAACGGGGTCGACGGCTACATCTGCGAGGATTGCGCAGTGCAGGCCTACCGCATCGTGAAGAGCACCGGGGTGATGGGCTTGGAGGACGAAGACGAAGACGAGGACGACCATAAAGGCAAGCCCGAGGCTTACAAGCCCACGAAGAAAGTGCCCAAGCCGCGCGAGATCAAGGAATACCTCGACCAGTACGTCATCGGACAGGACGAAGCCAAGCGCACGCTGGCCGTGTCGGTCTACAACCACTACAAGCGGCTGCAGCAGTCGGCCGATGAAGACGGCGTGGAGATCGAGAAGAGCAATATTATTATGGTGGGGTCTACCGGAACGGGAAAGACGCTGCTGGCACGCACCATCGCCAAACTGCTCGACGTGCCGTTCACCATCGTCGACGCCACGGTGTTCACCGAGGCGGGCTATGTGGGCGAGGACGTGGAGAGCATCCTGAGCCGCCTGCTGCAGGTGGCCGACTACAACGTGGCAGCCGCCGAGCGCGGCATCGTGTTCATCGACGAGCTCGACAAGATTGCCCGCAAGAGCGACAACCCCAGCATCACGCGCGACGTGAGCGGCGAGGGCGTGCAGCAGGGACTGCTCAAGCTGCTCGAGGGAACGATGGTCAACGTGCCGCCAAAGGGCGGGCGCAAGCATCCCGACCAGGACTACATACATGTGAACACGAAGAACATACTCTTTGTCTGTGGCGGCGCTTTCGACGGCATAGAGCGCAAGATAGCGCAGCGGCTCAACACGCATGTGGTGGGCTACAACTCGGTGCAGGCCGTGCGCAATGTCGACAAGAGCGACCTGATGAAGTATATCCTTCCGCAAGACCTGAAGTCGTTCGGCCTCATACCCGAGCTGATAGGCCGTCTGCCGGTGCTGACACACCTCAATCCGCTCGACCGCGATGCGTTGAGGCGCATCCTCGTGGAACCGAAAAACTCCATCGTGAAGCAGTATGTGAAACTGTTTGAGATGGACAAGATTGCCCTGACGTTTGCCGACGACACGCTCGACTTCATCGTCGACAAGGCGGTGGAATACAAGTTGGGCGCACGCGGATTGCGGTCTATCGTCGAGGCGGTCATGATGGACGCCATGTTCGACGTGCCCTCGCGCCGCATACGCAAGTTCGACGTGACGCTCGACTATGCCAAGGCACAGCTCGACAAGGCCCACCTGGAGCAAAGCCAAGAATCTGCTTGACCATAGGTCACCAATATACTACTACCAGCAATGAATGATAATCTTACCCAACCACTGAAGCGCTATTTCGGCTTCGACAAGTTCAAGGGAGACCAGGAGGCGGTCATCCGTAACCTCATGGACGGCAACGACACCTTTGTCCTCATGCCCACCGGCGGCGGCAAGAGCCTGTGCTACCAGTTGCCCTCGCTGCTCATGGAGGGCACGGCCATTGTCGTGTCGCCCCTGATTGCCCTGATGAAAAACCAGGTCGACGTCATCAACGCTCTGTCGGAAAACGACGGGCTGGCCCACTACCTGAACTCGTCGCTCAACAAGGCGGCCGTCAACCGTGTGGTCAGCGATGTGCAGTCGGGAAAGACCAAGCTGCTGTATGTGGCTCCCGAGTCGCTGAACAAGGAGGACAACCTCGCGTTCCTCGAGTCGTTCCCGATATCATTCATTGCCATCGACGAGGCGCACTGCATTTCCGAATGGGGGCACGATTTCCGGCCCGAATACCGCAACATACGGCCCACCATCGACAAGATTGCCCGTTTCAGGGGGATCGACAAGATACCGGTCATCGCCCTCACGGCAACGGCCACCGACAAGGTGCGCACCGACATCAAGAAAAGCCTCGGCATCGTGGATGCCAAGGAGTTCAAGAGCTCGTTCAACCGGCCGAACCTCTACTACGAGATAAGGCAGAAGGTGAGCGAGGAAGACACGGACAGCCAGATCATCCGGTTCCTCAGACAGCACGAAGGCAAGTGCGGCATCATCTACTGCCTGTCGCGCAAGAAGGTGGAGGAACTGGCACAGAAGCTGAAGCTCAACGGCTTCAAGGCGGCCCCCTATCATGCCGGGCTCGACACCGACGTGCGCACCCAGACACAGGACGACTTCATCAAGGAGGACATCGACATCATCGTGGCCACCATCGCCTTCGGCATGGGCATCGACAAGCCCGACGTGCGCTTTGTCATCCATTACGACATTCCCAAGAGCCTCGAGGGGTATTACCAGGAGACCGGCCGTGCCGGCCGCGACGGCGGTGAGGGCATCTGCATCGCCTTCTACTCGCCCAAAGACCTGAAGAAACTCGAGAAATTTATGGACAGCAAGGGCGAGGCCGAGAAGGAGATCGGCCGCCAACTGCTGCAGGAGACCAAAGCCTATGCCGAATCGTCGATCTGCAGGCGCAAGATGCTGCTCAACTATTTCGGGGAAGACTATGCGAACGACAATTGCGCCAACTGCGACAACTGTCAGCACCCCAAACACCCCAGGGAGGCGCAGGACGCCCTGCTCGTGGTGCTCAACGGCATAAAGGCGCTGAAGGGCAATTTCGACCAGCCCTACCTCGTCGACTTCGTAAGGGGCCGCCGCACCGACAACATCGTGCGGCACGGCCACGACAGGCTGCCCGAATTCGGCGCCGGCGAGAAAATCAACGAGGAGGACTCCAGTATCTGGAACCCCGTGATACGGCAGGCCATGATCTCGCATTTCATACGCAAGGACGTGGAGAACTACGGTTTGCTGAAACTCACGCCCGAAGGCAAGCACTACATACAGGATCCGCAGCCGTTCATGGTTGTGGCCGACCGCGAGTTCGACGAGGCCGACGAGGGTGGCGACAGCGTGTCGAGCGCACTCGACGAGAACCTGTGCAGCCTGTTGCGCACACTGCGCAAGGACGAGGCACGCAAGCTGAACCTGCCGCCGTACGTCATCTTCCAGGACATATCGCTCACCCAGATGGCTACCAATTATCCCCAGACCCTCGAGGAACTGCAGCAGATACAGGGCGTGGGACAGGGCAAGGCGCGCAAATACGGCAAACCGTTTCTGGAACTCATCAAAAAGTATTGCGAGGAAAACGACGTGGAGCGCGCCGACATCATGCGCGTAATCAGTCTGCCCAACAAGTCGATGAAAAAGCAGAAGATTATCGAACTCATCGACAAGCGGATACCCCTCGACGAAATCGCACGGGCGCAGGGCTACGGATTCGACGAACTGCTCGATGACATAGAGGCCATCGTCGGCAGCGGAATGAAAGTGAACATCGACTATTATCTCAATAACGACGAGGTGATCGACCCCGACGAAATGGCCGACATCTACGACTATTTCCGCGAGAGCGAGAGCGACGATATCGACAAGGCCATCGAGGAGGTGGATATCTACGACGACGAGGACGGGCTGACGGCCGAAGAGAAGGTCCGGCTGGTGTTCATCAAGTTTTTCTCGGAAGTGGCCAACTGAAACATTACGGACGGAGCAACGGGGCTGATTGACTTCGCGTTAAATAGCATTAAACGGAAAAGAAAATCGGCGGTGGCAGCGGCCTAAGTGGAATTTTATTGCTAAATTTGCACGCAATAAATTCCTAAAGTTACATTTATGTCATCATTTGTTGCAGATAAGATTGTAATGGACGGCCTTACTTTCGACGACGTCCTGTTGATTCCCGCTTATTCTGAAGTGTTGCCCAAGGAGGTGACGTTGAAGACACGTTTCTCGCGCCACATCGACCTGAACGTTCCGTTCGTCACGGCTGCCATGGACACCGTGACCGAGTCGTCGATGGCCATCGCCATTGCGCGCGAGGGAGGCATCGGCGTCATTCACAAGAATATGTCTATCGAGGAACAGGCACGCCAAGTGGCCATCGTGAAGCGGGCTGAGAACGGAATGATCTACGACCCCGTCACCATCCGCCGCGGAAGCACTGTGGCCGATGCGCTCGGCATGATGCACGAATACCACATCGGCGGCATTCCCGTTGTCGACGAGGAAAACCATCTGGTGGGCATCGTGACCAACCGCGACCTGCGCTTCGAACGCAACATGGACAAGAAGGTCGACGAGGTGATGACAAGCGAAAACCTGGTAACGACACATCAGAAGACCGACCTTGCCGCTGCCGCACAAATACTGCAGGAGAACAAGATCGAAAAGCTGCCGGTGGTCGACGCGGGTAACCATCTGGTGGGCCTGATTACCTACAAGGACATTACGAAGGCAAAGGACAAACCCAATGCCTGCAAGGACGACAAGGGACGGCTGCGCGTGGCTGCCGGTGTGGGCGTCACACGCGACACGATTGACCGGGCACAGGCACTGGTCGACGCCGGTGTCGATGCCATTGTCATCGATACGGCCCACGGACATTCGGCCGGCGTAGTGGGCAAACTACACGAAGTGAAGAACGCTTTCCCCAACCTCGATGTCGTGGTGGGCAATATCGCCACGGGCGAAGCTGCCAAATATCTGGTGGACAACGGTGCCGACGCCGTGAAGGTGGGCATCGGCCCGGGCTCTATCTGCACCACACGTGTGGTGGCCGGTGTGGGCGTGCCTCAGCTGAGTGCCGTCTACGATGTCTACTCGGCCCTGAAAGATACCGGTGTGCCCCTGATTGCCGATGGCGGTCTCCGCTATTCGGGCGACATCGTGAAGGCTCTGGCCGCTGGCGGCAGTTGTGTCATGATCGGTTCGCTCGTGGCCGGTACGGAGGAAAGTCCCGGAGAAACCATCATCTATAACGGACGTAAGTTTAAGAGCTACCGCGGCATGGGTTCGCTGGAGGCTATGGGACAGAAGAACGGTTCCAGCGACCGCTATTTCCAGGGCGACACAAGAGACGTGAAGAAACTGGTGCCGGAGGGTATCGCCGGACGGGTGCCCTACAAGGGAACCGTACAGGAGGTGATCTATCAGCTCATAGGCGGACTGCGCTCGGGCATGGGATACTGCGGTGCGGCAACCATCGACAATCTCCACAACGCCAAGTTCGCCCGCATTACCAATGCCGGTGTGCTGGAGAGCCATCCGCACGACATTACCATCACCAGTGAGGCTCCGAACTACAGCCGCCACGAATAACCGCCGTGCTGCACATTTGAATTAATACACTCTCCCCTGTCTCGCAAAGGGGTGGGGGAGAGCTCCTTAAGATAATCATGAAGAAGAAACTGTTGTTGGGCGCCATGCTGCTGTGTGGTACCTGGTCTTTTGCGCAAACTGCCGACCCCGTTGTCATGACCATCAACGGCAAGGACGTGTTGCGATCGGAGTTTGAGTACTCATACAACAAGAACAACGCCGACGGTGTGATCGACAAGAAAAACGTCAAGGAATACGTCGATTTGTTCATCAATTATAAGTTGAAGGTCGAAGCGGCCAAGGCTGCGTGCCTCGACACGATGAAGTCGTTCCAGACGGAGTTTGCCGGTTACCGCGACATGCAGATCCGTCCGGCCATGATCAACGATGCCGACGTTGAGGCCGAGGCAAAGAAAATCTACACACAGACGCAACAGCAGATTGACAACAACGGCGGACTGGTAAAGGTGGCACACATCCTGCTGCTTGTAGGGCAGAAGGCTTCTGCCGACGAACAGAAAGCTGCCAAGGAACGCATCGACTCTATCTACGGTGCAATCAAGGGTGGCGCTGACTTTGCCGAGATGGCCCGGAAATATTCGCAAGACCCAGGTTCGGCCAAGAAAGGCGGCGAACTGCCCCTTATCTACAAAGGACAAACGTTGAAGGAGTTTGAAGACCAGGCATGGGCTTTGAACGACGGGGAGATGAGCAAGCCGGTGCTTTCGGCAGCGGGATGGCACATCATCCTGAAGCAGGGACACCAGAACTTTTACAGCTACGACAGCCAGCGCGAGGCCATCATGAAGTTCATCGACCAGCGCAATGTGCGCGAGCAGATCATCGACCATAAGCTCGACTCGCTCTCCAAGGAGGAAAATGTGACGCGCGCCCAGCTCCTCGAAAACAAACTTAAGGAGATGGAGGCCGAAGACCCTACGCTGAAATACCTTATACAGGAATATCACGATGGTTTGCTGCTTTACGAAATCAGCAACCGCACGGTGTGGGACAAGGCACAGAAGGACGAACAGGGACTGAACGCCTTCTTCAAGAAACACAAGAAAGACTACAAGTGGGAGGAGCCTCGCTTCAAGGGCATTGCTTATCACACGCGCGAGGCCGCCGATATAAATAATGTAAAGGCCGCCGTCAAGAAGGTAGCGTTCGACGAGTGGGCCGACGTTTTGCGCAAGACGTTTAACGCCGACTCGGTGCTGCGCATACGCGTGGAGAAGGGTATCTTCAAGAAAGGCGACAATGCCCTTGTCGACCGTGAGGCGTTCGGGGTCGATACCGTGGTAAAACCGCTGAAAGACTATCCCAATATGGCCGTTTACGGAAAGGTACTCAAGGCCCCCAAGGAGATGTCTGACGTCAGGGCACTTGTGGTTGCCGACTATCAGGACTCGCTGGAAAAGCAGTGGGTTGCCGACCTGCGCAGGCAGTTTGCCGTAAAGGTGAACGACGATGTGCTCAATACTGTCAACAAGCATTAACTTATGAAGAAAACAACATATACCATTGCCGGAATGTTGGCTTTTGCGCTTACTGCCATGTCGGGAGTGGGCGTGACGGCGTTCAACGGGACGGCCAAGCTGTGTCAGCCCGCTGCCGCCGCTGCCGATACAACTGTCAGGCAGGAAGTCTCCATACCCGAGAGCAGTGTCATCGACGAGGTGATATGGGTTGTGGGCGACGAGCCTATCCTGAAATCGGACGTCGAGGCCATGCGCATGCAGGGACTTGCCGAGGGCTACTCATGGGGCAACGACCCCGAGTGTGCCATTCCCGAGCAGTTGGCCGTACAGAAACTGTTCCTGCACCAGGCGGCAATCGACTCCATCGAAGTGACGGAAAGCGAGATAGCGAGCGGCATCGAACAGCAAATAAGCCGTTGGATCCAAATTGCCGGATCGCAGGAAAAACTCGAGGAATACAAGAAGCAGACTGTCAAGGAAATGCGTGCCGAGATGCACGACGATTTCAAGAACCAGCAGCTTATCGAGAAGATGCGCAAGAAGGTGGTGGAGAATGTCAACGTGACACCGGCCGACGTGCGCACCTATTTCCGCAACCTGCCTGCCGACAGCGTGCCTTTTGTGCCTACCGAGGTGGAGGTGCAGGTGATTGAACGGCAACCCAAAATCAAACAGGAGGAAATCAACCGTGTAAAGAACCAGCTTCGCGACTTCACCGAGCGTGTGAACAAGGGCGAATCGTCGTTCGCCGCATTGGCCCGCCTCTATTCGGAAGACCCGGGGTCGGCTCGGCAGGGCGGTGAAATGGACTATGTGGGGCGTGGCATCCTCGACCCTGCGTTTGCCAATGTGGCATTCAACCTTACCGACCCGAACAAGATATCGAAGATTGTGGAAACGGAGTTCGGTTACCATATCATCCAGCTCATCGACAAACGCGGCGACAAGATTAAGGTGCGCCATATCCTTCTCAAGCCGAAGGTGTCGCAAGACGAGATCGACGAGGCGGTCAATCACCTCGACTCTGTGGCCGCCGACATACGTGCCGGCAAGTTTACGTTCGAGGACGGGGCGACGGTTCTGTCGGACGACAAGAACACAAAGAACAACAAAGGTCTGATGTCGAACTCCACGAACGACGGCATGACCTCCCGTTTCCAGATGAAGGATTTGCCCACCGAGGTGGCACGCGTTATCGACACCATGAAGGTAGGCGAGATATCGGCTCCCTTCGAGATGGTCAGCCGGAGCAACGGCAAGACGGTGGTTGCCATCGTGAAGCTCAAGTCGCGGGTCGAAGGACACAAGGCGACGATTACCGAGGACTTTCAGGTAATGAAAGATGTGGTGCTTGCCAAGCAGCGCGAGAAGGTTCTCAACGATTGGGTGGTGGATAAGATCAAGCACACTTATGTGAAGATGAAGGACCGTTACAAGAACTGCAATTTTGAATACCAAGGTTGGATTAAATGACGGATACAGAAAGACGCCGGACAACATACAGCGGGCATAGGGTCATCATGACGATGGCTCTATGCTTCTTTGTCATAGGTTCACTGCAAGCGTTCCTCGCGCCCCGAAAGCAAAAGAAGACTCCGGCGGACAACAAGGTGTACCTTCTTCATGCCGACGAGCTGCGCTACGACATGGCCGGGCCTAATCCCGATGCGCAGATAGCCAAAGGTAATGTGGCTTTCATGCACCAGGGGTCCTATCTCAATTGCGACAGTGCTTATTTCTACCAAGCCTCCAATTCGGTAAAGGCTTTTGGCCATGTGAGGTTCCGGCAGGGCGACACCTTGTCGCTGGTCTGCGCGCGTGCATGGTACGACGGCGAGGGACAGATGATGGAGGCGCGCGAGAATGTGGTGCTCAAGCACCGGCAGCAGACGCTCTATACCGACAGCCTGAATTATGACCGTCTGTATGCCTACGCTTATTTCTTCAACGGCGGAAAACTGGTCGACGGAAATAGCCAGTTGAGTGCCGACTGGGGCGAGTATCACACCGAGACACGCCA
This sequence comes from bacterium, assembly GCA_963656755.1. Taxonomy (GTDB): domain Bacteria; phylum Bacteroidota; class Bacteroidia; order Bacteroidales; family Bacteroidaceae; genus Prevotella. The sequence continues at coordinate 46,173 of CAVKJH010000016.1, forward strand.
TGCCAAGTTCAATTACGACGTGCAGTTGAACACGCCGAAGAACCAGGTGTTTACCGACACGCTTTATTACGATACCCGTACCGCCCGTGCCCATGTGGTGGGGCAGTACACCGCCAACAAGGGACACGGCAAGGTAGGGCCTTCCGTCATCAAGGGGGAGTCGGGCACGATTACCACCGAGAACGCTTATTTCAATACCCGGAGCGACCAGGCCGAGATGTTCGGGCGCTCCACGGTGGTCAACCAGGCGAAGACCATTACGGGCGACACCTTGTATTACGACAGCAAGACCGGCAACAACCGCGGCCTGGGCAATGTGATATTTGTGGACAGCGAGAACAACAACACCCTGACGTGCGGCGAGGTGCAATACAACGAGCAGACCGGAAAGGGGTATGCCACACGCAATGCGCTGGTCATGGACTACTCGCAGCCGGACACGCTCTACATGCATGCCGATACCATGCGGATAGAGACGTTCAATATCAACACCGACTCCGTGTACCGCAAGGTGCATTGCTATCCGCACATGCGGGCCTACCGCACGGACGTGCAGGCCGTGTGCGACTCGCTGGTGTTCAACTCGCAGGACTCGTGCATGACGATGTACCGCGACCCCATCGTGTGGAACGGTTCGCGCCAGTTGCTGGGCGAGGTTGTCAAGGTCTACATGAACGACTCTACCGTGCGCGAGGCACATGTCCTCGGCCAGGCCCTTTCGGTGGAGGCCATGGCCGACAGTGTGCATTACAACCAGATATCGTCGCGCGACATGTTTGCCTACTTCACCGATGGTGCCATCCGGCGCAGTGATGCCGTAGGCACTGTCAAGTCGGTGTATTTCCCGGTCGACGACAAGGACAGCACGCTCATCGGCCTGAACTATCTTGAAACCGACACCATGCGCATGTATCTTTCTGCCGAGCGCAAGCTCCACCATATCTGGACCAACAAGGTGCAGGCCACGCTGTACCCGATGACGCAGATACCGCCCGCCAAGCTGAAGCTCGAAGCCTTCGCATGGTTCGATGCCCTTCGCCCGACTGGCAAGGACGACGTGTTCCACTGGCGCGGCAAGGCCAAGGGCACCGAGCTCAAGACCTTGGTGCGCCATGCCGTACCTCTTCAGCAGCTTGACTTATGAACCTGCTTTTCCAGACAGCCAAGCCGCGCCGCTTCAGCCACACGATGGTCTTTTGCGACGAGCGCCGCGAGCGTCTCCGTATGATCGAGGCGCATGCCAAGCGTGAGCTGGGCATGCTGTCCGAAGGCCAGCCGGCCGACCGCCGTTTGCCCGAATGGTCGTTTTCCGCACGCCGGGGCGGCAGGCGCAAGTCCGGTCTGCCTGTGTCCGGCCTGTCCGGGGCGGCACTGTTGTTTCTGCTGCTCCTGCTGTGCCTCTTGCCGTGGCTCTGATGGCGGCATGCTTTTCATATATGTTTGCAAACAAAATCAGTTATGAGTGATATCATACAGTTGCTGCCCGACTCGGTGGCCAACCAGATAGCTGCCGGCGAGGTGATACAGCGCCCGGCGTCGGTAATCAAGGAACTGGTGGAGAATGCCGTCGATGCCGGGGCTACCCGCATTGACGTGCTCGTGGTCGACGCGGGCCGCACCTCCATACAGGTCATCGACAACGGCAAGGGCATGTCCGAGACCGATGCGCGCCTTTCCTTTGAGCGCCATGCCACGTCGAAGATACGTCAGGCCGACGACTTGTTCGACCTTCATACCATGGGGTTCCGCGGCGAGGCTCTGGCCTCGATAGCTGCCGTGGCGCAGGTGGAACTCAAGACGCGGCTGCGTGGTGAGGACATAGGCACCCATCTCTCCATTGCGGGGTCGCGCTTTGTGGGACAGGAGGCCTGCGCTTGTCCCGAAGGTTCCAATTTCATGATAGAGAACCTTTTCTACAATGTGCCTGCGCGCCGCAAGTTCCTCAAGTCGAACGCCACCGAACTCAATAATATCCTTACCGCCTTCGAGCGCATTGCTCTGGTCTATCCCAAGATAGCGTTCACGTTCAGAAGCAACGGGTCGGAGATGTTCAACCTGCGTGCCGGCGGACTGCGCCAGCGCATAGTCGACATTATAGGCAAGCGCATCAACCAGGATCTCCTTCCCCTTAACGTCGAGACATCCGTGTGCGCCATACACGGTTTTGTGGGCAAGCCCGAAAGTGCGCGCAAGAAAGGAGCGCAGCAGTATTTCTTCGTCAACGGCCGTTACATGCGGCATCCCTATTTCGGCAAGGCTGTCATGTCGGCGTTCGAGCGTCTGGTGCCGCAGGGCGAGCAGGTGCCTTATTTCATATACTTTGATGTCGATGCCCGCGATATCGATGTCAACATCCATCCCACCAAGACCGAAATAAAGTTTGAGAACGAACAGGCCATCTGGCAAATCCTGTCGGCCACGACCAAGGATGCCGTCGGCATGTTCAGCGATGCGTCAACCCTCGAGTTCGACACCGAGGGCAAGCCTGACATCCCCCTGTTCGACCCTATTCAGCAGGTTGACCTTCCGAAGGTAGAGATAAATCCCCAGTACAATCCCTTCAACACCACGCCGTCGTCTGCCGCCTCTCCCTCCCGCAAGGGCGGCTCGCTGGAACAGGAGTTCCATACGTCGCGCCTTGCCGACCAGTGGCAACAGCTCTACGAAGGCCTTGACCGCCGGTCGGCCCCGTCGTCCGAACCGTTGTTTGCCGAACCGGCTGCCCCGTCGTCCGAACCGAGCGTGATAGAGGACAAGTCGCCCGTGCACTACCAGTACAAGGGGCGCTATCTGATGACCGCCGTAAAATCGGGGCTGATGGTCATCGACCAGCACCGTGCCCATGTGCGCATCCTTTTCGAGAAATACCAGCGTCAGCTGGCTGCACGCAAGGCACCTTCACAGAAGCTGCTCTTTCCCGTGACGGTGCAGCTCACCATGCAGGAGAGTGTGGTGTTCGAGCAGGTCATGGGCGAGATGGCGGCCATGGGCTTCGATCTGTCTCCGCTGGGCGACAACACCTATTCGGTCAATGCCATCCCCGAAGGCCTGGAAGGACTCGACGTGGTGTCGCTTGTGAGCGACATGGCGGCCAGTGCACAGGAGCACGGTGCGTCGGCTCTCAACGAAATCAACGACGCGATGGCCCTGTCGCTTGCCCGCGCGGCAGCCATCCCCTACGGACAGGTACTGGGCAACGACGAGATGGAAAACCTCGTCAACCAGCTTTTTCTCTGCCAGAATGCCAAATACACCCCCGACGGCAAGACGGTTCTCTTCATCTTCAAGCAAAAGGATATCGAACAGGCATTCGGATGAACCACGATGTGACGCGTCCCAAACAGCCATCCGCGGCTTCGGGGCGCGCCGCATGCGTTTTCTTTACATCCCTTCTTTCTTTGCGTGCCGCAAATAGTAGTCAAAGAAAGGCTTCAATAATTTTTATCAAACGTTCAGGATAGGTAACTATTCAGCAATAGCAAATGGACGCACCTCACTTCACATCCTACATGAGATGAATTACAGTATTGACTGATAAAGCGCAATGAGCGAGGCGGTCTTGAAATATTCGTTTTGCATTGCTGACATCTTTGCGGATAACAGGTTTTCTTGCGCCGTCAAGACCTCAAGGTAGTTGCTGCTTCCGTTCTCTTGGAGCAAACGGGTGGACTTCACCGTGCGCTCCAATGCTTCTACTTGGTTATTCAGGACAATGGTTTTGTCTGAATAAGTCTGCACTTGTGTCAAAGCATTGTTGACCTCCACGCCAGCTTTTAAGAGGGCTTGCTGAAACTGGAGTTGTGCCTCTTCTTGCTGAGACTTGCGAATGGTAAGTTCGGCTTTCAATCTCCCGTTTTGGAAGATGGGCTGTGTGAGAGATGCGAGTGCCTCCAAGAGTATCTTGCCTGGGTTTGAGATGATGCCCGACGAATTGGTCCATCCGACTATGCCTGACAGGGTGAGTGATGGATAGAACGAAGCCTTCGCCTCCTTCGTAGCATATGCGGATGCCGCCAGGTTCATCTCGGCTTGGCGAACATCAGGGCGCGCAGATAATCGGCTCAGGGCGATTCCTTCGGATATATTCAAGTTGATGCTATTATTGATACTGTTTTTGTTTGACCCAATGTATTCTGTCCTTATAGAATCCCCAACAAGCAATCTGATGGCATTTCCACTCTCCCTTATCTGTTGCTCCAAGTCCAATGCCGTTGCCTTTACCGCTTCGCGGCTCGCCTCAGCCCCCGACACGGCGGCATCGGTGTATTGACCTTCTTGCATGAAGACTTTCATCGCCCTTACCGTCTCATCCCAGATAGCGATGGACTGATTAGCGAGGTCAAGTTGCTCCCTAAGACTCCGCATCTGATAATACTCACGGGCGATGGAGGCAATGACCTGTACCTCCACGGCTTGCCGGTAAGCCTTGCTACTCTCCAAGAGCATCTTCTGCTGCATCTTGGCATTCTTCAACTTGCCAAACAAATCGACTTGCCAACTGGCTTGCAGGGGTAAGGAATAGGTCTTAACTGCTTGACTTCCACCGAAACTGCTCACGCCAGCCTGTGGTGAGAAAGCCAAAGAAGGAAGGTTTGCCAAGCGAGCCGCCTTGAGACTTGCCTCGGCTTGGTCAATACGCAATCGAGCCACGTTGAGGTCGGTATTGTGCTGTAATCCTCGCTCTATCAAGGCTTGGAGTTGTTCATCTGTGAAGATGTCGCGCCAAGAGTTTATGTCGAAAGAAATTTCTTCGGATCTTTGGTGTTCTGAAACCGCCGAGCGTTGGTTCAGCACCGAGGCGTTCAATCCACCCGGATCGCCCCAGCACAAAGCCACACTCAATAATATATACTTTATTCTGCAATTACTTTTCATTTTCTTCATTATCTTTATCCATTAGAAATCTGGTGTGTTCCGCCACGGTTTGCGCATCCAGCTCCTCGTGTTTCGGTCCACGGACATACTTCTCCTGCAACCATTGGAATACGATGAAGAAGACTGGCGTGACGAACACCAACGCCAGTGTGCCGAAGAGCAAGCCGCCCACGACACCTGTACCCAAAGCCCTGTTGCCATTGGCGCCGGCTCCTGAAGAGAACACGAGCGGAAGCATACCGATAACCATCGTCATCACCGTCATGAGGATAGGACGGAAGCGTGCCACTGCTGCACTGTACGCCGACTCCACGATGCCCATGCCCTTGCGCCTTCGCTCCGAGGCAAACTCGGTGATGAGAATCGCCGTCTTGGCGAGCAAGCCGATGAGCATGATGACACCCGTCTGCAGATAGATGTTGTTCTCCAAGCCGAAGAGTCGGGCAAAGAGGAAACTGCCCATCAGTCCGAACGGTACTGCCAGGATAACTGCCAAAGGCACCAGGAAACTCTCGTAGAGGCACACCAATATTAGATAGATGAGCATGATGCACAGGCCATACACCACCACGGTAGAATTGCCGCTCTGTTCGGCTTCCTCACGGGCTATGCCGCCATACTCGTAAGAATAGCCACGAGGCAGTGTCTGCTCTGCCACCTCCTTGATGGCCTGCTGAGCCTCGCCCGTAGAATAGCCCTCGGCCACGTCCACGTTGGCGGCAATGGAACTGTAGAGATTGAAGCGGTTGACACCCTCTGCGCCCACCGTCTTATGGAGAGTAGCAAACTCACTGACAGGAGCCATGCCGTCGTCCGTGCGGATGAACATACGGTTGAGGGCAAACTCATCCAGCCGATATTCCGGTGAAGCCTGCGACATTACGCGGTACACCTTGCCGAACTTATTGAAATTAGACACATACGTACCACCCGTATATCCGCCAAGCACATCGAGCACGCCTTGCGAGGACAAGCCTGCACGCTCACACTTTGCCGCATCCACCTCTACCTGGTATTGAGGAAAGTTGATGCTATAGGAAGAAAACGCCATCGCTATCTCCGGTCTTTCGTTGAGTGCCATGAGAAACTTCTGTGCGTAACCATAGAACACCTTCATATCGCCGCCCGTGCGGTCCTGCAAGTTGAGGTCGATGGCATTGCCCTCGCCATAGCCCGGAATCATTGCGTCCTCCATGCAAAAGACACTTGCCTCCCGGATGTTGGCCGTCTCGGCTTGCAGTCTGCCGATGAGCGCCCCCACACTATGCCCGTCGCCCTTGCGCTCTCCCCACTTCTTCATGGTCAGGAAGATGGAACCGTAACATGAACCCGTTCCGCCACCGAAGCCGTCGATGCGTGAGTAACTGGCCACTTCGGGCTGAGCCTTTACCACATTCTCCACACGGGTCATTATCTTGTCCATCTCTTCCAGTGAAGTACCGGGAGAGGCTGATACCATCATCTGCACGAATCCCTTGTCCTCCTGCGGGACGAGACCCGTACGGGTGGTGGCTACGAGAATCGCAAAGAGCACGATGCCTATCGCCATGCCTGCCCACGCCAGCCAGCGACGACGGAAGAAGACCACGACGCCTTTCTTATATTTTGCGAGCAAGGCACTGTAGGTGGCATTGTAAGCCGCCTTTACACGGCCGTTGAAACTCTTCGCACTCTTCATGCCCGATGCCGGACGCATCAGTAGGGCGCAGAGGGCAGGACAGAGCGTCAAGGCACTCACCATAGAGAGGCCCACTGCCGTAGCCATCGTCACGCCAAACTGGGTGTAGAACACACCAGCCGTTCCGCCCATAAAGGTGACAGGAATAAACACCGCCATGAAGACCAGCGTACAAGAGATGACCGCCATCGTCACATCGCCCATCGCATCGCGGGTGGCAAGGTAAGGCGATTTGTATCCAATGTCGAATTTCGCCTGGACCGCCTCCACCACCACGATGGCATCGTCTACCACCGTACCGATGGCAAGCACCAGGGCAAAGAGCGTAAGGATGTTGATGCTGAATCCTGCTACCGTTAGGCAGGCGAACGTTCCCACCAGCGAGACGATGATGGAGAGCGACGGAATGAGCGTGCTCTTGAAGTCTTGCAGGAAGAAATACACTACCAAGATGACGAGCAGAATGGCGATAACCAAGGTCTCGACCACCTCATGGATAGATTCGAAGAGGAAGTCGTTGGTATCCTGGAAGGTGACAAACTTTAAGCCGTTGGGCAACTCCGCCTTCATCTCCTCCAACTCCTTATTGATGGTGTTGTTGACCTCCGTCATGTTCACGCCCGCCACAGGATAGACAAGGAAGGTGACACCTGGCTTGCCGTCGATGGTGCCCCGGAAGTTGTAGGCGGTGGCACCCAGTTCCACCTTTGCCACGTCCTTCAGATGGAGCACGTTTCCGTCCTTGTCGGTCTTCAGCACGATGTCCTCAAACTGCTTTACATCGGCGTATCTGCCCTTGTATTTGATGGAGTACTGGAACGCATTCTTGCTCTGCTCGCCGAGCGAACCCACGGCAGCAACGAAACTCTGGCGGTTGATGGCATTGTTCACATCGGCAGGTTCCAGTTCGTATTGCGCCATCACGTCGGGCTTCATCCACACCCGCAGGGCGTAGGTGCTGCTGTAGGCTTGCACGTCGCCCACGCCCTCCACGCGTTTAAGACGGGGGAAAACGTTTATCTCCAGATAATTGGCAATGAAGTTCTCGTCGTACTTGCCATTGTCGCAAGCAAGACCGCCTATCTTCAAGTAACTGTTCTGGCGTTTCTCCGTGCTCACGCCCACACGGGTAACCTCGGCAGGCAACAAGCCCTGTGCCTTAGCCACACGGTTCTGCACGTTGACCGCCGCAATGTCGGGGTCGGTGCCTTGCTTGAAATACACCTGTATCCAAGCCGAGCCATCGTTGCTGGCATTGGAGTTCATATAGATCATGTTCTCCACACCATTGATGGCCTCTTCCAGCGGCATTACCACGCTCTGCATCACGGCGTCTGCATCGGCACCCGTATAACTGGTGCTCACATACACCGTAGGAGGCGCAATGTCGGGATATTGCTCCACGGGGAGATTGAAAAGCGATATGATGCCCGCCACCAACATGATGATGC
>CAVKJH010000017.1:0-14295 GCA_963656755.1 bacterium
CCCCTGTAGGGGGCGCATAATATAGGATAGGGGCTTGCCCCTATCATCAGCCCCACTCCCAATCCATCGCCCCTGTAGGGGGCGCATATTTAAACCGCATGATGTTTTGAATTATGCGCCCCCTACAGGGGCGATGGAAAAACAATGAGCCATAAAACGTAGGGTTAAAACCCTACGCTATAATATGTGCCCCCCTACAGGGGCATGAGTTCAATTCGAACCTGTTTATAAGCACCTAAATAACTTATTTACAGTATGTTCATTTGTATTTTTTGTGTGATTTTCCGTTCGTTAATGAAATACGAATTTTGAACACCCTACCTTACAGGACAGATGCTTTCCGGCATGGCCACGACCCAGGGTTACGCATCGCGGCCGTGCCGCTCTGCTCACCCTGGGCTGGGACCGTTGCGCCCTTTCAGGGCTTCCCTCGTGTGCGTTACCCCTGCGTGCCGGGCTCTTGCGTTGTCTTTGCCCCCTTGCCGCTGCCGGCCGGAAACAGTGATGCGCCTTGCTCATTGGTGCGCGGCGTGCCGAAGATGCTCCGGCGCAGGGCGCAGGGAAATCGTTTTTTGTCGTTTGCTGTACAAATATGGGAGCAAAAGGCTTTGTTTTCAGCAAATAGTGGTATCTTTGTTGCCCCACGACATCTTAGCATTTTTGCGGCATGAAACCAATGATAAAATATAGAGGCGGAAAGTCGAAGGAAATACCCAACATCATGTGGCACATCCCTCGCTTCAAGGGACGGTATGTAGAACCGTTCTTCGGAGGAGGCGCGCTGTTTTTCCACCTCGAACCACGGCAAGCTATAATAAATGACATCAACGGGAAACTCATTCAGTTTTATAAAGGTGTAAGAGATGATTTCTTTTCACTACGGGCAGAACTTGACAAAATCGAAGATATATATACTCAAAATCGCGTTGAGTTCGAAGCTCTAAAGGAGAAAAATCCAAACGAACGTGTAGACGACAAAAACGAAGAATTATATTACAGAATTCGGGATATGTTCAACGACATAATTCCCAAGGAATATTCAGATGCGCTTTTATACTATTACATCAATAAAACCGCATACTCAGGAATGATACGTTACAACGCAAAAGGAGAATTCAATGTGCCGTTTGGAAGATATGCGCATTTGAATACTAAAAGCGTGTCCTTAGCTCATAGCCGTTTGCTACAACGTGCAGAAATCTACAACCAAGATTATTCTGAAATCTTCAACATGTGCAACAATGACGATTTCATTTTCTTGGATCCGCCCTATGACTGTGTGTTCTCTGATTACGGAAACGAGAAATACAAAGATGGCTTTAATGAGGATAGTCACAGAAGGTTAGCGGAAGATTTCAGAAATCTCCCGTGTAGGGCTTTGATGGTGATAGGAAGAACACCGCTTACCGAAGAACTCTATGGAGCCAATATAGTAGACGAGTATGAAAAGAGTTATGCCGTAAACATCAGAAACAGGTTCAAAGCAGCAGCAACACATATTGTAGTTGCAAATTATAGAAAAGACTGGGACAACGTTCAAATAATCTCGCCTTCCGAACGGCAATACGCAGAAATTCCAGAAACAGCACAGCTGATGTTATTTGAAAGCAAAGCTAAATATGGCAACAATAGATAGTCGGATTCTATTCTTGACTACTTCTCCAAGAACCCCGGAAAAGATGATACCCGAAATAGAGCTACTATCGGCAAATTTTTCGGGATATGAATGGTCGCACCAAACTCAATGCGATTTTATGGAGATATTGCGAGCCGAATCGTTTTTCAACGGGAAAGGCAAAAACGATGCAGGATTTAGCGCAAGAGACAGAATAAACCGTGCTCCGAAATCACTTGGTTTCGTGAAATTGAAGCCAACAATATCGCTCACTCCGGCCGGCGAAGCCCTTGTCACCTCCCGACGAAAGGACGAGGTGTTTCTGCGCCAGATGCTGAAATTCCAAATTCCCTCGCCGTACCACATCCCGACAAAGAAGGCGGCAACCTTTTGCGTGAAACCCTACTTGGAACTACTACGGCTGGTGCGAACAGTGGGAACCCTGAAATTCGACGAGCTGCGGCTGTTCGGCATGCAGCTTACCGACTGGCGCAAGTTTGACGAAATCGTCGGCAAGATAGAGAAATTCCGCAAAGACCGGCTTGAAACGAAAACCGGTTACCGCACGTTTTATGCGGAATATACAAAGGCGGAACTGAAACGCATTTATACGCAGCGCATTGCAAGGGGAGAGACCAAAACGAGGGAGAGCAAAGACAAGTCGCTTGAAAAGTTTCTGGATACGCAGTCGCGAAACATGCGCGACTATGCCGACGCCTGTTTCCGGTACCTTCGCGCCACAGGTCTTGTGAATGTGTCGCATGTGGGAAAGTCGCTGAGCATAATGCCCGAACGACAGGCCGACGTGGACTACTTGTTGAGCACTGTGAGCCGCGAGCCGTCTGCATTCGCTTCGGAAGCGGAGTATGCCGACTATCTGGGCAACGCCGCAACGCCATTGCTTTACACTGACAATAAAGACCGGCTTTTGCAACGCATGGCAGAAGAGTTTCCGAATGTGGCTGTAGACCGCTGCTGGGATGTGGAGAAACTGAAGGATGTGCTTGCGGACAATGCCGAAAGGCGGAAAGAGGAGGAAATAGCGAAGCAGGTGTCGGAAATAAAGCACTACAAGCTATATGACGACATACAGCATGTTTTCCGGCAAATCGCCGACAAGAAATTGTATGACGCCCCCCTGATGCTCGAGTGGAACACATGGCGGGCGATGACCATGCTCGACGGCGGCGACATAAAGGCCAACCTCAACTTTGACGATTTCGGCCAACCGTTGTCTACCGCACCAGGAAACGTGGCAGACATAGAGTGCGATTACGGGGATTTCAAGGTTACCGTTGAGGTGACCATGGCCAGCGGACAGAAACAATACGAAATGGAAAGCGAGCCGGTAAGCCGCCATCTCGGAAAGATGAAAACCGGCACCGGCAAGCCGTGCTATTGCCTGTTTGTCGCTCCCACGATAAACAATGCCTGTGTGGCACATTTCTTCGGCCTTCACCATATCAACATAAATTATTACGGCGGCAAATCGGTGATCGTCCCGTTGCCTTTGGACGTTTTCCAAAAGATGCTCGAAGACAGTTACAAGGCAAACTACACCCCCGACCCTGCCCATGTAAGGCATTTCTTCGAACAGTCCGTACGGATAGCCGACAGCGGATGCAGCGAAACGGAATGGTACGAGAAAATGAGACAGACGGCGGCCAACTGGCTCTGCGCCGGCCGGAAACAGTGATGCGCCTTGCTCATTGGTGCGCCCTGCGCACCGAAGATGCTCCGGCGCAGGGCGAAAGATGCCGTACGGCGGCGCGGTTCATGCCGAACCGCGCCGCCGTTGGCGTTAAGCCGCAGTGCCAAAGGTATGGTTCCGGCGCGTGCCGCTCTGCTCACCCCGGGCGGCGGACAAGCGGCGCGACGTTGTCAAAAATCAAAGGAAGAAAATCAAAATACCCGTTGTTTGTCGGCGCAAAAGCGTGTATCTTTGCAAAAACTAAAAGACCGCACATCTACTTCAACAATCACCGCAAACACCCGAACCGACATGATACGAACACTTACGACCCTATGCCTGGTGCTGGCCGCAGCCCTCAGCGCCGCCGCCGGCAAGAAGAAACAGCTGTGGCCCGACGGCACGGAGATGAGCAGCTGGTTTGCCGATACCGCGTCGGTCGACATGAGCCGGCTGGGCCGCCGCTATGTGGTCACGGCCTACGGCGTGACCACCGACTCCACCCAGGTGCAGACACGCGCCCTGCAGCAGGTCATCGACCGCTGTGCCGACGAGGGCGGCGGCGTGGTGGTCATACCGCGCGGCACGTTTGTCTCGGGCAGCCTCTATTTCCGACAGGGCACCCATCTGCTCGTGGAGCAGGGCGGACGGCTGAAGGGGTCGGACCGCATCGAGGACTTCGACATCCGCACCACGCGCATCGAGGGCGAGACCTGCACCTACTACACCGCACTGGTCAACGCCGACAGCCTCGACGGCTTCGTCATCGGCGGGCAGGGCACCATCGACGGCAACGGGCACCACTACTGGCGGCAGTTCTGGCTGCGGAGGCAGTGGAACCCGCAATGCACCAACAAGGACGAGCAGCGGCCGCGCCTGGTCTACATATCGCGGTCGGCCAACGTCACCGTGCAGGACGTGCGCCTCGTGAACAGCCCGTTCTGGACCAACCACCTCTACAAGAGCCACCACGTGCGCTACCTGCGCACCACCATCTGCTCGCCCACCGAGGGGCTGAAAGCCCCGTCGAGCGACGCCATCGACATCGATGCCTGCCACGACGTGCTGGTCAGCGGCTGCTACATGAGCGTCAACGACGATGCCGTGGCCCTCAAGGGCGGCAAGGGCACCTGGGCCGACCGCGACAGCACCAACGGGCCCAACAGCAACATCCTCATCGAGCACTGCCGCTACGGCGTGGTGCACGGCTGTCTCACCCTCGGCTCGGAGAGCCTCCACGACCGCAACATCGTGCTGCGCCACTGCCACGCCGACAACGCGAACCGCGTGCTGTGGCTGAAGATGCGGCCCGACACGCCCCAGCACTACGAGCATGTCAGCGTGTACGACATCAGCGGCCGCACGCGGTCGTTCCTCGTGGTGCGCCCCTGGACACAGTTTTTCAAGCCCGGCAACCGCACCGACATGCCGGTCTCCTCGTGCCACGACATCACGGTAAGCAACATACGCATGGACTGCGACAACTTCTTCGACGTGGGCCTCTCCGACAAGTACCAGCTCAGCCGCTTCGCCTTCGACGCCATCGACATCACCAACCGCAAGGGCGCCTTCGACCCCACCGTCATCGACGGCACCAAGGTGGGCAGCGTGAAGGTCAACGGCAACCGACTGTAACCTCTACCGACATGAAACACCTATTATTATATGCCATCGCCCTGCTGGCCGCCCTGCCGGCCGGCGCACAGCACTACGACATCGACCTGACCCGCCCGCAGCCGCGCTACACCGACGCCACGGGCTACGGCTACGACGTGACCGACACGCCCGCAAAGGGCAGCCGCGACCCCTTCTTCTTCAGCCTGAAGGTGCCCGACGGCAACTACCGCGTGAGCGTGACGCTGGGCAGCCGCAGCCACGCCGCACTGACCACCGTGCGCGCCGAGAACCGACGGCTCATGGTGGAGCCCACCGCCACGCGGCGGCGCGAGCAGCGCACCGTGACGTTCACCGTCAACAAGCGCAGCCCGCGCATCGACAACAGCCACAGCGTGCGCATCAAGGACCGCGAGCGCGACTACCTGCACTGGGACGACCGCCTGACGCTCGAGTTCAACGGCAAGGACCCGGCCGTGAGCCGCATCGTGGTGGATCCCGACACCACGGCCACCACCCTCTTCCTCTGCGGCAACTCCACCGTGGTCGACCAGAGCCGCGAGCCCTGGGCCTCGTGGGGACAGATGTTCCCGCGGTGGTGGGACGAGGGCGTGGCCGTATGCAACCTGGCCGAGAGCGGCCTCACGGCCGGCACGTTCCTGGCCCAGGGGCGGCTCGACTACATCACGGCCCACATGCGGCCGGGCGACTATGTGTTCTGCGAGTTCGGCCACAACGACCAGAAGGAGCGTAGCGCCGGGGCAGGCGCATGGTACAACTTCAGCTATAACCTCAAGGTGTTTGTCGACCGCGTGCGGCAGAAGGGCGGCACCGTCGTGTTCTGCACGCCCACCCAGCGGCGCGCCTTCGACAGTGCCCACCGCCACATCGTGGAGACCCACGGCGACTATCCCGACGCCATGCGGGCCGTGGCCCGGCGCGAGGGCGTGCCCGTGGTGGAGCTGCACGACATGACGCGCACCTTCTTCGAGACGCTCGGCTACGAGGGCAGCACGCGCGCCCTGGTGCACTACCCGGCCAACACCTTCCCCGGACAGGCACAGCCGCTGGCCGACAACACCCACTTCAATCCCTACGGCGCCTACGAGGTGGCCAAGATGGTGGTGGAGGGCATACGCCAGCTGCAGTTGCCCGTTGCCACCCACCTGCGCAGCGACTGGACCGGCTTCGCGCCCGACAAGCCCGACGACGCGGCGGCGTTCGTGTGGTATCCGGCTCCCATCTTCGAGACGGCCAAGCCCGACGGCAACTGACACCGAAAAACCGGCAGCAATCGTTGGCCGGCAGCAAAAGATAACGTACCTTTGCATACAACTAAAACCAATACTACGATAATCTACCTAACTATCATGAACAAACGAATCATCACAGCCGCACTGCTGGCTGCCTGCTGCTCCACGGCAGGCTTTGCGCAGAGGCAGTTTGACCGGCTCGACCGTGGCCTCATCGCCGTAAAGCAGACGGGCGGCATGTACTGCTCGTGGCGCATCAATGCCGACGAGTACTACGGCACCACCTACAACCTCTACCGCGACGGCGTGCTGGTCAACGACAAGCCGCTCTCCGTATCCAACTACACCGACCCCGCCGGAACGCTCGACAGCCACTACACCGTGAAGGCGGTGCACAACGGCCAGGAGGGCGAGGCCGGCAAGGAAGGCTACAACCTCAGCAACAACTGGCTCGAGGTGAAGAAGCCCAAGCGCATCTCCAACGACGGCAAGACCGACATATCCAACAGCTACGAGCCCAACGACGCCACCATCGGCGACGTGGACGGCGACGGCGAGATGGAGCTTATCACCAAGCAGATCTACACCAGCCAGGATCCCAACAGCACCACGCAGAAGGACTTTGCGCGCATCGAGGTGCAGAAGCTCGACGGCACGCTGCTCTGGTGGATCGACTGCGGACCCAACATGTGGGACTTCCAGCAGAACGAAATCAACATCATGGCCTACGACTGGGACCAGGACGGCGTGGCCGAGTGTGTGGCACGCCTGCAGGACAACAGCATCATACACATGGCCGACGGCACCACCTACACCGTGGGCGACGCCTCGAAGGACTACCGCGGCAGCGTGTACGAGTTTCTCTGCAAGGGCGACGAGTTCCTCGTCTACATGGACGGCAAGACGGGCAAGCCCTACACCGTGCAGGAGTTCCCGCTGAAGCGCTTTGAGGCCGGCGAGAGCGACCTCCAGGCCGCCTGGGGCGACAACTACGGCCACCGTGCCATGAAGTTCTTCTTCGGCGCACCCTACCTCGACGGACGCAAGCCCAGCATCTTCCTCGCACGCGGCATCTACACCCGCCACAAGATGGCCGCACTCGACGTGGACCCCGCCACCCACCAGCTCTCCGTGCGCTGGCGCTGGAACAACAACCAGCCCGGATCGGCATGGTACGGACAGGGCTACCACAACTACACCATTGCCGACGTGGACCTCGACGGGCGCGACGAGATCGTGTTCGGATCGATGGTCATCGACGACAACGGCCACGGCCTCTCCACCTCGGGTCTCGGCCACGGCGACGCCCACCACGTGGGACAGTTCGACCCCTACCGCAAGGGCCTGCAGGTCTATGCCTGCAACGAGTCGCAGCCGGCCAACAACTACCGCGACGCCACCACGTCGAAGATACTCTACCGTCTGGCCGGCGGCAGCGACGACGGCCGCTGCATGTTTGCCAACTTCACCAACCGCGTGCCGGGCGCCATCGGATCGTCGGCCCACGACCAGGCCATCAGCGCCGTGACGGCCAAGCACGCCGAGAACCTGCTCTCGGGCTACTGGTTCGGCAACATATTCCGCATCTACTGGGACGGTGACCTGCTCGACGAGGACAACAGCGCCAACAGCATACACAAGTACGAAGACCAAAGCACCATAGACCTGACGGGCGCACTGACCAACAACAGCACCAAGGCCACACCCTGCCTACAGGCCGACATCTTCGGCGACTGGCGCGAGGAGATCGTGGCCCGCACCGCGTCGGGCGACATGCGCATCTACACCACCGACATACCCACCAAGTACCGCATGGCCACGCTGCTCTCCGACAAGCAGTACCGCAACGCCATGCAGACGCAGATGAACGGCTACAACCAGCCGCCGCACGTGTCCTACTTCGTGGGCGAGCTGGAGGGCATCACCGTGGCACCGCCACCCGAGACCACCAACGGCAAGACCGAGGTGAACAACGGCGGAACCATCGCCACCGACCTCAACGGCAAGCAGGTCATCATGGCCGAGACGGCCGACATGACCGTGGCCGTGGCCGAGGGCGCACAGCCCGAGGTGTTCTTCGACGTGGCTCCCTCGTGGACACAGGGACACGACAACAACAACAACATCACCACCTCTTATTATACGCACACGCTGACGGGCGCCGCCTTCACGGGTAGCACGCGCGTCACCAAGCAGGGCGAGGGCACACTCGTGCTGCCCGCCGTGGTGCAGACCTACAGCGGGCCTACCGACGTGTGGTTCGGCCAGCTGTCGTTCGACGGCACCATGCAGCACTCGCACGTCTGGCTCAACCGCTTTGCCGAGCTTAGCTCCGACGGCGGCCAGTTCCAGGCCGGCATCAGCATGGACTACGGCGCCAAGCTCTTCCCCGGCGGCGCCGCCCATGTGGGCACGGTGAGCGTCGACACGCTGCGCCTGGGCTTCGGTGCGCGCGTGGTGTTCGACATCGACGACAACACCAAGACGGCCGACAAGCTCAGCGCCGGCAAACTGGTGCTCGAGAAGAAAGACTGGAGCCAGGGCCCGCAGTACAGCGCACCCGTGTTCCAGATACGCCCCACCTACACCGGCGGCAAGGACAGGCTTGAGGCCGGCACCTACGAACTGGCCTCGTTCGACAGTCTGGAGGGCGACATCGCCGACGTGACCATCGACGGCATCAACAACCAGAAGACACAGCTCTCCGTGGCCGACGGCAAGATATACATCACCATCGCCGACCAGCGCGACGCCGCCGCCGTGGAGTGGCAGGGCGACGAGGACGGCAACTGGGACATGCTGACCACCGAGAACTTCACCGTGAACGGACTGAAGGACAAGTTTGTGAGCGGCGACGCCGTGACCTTCGGCGACAACGCCGTGCGCTCCGACGTGAACATTGCCGAACCCGTGTCGGTATCGGCCATCAACTTCGACAACGACACGCTGACCTACACCCTCACCGGCGACAGCATCAACGGCAAGGCCGACCTGACGAAGACGGGCGAGGGCACGGTCAACATCAACAACGTGAACCGCTTCGTGGGCACCGTACGCATCACCAGCGGCACGGTCAACGTGGCATCGCTGGCCAACAAGGACGGCAACGACTACGGCGCACTGGGCGGCGTGTCGAACCGCATCGAACTCTCGGGCAATGCCGAACTGGGCATCACCGCCAACATCATCAACAACCAGCCGGTATACCTGAACGGGGCCGACGCAGCCGTGAAGACGGCCAACGGCACCACGCTGACCATGAAGACGGGCTTCGTCTCTACCAACGGGCGGCACACGCTGACCAAGCGGGGGCCCGGCACGCTGACGCTCAATGTGGCCAGCAACCTGTCGTGCCTCAGCATGGAGGCCGGCACGCTGAACCTCTTCGACGGCGCCAACGCCGACACGCTGCACTACACCGGCACCGGCGCCAAGGTCTACGACAGCAACAGCATGGGATCGTTCAGCACCAACAGCATGCACATCGTGGTGCCCGAGAATGTATCGGGCAACTTCTGGATGGACCCGCGCTGCGACTACACCGGCAAACTGTTCGGCCAAGGCGCGCTCTACGTCTACGCAGCCGGTCCGCGCAACACGCTCAGCGGCGACTGGAGCGCCTTCGAAGGCACCGTCGTGGCCGGGCAGGAGCAGCGCAGCACCTACGGCCCCAGCTTCGACTGGACCAACGACTACGGCTTGCCCAAGGCCACCCTGCAGGTGACGAGCGGCACCACGTTCTATGCCGGAGCGCGCTCGATGGCCATCGGCCACGTCAAAGGCGACGGCACCATCTACACCACGGGCACGCTGACCATCGGCGCACTCAACGAAGACATGCTGAAGACCTGCGCACTGCAAATCTCAGGCGCCACGGTGCGCAAGGTGGGTTCGGGCGTGTGGAACATCGGAACGGCCAGCGCACAGCCCAACATCGGGGCGGTGACCATCGCCGGCGGCGAGATGCGCCTCGACGACTCAAGCTACAAGACACTGCTGACAGGCACGTCGAGCGTGGCCGTGACCGACTCGGGCATGGTGCAGGGACGCGGCATGCTGCAGAGCCTGCTGGTCAACGGAGGCACGCTGGCACCCGGTGTCTACTACGGCAACCACTACGGATCCATCAAGACGGCCGGCAACGCCGTCATATCGAAAGGACGCCTTGAGCTGACCATCACCAATAACCGCAACACAAGCACCAGCCGCTCGTACCTCGAGGTGGGCGGCACGCTGACCGTCAACGACTCGGTGATCGTGAAACTCAGCGACCGCTACACACCGGCCGTGGGCGACAGCATCGTGCTCTGGACAGCCAGCAAGTTCAGCGGCACGCCCAAGCTGCAGCTGCCCGACCTGCCCAATGGCATGATGTGGGACACCTCGTCGCTGGCCACGGCCAACGGTGTGCTGAAGATTGTGACCAACACGGGCATCTACGGCATCAACGCCGACGGCACACCGCGCCGCCTGGTCTACACCCTCGACGGCAAGCGCGTCGGCGACAACATCAACAGTCTGCCTGCCGGTGTCTATGTGGTCAAGGAGAACGGCCGAACCTACAAGGTGAACATACGCTGACAGCCATAGCGGCGGGCGGCATACGGCCCGCCGCCACGGCACCCTTGCGGCCGCCACAGGCGTTTGCCCCGGCGGCGCAGGGCCATCATCTTACAAACACTGACAAACCGTCGGACGCGGCTCTGCGCCGGCGGTTTGTCGCTTTTTATCCTCCCCACCGATTATGCGCAACTTGTTTCTATTCCTTTCGCTGGCGCTCGCCCTGACCGCCGCCACGGCGCGGGCCACCGTGCGGCAAAAGCTCAATTTCAACAGCGGATGGCTGCTCGCAACGGGGCATCTGCCCGGAGCCGAAGCACCGGCCTACGACGACAGCGGCTGGCAGCGCGTGACCCTGCCGCGGGCGTGGAACGAAGACGAGGCCTTCCGTGTGCCCATCCACCAGCTGAGCGACACCGTGATGTGGTACCGCAAGCACTTCACCCTACACGACACGGGCAGCAGCAAGGTTTTCCTCGAGCTGGAGGGCGTGCGCTTCGGGGCCGAGGTGTACGTCAACGGCCACAGCCTGGGCCTCACCGAGAACGGTGTCATGGCCTCCGGATGGGACCTCACGCCCTATGTGCACGACGGCGAGAACGTGGTGGCCGTGTGGGTCAACAGTTCGTGGAACTACCGCGAGCGGGCCACGGGCAGCCGCTACCAGTGGAACGACAAGAACTTCAACGCCAACTACGGCGGCATTCCCAAGAACGTGTGGCTCCACACCACCGGCAAGCTCTACCAGACACTGCCGCTCTACTCGAACCTCGGCACCACCGGCGTGTATGTCTACGGCAAGGACTACGACATCGGCGGCCGCAAGGTGACGGTGCATGCCGAGAGCCAGGTGCGCAACGACGACCGCGTGCCGCACTCGTTCACCTACCGCTGCACGCTTACCGATGCCGACGGCCGCGAGGCCGGACGCTACGACGGCCCGCGCTACACGCTGCAGCCCGGCGACACCTGCACGGCCAGCGTGGAGGGACGGCTGGATGCCGCCTGTTTCTGGAGCTGGGGCTACGGCTACCTCTACACCGTGCACACGCAGCTGGTGGCCGACGACGGCACCGTGGCCGACGACCATGTGCTGCGCACGGGCTTCCGCAAGACGGCCTATCACAGCGGCACCACGTGGCTCAACGACCGCGCCATCATGCTGCACGGCTACGCACAGCGCACCAGCAACGAGTGGCCGGGCGTGGGCATGAGCGTGCCGGCGTGGCTCTCCGACTACAGCAACCAGCTGATGGTGGCCTCGGGCGGCAACATCGTCAGGTGGATGCACGTCACCCCCTGGAAACAGGACGTGGAGAGCTGCGACCGCGTGGGCCTCATCGAGGCCATGCCTGCCGGCGACGCCGAGCGCGACGTGGAGGGCGACCGCTGGCGGCAGCGCCTCGAACTGATGCGCGACGCCATCGTCTACAACCGCAACAACCCCAGCATACTCTTCTACGAGTGCGGCAACAAGGGCATCTCCGACAGTCACATGGGCGAGATGCGGCGGTTGCGCGACACCTACGACCCGCACGGCGGACGCGCCATCGGCAGCCGCGAGATGCTCGGCCCCGGCGAGGCCGAGTACGGCGGCGAGATGCTCTATGTGAACAAGAGTGCCGGCAAGCCCATGTGGATGATGGAATATCACCGCGACGAGGGACTGCGCAAGTACTGGGACGAATGGAGCTACCCCTACCACCGCGAGGGCGACGGGCCGCTCTACCGGGGTGCGCGGGCCGACGACTACAACCACAACATGGACCAGATGGCCGTGGGCATGGTGAAGGCATGGCACGACTACTACCTGGAGCGGCCCGGCACCGGACGGCGCGTAAACGGCGGCGGCGCGAAGATCGTGTTCTCCGACACCAACACCCACTACCGGGGCGAAGCCAACTACCGGTCGAGCGGTGTGACCGACGCCATGCGCCTGCCCAAGGATGCGTTCTTCGCCCACCGGGTGATGTGGGACGGATGGGTGACGCCCGAGCGCGACGCCACACACATCATCGGCCACTGGAACTACGCCGACAGTCTGCACCTCACCAAATATGTGGTGTCGACGGCCGACGAGGTGCAGCTGCTCGTCAACGGCCGCCCGGTGGGAAAGGGCCGCCGGAGCCACCAGTACCTGTTTACCTTCGACAACCTGACGTTTGTCCCGGGCCGCCTGGAGGCCGTGGGCTACCGCGAGGGCCGCGAGGTGAGCCGGCATGCCGTGGAGACGGCCGGCAAGCCCCACCGTCTGATCCTGTCGGTCATCGGCAATCCCGAGGGGTTCAAGGCCGACGGGGCCGACATGGCACTGCTGCAGTTTGAGGTGGTCGACGAGCAGGGGCGGCGCTGTCCGCTCGACAACCGCATGGTGCACTTCAACCTCAGCGGCGAGGGACAGTGGCTCGGCGGACTGGCACGGCCGGTGGGCGGGGCGCAGAGCGAACCCAACACCGACAACGGCCAGCAGGGATTGCTCGACGGGCCGGACACCCGTTCGGCGTTCGGCAACTATATCCGGTCGCTCGACCTGCCCGTGGAGTGCGGCGTGAACCGCGCCCTCGTGCGGTCGACAGTCAACGCCGGCACCATCACCGTCACGGCTGCTGCCGACGGGTTGCCGCCCGTAACGCTGCAGCTGCACACCGACAGCATCGATACCCGCAACGGCATGAGCCGCTACCTGCCGTCGCTCTCCCTGCCCTGCCGCCTCGACCGCGGCCCCACGCCGTCCACACCGTCGTTCGTGGCGGAAAGCCAGGCGCTGCGCGTGGTCGGCATCGAGGCCGCCTCCAACGGCACCGACGCTTGGAACGCCTGCGACGACAACGAGCAGACCGAATGGAGGAGCGACGGCACCAAGCAGCACGCTTGGGCCACGTTTGTGCTGGAACGCAAGGCACGCATCGACAACATCGCCATAAAGCTCGCCGGATGGCGCAACAAGGTGTACCCCATCGCCGTCTACGAGGGCAACCGGCAGGTGTGGCAGGGCCTTACCTACCCCACCCTCGGCTATGTGCACATAGCCATCGACCGCCCCGTGGCCAGCGACCGCATCACCATCAAGATGCTGGCCCCCAGCCGTGACAGCAGCAAACTGGGCGACACCAAGGAGCTGGCCGGCGGCAACGCCAATGCCCTCGACCGCTTTGCGTCGGCCAAGGGCAAGACCGAACTGCGCATCGTGGAGGTCGACTTCCTCGAGAAGCCCCCTACCCGTTGAGCCATGCCCCGTCCCGCCATTGACAAACCCCTGGTTTACCGGCAGCAAACCTATGCTTTACCCGGAGCAAACCTGGGGTTTGGCAGCAGCAAACGTGGGGTTTGTGGCAAGCAAGCAGGGACAAAGCTAACGCATGGCAAGCAAGGGCAAAGCTAACGCATGGCAAGCAAGGGCGACAAGCAGACGGCAAGCAAGGGCAACAAGCAGACGGCAAGCCCTGTAAGGGCGACAGATTATAGGATAGGGGCTCGCCCCTATCGTTTAAACGCCATTTAATGAGTTGCCCCTGTAGGGGGCGCATAATTAAACCGCATGATGATTTGAATTATGCGCCCCC
>CAVKJH010000018.1:0-9285 GCA_963656755.1 bacterium
TGTCATGTCGTTGCGTGGTAATGTATGCGGCAAAGATAACCTTTTCCCGCGAGTGCGGCAAGCCAATCGGCAGGAAAATAACAGATTGGGCCAGACTAACTATCAAAAAAGATGCCGAGCGACCATCCTGTCACTCGGCACCTGTTGTGGCTTCGGATAAGGCAATGATGCCCACCTGCTTAAAAGAGAGGACGCACCGCTTGCTGTGTTGACCACAGCAACGGCATGCTCTTTGGCAGGACATTGGTGCTATTACCATCCAGGTACACGCCGGTTTCCACAATATTGATCACTACCGAGTTGTCGTTCGTGCTGTACGAACCCCAGCTAAGGTTCGGACTGCAGGCAAAGGTGACACGCAACTCGTGGTCGGCTCCGCCGAACCGCACGGTTGTAACCAATGACTGCGGTGCTACCGTGAAGACGATAGGCGAAACATGTGTCACCGCGATGTCGGCGGTCAAGGTCTGCGTAGCCAAGGCTTGCGCCACGCCGAGCAGTTCCGGGTTGTTCACACCCACCAGCAGCTTGGCCAACGGAACATTGGCTATGGTGAGTTTGTTGCTGGCATTGACCGACCACGAAGCATCGAGCGTGTCCATCACCACCGAGTCGGTACGGGTTTCGTTTTGGCAAATCAGTTTTCCCGTAAACGAACGGCGGAGATAGGAGTAAGCGTCATCGGTCGACTCGTTGTCGTCTTTGTTGCACGAGCCCAACATGACAGCCGTCAATGCGACGGCAGTCAGCAGCAGATAATGGATGTGTTTCTTCATTGTTTCATTATTTTTTTACCGTTAACCACATAGATACCCTTGGCAAGTCCTTCGGTGCTGTTGCCGAGATAGCGTCCGTCGAGGGTGTAAACGCCTTGGCTTGCGTGCGTGGCAGGTTTCTCTACCCGTGCTATCCCCGTAGTCCACGAGTCGTCCACGACGGGCGATACGGTATAGTCGCCGTCGGCCACTGTCAGCATATAGCTATTGGTCTGATTGTCCGATCGGCGCACCAGTTGCCATGTTTTGTCCTTTGTCGATTTGCTTCCCACAAAGAGCCTGTAGGTGCCATCCTGCAATGACGATGTAGGCAGTTTGACAAAACCGCCGTTTGTGGCAATGCCGTGACTGTTGGCAATGTCGGATGACGAAAGCGATTTCAGCACCGTCAGGCTGTCGCTCATGTCGAGCACCAATGCGACTTCCCCGGAAAAAGGTTCGCCGGTCAGGTTATAAATTGTCGCGCCGCTGATGCTCAACGATGATTTGTTGATGCGCGTAACGGTCATCGGGTCGTAGCTTACGATCTGCGAAGCATAGTCCATGACCGCCGTTGGGGCAACCCCGACAAGGATGGTCTGCCCGGACGAGAACGAATAGCCCTGCGGGTCAAGCAGAGCCACGTCAAAGTATCCGTTGCCGCCCTGCGGTCCCCATCCCCAGTTGATGTGTACGAAGCCGTCGGCATCGTATCCGTCGCACACGAAAGCGTGGCCGCCTTGGGTGGCATCGACACCAGTATAGAACACGGGGCGGCCGGCGTTAAGCTCGGTGTAAAGCCGGTTCATCCATTCGTCGGTCGAGTAAAAGTCGCGGAAAAGCAGGTTCATGCCCGGGTTGTAGTTGAAATAGGTCATCAGACCGCTGCGCGCTTCGTATGTATTCGAGCCGCTGGCATCGGCGGCATAGTTCATACTGACAGCCACACCGCAATGCAGCATCAGCGTGGAAACGGCATTGGCCTGCACATCCGTATACTTGTTCGACTCGTAGTCGAGCAGCATGTTGTCCCAATCGTAAGTCGTTTCGCCGAAGTCTACGGTGATACTGCTGCCCGTACCGTCGGCGGTGACAGACACTGTGCCTTGCCCGGTTCCGTGTACGGGGTATTTCCAGTAATACATGATTTGCGCAAGGGCGGTAGCCACGCACCCCGTGGGGCACAACTTTCCGCCTGTAGCCGGCGGGCACTGGTCGTTGTAGGGTGCCGACTGGTTCCAGAGCGTTTGCACGATGGGTTCCACTGCCGGCTTGAAATCGCTCGACGGCGCTACGGACTCATACCGTTTGCCGAGGCTCATTGTCTGGCCGGCAACGGTGAGAAACCACTGCAGCCCCTCGTTAACCTCCGGATGGAACGGCTCGGCAGAATAGCCGATCACGGCCGGCCACGCATCGTCGTTGCTCAATACGGCAAAGCCTACGGTGTCGTTTCCCATTACGGTCAGCACGGCGTCCTGCCTGAGCACGTTGAGACGCAATGTCGATGCAGACTGTTTCCGGTCTGTTGCGGCATGGCTTTGCAATGCCGAAAGCGCCGCATTCGTCAATTCGGCCTGTGTGCGCTCGCGTGCCTGAAGGTTTTGCAACAAGGTCAGGAGCAAAGCGAGAAAAAACAACTTCTTCATATTTTCAATAATAATAAGCTATTTTGAATAGAAAAAGCCGGACAGGATGGTGTGTCCTATCCGGCATATTCGTCAGTTGTTCCGAGAATATTTTACTAAGCGTTGGGGTCCTCTTCGAAAGTATAGTACTCTGTATAGGTACCGCCAAATTTGTTACTGATGTCAGGCAAAGCGAACGTTATGTCCTCCAACGACACGGTCAGAGTCTCGGGGTCATAATGGCCGTAGATGAGACCGTCCGCATTTGTGGTGTTGAATTGCAGCCGTCCGTATGCTTCGCTATACACCATTGCGTACTGCGGCATGGCCGTTACGATGTTGGTCGTGAAATTGATGTGGAAAGTAATGTCATAACCGTCCTCGTAAGCACTGGGAATCATGAAATCGCCATTGGTCAAGTCATAGATCACGCAACGGAACGGGTTACGGAACAAGCTTGAAGTAATCACACCGTTGTACGATTGGTAGACGCTGACCGTGAAGTTCACTTCCTTCACGCCGTACAGAAAAGCGTCGGCATCGGCCACGGCGATGGTCACAGTCTCCGACTTTCCCACGGGCACAGTGCCGTTGATGGTAACCGTCTTGTTGGCCTCTCCGGCAGCGAAGCTGACGGGCGAAGCCTTGAAGTATTCGCTGTTGCTGGTCAAGTGGACGGTGTCGGCCTTCGTCGAGTCGATACGGTGCACGGTGACGGTCACGGTCTGTGTCTCACCGGGCAGAAATGTATAGGAAGACGCAGAAGCCTCGATGGTAGCGTTGCCGCCCTGGTTGGCCTTGTTGGCCGGCGTGTAGTCGTACTCGTCGGTGCATGAGGCCAGGGCCAGCACAGCGAAGAGGGCTACATACGCATATTTGAATATTGTCTTCATATTGTTCTTTATTTTACTGTTGCTATGATATTACTGGATGGGAGTGTACTGGTCCGACGGGTCGGGGTTGTTCCAGCCTTTCACACCGGCATTGTTGTTTTCCTCGGTCTGCACAATCACAATGTTCATCCAGGCGGGACGTCCGTTGGTGTTGTAACGGCACTGCTCGAAGAAATTGCTGCCGCTGTATGCACGCGTAACCGAGTAGTTCAGACGCTTGATATCGAAGAAGGTCTGACCCTCGCCCCAAAGCTCCACACGCTTCTGGAACACGATTTCCTCTACCACATCCTTTGTGTCCGACACGCGGCACACATAGTTGGCGTCGCGGTAGTTCTTCATGAAGCTTTCGAGAAGCGTCTTGCCCTGTGCGGCGTTCTGGTGTGCGGCGGCCTCGGCCTCGATGAAGTACATCTCCTCTACGCGCATGAGCGGATAGGACGAAGCTGCACCGATCGACGACTCGCCGTCGTTGCCGCTTCCCGGACGGAACTTCACGGAAGCGTAGGTAGGCAGCGTGTTCTTGTAGGTCGAGCTGAGGAAGGTCACCTTGTTAGCCAGTGCGCTGTTGTCGGGAGCTTTCCACTCGAGCTTGCGCCAGTCGGTATCGCTGATACGGTCGTACATGTCTTTGCT
Organism: bacterium; assembly: GCA_963656755.1. GTDB lineage: Bacteria > Bacteroidota > Bacteroidia > Bacteroidales > Bacteroidaceae > Prevotella. The sequence goes on from CAVKJH010000018.1 coordinate 3,913, forward strand.
GATCATGATATACGGGCCGGCACCTGCATAACCGAACTGCGTCTCGTTGCTGCACCACGAAGTCCAGTTCAGGATACCGTCCTCCACACACTCGTTCTCGGCAGTGAGCGTGGAAGCCCACATCCAAGGGTCGGCCACATTGAAGCCGGTGGTGACGTTCAGCGCCTGTGTCTGCGTCATCGGTGCCAGCTGGGCGGCATCGATGGCCTTGCGTGCATACGACTGTGCCTGCTGATAGTTTTCGAGCCACATGTAGAGACGGGCTTTCAAACCGTAGACACAAGCCAGGTCGGGCAGGGTCTTGCTGCGAGTGCTGGTCAGGTTGGGTATGAGGCTCTCGGCGCGGTTGAGGTCGTCGAGGATGAAGGCTGCCATCTGCTCGCGGGTGGCACGCGGGTTGACACGTGCGCTGTCCTCCGACATGCCGGCCTTCACGATAGGCACAGTGAGGTTGGTTACCACGTTGCCGTCCTCGTTCTTGCCGTCGGGGAATTTCTCGTTGGGCAGGAACTCGTACATGCGAGCCATGTCGAGATACATCGAGGCACGCTCGGCATAGCCCACGCCCAGATATCCGAGCTGGTCGGTCGTGGCCTTGGTGGAGTCGATGCCACTGATGAGGTTGTTGGTGGTGAGCACCATCTTATAGTAGTAGTTCCAGATGAACTGGCTTGCCATATAGGCCTTGCCGATGTAGTAGCACTGCTCCCATGCGGTGTACCAGTCGTAGGTGTGCTCTACATGGGCATAGTCGCCCGTCATGACATCGCGTATTTTCATCAGCGATCCGTTTCCCCACGAATAGTGGGCAGAACCATACCAAATGGAGTTGAGCGAAGCCGGTACGGCACTCAGCAGTGCCTCGGTGGCCGACGACGACTGGGCCATCTGGTCGGTGGTGGCATACGAGGTGGGGTGCGTCTCCTCTTCGCACGAGGTTAATGCCGTCAGTCCGACGAAGGCGACCCCCATACCGCAGATTAACTTATTTATATTTTTCATACAAATGAATAGTCTTTGATTGTTAACAACTTAGAATGAAACCGTGATACCGCCTGAGATGCTGCGGATGGGCGAATAGTACTGGCTTGAAACCGAACCGCTTGCGCTCTGGCGCGGGTCCATGCCCTGCCGCTTCGACCACAGCCATACATTCTCTGCCGAGCAGTAGACACGCAGGTTGGTAAGACCAATCTTGCGCACGATGTTTTTGGGCAGCGTGTAGCCGAGTGTGATGTTCTGCAGGTTGAGGTACGAGGCGCTGGTAAGGAAGCGGTCGCTGGTGGCAGCCGTGTAGCGGTCGTTGAACTGCAGGCGCGGGATGTTCGAGCTGGTGTTGCTTGGCGACCAGGCGTTGAGAATGTCGGCGTGCATGGCGTGGCCGCGGCTCATCGTCATGGAGCTTGCATAGTCGCCGTCGTAGACCAGACCGCCGAGCTGATAGGTGAAGTCGATGTTGAAGTCGAAGCCCTTCCAGGCGAAGCTGGTGCCGAAGCCACCGAAAGCATCGGGGTTGGCCGAGCCAAGCAGATACTGGTCGGCGTCCGACGTGGTGTTGGTGGTCTCCAACACGGTCTTGGGCTGGGCACCCTCGGCTGTGGCGTCGCACACCTTGCCGCTCTTGTCGTAGTAGATCACGTTGCCGCTGGCATCCTTCTCATAACCGTTCTTGTAGTAGAGGGCCTCACCGGTCTCCTTGTCCACGCCGGCATACTTGTACATGTACCAGGTGTAGATAGGCTTGCCCTCGCCGTAGAACCAGTTGCTCGACGAATAACCGTGCACGCCGTCAACGGTCATCACCTTGTTGGCGTCGGCGATGGTCAGGATCTTGTTGCTGTTGGTGGTGATGTTGGCATAAGCCGACCAGGTGATGTCCTTGGTGCGCACGATGTCGCCGCGCAGCTCAAACTCGATACCCGTGTTGCGCATGTCGCCGATGTTGTCGTAGTAGCCCGTGAAACCGAAGCTGGCGGGCAGCGAGAACCATGACAGCATGTCGCTGGTCTTGCGGTAGTAGTACTCCAGGCTACCGGTGATGCGGCTCTTGAGGAAGCTGAACTCAACACCAAGGTTGAACTCGCCGCTCTTCTCCCACGAAATCTTGCTGTTGCCCAGCTGGCGCGGTGTCAGGGCCAGCGCACCGTTCGAGTTCACGATGTTGTAGGTGGTGATGTAGTTGTAGTAGCCGATGTTGTCGTTACCCTGCTCACCATACGATGCCTTGATCTTCAGCTCGTCCACGAAGTCGGTCTCGAACCATGCCTCCTTGCTGATGAGCCAGGCGGCACCGAACGACCAGAAGTTACCCCAACGGTGGTCGGGATCGAAATAAGAGGAAGCGTCGCGACGGTAAGAAGCCGATGCGAAGTACTTGTTGTCGTAGTTGTACTGTGCCTGTCCGAAGAAGCCCTCGGTGTTGTAGTCGCTTGTCGCAGAGGAAGCCTTCGACATGGTGGTCACGGCAGCCGAAAGCTCCACGATGTCGTTGGAGAACATGTTGTTGTTCTGTCCGGAGAGGCTATAGATGCGACGACGGTAGTATTCGTGACCCAGCATGGCTGTGATGTCGTGCTTGCCGTAGAGCTGGTGCCACTTCAGGAGCTGCTGGTAGTTGTACGACCATGTACGGCCGTGGCTCACGGATGCAATACCGTTTGAGGTGGCGTACTGGCCGAACCAGGGGTTCGAGCTGCTTTGTCCGCGGTACTCGTCGACGTACACGCTGTTCGTAGAGCTGAAACGGAAGCCGTAGGGCAGGTCGATGTCTACGGTGCCGACGGCGTTCACGCTGTTGCCGTTGCTGCGGTTGGTGTCCACATAAGTGTTGGCCAGCGGGTTGGCCTGCGAGAGGAACGGTCGTGTGATGCCGATGTAGTCGCCGTCACCGAAGTCGTAGAGCGGACGGTGTGAGGCTTCGTGCTGGATGATGTTGCCGTTGGCGTCGCGGATGTAGAGGGGATAGATGGGCGCCATGGTGGTCATGGAGAACATGTTGCCTGAGCTTCCCGAAGTGCCCTCGCCCGACACGTTGTCGTTGTTGTAGTGTGCGTAGTTCACGTTCATGCCCACCTTGATCCACGACTTGATCTGGTAGTCGGCCTTCAGGCGGGTGGTGAAACGCTTGTACTGCGAACCGACGGTGATACCCTTCATGTCGAGGTAGTTGGCCGAAGCGTAGAAGTTAGACTTCTGCGTGCTGCCCGTGGCGGTCACGGTGTACTCCTGACGGAGGGCGTTGCGGTAGGTAGCATCGGTCCAGTCGTCGGGTGTGAGGTAATAGGTGGTACCGTTGTTGGTGATGTAGCTGCCCAGTGTGGCGTTGGGGTTGAGCTTGCCGTTGAGGCCGATGAGGTTCTGGCCGTCCGGCACGGTATAGACATTGTAACCCAGACCGTACGACGAGTTGTCGGTGAGGTGCGAGTTGGCCCAGGCGTTGGCCTGTGCCTGCGAGTATCCCCAGGTGTTGACGGCATAGTTCTCCAAGCCCTTGTACCAGGTCTCGTAGTAGCCGGCGGGGCTGCTGATGTAGTTATAGTCGGGCAGCTGGCGTGAGTTGGAACCCCACTTGGCATCCACCGTGATGGACGAGTTGCCCTTGTTGGCACCGCTCTTGGTGGTGATGATGATCACACCGTTGGCACCGCGCGCACCGTAGAGGGCAGCAGCGGCAGCTTCCTTCAGCACCGTCATGGTCTCGATGTCGTTGGGGGCGATGGTGTTGATGTCGCCGTCGAAGGGCGAACCGTCGACCACATAGAGGGGTGAGCTGCCGGCACGGATAGAGCCGATACCGCGGATGCGGACAGTGGGCTGGGTGCCGGGCTGGCCCGAAGCCTGCGTGAGCTGCACGCCGCTGACCTTACCCTTCAGCGCCTCCACGGCGTTGGTGGTCTGCACCTTGCCGATGTCCTCGGCCTTCACGACAGCGGCCGAACCGGTGAAGGCCGATTTCTTGGCCGTACCGTATGCCACGACCATCACCTCGTCGAGGGTCTGGTCGTTGGGAACGAGCGAAACGTTCAAGTTACGTCCGGCTTTCACGCGCTTGGGCTCCATGCCGAGGAACGTAATCTCGAGGGTGGAGTTGGCAGGAGCCGACAGACTGAAATGACCGTCGCTGTTGGTTGCCGTACCCGTATTGGTACCCACAACCTTCACGCCAGCGCCGGCGACAGGCTCTCCGTTCTCGTCGGTGACGGTTCCGGAGACCTGTGACTGTGCCAACGCTATTCCTATGGAAAGGAAGAGGCCGGCCAAAATCATTGAAAGTCTTTTAACCATAAAATCTCTCTTTTTTAATAAATGATAATATAATGCTTGTTATTCCTATTTCTCTATAAATTATCCGTAATCGCGGTGCGCCGGCGGCGATATCGCTTTACCTTAGCCTATCCACCTCGCGCCGCGAGGTGGCAAAATACACACCTTATTATATTAGAAGGACATGCTTCCGGAGCATTGTCGAAATCCGCTAAGCCTTAGCATAATTTTAATATTATTTTCAATCTGTTGCAAAATTAAGTATTATTTAGCTTTTCGCCAAATGTTTTTTCACAAAAAGCAATGTTCATCCTGCATTTTATAACGAACGCCCCCTTTTTCCGACTTTTTGGTTACGATTGTCAAGCAAACGGCCGTCATTCTGAAAGAAACCGGTGCAGATTGCCCCCATTAAATATTCCTTAACAATGCCTTGCGGGGCCGCCGGGGCACGGCCGAAATTGGGTTGGTTGCGAAAGGTGGTGTATGGCGGTGCCGTTCGATAGCTGTCGCGGTGCCGTTCGATAGGTATCGCAGTGCCGTTCGATAGGTATCGCAGTGCCGTTCGATAGGTATCGCAAACCCAAAACAATATCAATAACGTGGCGTCGCCAAGAAACACATGGTAAAAATCGCGCAAGTTGTTTTTTGCAAGCGACTTAGCCCCTGCGGGGGCGCGCATAATATAGGGGGACTTGCTGACGGAAGCGACATAGCCGAGCGCAACGGAATATGATGCGAAGCCCTGGAAGGTAGGGTGTTCAAAATTCGTATCAAAATATGTAGCGTTTGCGCAGTGTTTGCCCCTGTGGTGGCAAGGCAAGGACAAGGCCAGCAGGAGCAACGCCAACGCAGGGTAAGCCCTGTAAGGTAGGGTGTTCAAAATTCGCATCAAAAGATGCAGCGTTTGCGCCGTTTTTGCCCTGAAGGGGGCGCATATTATAGGATAGGGGTTCTTGCTGGCGCAAGCGACAAAGTCGAGCGTACCCCTATCGTTTTAATGGCGTTTTAACGACTCGCCCCCTGTAGGGGGCGCATATTTAAACCGCATGATAATTTGAATTATGCGCCCCCTACAGGGGCGACGGAAATATGATAGACATTCGTACG
>CAVKJH010000019.1:0-72802 GCA_963656755.1 bacterium
TTATAGCTTAAATTTGAAAAATAATAGCTATTATTTTTCAAATTTAAGCTATAATTTTATACGACCTCTTGTTAGCTGATATACAAGGAGTTAGGAATCGCGTTGCGGATAGTGTACTTTTCACGCCTCCGTTCGGCAGCGTTGGATGTCCTGTCGGTGTGCGGCCGGGTGGCGTGGCGTGCTTCAGTAATCTTGTAAGATATGCCCATCATTCCATAACGTCGAAGTCGCGGAAAGTGAATACCTTTGTACCCGTAAACACAATCAGTAGATATCAAGATATGGAAAAGAAGACTTTTGCCGTGAGCGGTATGATGTGCGGGCACTGCAAGGCCCGTGTGGAGGGAGCGTTGCTCGCCCTCGAGGGAGTGTCCGGTGCCGAGGGCGATGTGGCCGGGAAGACCGTTGCCGTGGAGTATGATGCCGACAAGGTAACCGTAGGGCAGATGCAGGAGGCTGTGGCCGGCTGCGGACGTTACGAACTGACCGTCTGAATCCGCGATGAAGCAGACCCTTCCTGTTGTTGGCATGGCGTGTTCGGCATGCTCGGCCAACGTGGAGCACAAGCTCAACTCGCTGAAAGGCATAAGCAGTGCCACGGTCAGCCTTGTTGGGCGCAGTGCCCTTGTCGATTATGATCCTGCCCAAATCTCGCCGGCCGACATGAAGCGGGCCATCAACGACATCGGTTACGACCTTGTGATTGAGCAGGGCCGTTCGGCCGACGCAGTGCGCCGCCGCGAGTATGTGGTGCTGCGCCGCCGCGTGCTGCTGGCCTGGCTGCTCTCCGTGGCTGGCATGTGCGTCGGCATGGGGTGGGCTGGCGTCGGCCCGGTTGGTGCGGCCAACCAGCTGTCGCTGCTCGTGGCCCTTGCCGTCATGTGGTTTTGCGGCCGCACGTTCTATGTGGGGGCAGTCCGCCAGTTGCGCCATGCCATGGCCAATATGGATGTGCTGGTGGCCCTCTCCACGCTGGTTACCTTCTCATTTTCGGTCTACAACACCTTCTGGGGCGATGCCGGACAGACCTATTTCGACTCCTGCGGCATGATTGTCACCTTTGTGCTTACCGGCCGTTTGCTGGAGGAGAAGGCCAAGGACAGCACCGCCACGAGCATCCGCCGGCTGATGAACCTTGCGCCCAAGACTGCGCATGTGGTCCGTACGGACGGAGAGGGCGTGACGCCCGCTGTCGACGACGTGCCCGTGTCTACCATCGGCGTGGGCGATGTGCTGGAGATCCGTGCGGGCGAGCGTGTGCCCGTTGACGGCGAGGTGGTGGAAGCCGGGAGTTTCATGACCCCCGACGCCGCCTATGTCGACGAGAGCATGATCACCGGCGAGCCGACACCGGCCGAGAAGCGGTGCGGTTCGCGGCTGTTGGCCGGCACCGTGGCCTCGCAGGGCAAGCTGCGCATGCGCGCACGGCAGGTGGGCGAACAGACGGCCTTGGCTCACATCATCCGCATGGTGCAGGAAGCCGAGGGATCCAAGGCTCCCGTGCAGCGTATCGTCGACAAGGCCGCACGGGTCTTTGTGCCCGTGGTGTGCGGTCTGTCGCTGCTCACGTTTGTGGTGTGGATGGCGGTGGGCGGCACGGCCGTTCTGCCCCGGGCGGTGGTGTGTGCCGTCACGGTGCTGGTGGTGGCCTGTCCGTGTGCCATGGGACTTGCCACGCCGACAGCCCTCATGGTAGGCATCGGCAAGGCCGCCGAGCGGCTGGTGCTCATCAAGGATGCCACCGCACTCGAGCGTATGCGGCAGGTGGATGCGGTGGTGACCGACAAGACCGGCACGCTGACCACCGCCAACCGGCAGGTGGACTTCACCCGCGACGACCAGTTGTCGCCCGCCGAGCGCGAGACGTTGAAGCCCCATGCCCGTGAGGCTTTGCAAACGCTGCAAAGCCATGGTGTGGAGATCTGGCTGATGAGCGGCGACAGGGAAGAGGCCGTCGGCTATTGGGCCGGCAAGGCCGGCATAGCGCATTACCGGTCGGGTTGCACGCCGCAGGATAAGGAAGCGCTCGTACGGCAGTTGCAGGCCGAGGGCAAACGGGTGGCCATGATAGGCGATGGGGTCAACGATGCGCAGGCTCTGGCACGGGCCGACGTGTCGGTGGCCATGGGCAGCGGCACCGATGTGGCCATGGATGTGGCCCAGGTAACGCTCATGACCGACGACCTGCGTGCCTTGCCTTACGCCATACGTCTGAGCCGCAAGACCGTCGGCATGATATGGCAAAACCTCTTTTGGGCCTTCGTGTACAACCTGGTGTGCATGCCGCTGGCCGCCGGCGTGCTCTGGCTTTTCTATGCCGAGCCGCCCGTACGGCTCACGCCCATGTGGGGATCGGCACTCATGGCTTTCTCCAGCGTCAGCGTGGTGGTCAACTCCCTGCGGTTGCGGCTTGTGGCCGACTGGTAATCGGAAGCGGCCTTTGTCTGAGAAATCCCATGCTTCAGTTGTTCTGGGGCATGGGATAATTGTATTGTCCCCAATAGCCCGTGGTGCTCTTGGGATACCAGTTCTTCTCCACAGACAGTTCGACGGAGAAGGTGCGGTTGGGCGTCCAGCGTACGGCGGCGCCGAGCTTGTCGCCCAAGTCGTTGCCCATGAAGGGCAAACAGCCCCAGCCGTAGTAGCCGCAGCCGTAAGGCGCATAGCCGGTGTGGTAGCCGCCCTGGTTGACCAGCGATTTCTGTCCGTAGACATAGGCCGACCAGTGTTCGTCGAACTGATAGCCCGCCTCGGCCGTCAGTCCTCCGCCGGTGTAGTGGTCGCCCCGCCAGTTCATGTGGTTGATGTATCCGCCCACGGCTACCCATCCGCGCTTGCCCAAGGTCTGGAGCCATGTGGCGGTAAGCCGCTGGCCGAAGCCGCCGCCCTTGGCATGCTTGCCGAAGGTGGCAAAGGCGCTCAGGTCGAGGCTCACGTTGAGGCCCTCGTGCAGGGGACCATAATTATAATAGGTGGAGTAGGCGGTGGGATACCACTTTGTGCTGTCGTTCTCCTCCTCGTGTGGGACCGGCTTTTCTTCGTTTTTCCGCCGGCTGCCGGCCGCGATGCCGGTTGCCGGAGCCACAGACAGCGAGGGCGAGGCGGACAGTTGGGGCTGCAGCGTCTGCGGGCGCATGGCGTAGGCGGATCCGACGGGCTTCATGGCCGATGGGGTCTTGAAGGCCGCAGCGTCGCTTTGCGCCATGAGCGCAACGGCCATGCTGGAGGCCACGGCAAGTGATACGAGTCTTTTCATGCGAATGGTTTCTTGGGTGCAAATATACACAAGCCATCCGAACCGCACCCTCCCGCACCCCCGTGTTTATGGATTTTTATTATTGTTTTGATTAAAATTCTTTAAAAAGCGGGATTTTCCGTTGACAAGTGTCACATCTGCGCGTTTATGACGTATAAGAAAATGGATGCCGCGCACGGGAAGGGTGAACGAACAGGCAGCGCAAACTGCACCCCCTCGGGCAAGCGGTTCACTCATGCCCCGGCCCCGGTTCGCGGCATGGTTCGCATACGCTAATCATAAATCTCTCTCTTCCATGGGACGCGCCCGGCTGCCTGTCAAGGCGCAGCCGGGTGGCGTCCCTTTCGGAGGAAGGTGCGGTCCTACGGGCTGAACGTATGAAAGAAAAAATAGAAGATTTCTTCAGAAATGCTTGTTTGTCTCGATAAAAAGTGATAATTTTGCAGTCGTAAACAACAAAAAGAGATTAAACAATGAAGTCTTACGCATCCTTTTACGCCTATTACTTTTACTTTGCATTGCGATGTGAAGCGGGAAGTTGCGTGTAGAGTTCAACTTAAGGAAGATATTAAACCGATAGAGAGGTTTGCATCCAATTCCCGTTTCATGTCAATGAGACGGGAATTTTGTTTGTAACGATGCCTCCCGACGAGAAGAAAATGAAGAGAATAGCCATACAAGGAGTGCCAGGCTCCTTCCACGACATTGCCGCCCACCAGTATTTCGAGGGCGAACAGATTATGCTGATATGCTGCGACACGTTCGAGGAAGTGTTCGAGAACATCAAGCGCGACCCAACTGTCATTGGCATGTTGGCCATCGAGAACACCATAGCGGGCAGCCTGTTGCACAACTACGAGCTGCTCCGGGCCAGCGGAACAACCATCGTCGGCGAACACAAGCTGCACATCAGGCACAGCATCTGCTGTCTGCCCGACGACGACTGGACGACCTTGCAGGAGGTACACTCGCACCCGGTGGCACTGATGCAGTGCCGTTCGTTTCTCGCCAACCACCCCGACATGAAAGCCGTTGAGGCTGACGACACCGCCGGCAGTGCGGCTTACATACAGAAAAACCAGTGCCGCGGGTGGGCCGCCATCTGCCATGCCGATGCTGCACGGATGTACGGCCTGAAGGTGCTGGAAGACCATATCGAGGACAACAAGCACAACTTCACGCGCTTCCTCGTGGTCACCGACCCGCGCAAGGCCGACTTCCTGCGGCCACTGAGCCGGTCGAACAAGGCCAGCATCGTGTTCTCGCTGCCCCACGCCGAAGGTTCGCTGTCGAAGGTGCTCACCATTCTCAGCTTCTACGACATCAACCTCACCAAGATACAGAGCCTGCCCGTCATAGGCCACGAGTGGGAATACCTCTTCTATGTGGACGTCACCTTCGAGGACCTCATACGCTACCGCCAGTCCATCGACGCCATCACGCCCCTGACAAAAGACATCAAGATTATCGGCGAATACCAAGAAGCAAAAAACAAACAGATATGATCAAACCAGCAGAGAGAGTAAACTCCATACAGGAATACTACTTCAGCAGGAAACTGAAAGAGGTGGCCCGGCTCAACGCCGAAGGCCAGGACATCATCTCCTTGGCAATCGGCAGCCCGGACATGCCGCCCTCGGAACAGACCATCGATAAGTTGTGCGAGGTTGCCCGGCGCCCCGACGCCCACGGGTATCAGCCTACAGCCGGTCTGCCCGAACTGCGGCAGGCCATGGCCGGCTTCTACCGTCGCACCTACGGCGTGGACATCGACTGGACTGCCGAGCTGCAGCCCATCATCGGCTCGAAAGAAGGCATCATGTATATCACCCTCGCTTTCTGCAACCCGGGCGATGAAGTGCTGGTGCCCGACCCCGGATACCCCACCTATACGGCCATCAACAGTATCTTCGGCACCAAGATCGTGAACTACAGTCTACGGGAAGACAACGGGTGGCAGCCCGATTTCGACGAGCTGGAGCGCATGGACCTGAGCCGTGTAAAGGTGATGTGGGCCAACTATCCCAACATGCCGACAGGCGGAAACGCGCGCCGCGAGACGCTGGAACGGCTGGTGGACTTTGCGCGGAAACACAACATCGTGGTGGTCAACGACAACCCCTATTCGCTCATCCTCAACGAACACCCCATGAGCATCATGCAGGTGCCGGGCGCAAAAGACTGCTGCATCGAGCTCAACTCCATGTCGAAAAGCCACAACATGCCAGGATGGCGCGTGGCCATGATGGTGAGCAACAGCCAATACATACAGTGGATGTTCAAGATACAGAGCAATATCGAGAACGGTACGTTCCGCGGAATACAGCTCGCGGCAGCCGAAGCCTACAATACCAACACGGCCGAATGGCACCGGGTGAACAACATGGAAAACTACGGCAGGAGACGGGCCGTGGCCGAGCAGATTATGGAAACGCTGGGCTGCACATACGACGCGTCGCAGGTGGGCATGTTCCTGTGGGGACGCATACCCGACAAGTATGACGACGTGGAGCAGCTGACGGAACGCGTGCTGCACGAGGCCAAGGTCTTCATCACGCCCGGCTTCATTTTCGGAAACAACGGCCGACGCTATGTCCGCATATCGCTCTGCGCCAAAGACGAGAAAATGCAGGAAGCCCTCCGCCGTGTAAAAACGCTGGAGTGGTAGCCGCCCCCATGCCATTAACATAACAATCACAAGCATAAAAACACAACGAAGCATTATGGATAATAATCTGGAATTAGAGCTCGAGCCGTTGCAGTTGCCGAGCGACAATGTGCGCCCGTTCGTCATAGCCGGACCCTGCAGCGCAGAAACCGAAGAGCAAGTGATGGCCACCGCGCGCCAGTTGAGCGACAAGGGATGTCACATGTTTCGTGCAGGTATATGGAAGCCCCGCACCAAGCCCGGAGGATTCGAGGGCAACGGTGAGAAGGCCCTGCCCTGGATGAAGGCCGTGAAGGAAGAGACCGGCATGCTTACCGCCACCGAGGTGGCCAAGCCCGAACATGTGGAACTGTGCCTGAAGTACGGCATCGACATCCTGTGGGTAGGGGCCCGTACGTCGGCCAACCCCTTTGCCATGCAAGACCTGGCCGACGCCCTGCGCGGGGTGGACGTGCCCGTGTTTGTAAAGAACCCCGTCAACCCCGACCTCGAACTGTGGATCGGCGCCATGGAACGCATCAACCAGGCCGGCATCAAGCGCATGGCGGCCATACACCGCGGCTTCTCCAGCTACGACAAGAAGATCTACCGCAACATGCCCATGTGGCAGATACCCATGGAGCTGCACCGCCGCATACCCAACCTGCCCATCATCTGCGACCCCAGCCATATCGGCGGACGGCGCGAGCTTATTGCGCCCCTCTGCCAGCAGGCCATGGACTTGGGTTTCGATGGTTTGCTGGTGGAAAGCCACTGCAGTCCCGACGACGCATGGAGCGACGCCAAACAGCAGGTAACCCCCGACGTGCTCGACTATATCCTCAGCCTGCTTGTCGTGCGCGACGAGAAGATGACCACCGAGGGTATACAGGCCCTGCGCCGCCAGATCGACGAGCTCGACAACCAGATGATGGAGGTGCTGGCCAAGCGCATGCGGGTGTGCCGCGAAATCGGACAGTACAAGAAGGAACACAACATGACCGTGTTCCAAAGCAACCGCTACAACGAGATACTCGAGAAACGCGGTGCACAGGCCAGCGTGTGCGGCGTGGACGCAGAGTGCGCGGCCCACATCTTCGAACTGATCCATCAGGAGAGCGTGCGCCAGCAGGTGGAAATTATCAACCAATAACACGGCAGCCATGAAAATACTGATCATGGGAGCAGGAAAGATGGGGTCGTTCTTCATCGACCTGCTCAGTTTCGACCACGAGGTGGCTGTCTACGAGCACGATGCCAAGCGCATGCGCTTCACCTACAACTGCCAGCGGTTTACCTCGCTCGACGAGGTGAAGGATTTCGGGCCGGAGCTGCTCATCAACGCCGTGACGGTGAAATACACCATACCGGCCTTCGAGGAGGTGTTGCCTTACCTGCCCGCCAACTGCATCATATCGGACATAGCGTCGGTGAAGACCGACCTGAAGGCGTTCTACGAGAAGACGGGGCACCGCTACGTGTCGACCCACCCGATGTTCGGCCCCACCTTTGCCAACCTCAACCAGCTGTCGCACGAGAACGCCATCATCATCAGCGAGGGCGACTATATGGGGCGCATCTTCTTCAAGGACCTTTACCAGAACCTGGGGCTCAACATCTATGAGTACACCTTCGAGGAACACGACAAGACGGTGGCCTACTCGTTGAGCATCCCCTTCGTGTCGACCTTTGTGTTCTCGGCTGTCATGAAGCACCAGGACGCACCCGGAACCACGTTCAAGCGCCACATGAAAATAGCCAGCGGCGTGCTCTCGGAAGACGACTACCTGCTGCAGGAGGTGCTCTTCAATCCCTACACGCACGACCAGGTGTCGCAGATACGCACCGAACTCAAGGAACTGCTGGCTATCATCGACAACAAGGATGCCGAGGGAATGAAGGCATACCTGACACGCATCCGGAAGAATGTTTTTGATTGATACACAGTGATAAAAGAGCGGTGGAAATTACGGATATTCCCACCGCTCTTCGTATTTATAGTAAACGACAAACCATGAAAAGAACCTTACTACCTTTCCTGTTGCTCTTCTGGGCCATGACCCTGTGCGCACAGACTTATGTGCGCAAGACCAACCTGCCGTGCATTTACATCAATACCGAGGGCAACAAGGCGGTGTCCAGCAAAGAAGAGTATATCTACGCCACGATGGTCTATGTGGACGAGGATGACCAGCAGACCACCTACGACAGCCTGCAGATACGCGGCCGCGGAAACTCCACATGGAACATGCGCAAGAAACCGTACCGCATCAAGTTCCACGACAAGGAGAAATTTCTCGGGAAAGGTTATGCCAAGGCCAAAAGCTGGACGCTACTGGCCAATGCAGCCGACAAAACCATGATGCGCAATGCTGTCACCTCGGCAATGGGCCAGTTCCTCGGACTGCCGTTCAACCCCGCTGCCCGGTTTGTGGACTTTGTGCTCAACGACGTCTATTACGGCACATACCAGATCAGTGACCAGGTGGAAGTGCGTTCCAAACGGGTGGAAGTCACGGAACAGGACTACCCCCTCACCAGTACGTCCGACATTACGGGCGGCTATCTGCTGGAGGTAGACCGGTCGTTCGACGGCTCTTATTTCATGTCGTCCACCTACAACCAGCCCGTAAGAATACATTATCCCGACGAGGACGAGATAGCCGTCACGCAGCAAAACTGGATCAAGGACTATGTGAACCAGTTTGAGGCGGCTTTGGCATCGTCTGATTTTGCCGACGTGCGCAAGGGCTACCGCCGTTTCGTCGACTCCCTGTCGCTTGCCAATTGGTATCTGGCCACAGAGGTGTCGGCCAATGTGGACGGCTTCTACAGCACCTATTTCTACAAGGAGCAGGGCGACTCGCTCTTCCGCTGGGGACCGCTGTGGGACTACGACATTGCCTACAACAACGACAACCGCACCGACAGGGGAACCAGCAACACCACCCGGCAACTGATGGCCGACGTGGCTTACAGCGGCACGAAGGCATGGGTGAACCGCATGTGGGCCGACCCTTGGTTTGCACGGCTCGTCTACCGCCGGTACCAGCAGGCGCTCAGCGACGGGCTGGTCGATTTCCTTCACCAGCAGATTGATAGCCTGGCATCGCTGCTCGACGCGTCGCAGCAGTTGAACTACCGCAAGTGGGGCATCGCCACGAGGATGTACCACGAGATGGTGCTCTACTCCAGTTACCAGCAATATGTTGCCGACCTCAAGCAGTTTGTCGTCGACCATACCGACTATCTGCTGTCTGCCTTCGCCTCGCGACAGCCCGGCAGCCCCGACAGTCCTGACACGCCGTCCGATTCCACGCCGGTCTTTGTCCCCGACAACCATTACTACCGGGTGCTCAATGCGGGCAACGGCATGGCCATGGAGGGCGGAACGGCCGGTACGGTCTACAGCTATTACAACCAGACCGACCGCACGGCCGAGGAATGGGTGGTCCGCCCCGTCGGCAAGTATTTCTCGCTGGTCAACAGGGAGCTGGGCAAAGCCCTCAACGACCCGTCGCCCACGGCCGACGTGGGAACGAAGCTCGCACTGGCCGAGGTCGACACGACCGACAACAGCCAACTGTGGGACATCATGCCGCAGGGCACCGACGGCTATTACAATCTGCGCAATGTGCGCACCGACCACATTGCCAACCTGTCTGGCGGAAGCTCGAACGCTTTTGCCAATATACTGAGTTACACCAACGATTCGCGCAATGCCACGAGCAAGAACCGCCTGTGGTATTTCGTGAAGGGCGATGCCCTGACACCCGACGCGACGGGCATCGGCGCAGTAGAGCCCGAAGAGTATGCACTGGCCTACAACCGCGACCTGGGATACCTGCACTTTGGCAGCGAGACACCCGATGCCCTGACGTTCGTGGCCAGCGTGTACGATGCATCCGGCCGCAAGGTAGGCACATTCCGTGCCTCGCAGAAATGGGACGTGACCGCATTGCCGAAGGGCGTGTATGCAGTGACCTGGACAGTGGGCGGCCATCACCGCAGTGCCAAGTTCAGCAAGTAGACATCGCGAATGACGGGCAGGCGGTATCTGTCGGCAAATGGTTTTGAGCCGGCAGATACCGCCTGTTTTTTTGTCTTGCCGTGAAGGTTCCGGGTGCCCCTGCGTACCGTCCGCAGGGAGCGGTCAGGTACATTAGCGTGCGGGAGTCAGTCGGTCGGCTGCGGTGGCGTTCTCCGGTTCCGAACAGCCTGTGGCCTACGGGTTTGCGATAGCATACCTATCGCATTGCGAAAGCATAGCTATCACACTGCCATAGCATAGCTATCGCGTCGCGAAAGCATAGCTATCGCACTGCCATAGCATACCTATCGCAACTGCGTCTTTCCGGCAAGCTGCGGAATGTGGGCAAAGAGCTGTTATCTTTTTTAAAAAACTCGTATTTTTATTTTCATTTCACCTATTTATTATGTATCTTTGCAAGAAATAGTGGTACTCTGGCCACACGCCCCGAAAGTCCGGCGTTTCTGCACAGAGCGGTGTCTCGCGATGCTTGCCGGCGGGCTTTGTACGCCGGGAAAGTGCGGTTGTCGGCCGGAGCGGCGGTGCTGTTTCAACGGTGCCGTTTTACAGTTGGAAAATCAAGTAAAGGTAAAGATAAGAAATGTTTGAGAACTTAAGTGAACGCCTGGAACGCTCTTTCAAGATACTGAAAGGTGAAGGCAAAATCACCGAGATTAATGTTGCGGAAACTCTGAAGGATGTGCGCCGCGCTCTTTTGGATGCCGACGTCAACTATAAAGTGGCCAAGAGTTTCACCGATACCGTGAAAGCCAAGGCTTTGGGCATGAACGTGCTGACCGCCGTGAAGCCCGGACAGCTCATGGTGAAGATTGTGCACGACGAGCTTGCCAAGCTGATGGGCGGCGAGGCCACGGAGCTCCGTCTGTCGGGGCGGCCGTCGGTCGTCCTGATGTCGGGTCTGCAGGGATCGGGAAAGACCACGTTCAGCGGTAAGCTGGCCAACATGCTCAAGAACAAGCAGCACAAGAAGCCCCTGCTCGTGGCCTGCGACGTGTACCGCCCCGCCGCCATCGAGCAGCTGAAGGTGGTCGGAGCCCAGGTTGGTGTTCCGGTGTTTGCCGAGGAGGACAACAAGAATGTGAACGAGATAGCCCTGCACGCCATACAGGAGGCCAAGGCCAAAGGCTACGATGTGGTCATCGTCGACACGGCCGGCCGTCTGGCCGTCGACGAGTCGATGATGCAGGAGATAGCCTCGCTCAAGGAGGCAGTTCATCCCGACGAGACCCTCTTCGTGGTCGACTCCATGACGGGTCAGGATGCGGTCAACACGGCCAAGGAGTTCAACGACCGCCTCGATTTCGACGGTGTGGTGCTCACCAAGCTCGACGGCGACACCCGCGGCGGTGCTGCCCTGTCTATCCGCACGGTGGTGACCAAGCCCATCAAGTTTATCGGAACGGGCGAGAAGATGGAAGCCCTCGACGTGTTCCATCCGGAACGTATGGCCGACCGCATACTCGGCATGGGCGACGTGGTGTCGCTGGTGGAGCGCGCCCAGGAACAGTTTGACGAGGAAGAGGCCAAGCGCCTGCAGAAAAAGATACAGAAGAACAAGTTCGACTTCAACGATTTCCTGAAGCAGATAGAGCAAATCAAGAAGATGGGAAACCTGAAGGAGCTGGCTTCGATGATTCCCGGCGTGGGAAAGGCCATCAAGGATGTTGACATCGACGACAATGCGTTCAACGGCATCGAGGCCATCATACGCAGCATGACCCCACAGGAACGCACCAACCCCGAAGTGCTCAACCAGAGCCGCAGGATGCGCATAGCCAAGGGGTCGGGCACCAGCATACAAGAGGTGAACCGCCTCGTGAAGCAGTTTGACCAGACGCGCAAGATGATGAAGATGGTGACGGGCAACCAGGCCATGTCCATGATGGCGCGCATGAAAGACATGAAGGGCGCCATGCCCCGTATGCCCAAATTATAACAACGAACACTATGGCTTATACATTAATCGACGGAAAAGCAACCGCTGCTGCCATCAAGCAGCAGATAGCCGAAGAAGTGAAGGATATACTGGCCCGCGGAGGCAAGCAGCCCCATCTGGCTGCCGTGCTCGTGGGGCACGACGGCGGGTCGGAGACCTATGTGAAGAACAAGGTGATAGCCTGCGAGCAGTGCGGATTCAAGTCGACTCTCATCCGCTATGAAGACAACGTGACCGAAGAAGAGCTGCTCGATTGCGTAGACCGCCTCAACAAGGACGACGATGTGGACGGCTTCATCGTGCAGTTGCCCTTGCCCAAGCATATCGACGAGCAGAAAATCATCATGGCCATCGACTACCGCAAGGATGTGGACGGTTTCCATCCCATCAACGTGGGGCGCATGGGGATAGGGCTGCCCTGTTTCATATCGGCCACGCCGTTGGGCATACTGACCTTGCTGCAGCATTACCATGTGGAGACGTCGGGCAAGAAATGTGTTATCCTCGGCCGCAGCAACATCGTGGGCAAGCCCATGGCGCAGCTCATGATGCAGAAGCAATACGGCGACGCCACGGTCACGGTGTGCCATTCGCATTCGAAAACACTCAAGGAGGAATGCCGCGAGGCCGACATCATCATCGCTGCCATCGGACAGCCCGACTTTGTAACGGCCGACATGGTGAAGGAGGGGGCCGTGGTCATCGACGTGGGCACGACGCGTGTGCCCGATGCCACGCGCAAGAGCGGATTCAGGCTCAACGGCGACGTGAAGTTCGACGAGGTGGCTCCCAAATGCTCGTTCATTACGCCTGTTCCGGGCGGTGTGGGACCCATGACCATCTGCTCGCTGATGAAAAACACACTGGCTGCCGGCAAGAAGGCTTACTATTAAGCTCATGACCGCCGCAGAATGGTATAAGAAAGGCAATGCCTATCGACAGCAAAGCGACTGGCAGCATGCAATCGACTGCTACATGGAAGCCATTGCACTCGACCCCGGGTCGCCGGCGGTGGAGGCCAAGGAAATGTTGGAAAACATCCTGAACTTCTACCACAAAGATGCCTACAACCCCTGACGGAAGCCCGTCTGCAGGGGGACACTAATAAAAGAAATACAAAAACACGGATTCTAAAAAGTTATACCTATGGCAAAAATGAAGGGCGCCATCGTCGTTAACACGGATCGTTGCAAGGGATGCCAGTTGTGTATCGTGGCTTGTCCGAAGGATGTTATCGCCCTGGCTCAGAAAAAGGTAAACGTACACGGTTATCCGTATGTGGAGGCCGCTCGCCCGGACGAATGCATCGGTTGTGCCAGTTGTGGCATTGTCTGTCCCGACGGCTGCATTACGGTTTACCGCAAAAAGACGGAGGGATAAGGCTATGGCAGAACAAGAAGTCGTTTTAATGAAAGGCAACGAGGCTATAGCCAACGCTGCCATCCGGTGCGGGGCCGACGCTTTCTTCGGCTACCCCATCACCCCACAAAGTGAGATTATCGAAACGCTGTCGCTGCTCAAACCGTGGGAAACCACGGGCATGGTGGTCGTGCAGGCCGAAAGCGAGGTGGCTTCCATCAACATGGTGTACGGCGGAGCGGGGGCCGGCAAACGCGTGCTGACCACGTCGTCGTCGCCCGGCGTGGCCCTGATGCAGGAGGGCATCTCCTATATGGCCGGCGCCGAAATACCCGGTGTCATTGTCAACGTGCAGCGTGGCGGGCCCGGCCTCGGCACCATCCAACCTTCGCAGAGCGATTATTTCCAGGCTACGCGCGGCGGCGGCAACGGCGACTACAATGTCATTGTGCTGGCACCCAGCTCGGTGCAGGAGATGGCCGACTTTGTCGACCTGGCCTTCAGCCTGGCTTTCAAGTACCGCAACCCGGCCATGATCCTCTCCGACGGTGTCATCGGCCAGATGATGGAGAAAGTGGTGCTTCCGCCGTTCAAACCCCGCCGTACGGAGCAACAGGTCAGGGAGGAGTGCCCGTGGGCAACCATGGGGCGCACGAAGGACAGGAAGCCGAATATCCTCACGTCGCTCGAGTTGAAGCCTGAAGTGATGGAGCTGCGCAACCTGCACCTGCAGGAGAAGTACCAGACCATCCGCGACAACGAGGTGCGCTACGAAACACAGCAGTGCGACGATGCCGACTACATCGTGGTGTCGTTCGGCAGTGCCGCCCGTATCGGCGAAAAGGCCGTCGAACTGGCCCGCGCCGCCGGACTGAAGGTGGGATTGTTCCGCCCCATAACGCTGTGGCCTTTCCCCAGCAGGGAAATCATGGCCGTGGCAAAGGGCAAGAAGGGCATACTCGTCAGCGAGATCAATGCCGGACAAATGATACAGGACGTCAGGCTGGCGGTCAACGGAGCGTTGCCCGTGGAGCATTTCGGACGTCTCGGAGGCATCGTTCCCGAGCCAGAGGAGATTGTCGCTGCTTTGAAAGAACTCTTAATGAAGTAAGTAAGATGGCAAACGATATAATTGCGCCGGAGAATCTTGTCTACAAGAAACCGGAACTGATGAACGACACGGCAATGCATTATTGCCCCGGTTGTTCGCATGGTATGGTCCACAAGCTCGTGGCTGAGGTCATCGAGGAGATGGGCATGGCTGAAAAGACCGTAGGCGTGTGTCCTGTGGGATGCGCAGTGTTTGCCTACCGTTATCTTGACATCGACTGGCAGGAGGCTGCTCACGGACGGGCACCCGCCGTTGCTACCGCCATCAAGCGCCTGTGGCCAGACCGGCTGGTGTTCACTTATCAGGGCGACGGCGACTTGGCTTGCATCGGTGCCTGCGAAACGATACACGCACTCAACCGGGGCGAGAACATAGCCGTCATCTTCATCAACAATGCCATCTACGGCATGACGGGCGGACAGATGGCGCCCACAACGCTCATCGGGCAAAAGACTTCCACTTGCCCTTACGGCCGTGACCCGCAGATCCACGGTTATCCGCTCAATATCAGCGAGCTGGCAGCGCATCTCGACGGTACATGCTATGTGACCCGCCAGAGCGTCGAGACCGTAGCGGCCATCCGCAAGGCCAAGGCGGCCATCCGCAAGGCTTTCACCGCCTCCATGGAGGGACGGGGATCCAGTCTGGTGGAAATCGTTTCCACATGCAACAGCGGTTGGAAACTGTCGCCGGTCAAAGCCAACCAGTGGATGGAGGAACACATGTTCGAGAAGTATGTCAAGGGTGATTTAAAGAATACATTGGACGTATGAAAACGGAAATCATAATTTCGGGCTTCGGAGGGCAAGGAGTGCTCTCCATGGGTAAGATTCTGGCTTACTCCGGCTTGATGGAAAATAAGGAAGTGACCTGGATGCCAGCCTATGGACCCGAACAGCGGGGCGGCACGGCCAACGTGACGGTCATCGTCAGCGACGAGCGCATCTCGTCGCCTATCCTGAGCAAGTACGATGTGGCCATTGTGCTCAACCAGCCGTCGATGGACAAGTTCGCGCCCAAGGTAAAACCCGGAGGCATTCTCATCTACGACGGGTTCGGCATCATGAATCCCACGGACCGGAAAGATATCCGTGTCTACCGCATCAATGCCATGGACAAGGCGGCGGAAATGAAAAACGCCAAGGTCTTCAACATGATAGTGCTGGGCGGATTGCTCAAGGTGTGCCCCGTGGTAAGTACCGACGGGCTGAACAAGGCGCTCTTCAAGAGCTTGCCCGAACGTCACCATAACCTCATCCCCCTCAACATGCAGGCGGTGGACGAGGGCATGCAGATCATTGAAGAAACTCTGTGACAGTCTGAAAAGGCCTGTTGCCTGCCGACGAGCCGTGTGTCAGGTGGTTCCCGTAACTTGTCCGCGCGAGTGCAGGGGACTGTGTACGCGAAGGCCAGTACCCAGAAACGGCAAAACGGCAAGGTCAACGACAAAGGCACAGGAGGTGTGCAGGTCGTTGCAGATTGGGGCAGATTGTTTTTTGAACATTACTTAATACTTGATTTTTTTATAACTCTCTAGTTTTGGAAGGCAGGTAGCAGTGAGTGCTGTCTGTCTTTTTCCGTTTGTTATTCCGGGCAGCATATTTTTTACTTTCAGACCATCACAATGTTTTGGGAAAATGTTACCTTTGCAAAATATGAAACCAACCTGAAACAGAAATATGAAGAAATCATTGATGCTTTTGGCCACATGCTTTGCCCTTCAAGCCAAAGCGCAGCAGCCGTTGCCCTTGTACCAGATTGTAGGCAGCGACACCACGTGTGCTGTCTTTATCTATTCGCCCGGCGAGAAGGCCGGTCTTCACCTGGCTTACCTTACCGACGACGAGACATGGAAAGACGTGGGAAAGTTATGCTCTTCCGACTATGCGCAGTGGGGAAGTGAGAAACGAATGTACGACCCCTGCGTGCTTCATGCCAACGACGGAACATGGCGGTTGGTATTCTCCGTCAACGACTATGCGCCCTGTTTTGCAGCGGCTTACAGCGAGGATTTGGTGATCTGGCGTCCGCAGGACTATCCGCAGACATCGGTAAAGGGCGTGCTCAAGCCTGTGATGTTTCAGATGGACGACGGAACGTTCGACATCTACTACAAAGCCAAGGACGGCACCCGCCACTATGTACAGGCTTCGGAAAACTTCAGGAAATTCACCGAGTCGCCAGACCCCAGCACCATCGAAGATGCAGCGTGGATAAAGGACACGGTGACCGTGGACGGACAGTTGCGGCAGGGCAACCTGTTTGACGTGCCCAAAGTGCATTTGGACTATATCTGCCAGTATTTCAATGCCGTGAACCGCGATGCAGCGTTGAGCAGCGAAACCATGCGCGACGATGCCAAGCGTTTTGCTGCCATAGGCAACCGCGTGAAGGCCACGCTGCAGGTAGACGGCGGTCAGACCAAAGCCATCAGTGACAAGCTCGTCGGCGTGTTCTTCGAGGACATCAGCCGGGCTGCCGACGGCGGGTTGTATGCCGAACTGGTCCAGAACCGCGACTTCGAATACACGCCGGCCGACAAACGGGGATGGTCGTCTGTCACGGCCTGGCAGTCTAACCGGCCCATCGTGGTCAAAACCGACGTGCCTTTAAGTCAGAACAACGCCCATTATGTGGTGCTCGCCCCTAAGGACACCTTATATAATATAGGATGGGACGGCATTACGGCAGGCCCCGGCCAGCAGTTCGATTTCTCCGTCTATCTGCGCAGTGAGGATGCCGGCAAGAACCAGGTGCTGGTACAACTGCTGGGCCAAGACGGCGAGGTGTATGCCAAGGAGAAAATCAAGACCGAAGGACAAGGGTGGAACCGCTATGCCGTTCCGCTGGTTGTTGACAAGAAAGCGGTGAAAGGTCAGGTGCGCCTGGCGCTGACGCCGGTCAAGGGTGGCGCCGTGTCGGTCGACATGGTGAGCCTCTTCCCGCACGAAACGTTCAAGGGACACGGGCTCCGCAAAGACTTGGCCGAAGCCATTGCGGCACTGCATCCCAAGTTTGTGAGGTTCCCGGGCGGTTGCATGAGCCACGGACAAGGGCTCGGCAACATCTATCACTGGAACGAGACGGTGGGGCCTTGGCAGGAACGCAAGCCCGATTTCAATATCTGGGGATACCACCAGACCCGTGGACTGGGTTTCTACGAGTACTTCCAGTTCTGCGAGGACCTGGGGGCCGAGCCGCTTCCCGTGCTCGCCGCCGGTGTACCCTGCCAGAACTCCATGCCCAACAGCGACGGGCTTGGCGGTCAGCAGGGCGGCATCCCCATGAAGGACATGCCTGCCTACTGCCAGGAAATACTCAACATGATAGAGTGGGCCAACGGCGACCCCGCCACCTCCAAATGGGCCAAGATGCGTGCGGATGCCGGCCATCCGGCGCCCTTCGACCTGAAATATGTCGGCGTAGGCAACGAGGATATCATCTCCACGGTCTTCGAGGAACGCTATGAGATGATTTGCAAGGCCATCAAGGAGAAATATCCCGACATGAAGGTTGTCGGTACTGCCGGGCCTTTCCACGATCCATCGGCCGATTATGTGGAAGGCTGGAGCTTTGCCAAGGCACACAAGGACATCATCGACCTGGTCGACGAACACTACTATGAGTCGCCGGGATGGTTCATCCACCATCAGGATTATTATGACCACTACGACCGCACCGCCCCCAAGGTCTACCTTGGCGAGTACGCATCGCGGACACGCACGGTGGAAAGTGCCCTTGCTGAGGCCCTGTATCTGTGCGCACTTGAGCGCAACGGCGACGTGGTGTCCATGACAAGCTATGCACCGTTGTTGTGCAAGGAAGGTCTTGCCAACTGGAATCCCGACATGATCTACTTCAACAACGACACCATTACATGCCTTACCCCCAGCTACCATACCCAGCGCCTGTGGGGCAGCCATAGCGGAGACGTCTATGTGCAGTCGAAGATCAGCGTCGACCAGACGTTAAGCCACCGTGTGGCGGCCAGCGTGGTGAAGGATGCCAAGACCGGAAAGACAGTGGTCAAGCTGGTCAATGCCCTGCCGGCAAGCCTGTCGGTCACGTTGCAGGGGCTGACTGTCCCGGCCGGGGCCAAGTGCGAAGGCTTCGCTGGCAGCCCGTCGGACCGTACGGTGGTGCCAACGGAAGGCGAGGAAGGCGGACAGCAGGTTGAACTGAAACCTTACAGTGTGAAAGTCATCACCTTCTGAACAACGACCTAACGGGGGAAGGGCCACATCCGCAGAGGCCGTATCCCCCGTTGCCGTTTCGGTACTGCCGGCGGACGGTATCTCCCGTTTTTGCGGACGGGTGCAGCCGTTCTGCCGGCAGATGCCTATAAGCGGGCTTTTCGGGCTCTTTATTTGTGTTGTTGTCAGCCATAAGGGCTGATATGTTGAAAATATACGGGAAAAAGTATATTTTTACCCCTAAATAATTTGGATGTTACGAAAAAATATAGTTCCTTTGCATGCTGAAAGTGTGTAAAACCAATAAAATACAACAATAAAAAACTAAATTTAGAGAGTATGAAAAAGTTATTTACTTTGTTTGCAGCCGCTTTGGTTGCCGCTTCTGCGTCTGCACAGACCACAGTTGAGGGCAGCAAGGCTTTTGACAACGTTTATGTTGGCATCAATGGTGGTGTAGCCACCAAAATGACCGGCCATAGCTGGATGAAGGGTCTCGACCCCAACGCCGGCATCCGTATCGGTAAGAACATCACTCCGATCTTCGGTTTGGCAATCGAGGGCAACGCTTATTTCTCAAACAAGCCCTGGGCTTCTACCCGTCTGGCTGTTCGCGCTCTGAACACCTCTTTGCTCGGAACAGTGAACCTCAGCAACCTGTTTGCCGGTTACAAGGGTGATCCCCGTGTGTTCGAGGTCAGCGCTGTCTACGGTCTCGGCTGGGGCCACGTGTTCAAGCACTATGAGGATGGCCGCGCTCTGAACCGCATGACTTCTAAGGCTGGTCTGGACTTCCAGTTCAACCTCGGCAGCAAGAAGCAGTGGCAGATCTATGTTGAGCCTTCAGTGACATGGGTGTTCAACGGCATGCCCGGCTATACAGGCACCAGCGCCTACAACGACTACGGCTACAAGGCCACTTCAAGCGCTGACCAGGGTGCTTACAACATCAACAACGGCTTCTTCCAGCTCAATGCAGGTGTTGTCTATAAGTTCAAGAACCACGACGGCCGTCACAACTTCACTGTTGCACAGCTCCGCGACCAGAGCGAGATCGATGCTCTGAACCAGACCATCAACGATCTGCGCAACGAGCTCGCCAAGAAGCCTAAGGAGGTTGTCAAGGAGGTTGTCAAGGAAGCTCCCGCTCCTAAGGACGTACGTGTTGAGAACCTCGTTCTCGTTACCTTCGCACAGGGCAAGAGCGCTCTGACCAAGGACGCTAAGGCCGCTCTCGACGCTGTCAAGGAAGGCAGCCACGTTCAGATTGTCGGTACCGCTTCTCCCGAGGGTAGCAAGGAAATCAACGACAAGATTTCTCAGGCTCGTGCCGACGAGGTTGCCAAGTACCTCAAGAGCAAGGGTGTGGTCGTTGACGAGGCAACCGGTAAGGGTGTTCAGGGCAACACTTCTAACCGTCTCGCTGTTGTTTACGTGAAGTAATCAGTAAGCATCGCCCGATGTTCGGGCAGCAAAGACAATATAGGTCCGTTGGTTTCCGTATGCGAAACCAACGGATTTTTTTTGTTTTTATATCACGGAGTTGCGCAAATGTTGGTTGCTTTTCGCAAAATATCAGTAACTTTGTTGGCATGAAGAATATAGTGCTATCTGTTTTAGCTTCGCTCGGCCTGTGTGCAAAATGCGCCGCACAGGATACGGTGAAGGTGTTGTTGCCCAAGGCGTTCATAACGGCCGTGCAGGCCGATACCGCAGCCCTGCTGCTTGATGTGCGTCAGCCCACCGAGTTTGCCGAGGGGCATCTTGCCCATGCGGTCAACCTGGACTGGCTCGACCGCGACGCGTTCGCCACCGGCATGCAAAGTCTCGACACTTGCCGCACCTGTTATGTGTACTGTCGTAGCGGACGCCGCAGTCACGAAGCTGCCCTTTTCCTGGCAGAGGCCGGTTTCCGGGTGGTGGACATGAAAGGCGGCATACTGTTGTGGAAAGAACAGGGACTGCCCGTCGTTACAGACGAAAGACCCTGACCCCGGCCACTGTCCGTATCACCTTTAACCGTTACACCATGAACTGGAAGAAATCTGCCGTACTGTTGCTCTTTGCTGTTTCGGCACAGACACTTGCCGTTTCGGCCGGCCGCAAGTCAGCAACTCCGCAGCGCAAGCTGCTTGCCGAGTCGTGCGCCCGTGGACTGGCCACCATTACCGAGGATGCGGCGCGCGCCCATGTGTGGTTTCTGGCCGACGACCTGCTGGAGGGCCGCCGTGCCGGACAGCGTGGGTCGCGCCTTGCCAAGCAGTACGTCGTGTCGCGGATGCGCGAAGCCGGCATCCGGCCATTGTTGCCGTCGGGCTACGAGCAGCCGTTCGAGGCGTGTGCCCGACAGCAGCTCCATCGCATGGGCCGGTACTATGTGGAACCCGACTCCATTGCCAGCATAAGGCAAGGAGTCTACCTCTCGATGCAGCTTGGCAATGTGCTCGGTGTGCTGCCGGGCCGACAGGCCGACGAATATGTGGTGGTGGGTGCCCATATCGACCACGAGGGCGTGTACGACGACCTTGCCGGCGATCCGATCTACAATGGTGCCGACGACAATGCTTCGGGAGTTTCTGCCGTGCTGCAGATCATGAAGGCTTTTTGCATGAGCGGCGCCCAACCCGCACGCACCGTAGTCTTTGCCTTCTGGGACGGCGAGGAAGAAGGGTTGTTGGGCTCGCGGTTCTTCACCCAGCAGTTCGGCGCCATGGATCGCGTGCGGTGCTATCTCAATTTCGACATGGTGGGCAGCGGTACCGACAGCCCCTACGTCACCTATTTTTATACAGCCGCCCATCCCCGGTTGGGCGAGTGGCTCAAGGCCGACATGGCCGAGCACCATTTTGCCTTCGAGCCCAATTACAGGGCCTGGGATAATCCGGTAGGCGGAAGCGACCAGAGTTCGTTCCATCTGAAAGGCGTGCCCATAGTGTGGTACCACACCGGGGCGCAACCCCATTACAACCAGCCTTCCGACGAGCCGCAGACCGTGAATTACCCGAAACTTGCCGACATTACCCGCGCGGCATTCCTCACCGCGTGGCACATGGCCAACGAGCGCGAATACTGAGCCGGAGGCCGGCTGCGCCGTGCAGGGTTTGACGTGCGCACCGGTCTATTTGCAGTCAAAACCGACTGCGGCAGGTGCATTTGCGAAAGCATACCTATGGCATCGCGAAACGATAGCTATTGCAGTGCGAAACCATAGCTATCGCGATGCGAAACCATAGCTATCGCGATGCCATAGGTATGCTATCGCGACTCCGCCTTTCCGGCAAGCCTCTGTGCATACACTGCCTGGCAACATCCGGCGGCCCTTTCGGGTGCAAGGCGGCATATTGCCCATATCATTCCCGAATATGTCGTTTTGTTATTATTTGTTTCCTATAATGGTGTTTTTTCTTTCAGTTTGCTTGTAAAATGCAAAGATAATACAATGAATTGTTGCACGGTTGCCCGAAAGTAATTACCTTTGCATGGAATTTAGAGAACAAGTAGTTATGAAACATCCATTGAGAAGTGCGGTCTGCACAGAAGGCAGACGCATGGCCGGTGCCCGTGCGCTTTGGGTCGCCACAGGTATGAAGCACGAACAGTTTGGCAAGCCTATCATTGCAGTAGTCAACTCGTTCACACAATTTGTTCCGGGTCATACGCATCTGCACGAGATTGGCCAGATTGTAAAACAGGAGATAGAAAAGATGGGTTGCTATGCAGCCGAATTCAACACTATCGCCATTGACGACGGCATTGCCATGGGTCACGACGGCATGTTGTATTCGTTGCCGTCGCGCGACATCATAGCCGACTCAGTGGAATATATGGTCAATGCGCACAAGGCCGACGCCATGATCTGCATATCCAACTGCGACAAGGTCACTCCGGGTATGCTGATGGCCGCCATGCGCCTCAATATACCGGCAGTGTTCTGCTCGGGCGGTCCCATGGAGGCTGGCCGTTGGCACGGACAAAACGCCGACCTCGTCACGACCATGATAGCCGGCGCCGACCAGGAGGTGAGCGACGCCGACCTGCAGCAGTTGGAACAGTGCGCCTGTCCCGGCTGCGGCAGTTGCTCGGGTATGTTCACGGCCAATTCCATGAACTCGCTTACGGAGGCCATCGGCCTGTCGCTTCCGGGCAACGGAACCATACTGGCCACCCATACCAACCGCATAGAACTTTTCAAGCAGGCAGCCCGCCAGATTGTGAAAAACGCCCTGGCCTATTACGAGGACGGTGACGAGAGCGTGTTGCCGCGCAGCATCGCCACGCGCGATGCCTTCCTCAATGCCATGACACTCGACATCGCCATGGGCGGTTCCACCAATACCGTGCTCCACTTGTTGGCCGTAGCCCAGGAGGGACAGGTCGACTTCAAGATGAGCGACATCGACCAGCTGAGCCGCAAGGCACCCTGCCTTTGCAAACTGGCTCCCAATACCCAGCAGTACTCCGTGCAGGAATGTAACCGCGCCGGAGGTATTCTCGGCATCCTGAACGAGTTGAATAAGGGTGGTCTCATACACGGCAATGTCAGGCGCGTGGACGGCACGACGCTCGACGAGGCCATGGCCAAGTACGACATTACCGGCGCCACGGTTGACCCCGAGGCCGACCGCATCTACCGCAGTGCCCCGGGCCGCCGTTTCTCCACGAAGATGGGAAGCCAGAGCGAGCAGTGGCCCGACCTGGATGCCGACCGTGCCAACGGCTGCATCCGCGACATGGAACATGCCTACACGGCCGACGGCGGTCTGGCAGTGCTCTTTGGCAACATAGCCCAGGACGGTTGTGTGGTGAAGACGGCCGGCGTGGCTTCCGAACTGTGGCATTTCGAGGGACCGGCTGTCGTGTTCGACTCGCAGGAAGATGCCTGCGAAGGCATCCTGAACGGCAAGGTGCAGTCGGGCGATTGTGTGGTAATCACCCACGAAGGCCCGAAGGGCGGACCGGGCATGCAGGAGATGCTTTACCCCACTTCCTACATCAAGAGCCGCCACCTCGGCAAGGAGTGTGCACTCATTACCGACGGCCGGTTCTCCGGCGGTACCAGCGGCCTGAGTGTAGGCCACATTTCGCCCGAAGCTGCTTCGGGCGGCAACATCGGAAAAATCAAGGATGGCGACATCATCGTGATCGACATTCCCGACCGCTCCATTAATGTCAGGCTCAGCGATGAGGAACTGGCAGCACGTCCGCAGCAGCCTCTGCGCCGCAGCCGCGAGGTGAGCAAGGCGCTGAGGGCTTATGCCCAAAGCGTAAGCTCGGCAGACAAGGGTGGTGTGAGAATTATAGACTAAGCGACTTTTATGACAGAAGAGAATTTGAAGGAAGTGCCCTGGGCAGGCATCCGCATAGGCGAAGAATGTACCGGGGCAGAGATACTGATGCGCGCTTTGTATCAGGAGAATGTGCATACCATATTCGGTTATCCCGGTGGTGCCATCATGCCGGTGTACGATGCGCTCTATACCTACACCCGCAAGCGCGACCCGTGGTTCCGCCATATTCTGGTGCGCCACGAACAGGCCGCCGCTCATGCGGCCGAGGGTTTTGCGCGCGTAAGCGGCGAGGTCGGCGTGGCCATCGTCACGTCGGGCCCCGGTGCCACCAATACGCTTACCGGTGTGGCCGATGCCATGATGGACTCAACTCCCGTTGTGGTCATCGCTGGACAGGTCGGCGTGGCATCCTTGGGCACCGATGCCTTCCAGGAGGTAGACCTCGTGGGAATGGCACAGCCCATCTCCAAGTGGAGCTACCAGATACAGCGGGCAGAGGATGTGGCATGGGCGGTGAACCGCGCTTTCTACATTGCGCGCAGCGGCCGTCCCGGTCCTGTGGTGCTCGATTTCCCGCGCAACGCACAGACCGGAAAAGCCAAGTGGATGCCCGGCAAGACCGACAGGGTAAGGTCGTATATCCCTTATCCCAAGGTGGATCCCGACAAGGTGCGCGAGGCGGCCGACATTATCAACCAAGCCCAAAAGCCCTTTGCGCTTGTCGGGCAGGGCGTGGAGCTGGGCGGTGCCCAGAGCGAGCTTAAGGCTTTCCTCGAGAAGGCCGACATACCTGCCGGACGCACGTTGATGGGACTTTCCGCCTTGCCCTCCGACCATCCGCTCAATATGGGAATGTTGGGCATGCACGGCAATTATGCCCCCAACATCAAGGAACAGGAATGCGATGTGCTGATAGCCATCGGCATGCGTTTCTCCGACCGTGTCACCGGACGGGTGGACAGTTATGCCCGTCAGGCCAAAATCATACACCTTGACATCGACGCCACCGAAATCGACAAGAATGTGAAGACCGACGTGGCCGTTGTCGGCGACTGCAAGGAAACCCTGCCGGCCATCACCCGGCTGCTGAGCCAGGCTTCGCACAGCGAATGGCGCAACTCGTTCAAGGCATTCCAGGACGAGGAGCAGCGCGAGGTAATCGAGCCTTCGATCCATCCGCAGGAAGGTCCGCTGCTCATGGGCGAAGTGGTCAACGCTGTGGCCGAGGCCACAGAGGGTAAGGCTGTGCTGGTCAACGATGTGGGACTCAACCAGATGTTCTCAAGCCGTTATTTCCAGTACAAGCAGCACCGCAGCATCGTGACCAGCGGCGGTCTGGGTACCATGGGCTTCGGACTGCCCGCAGCCGTGGGGGCCACCTTCGGCGTGCCCGACCGCACCGTTTGTCTGTTTACCGGCGACGGCGGTTTCCAGATGTCCATCCAGGAGCTGGGCACCATCATGGAACAGCAGGCACCGGTCAAGATGATATTGCTCAACAACAATTATCTGGGCAATGTGCGCCAATGGCAGGACCTGATGTACGACCACCGACACTCGTTCACCCGGATGCTCAATCCCTGCTACAAGACCATAGCCAGCGGCTACGGCATACCTTACGGCGTAGTCGTGGACCGTGCCGACCTGCAGGACAAGATAGCCGAGATGCTCAGTGCCGACGGCCCGTATCTACTGGAGTGTGCGGTGAAGGAGGAAGAGAACGTCACGCCCATGATCACGCCGGGAAGCGCCATCGACGAGATGCAGTTGCATTTAGACATTTAACGAGTAACGATTAGTATGGAGAATAAGGAGCAGGAAACGTCCAAGCGGTTTTATACCTTGCTGGTATACAGCGAGAATGTGGTGGGCGTTCTTAACCAAGTGACTGCGGTGTTCGCACGCCGGCAGGTGAATATCGAGAGTCTCAACGTGTCGGCATCCAGCATTTCCGGCATCCACAAGTACACCATCACTTGTTGGAGCACGCCCGACCTGATAGCGAAGATTACCAAACACGTGGAAAAGAAAATAGACGTCGTCAAGGCCAATTATTACACCGACGACGAGTTGTTCATCCACGAGGTTGCGTTGTTCAAGATTTCCACGCCCGTGCTGCTCGACAATTCCGAGATTTCGCGCATCATCCGCAAGCACGACGCACGCATGATGGAGGTGAACCCCACCTATTCCACGGTGCTGATGGCCGGTCTGACCGAGGACATATCCGACCTTTACGGCCAGCTGGATGCCTACAAGTGCCTGCTGCAGTACACGCGGTCGGGGCACATTGCCGTAACCCGCAGCTTTGAGGAGCCGGTGACCGACTATCTTAACGGGCAAGGCGCAAAATGAGCAACGTACAACTGCTGCCCAAGGTGGGACGCTATGATTTTATGGCCGAGCCGTTCCATTGCGATTTCGCCAACCGGCTGTTTATGGGCCATTTGGGAAATGCCTTGCTCAATGCGGCCGATTTCCATAGCAACGACCGCAACTATGGCATGAATTATCTCAACACCATCCACCGCACATGGGTGCTTTCGCGGCTGGCCATCGAGATGGAGCAGATGCCGTCGGCTTACGACAAGTTTGCCGTCGAGACCTGGGTCGAAGGGGCCATGCGCTATTTCACCAGCCGCAATTTCGCGGTGAAGAGTCCCGACGACAGCAAAACCTACGGATACGGGCGCAGCGTGTGGGCCATGATCGATACCGACACGCGCCAGCCCGCCGACATCTTCGATGTGCAGGGCGGACTGATCAATGAGTATGTCGAAACCGAAAAGGTGTGCCCCATCGGCAAGCCCGGGCGCGTGAAGATGGGAAAGGATGTTGCACTCGTGCGCACCATCAATACCTATTATAACGATGTGGACGTCAACGGGCATATCAATTCCGTGAAATACATCGAACATATCCTCGACCTCTTCGATATCGACTGGTATCGCCGACATCGGCTCCAGCGCATTGAGGTGGCCTATGTGGCCGAAGCCCATCAGGGCGACCGCCTCTCTTTCTGGACCGAACAGTACGGAGAAGGGGAATACGGCATAAGGATTACTCAAGAAAATGATATAAAGCAAGAAATCGTAAGAAGCTTGGTAAAATTCGTAAAAGATTAAAAGAAAGTTTGCATATAATATTTTAAATCACTAACTTTGTGTGCGAAAACAATATGCAAGAGAACAGAACAAAATAGACGTATAACGTTTTAAAATATAATTAGCTTATGGCAAAAATGAATTTTGGTGGCGTTGTCGAAGAAGTGGTCACCAAGGAAGAGTTTCCTTTGGAGAAAGCTCGTGAGATTTTGAAGGATGAGACGATAGCTGTCATCGGTTACGGCATTCAGGGCCCCGGACAGGCAGGCAACCTGCGCGACAATGGTTTCAACGTAATCGTTGGCCAGCGTCCGGGAAAGACTTACGACAAGGCTGTGGCCGACGGATGGGTGCCCGGCAAGACGTTGCTCTCCATCGAGGAAGCTGTGCAGAAGGGTACTATCATCTGCATGCTGCTGTCCGATGCCGGACAGATTGCCGTTTGGCCTAAGATTCAGCCGTACTTGACAAAGGGCAAGACGCTCTATTATAGCCATGGTTTTGCCATCAACTGGCAGGACCGTACGGGAGTGGTGCCTCCCAAGGATATCGATGTCATTATGGTCGCTCCCAAAGGATCGGGCACGTCACTGCGCACCATGTTCCTCGAGGGTCGTGGCTTGAACTGCTCGTATGCAGTCTATCAGGACGCATCGGGCAAAGCCGAGGAAAAGTGTATCGCCTTCGGTATCGGCATCGGCGCCGGATACCTGTTCCAGACCACTTTCCACAAGGAGGCCACTTCCGACCTTACCGGTGAGCGCGGATCGCTGATGGGTGCCATCGAAGGTCTGCTGGAGGCTCAGTACGAGGTGCTCCGTTCGCACGGACACTCTCCTTCGGAGGCTTTCAACGAGACTGTCGAGGAACTGACACAGAGCCTTGGCCCGTTGTTCGGCGAGAAAGGTATGGACTGGATGTACGCCAACTGTTCCACAACGGCTCAGCGTGGTGCGCTCGACTGGCGTCCCCGCTTCAAGGCTGCCATCAAACCGGTCATGGAATGGCTCTACCTGAGCGTCGAGAACGGAACGGAGGCACAGATCTCAATCGACAAAAACTCGCAGCCCGACTACCGCGAGAAGCTCAACGCCGAACTGAAAGCCATGCACGACATGGAGATGTGGCGTGCTGCCGAGACCGTTCGTCAGTTGCGCCCCGAGAACAACTAACAAGAAAGTAAACACAAATATTATCCCCGGTTCTCTACATGGAGTACCGGGGATTTTTGTCTTCTGTAATTGCTGCACCGTTACCGTGCGTGTATAGCACTGCCCGGATGGTTACGAGCTTGCCTGTCAGGCACTTCCAGAAGGCCTGCGTTTGCCGGCAATGGCAAAACGGACAAGCGGCACTTGGGTATAAAAACGCCACAAGGTGCATCCCCCATCGGGGATGCACCTTGTGGCGTTGAAACATTGCAGGGATGTCAGTCCTTGCTTGTAATGAGGAGTTTTTCGCCTGCATCGATAGCCGTCTTTATATCCGCACCGCCCCGCTGCACCTTGCACAGGCTGATATCGTCGCCCATGGTCTCGATGATTTTCAGTTGGCCGATGTATTTCTTGGCCTCCTTGCCGGCTACGGTTTTCACGGTGTACACATCGAAATGCATGCCGTTGTAGCAACCGCGGCTTTCGCCGATATCGATATACACTTCCTTCGACTTCTTTTCCGTGGCGCGCGATCCTTCCACGATGCTTGCGTAGAGCGGAAAGGCATCATTGAGCGTTGATCTCAGATAGCTTTTCATGCTGTTGATGGCGTAGCCCATGGCTTTGTCGGGCGTGTCGCACCACGAGCTTGTCCACGAACTGCTGTTGACGGTGCGCGTAAGCACAATTTGGTCGTTGCTTACATTCTTCAGGTTGATTGTGCCTACGATGTTGCCCCGGTATTCGGTGGACTCATGTTTCTTCTTGTCCTTGTCTTCCCACACGTTTATCCGCGTGGTACACGAGATGGCCGAAATCGATGCGTCGCAATACATGGCCGACTCGCCTTCGGCCAGATCCGAGGGCAGGATAGTTCCGTCGACAACACGGATGCGGCGCGCACTGCCTATGCCGCCCATGATGGCATCCTTGACGGCATCCGCATATTCAGGGTGGTCAGTGGAACTGGTCGATGTTCCTGCCGCTGCCTGCAAGACGCTGCCCAAAATCTTTCCTACGGTCTTCGACGTGGTTTCTTGTTTCTTGACGGGCTCCGTATAGGTCATAGTTCCGCGTGCGCACCGGAAAATCACATTGCGTTCGACCTGGGCACATACTGTCATAGCCAAGGCCAGCGCAAGCGATGCGACTAAAAATCTTTTTCTCATAATTGTGGATGAATTATGGTTTGCTTTGCGTTTATTATACAAAATTATACATAATTCATGAACTGTGCAAAATATTACGACAAAGATTTTGTATTTTGTCCGGTAGCGATTTGCAGACCGTCCGGAAATAACCGGCGTGGGGCCGGTTTCTTTTCGAAGGATGTTCAGAGATAAATGAAGACGCCGTCTATATGGATTAGTTCTTCGTGGATAAGGAAATGAAGTGCGTCGTTGACGGCTTTGCGTGGCAGAACGAGTGCGCCCACTTCCTTGATGTCGTGCTTACGGTGGTCGGCCAGCAAGTCGAGGATGGCCTGCTTGGCCGTTTTGTATTCCTGTTTGGCATTGGGATTGGGTCGGTGTGCTGCGCATACGTCGCAGATGCCGCAGTCGGACGAGTCTGTCTCGTTGAAGTAGCGCAGCAGTTGTCGGCTGCGGCACACGCTGTCGTTGGTAGCGTAGGCCAGCATGGCGTCGATGCGTTGTGTGTACTGCTCCTTGCGCAGGTCGTAGACATCGGGCGTGATGATTACGTCTTTGCCGTCCACGCGGTCTTGGCTATAGGTGATGTAGGGCGTTTTCCGTTGAGGTATGAAATGCAGTATGTGCTTGTGACTTAGGTTCTTGAGGATGATGTAGACTTGTTGTTGCCCGATTTCTGCCAGTTGGGCGATGAGGGCTTCCTCTATGTAGCGGTAGTCGGAGAAGAGCCCCCCGTAGCTTCGCAGCAGGGCTGCAATGACGGCTTCCTCGTCGGGTGTGTTCTCATAAAGTTTATATAGTTCGTCGCGGCCGATGAGAAATTTTATTCTTGCCCGTGCTTCCGGGTCGGTGTCGTACACGATGTAGCCGGCGTTTTGCAGAATGTGCAAGGCCGAAGCCACATAGATGGGATAATATTTATAGGTGAAGCTGAACTTTTCGATGTCGAACGTGAATGTGTGTCCTGCGCCGCTGCCTACTCCGATTTCGAAGTAGTAGGCCAGATGGTCGTAGACATCGCGCACGAATTCTTTCGGCGGGAAGGTGGTTTTTATCCTTTTTTGCAGCTTAGCCTCGTCGCTGCCGTTCCACAGCAGGATAGCGTATGCTTTCTGGCCGTCGCGCCCGGCCCGTCCTGCCTCTTGGAAATAAGCCTCCAGCGAGTCAGGGCAGTCAATGTGAATGACGAGCCTTACGTCTGGTTTGTCTATGCCCATGCCGAAGGCGTTGGTGGCGCACATCACCCGTTTCCGGTCGTTTTGCCACTGGTCTTGCCGTTCGTCCTTGGTGGAGGGCTCCAGTCCGGCATGGTAGAAGGTGGCCGACACCCCCTGTGCCTCGAGCCATTCGGCTACGGCCTTGCTGCGTGCGCGGCTTCTGACGTAGACGATGGAACACCCTTCCACCGACCGCAGGATGTGTAGCAGTTCGGCAAACTTGTCCATGGCTTGACGGACGACGTAGGCCAGGTTGTCGCGCTTGAAGCTCATGCGGAACACCTGCCCGTCCCGGAACATCAGCTGCTGCGTGATGTCGTCCATGACGCGTTGCGTTGCGGTGGCGGTCAGGGCCAGCACCGGCACGTCGGGCTTGATGCTGCGCAGTTCGGCAATCTTCAGATAGGAGGGACGGAAATCGTAGCCCCACTGGCTGATGCAGTGGGCTTCGTCGACGGTGATGAAGCTTACCTTCATGTGGCGGAGCTTCGTAAGGAAGATTTCGGAAGAGAGGCGTTCGGGCGAGACGTATAGCAACTTGACGGCTCCGAATATGGCATTCTCGAGTATCTTTATGATTTCCGTACGCGACAGGCTCGAGTAGATGGCCGCTGCGGGTATGCCTTTCTGTTTCAGGTGGTTCACCTGGTCTTTCATGAGTGCTATGAGGGGCGTTACCACGATGCACACCCCATCCTGGGCGATGGCGGGAACTTGGAACGTAACCGATTTGCCGCCGCCCGTTGGCATAAGCCCGAGCGTGTCGTTGCCCGCGCCGATGCTTTCGATGATGTCGCGCTGGATGCCCCGGAAATCACTGTAGCCCCAGTACTCCTTGAGTATCCTGAGATATTTGTCGTCTGCTTGCAATCCTGTAGTGTGGCATAAAGGGCGCGGAGTGGCTGTTGCTCTCCGCGCGTGTTGGCTTGTCGGTTACGTTTCGTCTTCGTTCTCGGTGGCCCGTATGTCCTCGATCTGCAGCTGTACCTGATTGCGCTTGAAGATGTTCCCCTCGATGGTGTAGGCTATGTCGAACGATCGTCTCGACTTGATGTATCGTGCCGATGCACTCTGTCCGAAGGCGATGCCGTTGACCACGGTGCCCGACTTCGAGTCGACCAGTTCGAGCTTGATGTGTTCCTGCTGCCGTCCTACCACCTTGCTGGTGCCGTAGTCGTAGACGCCGGTGGTGCAGAACACGGGCTTGGTGTTGCCCGGCCCGAAGGGCGAAAAGCGTTTCAGGTCGTTGTGCAACCGTTTGGAGATGTCCTTGAAGTCGATGACGGCATCGATGTTGAGGATGGGTTCCGTCTGTTCGGGTTGTATGTGCTCCTCTACAAAATGCTGGAATCGCTGTCTGAACTCGCGTATGTCGTCCCATTTCAGCGTGAGCCCCGCCGCATACGAGTGGCCGCCGAAATTGAGCAGCAGGTCGCGGCAGCTCTTGATGGCCGCATACACGTCGAAGCCCATCACCGAGCGGGCCGATCCTGTGGCCAAGTCGCCGTCGCGCGTCAGCACAACGGTGGGACGGAAATATATTTCGGTCAGGCGCGACGCCACGATGCCGATGACACCCTTTTTCCAGTTTTCATCGTAGAGCACGATACTGGGCTGGTGCCTTTGGCTTTCCAGTTTTGAGACAATCAGATTGGCCTCTTCGGTCATCTGCTTGTCGATGTCCTTGCGCTGCTCGTTGTATTCGTTGATGTGTCGTGCCTCTTTCAGTGCCAGCGCGAAATCTTTTTCGACCAGCAGGTCCACGCTTTCCTTTCCGTTCTCCATGCGTCCCGAGGCATTGATGCGCGGTCCGATTTTGAAGATGATATCGCTCATCGATATCTCGCGTCCGCTAAGTCCGCAGATGTCGATGATGGCCTTCAGGCCCAGGCTGGGGTTTTGGTTGAGCTGTTTCAGTCCGTGGAAAGCCAGTATGCGGTTTTCGTCGGTCACGGGCACGATGTCGGCCGCAATGCTCACGGCGCAGAAGTCGAGTAGGGGAATGAGGCGCGAGAAAGGGATGCCGTTGTTCTTGGCAAATGCCTGCATGAACTTGAAACCCACGCCGCATCCGCACAGCTGCTTGAAGGGGTAGCTATCGTCGGCCCGTTTGGGATTGAGGATGGCGGCTGCGGGCGGCATCACCTCATCGGGCACGTGGTGGTCGCAGATGATGAAGTCTATGCCCAGGCTTTTTGCATAGCCGATCTCCTCGACGGCCTTGATGCCGCAGTCGAGGATGATGATGAGCTTCACGCCCGTCTGTTTCGCATAGTCTATTCCCTTTTTGCTCACGCCGTATCCTTCGTCGTAACGGTCGGGAATGTAGTAGTCGATGTTGGAGTAGAACTGTTGCAGGAACTTGTATACCAACGCCACTGCCGTGCAGCCGTCCACGTCGTAGTCGCCGTAAACCAAGATGCGCTCCTTGCGCCCCATGGCATCGTTGAGCCGGTCCACCGCCACGTCCATGTCTTTCATGAGGAAGGGGTTGATGAGGTCGGCCAGCTGGGGTCTGAAGAAACGTTTGGCCGCACTCTCCGTGGTGATTCCCCGCTTTATGAGGAGGTGGGCCAGTATGGGGCTCATGTTGAGCTTGTCGCCCAGTTCCTTGGCTTGCTGCGATTGTTGTGGTGTAGGTGCGTCATATTTCCATTTGAAATGCATCTTTAGTTGTATTTGTTTCTTTGCGCAAAGATGTTGCCGTGGGCTTGGCGTCTGCTTGCTTTTGCATTGCGGCGGCGGCTTGTCCGGTTGCGGACAGTGCCGGGCGGTGCTATGCCTGCTCGCTTTCGCGGGTCCGGGTGCAACCTATAGTATGCAAAGATACGAAAAGATGGAGACATACAGGTCATGCGTGCGGATAATTTTGCGGACTGGCTGGCAGTTTTTTTTGCCTTCCGCCGGCAGGTGCGCACGAAAAAAGGCCATCCCCGGCCGTGAAGGCGAGGATGGCCCTTGTGTATTATGGTGACTTGCTGTAGTGTCTGTGGTTACAGGCCGCACTTCTTGCGGATGTCCTTGGGCACAGCGTTCTTGTTGACCATGAAGTCCATGGTGTTGGCCACGATGAAGTTCTTGGTCATGTACCAGATGCCCTTGTACTTGCCGCTCTCGCCCCAAGAGTTCTTCACCATGTAGTATTCCTTGCCGTTCTGGTCTTTGGCGATGCCGAAGATGTGCATGCCGTGGTCGTCGGTCAGCTCCCAGTTGTCGTAGCGGTCCTGGCGCTCTTTCTGTGTGGGAGTCACCTCGGGCACGTTCACGCCCAGCGAGTCGATGACGTTTTTCTTCTGCGTTGCCGACAGTTTGAGCCAGCGTGCCATGTCTGAACCCTCAAGGCTCTCCAACTTCTTGGTGTCGTACATGTAAGCCAGTCCGTCGCGTGTGAAGCCCTGCTCCGACACGTCGCCGCCCCATGCCACGGTGTATCCGTTCATGATGGCGTTGTCGATGATTTTGCTGATGCAGTCGATGGGCACGTTCCACGACAGCGGGTTGCGCCAGTTGTCCTGCACCTCAACGGCAAAGGCTGTCCAGAAAGGATGGTGGGTGTAGGATGTGAAGCTCACATAGTCGTCGCAGGCAGCCGAGTCGAGGCCGATGGCGGCAGCAAAGCTCTTCGGGGTATAGGTCTTGCCCTCATACTTGAATGTTTCGGGGCACTTGCCCAGATAGGAGTCGAGGATGCCCTGCAGGCCGTTTTTCCATGCGGGCGAGAGCTTGCTGGCGTTGCTCTTGGACACGGCGTCCACATAGGGCGACATGACCTTGAAGAACTCGTTGAAGTTGAACAGCGAGTCGCCGTACTGGCTGCCGGTCAGTGGCATGGCGTCCTCGGGGCAGATGCCGTAGTGCTGGATGACATAGAGGGGGTCGTAGGCACTGCCGCCCTGCGAGAACTGGCAGTCGCCGTGCAGACGCACCACCTGGATGGCGCGGTCCATGTAGTTCTTGTTGGCTATGAATGCTTCGCACAGGTCATAGGTCTTGCCGGTCTTCTTCAGCAGTTCGGCCTCGAAGAAAGACAATGTGCTGTAGTCCCAGCAGGTTCCCGAACGGTTCTGGTTCTTGATGCTGGTGATGGGGTTCTCCTTGATGGTGGTGAAGACCGGGGCGTTGGAGTTGACGCTGTCTTTCTTTTCGGCTGCCCCTGCGCCGAGGGTCAGCGTGGCGGCCATTGCTGCCAGAATGAATTTTCTCATTTTCTATTAAACGTTGTTGTTGATGTTCTTTGTGCCGTTAGTTGTTGGCGATGAAAGCCTCCACATCCTTCGGATGGTAGGGGATGCGGTCCTTGCCGATGAAGCGGCAGCCGTCGTCGGTGATGAGCAGGTCGTCCTCGATGCGTATGCCGCCAAAGTCCTTGTAGGTCTCCAGCTTGTCGAAGTTGATGAACTCCTTGCAGTGGCCGCTTGCTTTCCAGTCGTCGATGAGGGCAGGGATGAAATAGATGCCCGGCTCGTCGGTGACCACGAATCCCTTCTGCAGGCGGCGGCCCATGCGCAGACAGTTGGTGCCGAACTGCTCGAGGTTGGGGCGCACCTCCTCGTCGAAGCCCACGTTGATCTGGTCGAGGTTCTCCATGTCGTGCACGTCCATGCCCATCATGTGGCCCAGGCCGTGAACCATGAACATGGCGTGTGCGCCGGCGGCCACGGCCTCGTCGGTGTCACCCTTCATCAGGCCCAGCTCCTTCAGTTTCTCGGTCATCAGGCGGCACACCCCGAAATGCACGTCCCACCATTTCACGCCGGGCTTGGCCACGGAGAGCGCATAGTCGTGGCATGCCTCCACGATGGAATAGATTTCCAGCTGGCGCTGGTCGTAATGTCCGCTGACAGGCGTGGTGCGCGTGTTGTCGGAGCAGTAGTTGTTGAGTGTCTCGGCGCCGGCGTCGCAGAGCATCAGCTTGCCGGCCTCCAGCGGAGCCGTGGAAGGCGCGCCGTGCTGGATTTCGCCGTGCTGTGAGAGGATGGTCGGGAAGCTCACCATGGCGCCGAACGAATTGGCTATGCCGTCGAGCGTGCCGGCTATCTCCTTTTCGGTGATGCCCGGACGGCACATCTTCATGGCCGTGGTGTGCATCTTGTAGCCGATGACGGCGGCGCGTTCCAGCTCTTCAATCTCCTCGTCGGTCTTGGTGGAGCGCATCTTCACGACGGCTTGTATAAGCTCCATGCTGGCGCTTTCCTTCTGCTGGTTGGGGTGTATGCCCAGCAGGTCGAATATCTGGATCTTGATGTCCGCGCGGTAGGGGGGCAGGAAATGTATTTTGCGCTTCTGCCTCAGGGCGTCGTTGCAGATGGTCTTCAGTGTCTTCATGGGTGCCGAACTGGTGACGCCCACCTGCTGGGCCATGTCGTGCACACTGTCGACCGACCCGTACCACACGATGTCGTCGATGGATATGTCGTCGCCGATAAGGGCTTCGGTATCGTTGTCAATGTCAATCACACCTATCAGACCGTCGCGGTTCTGTCCGAAATAGTACAGGAAAGAAGAGTCCTGACGGAACGGATAATAACCGTTATTGGGGAAATTGGCAGGCGAACTGTTGTTTCCGAACAGTACGATGATGCCGCTCTTTACGAGCTTCTTCAGCTCAGCGCGGCGGCTAACGTAGGTTTCTTTGCTAAACATAAACGGTATTTTTTACGTTTTATGTTGCAAAGTTATAAAAAAGTTTGGTAGAAATGCGTAACTTTGCAAGTAAAATTATGGCATTCTATGCATATTGACAGAAATACGGGCTTGGTGTTGGAAGGCGGAGGCATGCGTGGCGTGTTTACCAGCGGTGTGCTCGATGCTTTCATGAAGCATGACCTATACTTCCGTTATGTGGTGGCCGTCTCGGCCGGTGCGTGCAACGGCATGAGCTACATTTCGCGGCAACCGCGGCGGGCGCGTCTGTCCAACATCGATTTCCTGCCGAAATACAACTACATCGGCCTGCGCCATCTGGTGACGCAAGGATGCATCTTCGACCAGAAACTGCTGTACGACCGTTTCCCCAACGAGCTTATCCCCTTCGACTACGACGAGTTTTTCCGCCATGCGGAAGGCTTCGAGATGGTGGCCACCAACTGCCTGACGGGCCGTGCCGAATACCTGTCAGAAACCGCCGACCGCCAGCGCGCCATCGACATCGTGCGCGCTTCGAGCTCGTTGCCTTATGTGAGCAAGATTGTGCAGGTGGACGGCGTGCCCCTGCTCGACGGCGGCATTGTCGACTCCATACCCGTAAGGCGCGCGCAGGCCACGGGCCATGCGTTCAACGTGGTGATCACGACGCGCAACTATGGTTACCGCGAGACGGGTCACGACCGCAAGATCCCGCGCTTCATCTACCGCAATTATCCCCGTCTGCGGGTGGTGCTGAGCCACCGCATCGAGGCATACAACAGGCAGCTGCAGATGGTGGAAGACATGGAACGGGCCGGAACGATTGCCGTTATCCGCCCCAAGAATCCACTGGAGGTGGGCCGCATAGAGAAAGATGTGCTGAAGCTGGAACGCCTTTATGAGGAAGGTTTCCGCCTGGGCGAGGAGTTCTGCGGCCAGTTGCAGTGACGCACAGGCGACCGGCTGACGGGGCTTGTTCCCGCCATTGGTCGCCGATGGTTTTCCGGGGCCGCAGCGATAGCATACCTATGGCATCGCGATAGCTATCGTTTCGCATTGCGATAGGTATCGAATCGCGGTGCGATAAGTATCGTTTCGCAGTGCGATAGATGGTCTATCGCAAATGGCCTGTCTACGAAACGTGAAACCGCCCCAAAACACAGTGGCGCACGGCAGGTGTGGCACCACTGTGGTTTGCAGCTTTGCAACCGGATTTCTTTATATATTTAGCGTTGAACCAATAGCCGTATTTCTTGCCGTCGTTCCGTGTGGCGTTTTCGTCAGGACAAAGTATTTGGATTTTGCTGTTATCGGATTAATGGAGAGTTTGTCGCAGATTTCCGTATAAGACAAATCGAATATCGAAACAATGTTCTTATTGTTGTATGGTAACATAAGAAAAGGTTCAACGGAATATGTCGCAAAGGTACAACAAAAACTTGTCTTATTCGGTGCAAATCGCTATCTTTTGCCAATCTGTTTGATAGAACTGCCCGGAAAAAATAGTGGTGCCCGGCAGGTGCTGCGCCGATCTTTTTTCGTACCTTTGTACCCAACTTAGCAAGCAATCGGTTCTCCGCGAGGAGATGAAAAGGGAACCAGGTGTGAGTCCTGGGCAGTCCCGCTGCTGTAAGCGACATTCTTCATCCGCACAATCGTGCCACTGGTGAATGGCCGGACGACGGGCAGAGGCCTTATGGCTTCTGCCGATAACCTGTCGCCCGACACAACCGGGAAGGCGTGCGGATGGTCGCGAGCCAGAAGACCTGCCGTTGCCATAGACGATGATTTTCAATTCTCGAGGAA
The DNA here is from genome assembly GCA_963656755.1 of bacterium. GTDB lineage: Bacteria > Bacteroidota > Bacteroidia > Bacteroidales > Bacteroidaceae > Prevotella. The sequence continues at coordinate 37,899 of CAVKJH010000019.1, forward strand.
GAATGCGAAAACAACTTTTTGAAACGTTCGTGCTCATGCTGTGCCCTGTGGCGGCGTGTGCGCAGACCGATTCCATCTCGCTCGGCGGGGTGGAAGTGACGGCCGTTGCCATCAGTTCCGGTCTGAGCGGCACCCATTCCACACAGACGGTGAGCGGAGCCCGCTTGCAGCAGCTCGGCATCGTACAGGTGGCCGATGCCGTGAAGCATTTTGCTGGTGTCAGCGTAAAGGATTACGGGGGCATAGGAGGCATGAAGACGGTGTCCGTGCACAGTCTTGGCGCCCAGCACACGGCCGTGGTCTACGACGGCGTTGCGCTGAGCAACACGCAGGCCGGACAGATAGACATAGGCCGTTACGGCACCGACAATCTTCAGACCGTCAGCCTGTCGGTGGGCAATAGCGGCCCGCTGATGAGCTCGGCCCTGCAATACACCTCGGCCAGCGTGCTTTCGCTGGTCACCGAACGTCCCCGTTTCGCCGACGGGCAGCGGCAGTCGTTGCGCCTTGGCGTCAGCGCAGGCTCGTTTGGCTTGGTGTCGCCCTCGCTGCGCTGGTGGGCGAAACCGTCCGCGCGTACGGTCATTTCGCTGTCGGCCAAGATGACGCGCGCCGACGGCATCTATCCCTATACGCTTGTCAACGGGCACACCACGTCGCGTTGCCGCCGGTACAACTCCGACATTACGGCTTGGCAAGCCGAGGCCAATGCCTACCACGCGTTTGCCGACAGCAGCCAGCTGGACATGAAGGTCTATTGGTACCGCTCGCAAAGGGGACTGCCCGGCGTGGTCATACTCTATGCCGACCCGTCGGAAGAACGTATGTGGGACGAAGACTTTTTTGTGCAGGCGGCTTACGGCCGCCGCCTCGCGAAACGGCTGCGGCTGCAGACACGGCTGAAATACACGCACACATGGAACCGCTACCGCGACTGGGGGTCCGAATATCCCGATGGGGTACGGACCGACATCGACCGGCAGGACGAGGGCTATGCCTCGGCCACGCTGGGGTGGTGGGCCAGCCGGAACATACAGTTTGCCGTGGCACAGGACGTGGCCTACAACCGGCTGAACAACAATGTCTACGTCAATGTCAACTACGATGTGCCGCAGCCTTCGCGCTGGACATCCGTCACCGCCCTGGCAATGAAGGGACAGTGGCACGGCTTCAAAATCGACGGCAACCTGGCTTACACCTACGCGGCCGAGCAGGTGGCCGTGGGCGACAAGCCTGCCGACAAGCACCGGCTCACCCCGTCGTTGGCCGTGAGCTACCGGCTGCTGGCCTCCACACCTCTTTATATACGGGCCATGTATAAGCATGCCTTTCGGGTGCCCACGTTCAACGACCTGTACTACCGCCGGCTGGGCAACATCCACCTCCGGCCCGAGAAAACCCGGCAGTGGAGCCTGGGCATGACCTGGAGCACCCGGGCCACATGGCTGCGGTGGCTCGCACTTACCGCCGATGCCTATTACCACGATGTGACCGACAAGATTGTGGCGTTCCCGAGCACCTATGTGTGGCGGATGGCCAACTACGGAAAGGTGGAGATACTTGGCGCCGACATGACACTGGGGGCACAGGGGGACCTGGCGCGGGCATGGAGCGTCAACGGAAATCTTACGGCCACATGGCAACATGCGGTCGACAAGACCAATGCCACTTACCAGTCGTACGGCAACCAGCTGCCTTATACGCCCCGGTGGAGCGGCAGCGGGGCACTGGCCGTAACAACGCCGTGGTTCACCCTCGGCTACACAGTGCTGATGCAGGGCAGCCGTTACAGCCTCGGCCAGAACAAGCCCGAGTACCGCATGCCGGCCTATTGGGAGCACAGCGTCAATGTGTCGCGCGAGATCACCGTCGGAAAGGTGCGCTTGTCGCTGAGCGGAAAGGTAACCAACCTGACCGACAAGCAGTATTCCGTCATACAGTATTATCCCATGCCCGGCCGGCAGTATGCCGTGTCGGCTTCAGTCTGCCTGTAAGGGCGGCATACAGGTTCACGACTTATTATTCACAATTATAATCATTGAAATTATGAAACTTAGAAAAATTTATCTTGCGGCAGCCGTGCTTGCAACCAGTTTTGCGTTCACTGCTTGCGACGACGACAACGAGTGGAATCCGAAAGGTGACGGAAAGGTGGAGTTTGCCACGCCGGCACGCGCCTTCATTCTCAACGAGGGAACCATGGGTCACAACAACTCCAACCTGATTTATTTCGACTGGTCTACCGGAGTGGTCAACCCTTCCGACCTGTTCCTGGCCCAGAACGACAGCACACTCGGCGACACCGGCAATGACATCATCACCGTGGACAACAACCGCATTGTGGTGGCTGTCAATGTGAGCAACTATGTGACGTTGCTCGATGGCTATGGAGTGGAGAAGAGCCGCGTCAGCTTTGAGCCGTACAAGAACCTCGGGCAAGTGCGTTCGGTGGACGAGGAGAACGGCATAGTCTATGCCACGTCGTATGGCGGTTACGTCAGCCGCCTGCGCATTCAGGGCGACAAGCTGGTCTATGTCGACTCGCTGCGCGTGGGCGACCGCCCCGAAGACGTGGTCGAGCAGGACGGCAAGCTCTATGTAACCCTGCAGGGCACCAACTACAACGACAACCGGCTGGCCATCGTCAACGCCGACTTCAAGACCGTCAGCTATGTGACGGTCATGCAGGACCCCGCAAAGGTCTACAAGAATAACGGCAAAATCTACGTTACGGGATACGGTGCCATGTACGATAATCCGTGGGGTGTATACGACCCTGTTGCCGGCACATACACCGCATTGGGCCACGCCTCTTCCATCGGCGTGGGCGAGGATGTCATCTATACCGCCTACAGCGTGACCGATTGGACCACCTTTGTCACGACGACCACGCTTGGCACATACAACGTGAAGACTGGCCAGGTCGACGCTTCTTTCTTCAAGAACCAGCCCACCGAGCTGGCCACGGCCAATGTCTACAGCATCAGCGTCAACCCGTTCAACAAGAAGGTCTATGTGGCAACATCGGCTGCCGACTACACCAGCGACGGAACGGTCTATGTGTTCGACAACCAAGGCAACTACACGACTAAGTTCTCGTCGTACGGTGCCAACCCCCACGCTATCGTGTTCCTGAACTAAGATGCGTAGCATTGTTACTGTTTTTGTCTGCGTGCTGCTGCTCTGCGCGTGCGGTTCCCGCACAGACGGCAGCAGCCCGCAGGGCGACACGCTGGTCCTGGGCTACTCCGATTTGCTTACGTTGGTCGATCGGGGAACCTCGACCAGCGTTTCCGTGAAAGACCCCTGGCATGCAGGGCAGACGCTCCAAAGCTTCGTCTTGGGCAAGACGGCAGACAAGAACGCGTTGCCTTGCCTCCGCAGGGTGGTGGTCTTCACCACGGCCCATTGCCAGTTGCTCGAATATCTGGGGTTGGCAGACTGCATCGTGGGAGTGTGCGACGCGCAGTACATCCACATTCCCGACATACAACGCCGTGTGAAAGAGGGGCGCATAGCCGACTGCGGCGATGCCATGAACCCCGATGTGGAGCGGATAGCGAGCCTCAATCCCGATGCTGTCATTCTCTCTCCGTTTGAGGGAGCCAGCTATGGACAGCTCGAAAAGATGGGGATTCCTCTGGTCTTTGCTGCCGACTATATGGAGACGTCGGCCTTGGGACGTGCCGAGTGGATGCGCTATTACGGTCGCCTGTTCGGTCAGGCTGCCCGTGCCGACTCGCTGTTCCATGTGGTCGACTCCGCCTATGGTGCGCTGAAGGCATACGCCGCCCGTCTTCCCAAGGGGCGCAGTATCCTTACGCAGCGCATGACGGGTGCCGTGTGGTATGTGCCTGGAGGCAAGAACTCTATGGGAGCCATCCTTTCCGATGCCAACAGTCCTTACGCTTTTGCTGCCGATAACCACTTGGGCAGTCTGCCGTTGTCCTTCGAGCAGGTGCTTGACAAAGCCGGGAAGGCCGATGTGTGGGCGTTTCAGTTCAATGGGCAACGCATGCTGAACCGTGCCGACTTGTTGCGCGAGTTCCACGGTTACAAGGCTCTGAATGCCTTTCAGACGGGCAACATTTACGAGTGCAACGCTTCAGTTGTACCCTATTTCGAAGAAGTGAGCTTCCGTCCCGACTATCTGCTTCGCGAGATCATCCTGTTGGCTCATCCCCAAGCCCCGTTGGGGGCACTGCGATATTATAAAAAACTGCCATGCCAACCCCTGTGAACACGACAACCTACAACCGCGCAGCGAGACCCGCGGCCGCCATTACCGTGCTGGTGGCCTTGATAGTGGTTCTGTTTATCACCAGCCTTGTGCGTGGCAGTGTGCATATTCCTGTAGATGAGGTGGCGCACATCTTGCTCGGAGGCGAGGGGAGTGCGGGCCGGCGTTTCATCGTTTTACAGGTGCGTCTGCCGCAGGCCATGACGGCTTGGCTGGCCGGAGGAGCCCTGGCGGCCAGCGGACTGCTGCTCCAGACCACCTTTGGCAATCCGTTGGCCGCCCCCGATATCTTTGGCGTTACCGGCGGGGCATCGTTGGCCGTGGCACTGCTCATGTTGGCTCCCGTGGCCAGTTTGCCCGTGGCTTTGGGCTACCTGTCGTCGGTGGCGGCAGCCTTTGCGGGTGCGGTTGCCGTGACGGCCTTTCTATTTGCATTGAGCCGATGGGTGCATAGCCCTGTGGTGCTCATGGTGGTGGGCATCATGGTGGGCTATCTGGCATCGAGTGCCATCACGCTGCTCAATTTCTTTGCCACCGAGCAGGGCGTGAAGAGCTTTGCCGTTTGGGGCATGGGCAACTTCGGCAACGTGTCGATGGAACAGATGCCCGTCTTCGCACCGGTCACCCTGTTGGCTACCGGCGCTGCCTTCCTGCTGGTGAAACCGCTCAACGCGTTGCTTCTCGGCGAGCGTTATGCCGAGAACCTCGGCTTCAATGTCAAGGCGTTGCGCCGCAAACTCTTGCTGCTTACCGGTTTGCTCACGGCTGTCGTGACGGCCTTTTGCGGCCCCATAGCTTTCATTGCGCTTGCCGTGCCCCATATAGCGCGCTTGCTGGTGCGCACGGCTGACCATCGGCTGCTACTCGCGACCACCGTTCTTGCGGGGCAGGCCGTGGCGTTATTGTGCAATGTGCTGACCACAGTGCTAGGCGAGTCGATGGTGCTGCCGCTCAATGCCGTGACCCCGCTTGTCGGCGCCCCTGTTATCATATATGTATTATTGGCAAAAAAATCATGAAGTCCATCACAACCCAGAAAGGTGACACGGGTGTCACGTCGCTCGGCGACGGAACGCGTGTCGACAAAGACAACCTGCGCATTGAGCTCAACGGCGAGCTCGACGAACTGTCGGCCTGTCTCGGCCTCTGCAAGGCGGCCAGCGGGCAGGCGGAGCCGTACACTGCCTTGCAGCAGCAACTCATGGCCGTGATGGGCTGGGTGGCCAAGTCCTCCGGCCAAATGTCGGCTGCCGGGGAAAAGTGCATGGCCGATGCCCTGGCAAAGATGGAAAGCGAGATTGACCATTGGTGCCGGTCGGCCGGGCCTTTCGCCTTTGTGCTTCCGGGCAGCAATCTCGCCGAAGCCGCCCTGCATATGGCCCGTGCCAAGGCCCGCACCTGCGAACGCCGCATGGTGGCACTGGCCAAGTCCGAACCTGTGGCCGGCTCTTTGCTGGCCTATCTCAACCGGCTCTCCGACTATCTCTACGTGTTGGCCCTTCGCCAGTCGTGACGGGCAACACTGCCCTCTGGCTGTTCGGCCGCAAAAAGCGTCATCAGTTTTGTGCCTTCCCTGTGCAGGCCATACATTAAAAAAGGCTGAGGCCCGCAGACGGGGCTTCAGCCTTGATGAGTTATTGGGGTGTGGGGTAGTGTGTCATTTCACCTCCGACCACTTGGGCGGATTGACGTGCAGCAGGTTCTTCACGAAGAAATCGTAGCGTTTGTGTTCGCCGAACTGTTCGCCCATGGTGTGATGCACTCCCGGCAGCACCACGAGTTCGAAGTCCTTGCCGGCCTTTTCCAGGGCGTTGACCACCTGGAAGGTGCTCGACGGATCTACGTTGTCGTCGAGCTCGCCCACAACGAGCATCAACGGGCGTTCCAGTTTGTGTGCGTTGTAGACGTTGCTACATTCCACATAGCTTGAGTCGACGGGCCATCCCATCCACTGCTCGTTCCACCAGATCTTGTCCATGCGATTGTCGTGGCATCCGCACGAGCTGTACGCTGCCTTGTAGAAATCGCCGTGCAGCAGGACAGCCGTTGTCGACTCCTGGCCGCCGGCCGATGCTCCGAAGATACCCACGTTGTCGGCATCCATGTAGGGGTACTTGGCCGCCGCGGCCTTGATCCACAGCTCGCGATCGGGGAACCCGGCATCCTTCAGGTTCTTGTAGCATACCTCTTCAAACTTCTTGCCCCGGTAACTGGTGCCCATGGCATCGAGCTGCACCACGATGAAGCCCAGTTCGGCCAAGGCTGTCATGCTCCAGTTGTAGGAACTGAAACTCTTCGGCGTGTAGGCATCGCCGGGGCCGGCGTAGATGTACTCGATGACGGGGTATTTCTTCGAGGGGTCGAAGTTGGTGGGGCGTTGTATGATGCCCCACATATCGGTCTGGCCGTCGCGCCCTTTGGCCTTGAACACCTCGGGGGCCACCCATCCGTTGGCTTTCAGTTTCGAGATGTCGGCAGTCTCCAACGTCTTTATCAGGCGTCCGTCCTCAGCACTGCGCAGCTCGGTCACCGGCGGCGTGTCGGCCTTGCTGTAGGTGTCTACCAGATACTTGTAGTCGTGCGAGAACACGGCCGAATGGTTGCCTTCCTGCGGGGTGAGGCAAGTCATGTTCTTGCCGTCGAAGCCTATTTTGTAATAATGTATGAGGTACGGGTCCTCGTCCTTGTTCACGCCCGATGCCGTGAAATAGATGATACGGTTCTGCTCGTCCACGCTTTCCACCTTGCGCACCACCCATTCGCCTTTGGTGATCTGGCGCGGTTTTGCGGTGCGTCCTTTCTTGTCGGGCTGCACGTCGTAGAGGTAGATGTGGTTCCAGTTGTCGCGCTCGGATGTCCAGAGCAGCTGCTTGCCGTCGTTCACGAACTGGCGCCAAAGGCGCGGATAGTTCACGAACGTGTTGGAACGTTCCTCCACCACGGTCCTCAGGCTGCCTGTTGCGGCGTCCATGGCCAGCATCTGGTAGAGCTGGTGCCCACGCCGGTTGTACTCCATGGTAACCTCACGGCTATCGGGTGTCCACTGGAACCATTCCAAACTGTACTGGTTCTCCACGGCGTGTGCGTCGGCCGCAACCGTCTTCACGATCATGCCGTCGAGCAGGCTGCCTTTGCGGTTGCTGGCCGTGTCGGCCCCGTTGGGCAGGTCGATGGAGATGATTACGGGCCAGTGTTGGGCCAGTTCGTCGCCCGGCTTGGCATATTCCTGCTTGTGGAGGATGGGCTGTTCCTGGTCGGCCGGCGACGACTCCACATAGTAGACGTAGCGTTTCTCTATCGGGTTGCGCTTGCAAACGAAGATTTTGCGCGAGTCGGGGCTCCAGTAGATGTTCGAGCTGTAGTAGCGGCCGATGGTGCCGTCCTGCGTGAGGGCGCGCTTCTCGGCGAAGGGCTTGCCCGCTTCGTGCACATACACGTTGTGGCTTTCGATCCAGGCGTCGAGTTTGCCGTCGGGCGATGTTACCACGCGCTGGTCCTGCTCGTCGTCGGTCTCCATCCAGTGGCGTTGCGGATGGCGGAAGGGGTCGCTGCCGTGCCGTTGTCCCCTGGGGCCGCGCCGCTCGCCGGTGCCCAGTGCATCGTTCATCTCCTTTTCGGAGGCGTACGACTTGGTTGTGCCCGACGCTACATCGTATGTTATATATTGTCTTCCATCTTGTGTGTCGATGTAGTAGTGCAGTGTGGACGAGGAGTCGTTCCATTCTACGCCGTGTGCCCAGTGGGTCACGTTCTTCTGCTGGAACTTGTCGTAGAGTCCGTAGGCACGTTTGTAGTCGGCCGCCGTGCCTTGTGCATGTGCCGCTGTGGAGGCGAGTGCCAGAGCCGCCATTCCGATAGTCCTTAAGTTCATGTCAGTGAAATATGTGTGTATTTGTTTTTTCAGGTTTCCCTATGCTTGTTGCTTCATGCGGTAGCTCAGTGCCGCGCCGATGGCTGTGCAGTATTCCGAATATTTGGGAATGATGAAACGCACGTTGTAGAGCTTTTCCATGGCCGGGAACACCCGTTGGCACTGGGGCAGCAGTGTGAGGTTGCCGATGAGCACATACTTGCGTATGCCCGAGTTGAGCGAAGCCAGTATGCAGCTCGAACCGATGGTTTGCAGCACGGTGGTGATGATGCCGAGGGCGGTGTCTTCGCGTGTGGCGTTGCTCTTGGCGTTGCCGAATAGCGATGCGGTCACGTCCTTCGGCAGTCCGGGCAGCGGGTCGGGGCTGATGTCGCCTATCTGCACATCGATGTTGGCCAGGTTGCCCTCGTTGGCCAGTCCCACCACTTGCTTGATGTCGTCGGTCTGCAGCATGATGCGGCTCAGGCCCATGAGGGTGCCGCCGCCCAGGCCAATGCCGCCGATGTGGCGGATATCGTCGCCGTCGCACTGCACGAGGCTGGTGCCGGTACCCATCGACACCACCAGCATGCGGTTGAGCCCGGTCTCGTAGCGTGCGCCGAGGCCGTCGGCCATGAATTCCTCGGCCTTGTCGGTGGGCAGTCCGTAGATGGGGGCGTTGATGTAGGCCGACCCTACGCCCGTGATCATGACGTGCTCGATGTCCTCCAGTCGGATGCGGTTGTCGTAGAGATACTTTCCGAAGGCGCCGTAGAGCGACGTCACGGGGTCGGTGGCCTTGATGCGTATGGGCGAGACGACTTCGCCGTCTTTGTCGATGCCCACAATCTTAGTGGTGCTGATGCCCACGTCTATTCCTATTATCATGTGTGGATGTAAATTACGGGATGGATGAAACGTTTGTGTTGCAACGGCTATCTGTACAGGCTGTAGGTGCCGCCGTCGCTTTGCGCATACTTGCGCAGCAGCTGCTGTATGTACTCGGCGTTCTCGCGCACATGGTGCTCATCGCCGTCGTAGCCGTTTATGAGCACTGCCAGACGGGTGGTGCCGACGGTTATCTTGGTGCGTTCGTTGTCGGAAGTGGGGGTGCCCACGCCGCCCTTGGCGTCGCGGTAGACCGGCAGTCCGGCAATGTTGATCATGCCTCGCCCGATGCCTTCGTAGGGCTCGCCCTCGCGGCCTATGCCGAGCGTCAGCGTGTCGCCCTCGAACTTGTCGGCGTCGAAGCCGCCGATGCTGTAGCCGTAGGCCATGCTGCCCAGGTTGATGAGGTCGACCAGCGTGTCGATCTGGTAAAGGGCTTTGCCCTGCAGCTGACGGCGGATAAGCGCCTCGGCAGCCGGACGGTAGCGTGAGGGGTCCTTGCCGCAGGCGCGGTACACGCGGCGTGTGGCGGCTATGCCGGGCAGTTCCTTCACGGTGTCGGTGGTCAGAAACTGGCGGTAGCGGTTGCCCAGCGCCTCAATCTCGTCCCACAGGGGGGCGCAGTAGGGCGTGTTCTTCACGGTGGCCTCTATGCACGCCCCCACGAAACAGGGGCACGCTTGCTCGATTTCTTGGCTTACAATGATGTTCATGCTCGAATAATCTTGCGTTGTGTCCGCAAAGTTAAGCAAAAAGGCAGGAGTGGAAAAGGAAAACCGTCGGAAATATACTGCCGGCCATGCGCTGCCGCGCCGAAAAAGGCGGAGCGGTCGGCCAGACTGCTCGGTTGTATCCGTTTGGACTTAGATGGGTGGGATAGCTGCATTTGTAAAGACAGTTCTGAAAAAACGGCATGCTGCGACACGCCGCTTGCAGCGTCTGCGGAGCGGCCAAAAGCCCTGTCGCCATGCCCTTGTCGGGCTTCGGTAGGCCGGTTTCGGCTCTGTTCGATTGCCATAGATGCCCAACGGCACCGGCATTCCGCATGTTCCGTAGGGCCGTTGGTGCCCTTACGCCCTGCGGTTCGGTATCTGTCGCCACGCCATAGCATACCTATCGCAGTGGCTGCGAAGGCGGGGTGGGGGAAGAAAACTGTTGTTCTTGTATAACGTGGTGGTAGTCAGGTGGTTGTAAAAACATCCGTTTTTCGCGTATTTGCAGCCCGGTTGTCCCGGCGTTGCAAATACGGCCGTTTTCCGGCGGTCGGTTGTCATATTGTTTCCACAGTCTGATCTCCGCATGGTGATGTGCCCCCGGTCTTGTTCTTTGTCCACCGCCGAGGGCGGGGGTAAATGCAGAACCAGCAGTAGTGTCGCTAAATAGGAAAACGCAAGACCCCAAGATCTGCAAACCTTCGGGATTGTTGTTGTGGCAAAGGCTGTATGGCTGGTCCCGGTGGGCAGATGTTTCCGCACGAACAATCTCCCTGCGGTTGGCGGTTATTCCAAAGAAATTTTGTAAGTTTGTGGCTGCGTTGGAAACAACCATACGCCGACGCAGCATCTATACATCATGAATATGGACATTACAGAGCAGATGAAACGCCTCGTCGATGAGCTGAACCTTGCTTCCGACGCTTATTACAATGGTCGTGGCGAACTTATGACCGACTACGAATGGGATGCCAAGTTCGACCGGCTGAAACAGATGGAGCAGCAGTCGGGCACGGTGCTGCCCGGGTCGCCCACCCAGCAGGTGTCGGCCGACCGTACGGCCGGAAAGAAGGAGGAACACGAGTTTTCGGCACTGTCGCTGGCCAAAACCAAACAACCCGCCGACCTGGTGAAGTGGGCCGAGGGACGCCCCGTGTGGCTCTCGTGGAAGTTGGACGGACTGACGCTGGTGGTGACCTACGACGACGGGCGGCTGACCAAGGTGGTGACGCGCGGCGACGGCCATATCGGTACCAACATTACCCACTTGGCACCGGCCATCGGCGGCATACCGGCCACCATCGGCGACAGGGGCCATGTGGTGGTGCGCGGCGAGGCCGTCATCTCGTACGACGATTTCGAACGGTTCAACCTCGAGAGCGACGAGGAGTATGCCAACCCACGCAACTTGGCCTCGGGGTCGCTGACCCTGAAAGACCCGCACGAGGTGGCGCTGCGCCACATACGCTGGATACCCTTCACCCTGGTGCATACCGACCACGACCTCGGCAGCTGGGGCGCACGCATGGATTGGCTGCAGAGCGTGGGGCTGGGCTGCGTGGAGCACGAGCGGGTCGATACGCCCACGCTCGACAATATAAATAAGGTGATAGACCGGTGGACGGAGAAGGTGACCAAGCGCGAGAACCCCTATCCGGTCGACGGACTGGTCGTGGCCTACGACGATGTGGCGTATGCCGCCACGGGGTCGGTCACGGGCCACCATGCCACGCGGGCCGGCTACGCCTTCAAGTGGGCCGACACCAGTGCCTGTACCAAGCTCGACCACATAGAATGGAGCTGTGCGGCGTCCACCATATCGCCTGTGGCCGTTTTTGGTCCCGTGGAGCTTGAGGGCACCACGGTGAAGCGGGCGTCGCTGTGCAACATCAGCGAGTGCGAGCGGCTGGGGATAGGCGACAAGGGCACCGAACTGGAGGTGATCAAGGCCAACAAAATCATTCCGAAGGTCATCAGGGTGACGCAGCCCGTAGGTAGTTTCCGTGTGCCCGGCGAATGCCCGGTGTGCGGTGCGGCCACAAGGGTGGATGTGAGCGCGGCCAGCGGCACCAAGACCCTCCACTGCACCAACGCCGCCTGTCCGGCCAAGCAACTGAAAAAGTTTGCGCGGTTTGTGTCGAAGCAAGGCGTGAATGTGGACGGCATTTCGGAGCAGACGCTGCAGAAATTCGTCAATATGGGCTGGATACGCAACTTTGCCGACATCTTCCGTCTGCCCGACCATACCGCAGAGATAGCCGCCCTCGAAGGCTTCGGGACCAAGTCGGCGGCCAACATCAGACAGTCGGTGGAGCGTGCCCGCCGTGTGGAGGCCCGCCGGCTGCTCTATGCCCTGTCGATACCCCTGTGCGGACAGGATGTGTGCAGCCGCCTGCTGTCGGCCTACCCGCTGGCCGACCTGATAGCGCTGGCCGAAGGAAACGCGCCGACGGACAGTCTCTTTGCGCCCAAGGCCGAAGAGGTGCTGGCCACGATACCGGGCATAGGGCCCGAAAAGGCCGGGTCGTTCGTGGCATGGTTCGCGCACGAAGAACACCGTGCGGTGGTGCGGCAGCTGCTCGACGTGCTCGACGTGGAGCAGAGCGCGGCAGCGGCAACCGGCGACCGGTGCAAGGGGCTGACGTTTGTCGTGACCGGCGATGTGCACCATTACAAGAACCGCAGTCAGCTGAAGGCGTATATCGAGGCGCAGGGTGGCAAGGTAACCGGGTCGGTAAGCAAGTCCACATCGTTCCTCATCAACAACGATGCGGCATCAGTCAGCAGCAAGAACCAAAAGGCCCGCCAGCTCAATATACCCGTCATCACGGAGGATGAGTTTGTGGAGCGGTTTGCGCAACCCGAGGGGCAGGGCGCCGAATAAACAGTCGGGAGACGATTGTGCATCGGCTCGTTTTTTCGCATTGCATATTTTTTTGTAACTTTGCAAGCAATATGAGAATAGACATAATTACCGTTTTGCCCGAAATGCTGGAGGGCTTTGTTAACGAGAGCATCTTGGCCCGTGCCCAGAAAAAAGGGCTGGCCGAAATACACCTGCACAACCTGCGCGACTACACGAACGACAAGTGGCGCCGTGTGGACGACTATCCGTATGGCGGTTTTGCCGGCATGGTGATGCAGTGCGAACCCATCGACAATGCCATCAGTGCCCTGAAGGCCGAGCGCGACTACGACGATGTGATATACGTCACCCCCGACGGCGAGCGGTTCGACCAGAAGATTGCCAACGAGATGAGTCTGCAGCAGAACCTTATCATCCTGTGCGGACACTACAAAGGTATCGACCAGCGCATCAGGGAGCACCTTATCACCCGCGAGATCAGCGTGGGCGACTATGTGCTGACCGGCGGCGAACTGGCTGCCGCCTGCATAACCGATGCCGTAGTGAGGTTGGTGCCGGGCGCCATCAGCGACGAACAGAGCGCCTTGTCCGACTGTTTTCAGGACGACTTGCTGGCCGCACCCATCTACACGCGTCCGGCCGAGTACAAGGGATGGCGGGTTCCCGACATCCTGTTGTCGGGCAACGAGGCAAAAATCAAGCAGTGGGAGATGGACCAGGCCATGGAACGCACCAGGCGTTTGCGGCCCGACTTGCTGAAATAGACGCAGGGAGGCGGCCGTCGGTTGCCGTGAACCGGCCGCCAACCGTTACCCTATACGCAGAAAGGGCGCAACGTCGTGTTGCGCCCTTTCTGCGTATAGCGAAGGATATGTCTTGCTGATGGTTGCCGCATCGTTGGCCTGCCGGCCATGCGTGCGGCTGGTCTGCTGGCTGGTCCGCCGGTGTTGCAGCGGGGCACGGGGGCAGGTTAGTATGCGCTTTGGAACTCCTCGAGGAAACGGGTGTCGTTCTCCGAGAAGAGCCGGAGGTCGTTCACACCGTATTTCAGGTTGGCAATGCGCTCCACGCCCATACCGAAGGCGTAACCCGTATAGACCTCAGGGTCGATGTTGCAGGCGGCCAGGTCGTGCGGGTCGACCATGCCGCAACCCAAAATCTCTACCCAACCGGTGTGCTTGCAGAAGTTGCAGCCCTTGCCGCCGCAGATGGTGCACGAGATGTCCATCTCTGCACTGGGCTCGGTGAAGGGAAAGAAGCTGGGGCGGAGGCGGATCTTGGTGTCGGCGCCGAACATCTCGCGGGCAAACGTGAGCAGCACCTGCTTCAGGTCGGTGAAGCTGACCCCCTTGTCCACATACAGTCCCTCCACCTGGTGGAAGAAGCAGTGGGCACGTGCCGAGATGGCCTCGTTGCGGTACACACGGCCCGGGCAGAGCACGCGGATGGGCGGCTCGTGGTTCTCCATGTAGTGGGCTTCGTCGCCCGAGGTGTGCGAACGGAGCAACACGTTCTTTGTCACGTCGTTGGCGTTCTGCGAGATGAAGAACGTGTCCTGCATGTCGCGGGCGGGGTGGTCGGCGGCAAAGTTGAGCATGGTGAACACATGCTTGTCGTCGTCAATCTCCGGGCCGTTGAAAAGCGTGAAGCCCATGCGCTGGAAGATGTCGATGATCTCGTTGCGGACAAGGGTCAGCGGGTGGCGTGTGCCCAGCGAAACAGGATAGGCCGTGCGGGTAAGGTCGATGCTTTCCGTGCCGATTTCTGTGGTCTCCACTTGCTCGCGCAGCGCGTTGATTTTGTCTGTCGCGGCCTTTTTCAGCTCGTTGATCTTGATGCCCAGCTCGCGCTTCTGGTCTTTGGCCACATTGCGGAAATCTGCAATGATAGCGTTGATTTCACCCTTTTTGCTCAGGTATTTCAGCCTGAGCTGTTCTACGTCCTCCGCATTTTTGGCCGAGAGCGCAGACACTTCCTTGAGAAGTTCGTCTATCTTGTCTGTTAACATCGTCTTTTTTGTTTACCTTGTTCGGTCTGCAAAGTTACTAACTTTTTATTTGAAAATGCAGGTCTATTAAAAAAAATATATGTAATTTTGCCCCGGTTTATGATTGATTTTATGAGAAAAGGAATAGTACTTGTAGTTTTCTTTTTACTCTTGCTGATGTTGGCCGTACCCTATGGATGTTCCGACCGGAAACCCGTATCGGCCGACACTGTGGCAGCCGACACGATGGTCGGCGACACGTCGGTTGTCGATTCCGCAGAGACCCTGATAGCCGAAACGCCGATGCCGAAGGCTGCCGACGAACTGTTCGACGATTTTGTCTTCAACTTTGCTGCCAACCGCAAGCTGCAGATGAAACGCATACAGTTCCCGCTTCCGGTTTACCGCAATGGAAAGCTGGAAAAAAGCGTGCCCAAGGAACAATGGAAAATGGAGCATTTTTTCATGCGGCAAGGCTATTACACCCTTGTGTTTGACAACGAGCGGCAGAAAAATCTGCTCAAGGACACTTCTGTAAGCCATGTGATTGTGGAGAAAATATTCTTCAGCAAAAGAACCGTTCAGCAGTTTGTCTTCGACCGGATAAGCGGCGAATGGATGATGACCTCCATGAACTACAAGCCGCTTTATCAGAACAAGAACGCCTCTTTCCTCAAATTCTACCACCAGTTTGCCGTCGACTCGGCTTTTCAGGTCAAGAGCATGGCCGACGAGGTGGAGTTTACGGCTACCGATCCCGAGGACGACTTCTCCGAGATTACGGGCGTCATCATGCCCCAGCAGTGGCCCGACTTCAAGCCGGCGCTCATCCCGCGCGGCATCATCTATAACATCATTTACGGACAGAGTTACACGGAGACCAACCGCAAGTTGTTTCTTATCCGCGGCATAGCCAACGGACTCGAGGTGGAACTGAAGTTCCGGAAGATTAAAGGAGAGTGGAAACTCGTAAAATTCAATAGCTGACCATGCAGACTTTTTCAAACGCATCGCTTTTGGAACGCAACACTTTCGGCATCGACCAGAAATGTGCCGAGCTGGCGGTCTACCAAAATGCGGACGACGCTGTGGCCATAGCCCTCGACCCCAGGCTGCAGTCGACGCCTTTTCTGCTGCTCGGCGGCGGCAGTAACCTGCTCCTGACGCGCGATTTCCCCGGCATTGTGATCACGCCCGAAAAACGGTTCGACGTTCGCGTTGAGCGGGAGAGTGCCGACGAGGTGGTTATACGCTGTTGGGCGGGCACCACTTTCGATGATGTCGTGGCCTATGCCGTGGCGCATGGCTGGTACGGAATGGAAAACCTGAGCCTTATCCCCGGCGAATGTGGAGCATCGGCCGTGCAGAACATCGGGGCATACGGGGCGGAAGCCAAGGACATCATTGCGTATGTGGAGGCCGTGGAACTGAAAACCGGCAAACGCAAGGTTGTCGAGGCTGACGCTTGTGGCTATAGCTACCGTCAGAGCAAGTTCAAGAACGAATGGAAAGACAGGTATGTCATATTGTCCGTGTCTTACAGGTTGCAGAAGACCTTCACGCCCAATCTTGACTATGGCAACATACGGTCCGAAATCGCCCGGCGGGGCATGGATGCCGACCAGTTGACCGCTGCCCAACTCCGTGAGGTGATTGTGGCCATCCGCCGTGAGAAACTCCCTGACCCTGCCGTGACGGGCAATGCCGGTTCGTTTTTCATGAATCCCGTCGTTGACCGGCAGACCTTCGAACGCCTTATAGCCGCCGAACCCGGTCTGCGCTACTTTGAGACGGGCAACGGACAATATAAGATTCCCGCCGGATGGATGATTGACCAGTGCGGATGGAAAGGCAAGAGCCTGGGGAAGGCCGGGGTGCACGACAAGCAGGCCTTGGTGCTGGTCAACAGGGGCGGAGCCAAGGGACAGGATATTGTTGCGCTGATGCAAGCCATTCAGGCGGACGTGCGGCAACGGTTCGGCATCGAACTGCATCCCGAAGTGAACGTGGTCTGATGATGAGGCGGTTCACTTTTCTTGGCACGGGCACCTCAACCGGTGTCCCGGTGATAGGCTGTAAATGCAAGGCTTGCACGAGTGCCGATGCCCGCGACAAGCGCTACCGTACCGCTGCGCTGCTTGAAACGGAAAACACGCGCATCCTCATCGATTGCGGCCCCGATATCCGCATGCAGCTCCTGCCGTTGCCTTTCAGACGCATTGATGCTGTGCTGCTGACCCACAGTCATTACGACCATGTGGGCGGGCTCGACGACTTGCGCCCTTTCTGCAAGTTCGGCGACATAAACCTCTATGCCGATCCAGCGGCGGCGGAAGCCGTAAGGCACAATTTCCCTTATTGTTTTGTACCGAACCTCTATCCGGGGGTGCCCAAGATTGCCTTGCACACCCTCCGCAGCCATGAGCATTTGCGTATCGGCGACATCGACGTGATGCCTTTTGAGGTGATGCACGGCAAGCTGCCCATATCGGGATACCGCTTTGGCGATTTCGCCTATATCACGGACATGAAGACCATCGACGACGGGGAGACGGCCTATCTGCAAGGCGTGACAACCCTGGTGGTAAACGCCTTGCGGTGGGAAAAACCGCATCATAGCCACATGCTTGTGGACGAGGCCATCGGATTTTCGCGAAGGGTGGGGGCAAAACGTGTCTATTTCACGCACATGGCCCACGGCATAGGTCTGCACGATGAAGCCAATGCCCGTTTGCCGAAGGGGTTCCGGTTTGCCTGCGATGGCGAAGTGATAGAGGTGTAGGCCATGCGCCTGTGGTGTTGCCGATGCGTTTTTCCTTCAGGTCATGGCACAAAAAAAGGAGTACCGCTGTACTCCAACCTTGTTAACCTTAAATCTAATACTATGAAAAACACGTTGCAAATTTACGAAATTCCTGTGAAATTGCAAGCTAAACAGCTTTAAACTTGACAGAATGTAACTTTTGTTAACAAGTTTGAATATTGTTTTAAAACTTGTTAATACATTTGGTTTCACTTGGGTCGGAAACCAAGGTGCATGAAGGGGCCTCACCTCCCGTCAGCGATAACTTCGGGAGGTGTCACGATGCCCGGGAAAATAAAAAGCCGCGGTATTGCGCTTGTGTTCGGACTGCATGTCCGAAACACGGGCAAGGATGAAGTTTATTTTTTGAATTTACGGTATAGTTTCCAGCCCAAAATCATGGCATCCAGCATGCCGGAACCCATATTCAGCATGCTGTTGAAACGTTTTGCAGGGGTAGCCTTTCCGTTGAGAGCCTCGGGTTTTTGGAAAAGCGACCGCCATTCGTTCCCCAATTTGTTGCTGTCCTTTTGTATTTCGGTTCGCAGCATGGCCTTGCGCAACTGTATTTCCTCGATGGTGGTATAGGATGTGGGTGTCATGGATGGTAACGGTTATGTACGGAAGGGTTATTTGCTGAGAAGTATGGAAGCCAAAAACTTGACCAGCGGTTTCACAATCCACTGCTTGCGGAAGGCAAGAAACAGCAACAGCAAAACAAGATATGCGCCGGCAACGATAAGGAATCCCATGGCTTTGCCCACCCATGGCTCAAGAGCGCAGGCTGCCGCAAAGCTCAGGTAGATGAGCATCAGGACGATGAGCAACGACACGATGACCGTCATGGTGATGGCCGTCAGCAGGCGCACGGTCTTCTCTACCACGTCGAGCCGCATATACTCGCCCTGCAACGTGGCATAGTGCTTCAGCGTTTCCACCAGTTGGCCAATGGTCTCGATGTTCTTGTCGTTCGAAAACATAACTTGTCTTGAAAAGTGTGAATGGTTGAAAGATAGTTGTCGGTGCGGACAGGCCAAGCGGCACAGGGGTGGGGAGCATGTGCTTCCGCCAGCCTCGGCCCTGTGCCCTTTGGCGCATCCGCCGGACCGGCAGGCGTTATTCGGCTGTGTTTGCCACAGCGTCCTTAATGTCGTCGACGAGGTCTTCCGTCTGCTTGCGGTTGAGCTTGATGTCGTGTTTCTTGCAGAAATCGTCCACAGCGTCAGAAATTCTCGTGCGGGTGTCGGCACCCTTCTCCGGGGCCAGGAGCAGGCCTAAGGCTGCACCTGCGATGGCGCCGCCCAAAAAAGCGCCAATGTAACCGATTGTCTTCATAAGCGTATCGTTTAATGGTAAATGATTGTCAGTTGCGAATGGTTATCATTCGTATCTGCAAATATAGTCATTCCGCATCGAAAACGCTGCTCTGCGAACGATATTTTTTGTTAAATGAACGGTATTTTTTTGATTTAACAAACTTTATGCAGCATAGTCACTTGTGTATATGGATTATTTTGTAATTTCGCAAATTAAAGGAACGAAAGCTTTTGTTGCCGCATCAGGAACGATTGCCGTGCGCCGATGCAAGAGGCGGGATGCCTTTCGCTTGCAAACAAGGCTGCATTTTGTGCATGCGTGTTGCAGGGCAGACGCGTTCTGCAGACCGATGGGCCGAAAGATTTTAACGAGACATTACTAACATTTTTATATTATAACAAAGTTATGAAGAAATATTTGGTTTTGGGTGCTGCCTTCTGTGTTGCCTTCGCTTTCACCGGTTGTAAATCGCAGGAAAGTGCTTACAAGAAAGTTTGGGAGAAGGCCCAGGCGCAAGAGGCGCAGAACCGCGAACAGGCTCCCGCCCAGGAGACGACTCCCGTCGTAACGCCCCTCGTGGAGAAGTCGGCCGACCAGACCACTGTTACCAATGTAGACAATGCCACTGTGCGCACAGAGGACGTGACCGTAGTGAGCGGTCCCGGCCTGAAGGCATACAGCGTGGTGGTCGGCTCGTTCTCGCTCAAGGCCAATGCCGAGGGCATGCAGAACACCCTCAAGCAGGGAGGCTACGATGCCCAGATTGTCTACAACTCGAGCATCAACATGTATCGTGTGGTAGCCACCACCTATGCCGACAAGGTCAGCGCCGTGCAGAGCCGCGACGCCATCCGCGGCAGCAAGTTCAATCCCAAGAGCGACGCTTGGTTGTTGTTCAAGAAATAACCGGCGCGACCAACGCCAGGGAAAGCTTATCAGCTACGTTCCATGCCGCGCATTCTTTCCATAGACTATGGCAAGAAACGCACCGGGCTGGCAGTTACCGACCCGCTGCAGATCATTGCCAATGGACTGACTACGGTGGAGACCAAGGATTTGTTCGATTTTCTCACACGTTATGTGGCCCGGGAGGAAGTCGAGCAAATCGTTGTCGGCAAGCCCACGCAACCCAACGGCCGGCCGTCGGAGAATTTGGCAAGGGTGGAAAACTTCGTCAACCGCTGGCGCAGAGCCTGCCCTGCCGTCCCCATCGTGTACTACGACGAGCGTTTCACGTCCGTGCTTGCCCACCGTGCCATGATCGACGGTGGCGTGCGGAAGAAGGAACGCCGTGAGAACAAAGGTCTTGTCGATGAGATTTCGGCAACGATTATACTTCAGGATTACATGAATTCCAAGAGATGATATTACCTATTTATACTTACGGACAACCCGTATTGCGTAAGGTTGCCCAGGATGTCGATGCAGCCGACGCCACACTAAAGACGTTTATAGCCGACATGTTCGAAACCCTCGACGCTTCCGACGGTGTGGGGCTTGCGGCCCCGCAGGTGGGCAAGTCGGTGCGGGTAGTGGTCATAGACCTTGACGTGCTGAAAGACGACCTGCCCGAATATGCGGGTTTCCGTCATGCCTATGTCAACGCCCACATCGTGGAATACGACGAGAACTCGAAAAAGGAAACGATGGACGAGGGATGCCTCTCCATACCGGGACTGCACGAGGGAGTGGCGCGGCCCACACGCATCCATGTGACTTATCTTGACGAAGACCTCAATCCCCACGACGAGTGGGTCGACGGCTATCTGGCACGCGTCATGCAGCACGAGTTCGACCATCTGGAGGGCGTGATGTATGTGGACCGCCTGTCGGCTTTCCGCAAGCAGATGATCAACAGCAAGTTGCGCGCCATAGCGCAGGGCAAGTTCCGTTGCGCCTACAAGGTGAAGGTGCCGCGCCGCTGACCGGTTCTTTTGCCGTCGCAAACAAATCGTTCGGTCATGAAGCGTGCATTTGTCCCCTTTATTTTGGCTTTGCTGTTTTGTGGCAAAGCCCATGCCCAGTATAATGTAGACCGCCTTATTGCCAGCGGCGAGGTGGCGCTGCACTATGAGGACTACGTACTCTCCATACAGTATTTTAATAAGGTATTGGGGCTGAAACCCTACCTGTGGTTGCCGTGGTACGACCGTGCCACGGCCAAGTTCTATCTGGAAGACTTTGTGGGGGCTGAGCAGGATGCCACCAAGGCCATCTCCCTGAATCCCTATATAGAGCAGCTGTTCGACCTCCGTGCGATAGCCCGCATCCGTCAGGAGAAATACGAAGAGGCCATCTCCGACTACAGCTGTGCCATCCGGCTCAACCCCGACGTGTCGAGTTTCTGGCTCAACCGTGCCATCAGTCGGCTCAATGCCAAGGACTACGACCAGACCCTGCTTGATGCCGATACCATCATATCGAGGTGGCCCAAGACAGCCACGGCCTATTCGCTGAAGGCGGAGGTGTATCTCGAGAAGAAGGACACCACGGCCGCCGACCTATGGCTCGGCCGCAGCTTGCAGCAAGACCCGTACAATGCCGATGCGTGGGCCACCCGGTCGTATATCGCCCTCAACCGCCACCAGTGGCTGGCGGCCGACTCGTGCCTTACGCAGGTGATACATCTGCGCCCCAAGCAGGCCGGCAACTATGTGAACCGTGCGCTGGCACGCCTCAACGTGAACAATCTGCGCGGGGCCATGGCCGACTACGATATGGCCGTCGACCTCGACTCCGCCAATTTCCTGGCCCACTACAACCGGGGACTGCTGCGTGTGCAGTTGGGCGACGACAACCGCGCCATCAGCGATTTCGACTTTGTAATCAGGATGGAACCCCAAAACTTCATGGCCATCTACAACCGTGCATTGCTCAACGACAAGGTGGGCAACCTGCGTGCGGCCGTCCGCGATTACACCACCATCATCGACCAGTTTCCCAATTTCTGGGCTGGTCTCAGCCAGCGCGCCCGTGTCTACCGCAAGTTGGGCATGACGGCGAAGGCCGAACTCGACGAGTTCCGGGTCTTCAAGGCGCAGGCAGACAAGCACCTCGGCATACAGCAACGCTGGAGCCGCTCGAAACTGAAGGCCGTACGCAAGCGGTCGGAGGTGGACCTGAGCAAGTACAACGACATTGTGGTGGAAGACAAGCCGCGCGTGGAGCACGAATACAACAGCGGTTACCGCGGCGCTATCCAGAACCGCGACGTGGAGATCGCTTTCCTGCCCATGTTCCAGTTGTCTTATTTCACCTACAGCAACGGCGTGCGCGATTACCAGGCTTATGTGGCCGAGGTGGACCAGTTCAACAACACGCGCCACCCGCTGCGCAAGCTTCATGTAACCTGCAACCAGAACCGCGACAAGCTGACCGATACGCAGTCGCGGCAGATATTCCAGATCATCGACGCCTTGTCGGCCGGCATCAGCGAAGAGACCGACCGCCAGGAGCGTGCCGCCTTGCTGCTGCAGCGTGCGGTGGCCTATGCCGAGGCACAAAACTATTCGGACGCCATAGCCGACCTCGACGACTATCTCTCGGTCGACACGATGTCGGTGGCTGGCCGGTGGGAACGTGCCGTCTGCCAGACGCTACTCAACAGCTACGACGCTTCGCGCGGACAGAATGTCAGCATGAAAGCCGCGCAGGTGGAGGGCGATTTTGCCGAGGCAATCAAAGGGGCGCCGAAGAACGTCTACCTGTTCTTCAACCGCGGCAACCTTTATGCCATGGCCAAGAACTACACGCGTGCCATAGACGATTACACGCGTGCCATCGACCTCGATCCGCGGTTTGCCGAGGCTTACTACAACCGCGGTTTGGCACGCTGCTATTCGGGCCATACCGCCGACGGACTGAGCGACCTGAGCAAGGCGGGCGAGCTGGGCCTTTACAGTGCCTACTCGGTCAGCAAACAACTGGCTCGGAAGAAATAAGAACAGCGCTGCAAATCACTCGTGTTCCGGATTTGGGTTTTATGCTCGTATAGCATAAAACCCAAATCCGGAATATCAATTTAAGTATGTTATTTTCTAGAAAAAACAGACCGTCCCGCCGCCCGTTTTAGCGAGAGGCAAGGGGCTCATAGGTTCATTTTTTCTGTTTTCGGAGGCAGAAATCAGGCCGGATATGCCTTTGGCGCGACTGCCGGAAGCGTTGTCCGTATCCCATCGGTGCCTTATTGCAGTGCCATCAGTGGTCATCGGGCCAGTGGTTTACCCCCTGTGGCCGGCCCGTTTGCCGTCTATCATCCCCCGATAGGATACTTATCGTGTCTGTTCCGATGGCTGTAAACAGTTTCTGATACCGCTATCTGCGCGCAATGTGTTGATAGCCATTTGTTTCGTAAATGCTCCCCAAAACTGGGGTATTTGGCCGCACCACAAGCAGCAGGGGGTTACAACGCAGTTTTTTACCTGTAGATTGTAAAAATATTGCATGGCTTTTGTAACGGCATCCGATAATACATTGCAGCGTTAGTGCAGTTTTTGCCCCTGCAAGGGGCGCATGTTTAAATAGCATAAGGCGTTGCGCTCGACTTAGTCGATTGCCTTAGCGAGAATGATGCGCCCCCTGCAGGGGCAATGGGTACGGGTACAACAGTTGTACGCAGTAGTCCCCCTACGCTATGGTATGTGCTCCCTACTGGGGCGTTACTTGGGCTGGATTGGGAATACTTTCAGCAGACGTTTGAATTCCTTGTCCGATATCTGGATGGTTGTGCCGTGACGCGGTGTGAACGCTCCCTTGGTTTCGGTATCCTGCACATAAGTGAAGGTGTTGAGGTCGCTGCTCTTGGCAAACTGGTAGTGCCCGTTCATGTAGCAGTCGTACATGAGGCACCAGCCGCCGCCGATGAGCGGGAACACGCCCGACCCCTCAACGGCCTGGTTTGTAACCTCGCAGAAGCCGGGCCGCAACTGCCAGGTCTGTGGGGCGTGCAGGTCGGTGAAGGTGTATTGCCTGATGCCTTTGTGTTTGCCGGCTTCGGTCTTGAAGAACAGGTGGTAGAGGCCGTTCTCGTCTTCAACGATGTCGGTGTCGATGGCCGACTCCTTGTAGTCGAACAGCAGCTGAGGCTCGCCCTCGAGATCGGAGAAGTCCTTGTTGGCGTAGCAGTAGTAGACCTTGTCGTAGGGAATGGTGCCGTCGTTGGTGAGCAGCGAGAAATACACCATGTATTTGCCGGTACTCTTGTCGTAGATGGTTTGTGGCGCCCATACGCGTATGACGTTGGCAAAGTGGGTGTCCTTGTATTTTTGCGGGAAATGCACCGTGTGGTGGGTCCAGTGCACCAGGTCCTTGGAACGAAGCAGGATAAGTCCGCGGTTGCTGGTCCATCCCAAAGAACTGCGCATGTCGGTCAGCACCATGTAGAAGGCACCGTCTTCTCCGCGCAGCAGGTGCGGGTCGCGCACGCCTTTTGCCAATGCGATGGAGTCACTGCCGATGATGGGGGTGCCGCCGTTGAGGGGCGTGTAGTTGAAGCCGTCGTCGCTTACGGCGTAGCACACCTGTTCCTCTTTAGGCGCGTTGCCCGTGAAATAGGCAAACAGATACTTTGACATTTTGGGCTTCTTCTTGGCCTCGGCATGTACCGACATACCCAGTGTGGCCGCCATTATGGCTGAATAAACCAGCAGTTTTTTTGTGGTCATGATGGTTGGTGGTTAATGGTTGGTTGCGGATGAAACATGACGCCCCGCTTTACCCCCACGCAGCCGTAAATGCCTTTGGCCTGCAGGGTCGGGACGTTTTCTGCAAATGTACCCCTTTTACCTGAAACGGCCAAACGAAACCGGCCGAATTTGATGTCTTTCGCCGCACAGTATGTCCTTTCCCGCACCGTTGCCGCCGTTGCCGTTGTTCCGAGGCGGCCGCATGGCGGGGCGACGCCTGCAGCATGCCCGGTGCAAAGTGGGAGGGGCAGGGCAAATAAACTGCATTTTGTTGTTGTGTTCGGAAAATATGTGTTACTTTTGCGGTGATTTAAATAAAACTAATTTGTATCATGGTTAAAATCACATTTCCGGACGGTTCTGTGCGCGAGTACGAACAGGGCGTAACCGGCTTTCAAATCGCCGAGAGCATCTCGCCGGCTCTCGCCCGCGACGTTGTATGTTGTGGGGTCAATGGTGAGACAACCGAGTTGAATCGCCCCATCAATGAGGACTGCGCCATCCAGCTTTTCAAGTTTGATGACGACGAGGGCAAGCACACGTTCTGGCACACTTCCGCCCACCTGCTGGCCGAAGCCCTGCAGGAACTTTATCCCGGCATACAGTTCGGTTTCGGACCGGCTGTGGAGAACGGTTTCTTCTATGACGTGATGCCTGCCGAGGGCCAGACCATCTCCGAGAACGACTTCCCGAAAATCGAGGCCAAGATGAAAGAGCTGGCCAAGAACAACGAGCCCGTGGTGCGCCGCGAGGTGTCGAAGGCCGACGCGCTCAAGGAGTTTGAGGCTGCCGGCCAACAATATAAGGTGGAGCACATCTCGCAGGACTTGGAGGATGGTACCATCACCACATATACACAGGGCAATTTCACCGACCTCTGCCGTGGCCCGCACCTGCTGTCCACGGGCAGCATCAAGGCCATCAAGATTACCAGCGTGGCCGGCGCCTTCTGGCGCGGCGATGCCAAGCGCGAGCAGATGACCCGTATCTATGGCATCACCTTCCCCAAGAAGAAAATGCTCGACGAGTATCTCGTGATGCTCGAAGAGGCCAAGAAGCGCGACCACCGCAAGATCGGCAAGGAGATGGAGCTCTTCATGTTCTCCGACCGCGTAGGCAAGGGTCTGCCCATCTGGCTCCCCAAAGGCACGCAGTTGCGTCTGCGCTTGCAGGAACTGTTGCGCCGTGTGCTGAAACCCTATAACTACCAGGAGGTTATCACTCCGGGTATCGGCTCCAAAAACCTCTATATCACTAGCGGACACTGGGCACACTACGGCAAGGATGCTTTCCAGCCTATCGAGACGCCCGAGGAGGACGAGATCTACATGCTCAAGCCGATGAACTGCCCCCACCACTGTGAGGTGTATTCGCGCAAGCCCCGGTCATACAAAGACCTGCCGTTGCGCATTGCGGAGTTCGGCACGGTGTTCCGCTACGAGAAGAGCGGCGAGCTTCACGGACTGACCCGCGTGCGCACCTTTACGCAGGACGATGCGCATATCTTCGTGCGCCCCGACCAGGTGAAGGCTGAGTTCGAGGCCGTCATCGATATTATCCAGACCGTGTTCCGCACGTTCGGTTTTGAGAACTACGAGGCTCAGATTTCGCTGCGCGACCCCAAGGATACTGAGAAGTACATAGGCTCCGACGATATCTGGGAGGAAAGCCAGAATGCCATCCGCGAGGCTTGCAAGGAAAAAGGCCTGCAGGCCCACGAAGTGGAAGGCGAGGCTGCCTTCTACGGCCCGAAGCTCGACTTCATGGTCAAGGATGCCATCGGCCGCCGTTGGCAGTTGGGTACCATTCAGGTCGACTACAATCTCCCGCAGCGTTTCCATCTGGAATACACGGCCGAGGACAACTCCAAGAAAACGCCTGTTATGATCCACCGCGCTCCCTTCGGTTCGCTCGAGCGTTTCACGGCTGTGCTTATCGAGCATACGGCTGGCCATTTCCCCTTGTGGCTTACGCCCGACCAGGTGGCTGTGCTGCCGATCTCGGAGAAATACAACGACTACGCCAAGAAGGTGAAGGCCTATTTCGACGATCAGGATGTGCGTGCCTACATCGACGACCGCAACGAGAAAATCGGCCGCAAGATACGCGACAACGAGCTGAAGCGCGTGCCCTATATGCTCATTGTGGGCGAGAAGGAAGCTGCCGACGGCCTCGTGTCCATGCGTGTGCAGGGCGGTGGCGAGCAGGCTACCATGAAGATGGAAGAGTTTGCCCAGCGCGTCAAGGACGAAGTGGCCGAACAACTGAAAAATCTTTAATCGTATAAGGCAGCATCTGCCGGTACATAATTGCAGCAAGGTGGAGGTGCATGTGTCAAGCACAGGGCGCTTCCACCTTGTCTGTTGTTGCACCCATTGGACTGCGGGGCTGTTTCCGGCCGTTCTCCTTCGGAGACACAGCCGGATGTGCACGGTTGAAACCCGAAAATCGGGCAAAGGCGACTTTTGTAACCGGCAATGAAATTTTTGTGCCGGAAAGTTTTGGGAGAACCGATAGTTTTTAGTAATTTTGCACGCTGAATTGGGGGAAGTATGCCCTTATCGGTATAGAATTTAAAATAGTTGAATGAAGAAAGACAACAACAAGATGAAGAATCAGTACCGCGTCAATGGTCAAATCCATGTGCGGGAAGTTCGTGTGGTTAGCGACGGTGGCTCCGAAGTGATGCCTACCCGTCAGGCTTTGGACTTGGCTCGCCAGCAGGGCGTGGACCTGGTGGAGATTTCCCCCAATGCGCAACCTCCAGTTTGTCGGATCATCGACTATAGCAAGTTCCTTTACCAGCAGAAAAAGCGGCAGAAGGAAATGAAGCAGAAGCAGGTGAAAGTAGAGGTCAAGGAGATTCGTTTCGGACCTCAGACCGACGACCATGACTACCAGTTCAAGCTGAAGCATGCCCAGGAGTTCCTCGAGGAGGGCAACAAGGTGCGTGCCTATGTGTTCTTCCGTGGACGTTCCATCCTCTTCAAGGAACAGGGAGAAGTGCTTTTGCTGCGTTTCGCCAACGACTTGGAGGAATATGCCAAGGTAGAGCAGCTGCCACGTCTGGAGGGCAAGAAGATGTTCCTCTTCCTGGCACCCAAGAAGGCCGGTGTGGCCAAGCAGAGCCAGCAGAAGCGCGACCGTCTGGCCGCTGAGGCTGCCGCCAAGGAGGAAACCGCGCAGAAGGCTGCCGAACAGGCCGAGAAAAACGGTTTGCTGGCCAATGCCAAAGGCGCTGAGGCCTTGAAGAAGCTGGTTGAGACCGCCGGCACCGAAGATTGAAAAAACTGAGTGGTACCGCCAGGTATATGCGTTGCCACCTTTTATAATAATCATTTAACAAAAACAAAAAATGCCAAAAGTAAAGACTAATTCCGGCGCAAAGAAGAGATTCTCCTTCACCGCTACCGGTAAGATTAAGCGTAACCACGCTTACCACAGTCACATTCTGACTAAGAAGACAAAGAAGCAGAAGAGAAACCTCGTGCACTCTACAACTGTGGTGCGCGACAACATGAAGCAGGTGCGTGATCTGCTCAATCTGCGTTAATCATTCATTTCACTTTTTAGTCGTACGTTTAAAGAAGAAAAATTATGCCAAGATCAGTAAATCACGTTGCTTCTAAAGCCAAGAGAACACGTATCCTGAAGCTCACGAAGGGTTATTACGGTGCCCGCAAGAATGTTTGGACGGTTGCCAAGAACACCTGGGAGAAGGGTTTGACCTATGCTTACCGTGACCGCCGCAACAAGAAGCGCAACTTCCGCGCATTGTGGATCCAGCGTATCAACGCCGCTGCCCGTCTGCAGGACATGAGCTACAGCCAGCTCATGGGCGCTCTTCACAAGGCCGGTATCGAGATCAACCGCAAGGTGCTTGCCGACCTCGCTGTCAACAACCCCGAGGCTTTCAAGGCTATCGTGGACAAGGTGAAGTAAACCGTTTGTACCACAAAATATAAAGGTGCGCAAAGCAATGCTTTGCGCACCTTTAGCTTATGGGGGGTGGGGTGCCGGCCGGGTAGGCTTCACTGCAGGTACTGCAGGATGAAATGCTCCGCAATGGGAAGGAAACGGTCGTGCCCCTTGCTATTCAGATGGGCGTGGTCGCGTTTCCCGCCCTGAAAGTAGATTTGCCTGAAGGCGTCGCTGCGTGCAAAGATGTTGCTGTCGTGGTAGGCGTCAAAGACGGGAATGCCCATCGAACCGCATATCTCCTTCGTCGTGCTGACAATCACCTCGAAGTTGGGATTGTCGTTGGTCCAGGGCGTAAACCAGAAGATGCGGGCATTGGGGTATTTCTCAATCAGCCCCTGGCATAGTTTCGTGCATTGTGCCTTGTAGTTGGCCAGGGTGGTCGTGGTGTCGCTGACGGCATCGGCCAGGCGCCCGGCATCGTTGTGGCCCGCCACGACTACGACAATGTCCAGCGAGTCGTTCATGGTCTGATAGCGGTTCACGATGGCCGGCCCCCATGTCTTCATGTCTATCGAAACACAACTTCCGTTACGCCCGTAGTTGTAATATTTCATGCCGTATTTCTTGGCCAGTTTATAGTGCCAGCTGTATTCTACGGGATCCCGGTGGTTTTTGACGTAGCTGTCTCCAATGATGCCGAAACGCTTTCCTTGGAGCGAGGTGTCTTGTGCTGTGGCACACGGGCATGCCATGATGATGGCTGCCAATAGGGAAAATACTTTTTTCATTGTTTCAGAAGAATGTTTTTTTAGGAGTAGGGATGGCTTGAGGGCGATGCCATTAAACGTTTTTTCTGACAGTCCTGTACCGCCAACCGTCTACAAAGGTAATAAAACGAGGCCAATATCGGTGCGCTTTGGGCTAATTTTTGTAACTTTGCATAACAAATATGTAGTTGGGAAGATGATTTCTGTAGAAAACCTTAAGGTGGAGTTCGGCGTCCGTCCGCTCTTCCATGATGTCAGTTTTGTTGTCAACGACCATGACCGCATTGCCTTGGTGGGAAAAAACGGTGCAGGCAAGTCCACTATGCTCAAGATCCTGTGCGGTTTGCAGCAACCCACATCGGGAGTGGTGGCCATTCCCAACGATACCACCATTGGCTATCTGCCGCAGGTCATGAAACTCTCCGACGATACTACCGTGCGCGAGGAAACGCGCAAGGCGTTTGCCGACCATATGAAGATGAAGGTGCACCTCGAACGCCTCCAGCAGGAAATGGCTGACCGTACCGATTACGACAGCCCTGACTACATGGCGCTCGTAGACCGGTTCACGCTCGAGCACGACCGCTTCATGATGATGGGAGGCGAGAACTATGAGGCGGAAATGGAACGGACCTTGGTCGGACTGGGCTTTGAACGCACCGACTTTGAACGTCCCACGCGCGAGTTTTCCGGAGGATGGCGCATGCGTATCGAACTTGCCAAGATACTGTTGCGGCATCCGGACGTGCTGCTTCTCGACGAGCCTACCAACCACCTCGATATAGAGAGCATACGCTGGCTGGAAACATTCCTTGCACAGAGTGGCAGCGCCGTGGTGCTCGTAAGCCACGACCGTGCGTTCATCAACAATGTCACCAACCGTACCATAGAGATTACCTGCGGCCACACAGAAGACTACAGGGTGAAGTATGACCAGTATCTAGTGCTGCGCAAGGAACGTCGCGAACAGCAACTCAGGGCATACGAGAACCAGCAAAAGGAAATAGCCGACATCAAGGCGTTTATAGACCGTTTCCGCTATCAGGCCACAAAGGCAGTCCAGGTGCAGCAACGCATCAAGCAACTGGAGAAAATAGTGCCCATCGAAGTGGACGAGGTAGACCGGAAGGTGATGCATCTCAAATTCCCGCCCTGTCTGCGGTCGGGCGACTATCCTGTCATTTGCCAAGACGTCCGGAAGGAGTATGGTCAGCATGTTGTCTTTGACCATGTGGACCTGACCATCAAACGTGGAGAGAAAGTGGCGTTTGTCGGTAAGAACGGAGAAGGAAAGTCTACACTCGTGAAGTGCATTATGGGCGAGATATCCCATGCGGGAACATTGAAAATCGGCCATAATGTGCAGGTCGGTTACTTTGCGCAGAACCAGGCCCAGTTGCTCGACGAAAACCTGACCGTCTATGACACGATAGACCAGGTGGCAACGGGCGAGATGCGGTTGAAAATCAACGATCTGCTGGGAGCTTTCATGTTCGGTGGCGAAAGTTCGGAGAAGAAGGTGAAAATGCTTTCGGGGGGCGAACGGTCGCGCCTTGCAATGATACGGCTGCTGCTCGAACCCGTAAACCTGTTGATACTCGACGAGCCTACCAACCACCTCGACATGCCTTCAAAAGACGTGTTGAAGGAAGCCATCAAGGCTTTCGACGGTACGGCCATCATCGTTTCCCATGACCGCGAATTTCTTGACGGGCTTGTAACGAAAGTGTATGAGTTTGGAAGAGCGAAGGTGGTGGAGCACCTCGGGGGAATCTACGACTATTTAAGGGCGCATAATGCCGACAGCATCCATGAGGCCCTGCACGCTCAGCCCCAAAGCCGCATTCCGGTTGCCGACGGACAGGATACGGCCGGCAACACGGCCGGCAAGCAGAGCTATCTGGACCGTAAGGAGCAGCAAAAGAAAATAAGAAAGGCCAGCCGTGAGGTAGAGGAGGCCGAAAAGAACATTGCGAAGATGGAGGCGCGTCTTAAGGAACTGGATCGGCTTTTCATGTCGCCCGAGAAGGCATCGGACATGGAACTCGTTACGGAATACACGTCTACCAAAGCGGCCCTGGACAAGGAAAACGACCGGTGGCTGGAGTTGTCGGAAAAGCTCGAGCAGTTGCAGGCGGGCGAATAGGCTGCGACAATACCGGCCCGCAGTTACCGGGAAGGCAACGCTTTACGGCCGGGGGCAATGCCGGAAGCATTTCTTAGCCAAGAAACAAGTTATCATTCAAATATACAGAACAATGAAAATGAAACAATTATTTCCCGTGCTTTTGTTTGCTGCGGCACCCATTGGCAGTGTCGTTGCACAGAACAAGTCGGGACTTGTCGTGTCGGACCTCGACAAAACTGTGAGTCCGGCAACCGATTTCTACCAGTTCGCCACCGGTGGATGGCAGAAGAGTCATCCCCTTCCGGCAGCCTACAGCCGGTACGGCAGCTTCGATATGTTGCAGGAAAATGTCAACAAGCAGATTAACGTCATTCTGACCGACCTGTCAAAAAAGAAGTATCAGCCGGGCACCAACGAGCGTAAGATCAGCGATTTCTACAAGTTGGCCACCGATTCGGCGCGTCGCAATCAGGAGGGCATTGCGCCCGTCAAGCATCTGCTCGATGAGATGGAAGGTGCAAAGACTACCGCCGACCTGCAGCAGGTGCAGCTGAAATATGCCAAGATGGGCTATGGCGTACCTTTCGGAGCTTATTTCGGAGCCGACGACAAGAACGTCACCATGAACATCATGAGCTTGGGTCAGGGCGGACTCACGCTTGGACAGAAAGACTGGTATGTCAATACCGACAAGGCTACCCGCGACGTTCGCGAGGCATTCAAGAAGCACATCGTGCGCATGTTCGAACTGTATGGCTTCGGCAATGCAGAAGCACAGAGCAAGATGCAGGCAGTGTTCCGTTTCGAGACCGAACTTGCGCTGGTTTCCAAGAGCAACGTAGAGCTGCGTAATCCGCAGGCCAACTACAACAAGATGACGTTGAAGCAGTTTGAGGAGAACTACCCCAACATTCCCCTAAAGGCTATTGCGCAGGCCAAGGGCATCGATGCCCAGTACATCCAGGAGATGAATGTGCGTCAGCCTGCTTTCTTTACCGGCCTCGACAAGTTGCTGCCCTTGCTGTCAGTCGCCGACCTGCGTGCCATCATGGAGTGGGACGTAATCATGTCAAGCGCCAGTTATCTGAGCGACAACATCCGTGAAGCCAATTTCGATTTCTTTGGAAAGACCATAAGCGGACGTAAGGAAGACTATCCGCTGTGGAAACGGGCCACCAACCAGGTGCAGAGCGCCATGGGCGAGGCACTCGGCAAGATGTATTGCGAACGTTATTTCCCCGCACAGTCGAAGAAAATGATGGAGGAACTGGTCCGCAACCTGCAGGTCAGCCTGGGCGAGCGCATCGATGCCCAGACATGGATGGGCGACTCTACCAAGGCCAATGCCCACCAGAAGCTCGACAAGTTCTATGTGAAGATCGGATACCCCAACAAATGGACCGACTACAGCAACCTGACCATCGACCCCAGCAAGAGCTTCTACGAGAACGTAGTGGCCACACGCATTTTCGCACACGACAAGCGCATTGCCGAAAAAGCAGGAAAGCCCGTTGACCGCGACGAGTGGCACATGACACCGCAGACGGTCAATGCCTACTACAATCCGACCACCAACGAAATATGTTTCCCGGCCGGCATTCTGCAACGCCCGTTCTTTGACCCCAAGGCCGATGCCGCCTTCAATTACGGTGCCATCGGCGTGGTGATCGGTCACGAGATGACGCACGGTTTCGACGACCAGGGTCGCCAGTACGATGCCGACGGCAATCTCCATGACTGGTGGACAGCCAACGATGCCAAAGGCTTTGAGCAGCGTGCCAAGCTCTATTCCGACTTCTTCGATGCCATCGAGGTGTTGCCCGGCCTCCATTCGAACGGCAGGTTCACTTTAGGAGAGAACCTGGCCGACCACGGAGGACTGCAGGTTGCCTACAATGCTTTCAAGAACGTTATGGCCAAGAACCCGCTCAAGGCCAAGGATGGCTTTACGCCCGAGCAGCGTTTCTTCCTTGCTTATGCAGGCGTTTGGGGCCAGAACATTACCGACCAGGAAATCCGCAACCGGGTGAAGAGCGATCCTCATGCACTCGGCGAATGGCGCGTCAACGGTGCGTTGCCGCACATCAATGCGTGGTACGAGGCGTTCGGCGTGAAGGAAGGCGACAAGATGTTTATTCCCGAGAGCAACCGTCTGCAGCTGTGGTAACGATTGCCATGGGGTAGGCGAGGGGACGGATGCGTCCCCATTGCCTTAACTCCCCGAAAGCAATGACAAGCTACGCAATCGGCCGTTGACTTGCCATGGCTTTCGGGGGTTTCTTGTCCTTTGTAATGGTTGTGGGACAAAGGGATTGAAAAATCATAGTTATTCCAACCGATATTTTACCGCCACTAAAAATCATGAACAATACTCTTATGCCCTTTTCATACGACAAGGGTACGTCGAAGATATTGAAAGGGGTTGCCATCTTGATGATGGTATTCCACCATCTGTTCAATACCGATTCGCAAATAGGACTGTACGATTCACTCTTCTATCACCATGGGCATCCGTTGGCCCAATGTTTTGCCGGGGCGTGCAATCCTGTTGGTATATTCCTGTTTCTCAGTGGATATGGCCTGTTCGGTTCTTTTCGCAGAACCGGAACAGTTGGTGCAGGCAAGCGGGTTGTGAAGCTATATGTGGTGCTCTGGATTACTTATCTTGTATTTGTGCCCTTGTGTGTATTGGTTACGGGAAAAGAAAAGTATCCAGGCAGTCTTGCCGACATCTTGTGTAATGTGCTGGCCTGCGAAAATTCATGGAATCATACCACTTGGTTCGTTTTGCCTTACCTTTGGTAATATTGGCAAGTCCCTGCTGGTTTCGCATGATGAAAACATCTCAAAGCGCATGCGCGGCTTTTGGTGTAAGTCTTGTGATGTTCTACGCGGTTGCCTTTGTTTACGTCAGATGCTATGCTACGTTGCAAGTCCTTCGCCCGCTGCTGATATTCTGCAGATGTTTCGAACAGTTGTGCCCGTTTATGTTGGGGGCGTTGGCTTGTTATTTTTCGAAAACCAGGTGGGGCTGCAAGTGGTCGCCACGCGCAATGCAATTACTGTTGTTATTGGCAATCGTGTTGTGTTTTGTCTATAGCACATGGTGTGGAATACCTTACTATCCCATATATTGCGGCGTGCTGATATTGCTCTTTGCCAATGTGAAATATAATGGGGCGATGGAGCGTGGCCTGGTTTTCTTTGGCAACCATTCCATGACGATATGGTTGACACATACTTATTTTTGCGACGAGTTGCTTAAGTCGTTTGTATATGGCTTCAGATACCCGGTACTTATCTTTGCAGTGGAAATGCTATTGAGCACACTCGTTGCCGTTGCATTGGATAAATGGATTGTCAGGCCGTTTTTAAGGTTCATCCGTTAAATGCTGATATAAGTGCGAGTTGCAACCAATACACGCCTATGTAGGCTTTCCCCCCAATCTCCTAATTAGCCTTTGTCTTGCGCCCTCTTCGCAGGATAAAGGCTTTTTCTAATTTCTTGGCGAGTCTTTGTCGATCAGCCGTATAAACGCGAAATGAGGATTTTACTTAGCGTAAAATCCTCATAACCGTTGTGACTCCGCTGGGATTCAAACCCGGAACCTTCTGATCCGTAGTCAGATGCTCTATTCAGTTGAGCTACGGAGCCAAACCATAAGTGTTGTTGCTTGATAAAAAAGTGACTCCGCTGGGATTCAAACCCGGAACCTTCTGATCCGTAGTCAGATGCTCTA
>CAVKJH010000020.1:0-34091 GCA_963656755.1 bacterium
ACATCTATTACACCGTGCGCGGCGTGAACTATGACAACAACACGGGTTACAACTCAGACACGCTCCGTGTGCTGCGCCCCAATACCGGTGCGCCTACGCGCGCCTACCTCGACTCAGCGTGGACCGACACCAGCCGCATACACCTCCGCTGGATAGGCGGTGCCGACGAGATCATCAAGGAGCACCGCGTGTTCCGCCGCAAGGCGGGCGTTAAGGAGTGGACGCTGATAAAGGTGTTCGACGGCGATTCGGTGACAACCAACAATCATGTCATTGCGCTTGACGATGAGCCGGGCGGCACGCTCAACCAGCGTTGGGAGTATGCCGTCGAGACGTTCAGCTTCTGGGACATCGGGTCGGGCTTGACGCCTGTCTATTCGGGCAAGCTGAGATACAGCAACGTGGTCAACGTGCCCATACGGCTGTTGGGCGACTACGACAAGGACAAGCGCAAGACCAAACTGGCATGGGACACGGGCAAGATGCCCACGGACGCGCCTTATTTCTTCTGCGTGTACAGGAAGGGTGCCGGCGACAAGTCGTTTGTCTACATCACCGACAGTCCGAGCGGCTCACCCTATTACACCGACGGGCTGACAGATCCCGGCGAGACGGCCGAGTATTATGTCTCGGTGCGCTTCAGGGACGGACGCGCCACGCCGCCTTCCAACATCGTAGCCGTGACCGTTCCCGAGCGAACCGACACGGAAAAAACAACCCACTAACAACTCTTCCTCTATGAAACATATCATCTGGTCGTTACTGTTTGCCTTTGCGCTGGTGTCGTGCGGCGACTTCTATACGTTCAACGAGGAGCCCGACGAGTGGACCGGCGTGACCATGAAGGCGGCTAACGATTCCGCCTTCGTGATGGTGGGCGACTCCATGCCGCTGCGAGCGGAGTTCGCGCCCTATAACCCCAACGAAAGTCCGGTGTTCTGGATGACGGGCGATCCCTATGCCGTCATACGCAACGACACGCTCGTGGCGCAGACGGCAGGTGTGTGCAGCGTGGTGGCGATAGGCGGGTCGGGCCGCCTGTCGGACACCTGCTCCGTAACCGTGATCGACCGCTGGGACAACATCGACTACAGCCACAGCGCGCCCACCGACATGGTGGTCTATGCCAAGATAAGCGTAGGCGGAGAAGAATGGAACCCCGACTCCATGGTCGTGGCGGCGGTCGTTGGCGGAAAAGTGGCGGGAACGGCTGTGAGAAAGCGGCTGTTTGACATCGACTATGCTGTCATCCGCGTATGGGCTTCTGTCGACAACGACGTGACCCCGGTAACATTCATCTGCTATGACCGGCGGCGTTTCTGCATATACCGGGCAAAGCAAAAGCCTTACTTTACGGCGACAGAGGCCTTGGGCACATTGTCCAGCTTGTATGCCCTGTCGTTTTAAGACAGTGATGGCTGGGTAAAATCCATAACAAGCCCTGGAAGGGCGTAACGGTTGCAGCCCAGGGTGAGCGGAGCGGCGATAGCTGCAACGCGTAACCCTGAGTTCGTCGTGTTGCGGAGAGCGGCTGGCCTGTAAGGTCAGCACGGCGGTGGGCAAGCAGGCGGCATGGGTGTTGTGCTGACCTTACAGGCCAGCGTGCCATTCGTGACGCAATATCCCCGGGGTTACGTCCGTCGCTACGCTCCGTCCTCACCCCGGGCTACGACCGTTACGCCCTTCCGGGGCTGTTAAGGTCGTGTTTTTAACCACATCACATCTTGCAGGGGGGGGGCTCCCCTATCCTATTATTATGTGCCAAAAACTGCACAAACGGTTCATATTTGATGCGAATTTTGAACGCCCTACCTTCCATGGCTGTTGCTCGGTGTTGCCCACTAGCGGTGCGCCGCGGATAAATGCGGATGGCCCATCTGCATGCGACCGTCCCCAACGGGTGGTACGGCTGTCTTTCGCAACCACCCTCATGCCCAACGACTTGCACGCCCCTTTGCTAAGGCCTTGGCATTGATACCGAACGGCGAAAAATAATAGCTTAAATTTTTAAAATAATAGCTATTATTTCCCGCCATTCCTATGTTTTGGTTTTCCTCTGCAAGAACAACGGGACACTCGCCGCATGCCGCACGCGTAACCGGGAGCATGTTGGGTATAACACTCCCTATTTCCTGTCCCGTTGGGTAGGGTGCATAGTTCGAATGGTTTTGCGATGATATGTACACAAATCAAGAACAAACCTAGCCCTGGAAGGTAGGGTGTTCAAGATCAAATTTTATTTGCAAACGAAAAATCACACAACATATAAACGAATAAGCTGTATATGAGGTATTTTGGTTCTTGCAAACAGGTGCCCATTGAACACATGCCCCTGTAGGGGCTAAAACTGCACAAACGATGCATATTTAGATACGAATTTTGAACGCCCTTCCAGGGCTGATGATGCTCTCGCGCATTTCACCGTATTTACTCCCTATCCACTGGGACAAGAACACCACTTACGGCACGGCCGGAAACGCTAAGACACGCCCTTGCATGCTATCTGTAAGGTTTGAGCACATAAACTATCAAAATCGCCATCAAAACAAAAGAAAACCCAGAAAACATTTTGTTATTTCAAGAAATAATTGTACATTTGAGCCGACAGTTCCCACCACGCTTCCCGAAGAACAGCGAACCAGGGTGGGGCTTTTGCTTTTTTAGAATGAGGTACACCAAGCAACCATTAGATTATCCCGACATCATTGCAATGTTGAAGGAACGAGGTCTTGTTATCAGCAATGATGATAAGGCCATTGATTGTTTGAGGGTAATCAGTTACTTTCGTCTAGCCAATTACTTTCATCCGATGGAGGCAGACAAGGGCAGAAAGAAGCGTTGTGGCAGTAACAAACGAGACTGTAGGACAAGATACAAGCACTAAAATTTCAGCGGTTTTCTTTTCTTCGCTCATTTAGTTATCACTCGAAATGTCGGATGAACCTGATGAAACGCTTAGTCGTTTATGGGGCTATAGCTTTATATTAAAGAACCGCCATGTTTGTTCTCCTGCATCCAAATTTGGCACAGGTCCTCCTTCAGGTAATAAGCCTTGAACAAAGGCTCGTTTGTTTGCAGCATGTTATTACAAAATCGTGTAGTAGACTTCCATGCGACAAACGTGTTTTCGCAATACTCACATACTGATAAAGGAACTGCCGTGAATGATAGCACCATCGTGATATTCCTCCGTCACCTTTGCGAGAAACGGGGATAATGGTAATAACATCCGTAATTTGGTTACCGTATGTCCGGCGGATATGCGGTAACTTTGCGGCAGTTGTACCGTTTATCTCTATAGCATGAAAAAAACATTAATCATTCTCGCATTATTTATGGCAACAATCCATGTATCCATGGCCGAAGGCGCGCTGACCAAGCGGCAGCTGCACCTCGCCACACTCGCCAGCCTTGAGGCGCAGGGCGACCTTGGCCGCCTGACACCAGCCCTCCACGATGCGCTCGACGGCGGCGTGACCGTCAACGAAATCAAGGAGGCTTTCTCCCAACTCTATGCCTATACCGGCTTCCCCCGTTCGCTCAATGCGCTGGGCACTTTGTCGAAAGTGCTCGACAGCCGGCGTGCGCAGGGCAAGACCGACAACGAGGGCAAGCCTTGGCAACGCCCTGCTCTCTGGGACGATGCACAGCTGGCCCTCAAGACCGGAACGGAGGTGCAGACCCGTTTGAGCGGCAAGCCCTTCAACTACGGTTTCTGTCC
This sequence comes from bacterium, assembly GCA_963656755.1. Classification (GTDB taxonomy): domain Bacteria; phylum Bacteroidota; class Bacteroidia; order Bacteroidales; family Bacteroidaceae; genus Prevotella. The sequence goes on from CAVKJH010000020.1 coordinate 3,722, forward strand.
GCAGGACGACTATTACCTGAAGGCCCACCTTTTCGGCGACATCTTTGCCGGCGACCAGCTCTCTGCGGCCGACCGCGAGATCGTTACCGTCGCCGCGCTGGCCTCGCTCAAGGGCGTGGCGCCTCAGCTGGCTTCCCATCAGCAGGCTGCCGTGCGCATGGGCAACACCGAGGCGCAGATAGACGAGCTGATGAAGTACCTGAGCGAGAACGGACTGTCGCAGTGTGACAATGCCGCCGATGCCTGTGCAGGCGACTGGCCTAAGGGCAGCCCCAACACGGCATACGCCCAGTACTTCGTGGGCAACAGCCATTTGGCTTCCGTCGCCCCCAAAAACTTGCAGGGCGAGACGTCGGTACTGCCGATGGCCAACGTAACTTTCGAGCCGGGGTGCCGCAACAACTGGCACATCCACCACGGTGCGCGCCAGATACTCGTCTGCGTGTCGGGCCGGGGATGGTATCAGGAATGGGGCAAGCCCGCCATCGAGCTGCTGCCCGGCGATGTGATTGACGTACCCGAGGGGGTGAAACATTGGCACGGCGCACAGAAGGACAGTTGGTTCCAGCACGTCGCCACCCATGTGGCCGTGGAGAACAGTACGCCCGGTGCTGCACCCAACGAGTGGCTCGAACCGGTGTCGGACGAGGATTATGCAAAACTGCCATAATTTCCGATCCTTCTTTCCGTTGCTACCGGCTTGCTCCGCCACGGTTCGCCTATAGCCGCTGCTGACGGTTTCCAAACTTCTGCTTTGCCTCGGGTGTATCTTTCTGCAGCGCAAGCGATTTGGCAAGTTCTGCGACACGCTGTTCAAGTTGTCGCAGGTCTTCATTCTTTCCTTCGGCGATTACTGTTTGTGGTCAGTCCTTATCTGCCTGCTGGTTCCTGTTGTCATGGCCGTATTGCTCATTGCCTGACGCGCGATTGCGCGTGAGCATGCCGTCCGGCCCCTTGCGTCCGCCGCCCCTGTGCCGCTTTGCGGCTGGTTTGGCAAGGCGCAGACGGCCTCTGCGTCCCAAGGCCGGCATCGTCGGGCTGTCTGCCGCCCGGATGTCGATAAGGAAGAAATGTTTATCAAAAAGGGAATAAAATAACGAATTTACTGCGATTTTTATTTCCTTTGCAGTCATTAACGAGCATGACAGATGAACAACAAGCCAATACTTACCATCACCGGAAGCGACAGCACGGGCGAGTCGGGCGTTCAGGCCGACATCACCGCAATCACGGCGCTCGGAGCCAAGGCCGTGTCGGTCATCACGTCGGTGACCCTTCAGAACACGCTCGGCATTCAGCATTTCTATGACTTGCCGTCGGCTATTGTCGGCGGTCAGCTCGATGCCATAGTCAACGACGTGTTGCCCGAAACTGTAAAGATAGGTATGGTAAGAAGCGTGGACGTGGTAAAGGCCGTGGTAGCGGCCCTGAAACGTTACAGGCCCCGCTCGGTGGTCTATGCCCCCGTACTTTTTTCCAGTCATGGCGACCGCCTGATGGGTACGGAGACCATCGAAACCCTGCGCCAACGGCTGTTCCCGCTGTGCAAGGTCATCATCGTGAGGCGGCGCGACAGCGATCTGTTGCTGCGCGGCTACATCGGCGACAATGTGTGCTTTCTGGACGATGCCGCCGACCATGGCAGTGTCAACCTCTTCACGTCGGCGCTGGCCGTATACCTCAACCAGGGCGATAGTGTGGACAATGCCGTGGAGAAAGCCCGCTCGTTTGCCGACAACCGCATGTCGACCAACATCAAACTGACCGGGCGGAGCGGCGAACTGTATGCCGATTTCATACGGCTGGTAAAGAACCGGCCGTCTACCAAGACCGATGTGGCCCACTATGCCGACGTGCTGAACGTCAGTGCCCGCTACCTGGCACAGGTGTGCCGCATGGTGGCCGGCAAGTCGCCCAAAAGCATTGTCGATGCCTATCTGGTGGAAGACATCAAGGCCCATCTGTCCGCCACGCGCGCCACCATCCAGCAGACGGCACTGGCCTTCGGCTTTGCCAACCAGGCCCACCTGTCCAAGTTTTTCAAGAAACTGACCGGCATGACGCCTACCCAATACCGCGAGGCGTGTGTGGATTTCGGCTGACCTATATCGTAGACAACCAAACAAACGAAAAGACATAAACACATGGACAACAGACAAGAACTGAACCGCAACCTGGCGCAGATGCTCAAGGGCGGTGTGATCATGGACGTTACAACGCCCGAACAGGCCAAGATTGCCGAACAGGCCGGTGCATGCGCCGTCATGGCGCTCGAACGCATCCCGGCAGACATACGTGCCGCCGGCGGCGTGGCCCGTATGAGCGACCCGAAGATGATCAAGGGCATACAGCAGGCGGTGTCGATACCCGTCATGGCCAAGTGCCGTATCGGCCACATTGCCGAAGCGCAGATACTCGAGGCCATCGAGATCGACTATATCGACGAAAGTGAGGTGCTGTCGCCGGCTGACAATGTGTACCACATCGACAAGACGCAGTTCAAGGTGCCGTTCGTTTGCGGTGCCAAGAACCTGGGCGAGGCCCTGCGCCGCATAGCCGAGGGAGCCTCGATGATACGCACCAAGGGTGAGCCGGGAACCGGCGATGTGGTGCAGGCCGTGCAGCACATGCGTATGATGCAGAGCGAGATACGCCGCTTGGTCAGCATGTCCGACGACGAGTTGTACGAGGCTGCCAAGCAGTTGCAGGCTCCCTACGACCTCGTGAAATATGTGCATGAGAATGGCAAGCTGCCCGTGGTGAACTTTGCTGCCGGTGGCGTGGCCACGCCGGCCGACGCTGCGCTGATGATGCAGTTGGGTGCCGAAGGCGTGTTCGTCGGCTCGGGTATCTTCAAGAGTGGCAACCCGGCCAAGCGGGCCGCAGCCATCGTGCAGGCCGTTACCAACTATAACGACCCGAAGAAGATTGCCGAGTTGAGCGAAGACCTGGGTCCGGCCATGGTGGGTATCAATGAGGACGAAATCAAGACCTTGATGGCCGAGAGAGGAAAATAAGCGTATGAGGATAGCTGTGCTTGCCCTTCAGGGGGCTTTTGCGGAGCACGAGACGATGCTCCGGCGCTTGGGGGCCGACTGTTTCGAGATACGCCAGTTGGCCGACTGGGAACAACCCAAGGACGGACTGATTATCCCGGGCGGCGAGTCGACCACCCAGTCGAAGCTCCTCCGCGACCTTGGGCTACTCCATCCTGTGCGCGAGGCCATAGCCGGCGGGTTGCCGGTGTTCGGAACGTGTGCTGGCTTGATATTGTTGGCAAAGACGGTCGAAGGCGAAAACCGCGACCGCTTGGCCACCATGGATATCTGTGTCAGGCGCAACGCCTACGGCCGCCAGCTTGGCAGTTTTGCCACGGTTGCGCCGTTCGGACCGGTGGGCGATGTCCCCATGACCTTCATCCGCGCCCCTTATATCAGTAAGGTGGAGGGCACGGCCGAAGTTTTGGCTGTGGTCGACGGCCATATCGTGGCAGCGCGCCAAGACAACCAGCTGGTCACAGCGTTCCACCCGGAGCTGAACGGCGACCTCCGTGTCCATCAGTATTTCCTGTCGATGGCAAGGTCCTGACGCAGGTTTTCAAATCCGTGAACGAGGCATCTGTCACAATGTTCCCTTTGTGCTGGGGAGCTCAAAGTGGTAGATGTCTCTTTTTACTGCCATCTTCAGGCTTCTGGCCAGTGCCTTGAAGATACCTTCTATCTTGTGGTGCTCGTTCTGTCCTTCGGCCTTGATGTTGAGGTTGATGAGTGCCGCGTCGCTGAGGCTCTTGAAGAAATGGTAGAACATCTCGGTGGGCATTTCCCCTACTTTTTCGCGGTGGAAGGCCGCATCCCATACCAGCCAGGGCCTTCCGCCAAAGTCGAGGGCCACCTGGCACAGACAGTCGTCCATGGGCAGACAGTAGCCGTACCGCTCAATGCCCCGCTTGTCACCCAAGGCCTTGCGCAGACATTCGCCCAGGGCTATGCCTGTATCCTCGATGGTGTGGTGTTCGTCCACCCAAAGGTCGCCGTGGGTGTGTATCTGCAGGTCCATCATGCCGTGCTTGCCTATCTGCTCCAGCATGTGGTCGAAAAACCCGATGCCGGTCGATATGTCGGTCTTGCCCGACCCGTCGAGGTTGATTTTTACATGTATCTGCGTTTCTTTGGTGTTGCGTTTCACCTCGGCTATGCGCTCGCCGGCAAACAGCGTCTCGGCTATCTTGTCCCACGTCATGCCATCCTTACCCAGGATGAGGGCCTTGCAGCCCATGTTGCGGGCCAGTTGCGCGTCGCTCTCACGGTCGCCGATGACCCACGAGTGGGCTATGTCGTAGTGGCTGTCCTCCATGTATTTCTTCACCATGCCTGTCCCCGGCTTTCTCATGGGCGAGTTGTCTTCGGGGAAATGGCGGTCTACCAGGATGTCGTCGAACGTGATGCCTTCGCTCTCGAGCGTCTGCAGGATAAAGTTGTGCACCGGCCAGAACGTGTCTTCCGGAAACGAGTCGGTGCCCAGGCCGTCCTGGTTGCTCACCATTACCAGTTTGAAGTCGAGATGCTTGCTGATAAACGACAGGTTACGGAACACCCCCGGTGTGAACCTCAGCTTGTCGAACGAGTCGACCTGTTCGTCGCAAGGCTCCTCCACGAGCGTGCCATCGCGGTCGATGAATAGTAGTCGTTGTGCCATATCTTAGAGTGTTGTTTGCGCTTTTGCTTTTATTTTGGCTTCGATGCTGCCGTAAGCATAGTAGAACACCAGTGTGCACCACATCGTCAGGTAGTAAGTCACGAAGGTGCAGACTGTGGCAACGGTATACTGGCCCGTGCCGAACAGGTGGGGGAGTCCCGACGCATCGCCCATGAACATGCCCGTGCTGTCGGCCACCCGGGCCACCCACATGATGCCGATGGGCAGTTGCATGATACTGCCGGCCAGTGCAAAGATTATGAGGCATAGCAGTGCGCAGACAAACAGAAAGCCCCAGTGTCGCCATCCCTCGCGGTAAGACTTGCCCAAGACGCTCCCTGCCTTTTGTGTGGGTTCCATCAGATATTTTATGGAGGAATAGGCGGTGGGCAGCAGCAGGACGGGCCACACAATGTAGCTCACTATGCATACGGCCATTATCTTGTAGAACAGGGCGTTGTCCTGTGGTGCCGGCTGCGGTGCGGATGTCAGCATGATCGTGAAACCTGCCAGTAACGCGACAATGGCGGCAACGCATCCCGCACCCACGTATATGCCCGTGAGGCGTGCCATACGCGGCCAGTTGGCCTTGCGTGTCTGCCCGTTGAGCATGCTCCAGAATATGGATCCTGCCCACACTGAGATACACAGCGATGCCAAGGCAATGCCCGTCGGTACGGCTAATTTCGGAAGATATTGCTGTAGGGTAGGGGCTGCGGAGGTCCGGGTGTCCACGAGTAGGGGATAGAACAGAACGTTCAGGCATGTGACGGCCGACAGTAAGGCAATCGGCAACCACGTCTTTCGGAAAATGGTTTTCAGGTTTGAACAGAACAGGTCGTAGGCTGCGCGGAAACAGGCCCTTACGCTTCTTATTTTATACAATTCCGTTTCCATGTATGGATAAGTTTTGAGGTTCTGACGATGCCCTGCGGCGGAACTCGGCGCAGGTGATGGCCGTGGCAATGGCTACGTTGAGGCTGTCGGCCGTTTCGCGGCCTTCGGGATAGTTGGGGATAAGCAGTTTGTGGGTGATGAGTTGTCGTACGGCGGGCGAAATGCCGTTGCCCTCGTTGCCCATCACAATCACGCCGCCGGCGGTGAGCGGTTGCTGGTAGATGGGTGCGCCCTCGAGCAGGGTGCCGTAGACGGGACAACCGGCCGGCAGTGATGCTATCCATTGCGGCAGGTCTACCTCGTGCAGTCTTACCCGTGCTATGCTTCCCATGGTGGCCTGTACCACTTTGGGGTTCCACGGGTCGGCCGTTTCGTGCGAGCAGTAGATGTCGGTCACGCCAAACCAGTCGGCTATGCGGATGATGGTGCCCAGATTGCCGGGGTCCTGCACGCCGTCGAGGGCTAGCGTCAGACTGCTGCCGGCGGTGGCTGTGGGGCTTGCGTGGCAGGGTAGGGGAAACACGCCCAGTACCTGTTGCGGGTGTTGCAGGAACGACACCTTGCGCAGCTCGTCCTCGGTAACTGCAATCGTTTCACCGGCCTGTGCGGCAGCCTGCGCATTGCGGCCGTCGCTGAGCCATTGCTCTGTGGCCACGATGGTGCGGGCCGGCATCACCCGCAGCAGGTCGCCCGTCACTTTGGGACCTTCGGCCACAAACAGTCCTTCCTCCTGGCGGCGTTTCTTGTGCCCCAGGGCGGCTATGAATTTTATCTTGTTCTTGCTTATCACATTGCAAATATAGTTTTTTTTTTCAAACGCTTTATGTTTTTTTGCATTTCTTTTCATTAGTTCAATTAATTTATTAAATTTGCAATGTCCATTAAAAATTTAAGAACTAAACCGAATATATGAAAAAAATCATGATGGCGGCCATGCTGTTTGCAGCATGCACCGCCGCTCGTGCAGAGTTGAAATTGCCTGCATGGCTGTCGCAAGTCAAGTTGTCGGGCTATGCCCTTACGCAATACCAGTATTCCGGTCAGCCGAATGCCAAGGCCAACTCGTTCAACCTGCGACTGGTCAGGGCCATGCTCGACGGACGCATTGCCAACGATTTCTATTGGCGAATGCAAGTGCAGCTCAACGGCAATACCACCACTAACACCCTTTCGCCGCGCTTGGTCGACCTGTATGCCGAGTGGCAGAAGTACGATTTCTTCAAAGTGAAGGTGGGTCAGTTCAAGCGTCCGTTCACTTTCGAAAATCCCATGAACCCCATCGACCAGGGCTTCATGTCGTATAGCCAACCCGTCAACAAGCTGGCCGGTTTTGCCGACCGCAGCGGCATGCATGCCTCCAACGGTCGCGATATCGGTGTGCAACTGCAGGGCGATTTCCTGAAAGTGAATGGCCGCAACCTGTTGCACTATCAGGTGGGCGTGTTCAACGGCCAGGGCATCAACACCAAGGATGTGGACCAGCAGAAAGATGTGGTGGGCGGCATCTGGGTAATGCCGGTAAAAGGCATGCGCATTGGCGTTTTCGGCAGCGAGGGATCGTACAGCCGCAAGGGTACATGGACCGACGCACAAGGGGCTGAGCACACCGGCGTGCGCCGTCTGCCCCAGCACCGCTACGCCATATCGGGCGAATACAAAACCTGCGACTGGACTTTCCGGTCGGAGTATGTGCACGCCACGGGGCTGGCTTTTGCCAAAACGTACGAGAAGTCTGAAGACCTCAGCAACTGTACGGTCAACGAGGCACTCGGCAACAAGGCCGACGGTGTGTATGCGCTCGTGATAGCTCCTGTGGTAAAGGAGAAAATGCACGTGAAAGCCCGTTACGACCTCTATCGTCCCTCGGCCGACTGGAGCCGTGCCAAAACCTTCTACGAGGTGGGTGTGGACTACCTTTTCTCGAAGAATATACAGGTCAATGCCGAGTATGCGCGCGTCAACGACCGTTCGCTCGATAAGCACAACTATAATATGGTGGACGTGGAGCTTGACTTCCGTTTTTGATTTCTTGTCATTACCGTCATGACCGAAGATATTAAGCATCGGCACAGCCATGCACACCACAGCCATTCCCGGCAGCACATGGACGAGTCGGAAAAGTATAAGCGAAAAACGCTGAAGACCAATCGGTTCCGCAAGACATTTGTGAATGTGTTGTTCTATGTATTGTGTCTTTTCGCTGTGCTCCTTGTGCTTTTCGTGGGTTGGATTTATACCAACGAATAGCCCGTTGCGCAAGTCAGCACCTTGAACCCTGTTGTTTCAAGGTGCTGACTTGCGTTATCCCCCTATTCTTTGCTACGCCGGTTTGTCGACTATTTTCTTCGCAAAAGTTGGTTTATCGGCCATTTTCCCGGATGTAGAACTGATGTATTGGGCGATATCCGATTACAGATGTCTGCAAAGCAGTTCAGTCATGTTGTCAATGAAGTGTTGGTTTTTTCTTCTCCGCAACACGGCAGCGGTGTTCCCGGTAGCAGTCGTGCGTTCCCGTAAAATGTAACACAACTGTAACGATTATGAGACACGAATGAAATTTTTTGTTTGTTACTTTGCAGCATAAAATATAAAATGACTTATCTTTGTAATCAAATGGAAGAAGAAAAAATAAGCATCCTGGTGGTCGACGATGAGGAAGACCTTTGCGAAATCCTGAAATTCAACCTCGAGACCCAGGGGTATGATGTTACTACGGCCTACTCCGGTGAAGAGGCATTGCAGAAGGATATGTCGGAATTCAGCCTCATTCTGCTCGATGTGATGATGGGCGGAATGAACGGGTTTGATGTGGCCCGGCGCCTGAGGGAAAATGATGCGACAAGTTTCACCCCTATCATTTTCCTTACCGCCAAGGGAACGGAGAACGACAAGATTACGGGTTTCAACGTAGGGGCCGACGACTATATTTCCAAGCCCTTTTCGATAAGGGAGGTGTTGCTGCGCATCAAAGCCGTGTTGCGCCGCAGTGCCAAGCCAAAAGCAAAAGAATGCCACCGCATCGTTTTCAAGACGCTGATTGTGGACCTCGACAGAAAGACCGTCAATGTAGACGGTGAGGATGTCGATTTCACGAAAACCGAGTTCGGCATACTCTGCACCCTGCTCGAACAGCCGGGTAGGGTTTTCTCGCGTCATGATCTCATCCGACAGATCTGGCCAATGGATGTGATTGTGTCGGACCGCACGGTAGACGTGAACATTACCCGACTGCGCAAAAAACTCGGCATATACGCCGATAACCTCGTTACGAGGCTCGGGTTCGGCTATTATTTCGACGCTTAATACGCTACGGCACATTCAAGATGAGCAGGAAACTATCTATCGGAACGAAACTATACCTGAGCGTACTCTCGCTGTTTCTGCTGTTCGCCGTGGCGTTCATGGTGTTCCAGCAGTACCGCGAGAAACAGTACAAGATTGATACGCTCAACCTGAAGTTGCAGGATTTCAACAACCAGCTGCACGAGTCGATGCCTGCGGGCGGCGGCCGCGTACTTACCGATTGGCTCGACCGATACCTCAACATGCGCCACATACGCGAGATACGCGTAACTGTCATCAACCGCGACGGTGTGGTGGTTTACGACAATGTGAACCGAGACGTGCGTAAGATGGGAAACCACGCCCGCCGACCCGAGGTGATGCAAGCCTTGAAAAACGGCAGCGGTTCGGCGGTTGACCGCAACAGTACGACCATGGGTAAAGACTATTTTTACAGTGCGACGTATTACGAAAGCGACAAGTTCGTAATAAGGTCGGCCATGCCCTACAATTTGGACCTTGCCAAGAGCCTGCAGACCGACCAGCACTACCTGTGGTTTGCGCTGGTTATCATGTTGCTGCTGATCGTTGTGCTCTACCGCTTTACCCATAGGTTGGGCAACAACATTACCAAGCTGAACGAGTTTGCTGCCAAGGCGGACCACGACGGCGAGATCGGAACGAATGACCTTATGGCGTTTTCGGACGACGAACTGGGTGACACCGCCGAGCGCATTGTTAAATTGTACCTTAAACTGCAACGCACGCAGCAGGAACAGAACGTGCTGAAGAGGCAATTGACCCAAAACGTGGCCCACGAGCTGAAGACACCTGTGGCAAGCATTCAAGGCTATCTGGAAACCATACTCGAAAATCCCAAGGTGGACGAAGGAACCCGGCAGGTGTTTCTGCAACGTAGCTATGCGCAAAGTCAGAGATTGACGTCGCTTCTTGCCGACATGTCCATGCTCAACCGCATCGACGATGGTGCGCAAATGCTCTCGTTTGAAGATGTGGACCTTGCAGAACTGATACAGACTGTCGAGAAGGAGTCGCAATTGTTGCTACAGCAACGCGACATGACGATGACCTGCAACATGCCGAAAACCATACGGGTACACGGAAACCGAAGTCTGCTTTACAGTATATTCCGCAACTTAGCTGACAATGCCATAGCCTATGCTGGGCAGGGTAAGCACATCACAATCGATGTGCAGCAGCACGGATCGATGTGGTATTTTGTGTTCAGCGACGATGGAGTGGGGGTGTCGCCCGAGCATCTGCCGCGTCTTTTCGATCGTTTTTATCGGGTGGACAAGGGGCGCAGCCGCAAGATGGGCGGAACGGGCTTGGGACTGGCCATCGTGAAAAATGCTGTCCTTGTGCACGGCGGCACTATCAGCGTAAGCAATGGCCTCCGCGGCGGCTTGTGCTTTGAGTTTACTATCCGGGGCGGAAATTTATAGAGCTTAAGTCAAGGTCAGGAAGGTGTCCCGTTTATAGAATAGCCCTATAAGTCGTCAAAATTAACCGGCACTTCTACGGGGGTGACCTTCACTGCCTTGTTCTCCCATTGTTTGGCTTTCTTTTCCGAAGCAGCCGACAGGTGGCCCGTAATGTATTGTTCCATCATGAGCGATGCGAGTGGGGCTGCCAAGTCGGCACCGAAGCCTCCGTTCTCCACATATACGCTGACGGCAATTCTCGGTTGTTCCATTGGTGCAAAGCCCATGAAGATAGAGTGGTCTTGTCCTTCGTTCTCTGCGGTGCCCGTCTTTCCGCATATGGCATAGGCAGCCGTGTTGATGCTGGCTGCCGTTCCGTTGGTCACACACGCCCGCATGCCCTGCACTACCGGCCCGAAGGCGGCAGGGATTGCCATCGATTGGACGGGTTTCAGAAATTTATCGTCCAGCGGTCGGTCAGGAGTTGCATCGTGGATGCGGGGAATGAAATAATAGCCGCGGTTGGCAATGATGGCCGCGAGGTTGCAGAGCTGAAGCGATGTTACTTTTACTTCTCCCTGCCCCATGCCCACCCACATGATGGTGGTGCCGTTCCAGTTGCCGTGACGGGAGCAGAGCAATGCCGAATCGGGAACAGTGCCGCTTGCTTCGTGGTCGATGTCAACGCCAAGCGCTTTGCCCAACCCGAAACTGTGCATGTAGTTTGCCCAAGTGTTGATGGCTTTGTACTTGGTGGCATACATCTTCCGATTGTCGACAAATTCCTGAAACGACTTGCAGAAATAGCTGTTGCACGACTGGCCGATGGCCTGTACCAACGAAAGGGGAGACCGGTGGTCGTGACAGCCGATGTGTATCTTGTTGTAATAAAAGCCCTTGCTGCAGGGATAGGTTGACTCTGTGGTGAGAAATCCTTCGGAATACATGGCCAAAGCCTGTGCCACCTTGAACGTGGAACCAGGGGAATAGACTGACGAAATGGCGCGGTCGATACCTTGGTCGATGCGGTCGTGGCTGACAAGAGCCAATATGCGGCCGGTTGACGGCTCAATGGCAATGATGCTGCCTTGTTTGTTGCGCATCAGCCGCAGTGCCAATTGTTGCAGACTGTCATTTATGGTTAGTTGACCGTCGTTTGTCAACGGGGTGACTGGCGTGCGTCCTGGAGTTTTCGGAGATGCTCCGTTGGCTGATATGGAACATACAATACTTAGAACAATCAAACTGAGTTTCAACAACATCTTCATGTGGCTCGTTATTTGCGAATGCAAAGGTATCTATTTTCTGTGACTTATCTGTGAAGTACAACCCAATAATCGGGGCATGTAATATACTTTTCATGCCGCACGGCTGTGCAGACGCAGGGCAGTTGCAACTATAAAAAAAACGGACCGGCCTTTTGGCCGGTCCGTCAATCTGTGTATGTAGCTATTGACAATTACTTGCTATTCTTGTCCAAATCAGCCTTCAGCTTGGCCAACACGTCGAGGTCGCCCAGTGATGTACCGGCAGCAACGTTGTTGATGGCCGGTGTCTCGCTTTGCTTGCGGGCAGCGTGACGGTGCGGCTTCACAACCTCGTCCTTCACATCCTCGAATGTGCGAGAGTGTGACAGGATGATGCGGCGTGTCTCCTTGGCGAACTCAATCACCTTGAACGAGAGCACTTCGCCCTGCTTGGCCTGTGAACCGTCTTCCTTCTGCAGGTGCTTAGGTGTGGCAAAGCCTTCACCGCCCTCGGCAAGTGTGATGACGGCACCCTTGTCCATCAGCTCAGTGATTGTACCCTCGTGAACAGTACCGGGAACATATGTCTGCTCGTACTTGTCCCAAGGATTCTCCTCCAGCTGCTTGTGGCCGAGGCTCAGACGACGGTTTTCCTTGTCAATCTCGAGCACAACAACCTCGATGGGAGCACCCACTGTGGTGAACTCTGAAGGATGCTTGACCTTCTTGGTCCAGCTCAGGTCAGAGATGTGAATCAGGCCGTCAACACCTTCTTCAAGCTCAACAAAGATACCGAAGTTGGTGAAGTTGCGAACCTTTGCAGTGTGCTGGCTTCCGACAGGATATTTGGTCTCGATGGTCTCCCAAGGATCTTCCTTCAGCTGCTTGATGCCAAGGCTCATCTTGCGCTCCTGACGGTCGAGAGTCAGGATGACGGCCTCAACCTCGTCGCCAACGTGCAGGAACTCCTGGGCTGAACGCAGGTGCTGGCTCCAGCTCATCTCTGAGACGTGAATCAGACCCTCTACGCCCGGCTGAACCTCAACGAATGCTCCGTAGTCGGCGATAACGACTACCTTACCCTTCACGTGGTCGCCCACCTTGAGGTTAGCATCGAGAGCATCCCAAGGATGGGGAGTGAGCTGCTTCAGACCGAGAGCGATGCGCTTCTTGTCCTCGTCGAAATCGAGGATAACCACGTTGATCTTCTGGTCGAGCTCCACCACCTCGTGCGGATCGCTGACGCGGCCCCATGACAGGTCGGTGATATGCACCAGTCCGTCGACACCACCGAGGTCGACAAACACACCGTAAGAGGTGATGTTCTTGACGGTACCTTCGAGCACCTGGCCCTTCTCCAGGTGAGAGATGATTTCTTTCTTCTGGGCTTCCAGCTCGGCCTCGATGAGAGCCTTGTGGGAAACCACAACATTGCGGAACTCCTGGTTGATCTTGACAACCTTGAACTCCATGGTCTTGCCTACGAACACATCGTAGTCGCGTATGGGGTGAACATCAATCTGGCTACCGGGAAGGAAGGCTTCGATGCCGAACACATCGACAATCATGCCGCCCTTGGTGCGGCACTTGATATAGCCCTGGATGATTTCGTCGTTGTCGAGAGCCTCGTTGATCTTCTCCCAGCTCTTGCTCAGGCGAGCTTTCTTGTGGGAAAGAACGAGCTGACCCTTCTTGTCCTCCTGGTCCTCAACGTACACTTCAACCTTGTCGCCGATTTTCAGCTCGGGGTTGTAGCGGAACTCTGAGGCGGGGATGATACCGTCGCTCTTGTAACCGATGTTGACAACAACTTCTTTCTTGTCAACAGAGATTACGGTTCCTTCTACAACTTCGTGCTCCTGAATCTTGTTGAGCGTCTCGTCGTAGGCCTTCTCAAGGTTTTCCTTGCTGGCAGCGTTCAATGAACCATTTTCGAACTCCTCCCAGTTGAAGTCGTCCAATGGCTTAACGTTTTTGATGTCGTTTAAATTAGACATAAGTGAATGAATGTTAGATAAATTAATAAAGTTAGACTTTATGTGAAATATTCGGGTGCGGAATACCCACACCTTCGCAAATCGGGTGCAAAGTTACTTCTTTTAAAACGAACAGACTTTACAAACGATGCGACGAATGTGTTATTTATATTTTTTTAACCCTTTTACAGTCGTTTGTAGCTATTCAGCAAAGGAAATACATACTCCTTTTCTCCTAATCTTATAATAAGTGTGAGGGTGTGTCAAAACGATTTTTGGGGGATTGGGAACTTTTAATTTGAAGCTTATCGACGTTAAAAACACGGTCATGGCTTAGTAAAATGCCTTGTTATAGCTCTAAAACGGGTAAAATACGTAGCCTGTTTTACTTGTGAGTTGCAAATTGTAAGTTTTTCAAATGTCATTTTTTCGTTTTGACACACCCTCATGTTTATTTCTTCATCATCTCCTCGACGGCGCGTCGCAGTTGCTGGTCGTCGCCGGAGAGTAGCTGTTCGGGCGAGTTGTAGACCACGATGTCGGGCGTGAGAGTCTGGTTTTCGCCATACAGTCCGTCCATGCCCATGCATCCCACCTGTGGTATGCCGAAGATGGTTTGTCCGTCGAGCATGGTCTCCCACCACACGGCGGTCATGGTACCGGCCACGGGCGCACCGATGACCGGGCCGATGCCGAGCTTCTGGTAGACGTAGGGGAAGCCGTGGCCGTTGCTGTAGTCGTCCTCGCAGACCAGCACGCACGAGGGTTTCACCCACTTGTTCCACGGGTCCCAGCCGATAAACTGTCCGCGGGGCATGAAGCTCTGGTACTGGCGGCCGGCGAGCAGCGTGCAGAGGTCGTCGTGCAGCCATCCGCCGCCGTTGTGCCGCTCGTCCACGATGACAGCTTTCTTCTGCCGGTTTGAGTCGTTGAGCAGTTCGGAGAACACGTCGCGGAAGCTCTGCGAGTCCATGGCCTTGACGTGCACATAGGCCACCTGACCGTCGGACCACTTGTCGACCATGGCCCGGTTGCGGTCTACCCAGCGGCGGTAGAGCAGTTCATTCTGTGCGCTGTGGCTGATGGCCTTCACCGTGACGTCGCGGCCGCCCTTCAGTGTGACGCGCACGGCCCGTCCGACCTTGCCGTCGAGCAAGGCGTTGTAGTCCTGTCCGGCCATGATTTTCTGTCCGTCGATGGCCTCGATGATGTCTCCGGCCTTCACCTTCGTGTCGCGCACGGCAAACGGCCCGCGCTTGATGACCTCCTGAACTTTCAGGCCGTCGCCGTCGTATGTCGGGTCGAAGAACAGGCCGAGGCACGCCGTCTGCAGGGCCGACGAACTGCCGTAGAAGCGTGCGCCCGTGTGACTGACATTCAGTTCGCCCAGCAGTTCGGAGAGCATCTCGCCGAAGTCGTAGCCATTGTTGATGTGGGGCAGGAACTTCTCGTACGTCGTGCGGTAGTAGTCCCAGTCCACGCCGTTGAGGTCGGCCGCATAGAGCTTGTCCTTCACCTGCTGCCAGGCATGGCTGAACATGTAGGCCCGTTCGCCGTAGGGGCGGTAGTTGAACCGCGCCTCGAAGCCGATGTTCGTGGTCTGGGCGTTGGCCAGGGCGAACTTGCGTATCGAGCCGCCGCAGAGATACAGGTTCTTCACGTCCTTGTCGGCCACCACCTGCCCGCCGATGCCCTTGGCCACGATTTGCGTGCGTCCCTCGCGTATGTCGTGTTTCCAGAGGTCAGAACCGCCCTCGAAGCGCGCCTGGTAGTAGAGCGTAGCCCCGTCGGGCGTAAGCACGCAGTCGCCCATGTGCGACGAGTTGACCGTAAGGCGCACCACCCGGTCGCGGCAGTTGTCGAGGTCGAGCTTTAGGGGCTCCACCTTCTCCGGCTTCACGGGCTCGGCCGAAGCCGTCTTGTCCTTCGCCTTGTCCTTCTTGGTGTCGTCTTTCTCTTTCTTCTCCTCCTTCTTCTGTTCCTCCTTGCTGGTCTCTTTCCAGCGCGCATACTCCTCCTTGTTCATGCGGAACTGCTCGTAGGCATCGAGGTCGAAGAACATGATGTAGGCATCGTCCTCCGTTCCCCACGACCCGTGGCTGCGGTATCCGGCGCGGTCGCTTTGGAAAAGCATAGCCTTTCCGCCCAGCACCCACTTGCCGTTGGAGTCGTTGTATCCGCTGTTGGTCACGTTGCGCACCTCGCCCTTGCCGTCGGCCGGCACGAGTGCGATGTCG
This sequence comes from bacterium, assembly GCA_963656755.1. Lineage (GTDB taxonomy): Bacteria > Bacteroidota > Bacteroidia > Bacteroidales > Bacteroidaceae > Prevotella. Next base: position 19,501 of record CAVKJH010000020.1, read on the forward strand.
CTGTGGTTCCATCCGCCGTTGCCGATGTAGCTAGCCAGCAGCCACCGGCTGTCGGGGCTCCACTCGAACCACTGGTCGCCGTCCGAGTAGCTGTACATGTACTTGCCGTCCATGAGTTGCCTTACGGTGTGGCTTTTCACGTCGACGGCACAGAGGCGCGTGCGGTCTTCGAGGAAGGCCACACTCTTGCCGTCGGGACTGTACTTGGGCTGGAAACTGGTCTTCTGCGACTTAACCAGCTGCTCTTCCTCTATCTCGGTGGCATAGGTGAAGAGGTCTTCCTTCTTGTTCTTGAGGGTGCTTTGGTAAATCTGCCACAGGCCGTTGCGCTCGGCGGCATAGACGATGCTGCGCCCGTCGGGCGAGAAGTCGATGGAACGCTCCTGCTCGGGTGTGTCGGTAATCTGCTTGGTGGTGTTGTACTCCACGCTCGTCACATAGACATCGCCGTGCATGACAAACGCCACCTCCTTGCCGTTGGGCGAGACGGCAATCTCCGTGGCACCCGAATAGCGCAGTTGGCGGTTGAGCTCGCTGTCGGTGCGGTCCGACGAGATGCTGACGCTTACCTTGTGCGGCTCCTCGCCCTCGCGCAGCGTATAGAGCTCGCCGTCGTAGCCGAACGAGAGGGTGCCGTCATCGGCACGTGTCAGGAAGCGCACGGGGTTGCCCTTGAAACGGGTGAGCTGCTGCTTGCTGCCGCCGTCGGTGCTGGCACGGTACACATTGAACGTGCCGTCCTCCTCGCTCAGATAATAATAGGTATTGCCTTCGCCCCACACCGGGTCGCGGTCCTCGCCGGCAAAGTGGGTGAGCTGGCGGTAATGGCCGTCGTGGCACAGCCAGATGTCGCGCGCTATGGGCGACGTGTGGTGCTTGCGCCACGGGTCCTCGTATCCCTTCTGGTCGTAGTAGATCACGTCGCCCCGGCTGTTGATGCTGGGCGATTTCATGGTCAGCTCGGAGTAGAGAGTGGGGCGTCCGCCGGTGATGCTGACGCTGTAGAGCTGCGGAAACGAGCTGCCGGCAAAGGTGATGCTCTGCACCGACGGCATCACGTCCGACTCGTAGAGCACATGCCCCTCGTCGGCAAAGGCCACGGGTATCTCCGATGCACTGCCGGTGGTGAGGCGGTGGGGCTCGCCGCCGTCGCGTGGCATGAGCCACACGTCGGTGCTGCCCTCGCGTGTGGAGGCGAAGGCGATGTAGCGGCTGTCGGGGCTCCACACCGGGTAGCTGTCGTACGCCGCATGGGTGGTGAGCTGTCGGGCCTGTCCGCCGGCGGCGGGCACAGTCCAGATGTCGCCCTTGTAAGAGAAGGCAATGAGCTTGCCGTCGGGCGAGATGGCACTATGGCGCATCCACAGCGGACTGTCCTGTGCCACAGAAACGGTGCTTGCAGCAAGGGCTGCAAGGGCAATGAGTGTTCTTTTCATGAAAAATGATGTTAGGGTCGGCCAAATGATATTAAACGGATCGGTTGATGAAGTTTTGCAACTCCCGGCTGGGGGCAACGCGGCTGATTTCGGCAATCGGCACACGTTGGCTTGCGTGACAACTCTATTCTGTTTCAAAGTTACAACAATAAAACAAAACAACAATAGGTTTATCCGTTTTTTGCGATGGCAACGATAAAAAAGAATTTCGCCCGGTATGTTTGCTTCCTTCGGGGACACTGGTCAAACGGCTATGCGAACCCCCAATATGTAGTATACTAATTCCTCATCTGCCTTAAATTAGCAGATTGATTCTGTGTCTATGTCAACCCGTTGTTTATCGTGTGCTCAGGCATGTTCACAAGCATAAATCCTTAATATGTGTGATGCCCGGGCACAATGCTCCCTTTCCTTTCATCGGGGACTAAATGCAAAAATCCTCAAGAAATTCGGATTATCCAAATGAAAGTTTATCATACGGCATTCCTGTGTACAGGTTCAGCCACCATTGCCTTGCAGACTTTGTCCATTTGGCGCATACCGCAGTGAAGTTCGCTAATAGCCCAATATTACCGCTCTATATTTTTGGAAATTTACATATGATGCCCCAGTTCGGGATAAGAATGTCTTAAAATAACAGGTTAAAAAGTTGGAAGTCTAATCGTCCGTTTTAGCGTGACGAGGGCGAAAAACATCAGCATAAAGCAGTTCGTCGGCAGCCATGCGGTGGGGCGTCGTACCGGGTTCTCAGGCAGGTTATGTGGCTGCACCGGGCCGTTGACGGTTTATCGCAATGGCATTCGTGGCAGTCGGGCACTCGATAGACGGTCTGTCGTCAAGCCGTTCACCCATTTCCGCCACCCGAAAGCATAGCGATGGCCAGTGGGGTGATGGGTGAAAGTCGTGGCGAAGATTATTGATTGAGTACAACGGGTTGATAGTCAATGGTTTCGTTTTCGGTACAAAAGCGGGCGTTTTTGAGGCACAACAAGCCACGGAGAGTGGGGACGCATTTTCCCGGCCTGTAGTTTGTAAAATTATCTATTATCGTTTCTGCAAGGTGCGGCCTTCAAAATCAGGAATCGTTTATGCGGTATAGGCCCCAGAAAGGGGGCGCATAGTTGCACGGTACTGTTCGTTGAATGATACGCCCCCTACAGGGGCAAAGTTGTAACAACTAAACGAAAAACGTAGGGGCGAGCCCCTACGCTATAATCTGTCGTCCCTATGGGACTAGTCAATTGCGATGTTTTACCGGACACCAATAGTTATAAATACACAAATTACGGACAAACCCCAGCCTTGGTAGGATGTTCAATATTCGTATGAAAATATGAACCGTTTGCGTTGCCCCTATAGGGGGGCACATATTATAGGATAGGGGCATATTGCCGGTCAGACGAGTGTCCGTATGAAGTTGTCCATACGGTCGTAGTGGTCGACCACATGGTGGTAGAGCGCCTGCTGGTTGCGTGTGCGCACGAGGTTGTGTTCAGGATAGGCTATCTTATAATAGGTGTCGCCGTTGAGGTAGTCGGTGAAGAAGCGCACACACTGCATGAAGGGGAAGAGAGCGACGGCGTAAGGCAGGTTTTCCACCTCGACAGGCGTGAGGAACGTGCGCGTGGCGTCGATGTAACCCTCGGTAAAGGCGCGGAAGATATCCTCGTTGAATCCCACCTTGCTCGTATCGGGATCGTCTTCGGCCACAAAGTTGGCACCCGTGCGCAGGAAATCGCCGTAGTCGGAGAACACGAAACTGGGCATCACGGTGTCGAGATCGATCACGCAGAGCACGTTGCCCTGTCTGTCGTACATCATGTTGTTGACCTTCGTGTCGCAGTGGCAGATGCGTTTCGGCAGTTTGCCCTCGCGGTAGAGCCGTTCTGCCTTGCACATGTCGTGCAGGTCGCGCTGCAGGTCGTCCACGATGTCTTTCGTGGCGGCGAGCCGTCCGGCCTTGTCCTGAGCTATGGCCTCCTGCAGTTGATGTGCCCGCAGTTCCATGTTGTGGAAGTCGGGTATGGTCTCTCCGAGCTTCTCGGGCAGGTCCACGAGCATCCGCTCGAAGTCGCCGAAGGCCCTGCCGGCGTTGCGCGACGAGTCGGGGTCCACCTGTTGGCGTGTCACGGCATCGGGAATGAACACCGACACGCGCCAGTAGCTGCCCTCGGGGTCGCGGTAATAGGTCTTGCCCTGGCCGGTGGGCACGAAGCGCAGCACCTTACGGTCGATGTCGTCGGCACCGGCCTGTTCGAGTTTGTGGCGTATGTGCCGCGTCACGGCTTCGATGTTGTGCTGCAGCAGGTCCACGTCGGTAAAGATGCTGTTGTTGATGCGTTGCAGCACATAGTCGGGCGTGTTGCCCTGTGTGGTCACCAGGTAGGTGTCGTTGATGAGTCCGTTGCCCAGCGGTTTCACGCTGGCCAGTTGTCCCTCGATGAGAAACTGCGCAAGGATGCTGTCTAAATGGGTTGTAGGCATGATGTATGCGGTTGTTAAATGGTTAGTTGGCGGTATTGCCGGGCAGGTTGTGGCACCGTAGGGTGGTCGGGTCAATACTCGTCGACCTTGAGTTCCTTGCGGTAGCGGCTGAGCGCCTGCTGCAGTTCGCGCGTAATCTTCTCGTAGCCTTTCTTGCCGAAGAGGTTGTTCAGCTCGTGCGGGTCGCGCTGCATGTCGTAGAGCTCCTCGTAGTCCACGGTGTCGTGGTCGCCCTTCATCGGTGCGCCGTAGAAATGGATGAGCTTGTAGCGTGCGGTGCGCACGCCGTCGTGCCGTCGCACGTGGTGCTCGGCCGGATAGTCGTAATAGTGGTAGTAGATGTCCTTGCGCCAGTCGGCGGCGTTGCCGTCGAAGAGGTCGAGCAGCGACCGTCCGGGCATGCCGGCAGGTTGGCTCACGCCGGCTGCATCGAGCATCGTGGGCGCAAAGTCGATGTTCTGCACGAGGCGTTTCTCCACCGTGCCGGGCTTGATGGCCTTGGGATAGCGCACGATGAGCGGCGTGCGCAGGCTCTCCTCGTACATGAACCGCTTGTCGAACCACCCGTGCTCGCCCATGTAGAACCCCTGGTCGGAGCAGTACACGAGGATGGTGTTGTCGAGCAGGCCGTTGCGCTCAAGGTACTCGTAGATGTCGCCCACGCTCTCGTCGACCGACCGTATGACCGACAGGTAGTCGTGCATGTATCGCTGGTATTTCCATGCGGCCAGCGCGCTGTCCGACAGGTTGGCCTCGAGCATGGCCTTGTTGCGCGGGGCATAGTAGGCATCCCACGCCTTGCGCTGCAGGTCGTCCATGCGAGCCAGTCCCCACTGGCGCATGGTGCTGTCCAGCTCGTACACCTTGTTGTCGTAGGCCAGCTGCATGTGGCGCGCGATGGTCATCTCCTGCTGCTGTGCGCAGGTGCCGCGTGTGGCGTAGTCGTCGCGGAAGGTGGCGGGCAACGGAAACTCGATGTTGTCGTAGAGGCCGAGGTATTTCAGGTCGGGCATCCAGGTGCGGTGGGGCGCCTTGTGCTCCATGAGCAGGAAGAAAGGCTTCGACGTGTCGCGGCCGTTGAGGAACTCCACGGCATGCTCGGTGACGAGGTCGGTGGCATACCCCTGTTCGCGCACATACTTGCCCTGCGAGTCGTGCGAGAGGAAGGCCGGGTTGTAGTAGTCGCCCTGGTTCCAGAAGATGCGGAAGAAATCGAAGCCCTTGGGACGGCACTGCATGTGCCACTTGCCCACCACGGCGGTCTGGTAGCCGGCGTCGTGCAGCAGTTCGGACACGAAGGTCTTGGTGGAGTCGATGCCCTTGTCGAGGGTGCGCTGCCCGCTTTGGTGACTGTAGAGACCGGTGAGCAGACAGGCCCGCGCGGGGGTGGAGAGCGAGTTCTCCACGAAGGCGTCGTCGAAGCGCACGCCCTCGCTGGCCAGCCGGTCGATGTGGGGCGTGGGTGCCAGCTTCGACACATCGCTGCCGTAGGCCGAGATGGTCTGGAAGGAGTGGTCGTCGGTGATGATCCACACGATGTTGGGGCGCTGCGTCTGTGCGGCGGCATGCAGTCCGCAGGCGGTAAGGAGAAGAGTTGGATAGATGCGCATGTTACGGGTTCGGGTCTTCGGTTGTCGGATATTCGTGGGGGCCGTATGTGGCCTTCTCCGTTGCAAAGATAGTGAATGGCATGCAAAAAGCAAAGTCTTTTCCGACAATGTTTCAAATCTTTTTGTAACTTTGCCCTACAATCCTCCCATAGCCATGACCCCGACACCCGACCAGCTCCACGCCACCGCCATGCCTTTCGCCCGACCCATGTACGTCATGGCCAAGCCGGCCGGCGCGGCGTGCAACCTGCGCTGCGACTACTGCTATTATTTGGAGAAATCGAACCTCTATGCCGGCGGTGGCCGGCAGGTGCTGTCCGACGAACTGCTGGAACGCTTCGTGCGCCAGTACATCGAGAGCCAGACCACGGCCGAGGTGCTGTTCTGCTGGCACGGCGGCGAGCCGCTGCTGCGGCCGGTCGACTTCTACGAGAAGGTGGTGGCACTGCAACGCCGCTATGCCGGCGGCCGGCGCATAGCCAACTCGCTGCAGACCAACGGCACGCTTGTCGACGACCGGTGGGCACGCTTCTTCCACGACCACGGATGGTTGGTGGGGGTGTCGGTCGACGGTCCCGAGACGTGCCACGATGCCTACCGCCGCACGCGCGGCGGCGGTCAGTCGTTTGCCAAGGTGATGGCCGGCATCGACACGCTCAACCGCCATGGTGTGGAATGGAACGCCCTGGCCGTGGCCAACCGCTTCAACGGCGACCGGCCGTTGGCCTTCTACCGTTTCTTCAAAGACATTGGGTGCCGCTACATACAGGTAACGCCGGTGGTGGAACGCCTCTGCGACCATGCCGACGGCCGGCGGCTGGCCTCGCCCGGCGAGACGGGGCAGCTGGCACCGTACTCCATCCGCCCCGAACAGTGGGGCGACTTTCTGTGCGCCATCTTCGACGAGTGGGTGCGCCGCGACGTGGGCGATTATTTCGTGAACCTGTTCGACGCCACGCTGGCCAACTGGATGGGCGTGCCGCCGGGCGTCTGCACCCTGGCACGGCAGTGCGGCCATGCCGGCGTGATGGAGCACAACGGCGACGTGTACGCATGCGACCATTTCGTGTTTCCCGAGTATCGGCTGGGCAACATACGCCAGCAGTCGCTCGTGGAGATGATGTACGGCGAGCGGCAACAGCAGTTCGGGCGGGCCAAGAGCGACCGTCTGCCACGGCAGTGCCGCCAGTGCCCGTGGCTCGGGGCGTGCCACGGCGAATGTCCGCGCAACCGTTTTGCGCAGACGGCCGACGGCGAACCGGGCCTCAACTACCTGTGCGAAGGCTACCGCCGCTTCTTCGCCCATGCGGCTCCCTATATGGATGTGATGAAACGGCTGCTCGAACGCCAGCGCCCGCCCGCCGACATCATGACCCTGCTGGCCATGCAGGAAGCGCGATGACTATAATAAAGTCGTGCGCGGGTGCGCAAAAATAAAAGAGGTTGGTGCAGGACGCTACCAACCTCAGTAAAAAAGCGTTTCGAATATGGGCACGAAACGTATCGACCACAAATATAGACCAACTTTCGCACACTTGCAAGCAAAAACGAGAAAAAATCATATTTTCTGCCGAAAAATTTGCTATTTATAACTTTTTGTGTAACTTTGTGCCCGTAATCATTATTAAAAGCAATGAAGAAACAGGTGTCTGCATACTGGTGGTGGCAAAGCTCAAGATTTCAATAGTCGTGAGTCGCTCAGCCGCGTGCATACTCCACAGGAGATAACACCCGAAGGCCTGCCGTTCTTACGACAGGCCTTTTCCTTTTACCGCAGCACGGCAGCCCCGGCCATAGCGGAACCACAGCCGGCCGAAAGCCGCAGAAACCGGATCGTAAAAACAAACAAAGATACAAACAATGATGGACGTAACACAAATTCTCAACCGTTTGCTCAATCACGAAGAGCTACTGCGCGAGGAGACCAAGGGCCTGCTCGTAGCCATTACACAAGGCGAACTCAACGACGCCGAGATTGCGGCCCTGCTCACCGCCATACAGATGCGCGGCATCACGGTAGACGAACTGCTGGGCTTCCGCGACGGCATTCTCGAGACAGGTGTACCCGTGCCGCTCGACTGCGACCGCTACATCGACGTGGTGGGAACGGGCGGCGACCGCAAGAACACGTTCAACATTTCGACCACGGCCTGTTTCGTCATCGCCGGCGCCGGATACAAGGTGGCCAAGCACGGCAACTTCTCGGCCACGTCGGTAAGCGGTGCGTCGAACGTTATCAAGAACCACGGCGTGACCTTCACCGACGACCCCGACAAGCTTAACCGCTCGCTCCACGAGTGCGGCATCGTATACCTGCATGCACAGCTCTTTGCCAAAGCCATGAAATTTGTGGGGGCCATACGCAAGGCGTTGCCTTTCCCCACCTTCTTCAACCTGCTCGGCCCCATCATCAACCCCTCGAAACCGCAGTGCCAGTTGCTCGGCGTGGCCAACCTCGACCAGATGCGGCTCTACCAACAGGTGTACCAGCGCATCGGCATCGACTACGGCATCGTGAACAGCATCGACGGATACGACGAGATCTCGCTCACCGGCGACTTTAAGGTCACCACCAACCAATATGAGCGCGTGTTCAAGCCCGCCGACCTCGGGTTTGACATAGCTCGCCCCGAGGAACTGGTGGGCGGCGCCACCGAGGAGGAGGCCGCACGGATTTTCGACAACGTGCTGCAGGGCAACGCGCTGCCCGCACAGAAGAATATCGTGCTGGCCAACGCCGCCTTCGCCATACAGGTGCTCGAGAAGGGACAGAAGCCAATCGGCGAGTGCGTGGACATCGCACGCCATAGCCTTGAGTCGGGCAATGCCCTGAACACCTTCCGCCGCTTTGTGGAGATAAACAGTTAACCCCCGTCATACCAGCAACATGGACAACAACACGCAACACACCGACATCCTGCAGACCATCGTGGCCCACAAACGGCAGGAACTGGAGCAATGGATGCAGTTTCTGCCCCCACGGAGGCTCATGGCCATGGTCGACGAACAGATGAAACACGAGGAGCAGCCGCCCGTCTCGATGCGGCAGGCTCTCATGCAGTCGGACACGGGCATCATTGCCGAGTTCAAGCGCAAGTCGCCCTCGAAAGGATGGATCAAGCGCGAGGGCCGCGCCGGTGTCATCCCCCTGGCCTACCAGCAGGCCGGAGCTGCCGCGCTGAGCATCCTCACCGATAGCGAGTTTTTCGGCGGGTACGACGAATTTGTGCGCGAGGCACGGCTCACGGGTGTCACCCTGCCCATACTCTACAAGAACTTTGTCATCTCCGAATACCAGCTCCTGCAGGCAAGGCTCTGCGGCGCATCGGCCGTGCTGCTTATTGCCGCCGACCTTACGCTCGACGAGTGTCGCACACTGCTCCACACCACCCACGAACTGGGCATGGAGGCTCTGCTCGAGATGCACGGCGAGAACGAACTGGACTACGCCGCCCTCGAACCCGACATGTACGGCATCAACAACCGCAATCTCGGTACGTTTGTCACCGATGTGCACAACAGTTTCCGCATGGCCGAGCGGCTGCCCGAAGACGGCTGCAAAGTGAGCGAGAGCGGCATCGGCGCACCCGAGACCGTTACGCAACTGCGGCAGGCTGGCTTCAACGGCTTCCTGATGGGCGAACATTTCATGCGGCACGACGACCCAGGAGAGGCACTGCGTCAATTCATCGGCCAACTGCAGACTGCCGCCGGCAAGACCGGCGCTGACCATAATGCCTGACACGCCACACGCCATGACACAACCAGCAACCAGCAACCAAGCAACCGGCACGCAGCAGGGCCATCGCCTTCTCATCAAGGTGTGCGGCATGCGCGACGCCGACAACATCAATGAGGTGGCACAGACCGGCATCGACCTCATGGGATTTATCTTCTGGCCCAAAAGCCCGCGGTATGTGGAAATGATACCGTCGAGAAACGGCTGTCTACCCGATTACAGCGAGGAACGGCTGCGACGCGTCTGTCAAAACGGGGAAACCGCCGCCACGACCGCTGCGGCACCCCAACGGGTGGGCGTGTTCGTGGACGACATGCCGCAGAACATCCTGACGCGCATCTACAACTACGACCTGCAGTACATACAACTGCACGGCAACGAAAGTGCTACGATGATCGAGAACCTGAAACGCACGCTCATCCCCGACATCGCTCCCGGCATCAAGATTATCAAGGCTCTGAGCATAGCCGGCAAGGACGATGTAAAACGGTATAAGGACTACGAGGGACTGGTCGACCTGTTTCTCTTCGACACCCGTTGCAAGACGGTGGGTGGCAGCGGCCAACAGTTCGACTGGAACGTACTGGATGCCTACGACGGTTGCACGCCTTTTCTGCTGAGCGGCGGCATCGGCCCCGACGACGCGCAGCGCGTGCGCAGTTTCCGTCACCCCATGCTGGCCGGCATCGACCTCAACAGCCGTTTCGAGACCCAACCGGCACGCAAGGACCCCGAACTGCTGCGCAACTTCATCGGCCAACTGAGGGCCTGAACGCGGCGGAACGCCAGTGTTCGCCCCGACTACACACAACATAAACTCAACGACACAACCATCATGAACAAGATCAACCAACTATTCGCTTCGCCCGCCGACCAGCGCGCTACAGACACACCGTCGCTGCCGGGCAAGCTGCTGTCACTATACTTCTGTGCCGGCTGTCCTGAGCTCGACATGACCGCACAAACCATTCTCGCTATGCAGCGGCGCGGCATAGCCATGGTCGAGGTGGGCATACCCTTCAGCGACCCGCTGGCCGACGGTCCCGTGGTGCAGGGGGCAGGCACCGTGGCCCTGCGCAACGGCATGACCCTCAGTCTGCTTTTCGAACAGCTGGAGGCCATCAAACAGCAGGTCACCATCCCTCTGGTGCTCATGGGATACCTCAACGTGGTGATGCACTACGGCATCGACCGCTTCTTCAGCAGTTGCGTGCAGAGCGGCGTCAGCGGTTGCATCATTCCCGACCTGCCCTTCCAGGATTATATGGACGTGGTGAAACCCGTGGCCGACAAGTACGATGTGCGCGTCATCATGATGATCACGCCCGAAACGTCGGAAGAACGTGTGCGCTTCATCGACAACAATACCGATGGTTTTATCTACATGGTCTCGTCGGCCAGCGTGACGGGCGCACAGAGCGACTTCGACCAGAAGAAGGTGGCCTATTTCGAGCGCATCAATGCCATGAACCTGCACAACCCGCGCATGATAGGCTTCGGCATATCCAACAAGCAGACCCTGCAGAGCGCACAGGCCAATGCGGCTGGGGCCATCATCGGCAGCAAGTTCGTGACACTGCTCAACGAAACGCGCGACCCCGACAAGGCCATCGATGCCCTGTACGACGCGCTCGAACACTGACATGTGCGAACAACCGGCACCAAAGATAACCCACCGCACCCCAAAATCACAAAACAACACAACAATGGCAAACACCAACGACATAAAACATTCAGTCTCTGCCGACCAGCCGAAGGCCTCGACGGCAAGCCAGACCATCAACCCCACACCGACGGGCTTCTACGGACAGTTCGGCGGAGCCTATGTACCCGAAATTCTATACAAGTGTGTGCACGACCTGCAGGATGCCTACCTGCCCATCATCAGGAGCGAAGCCTTCGTGCGCGAGTACGAAGCCTTGCTCAAGGACTATGTGGGACGCCCGTCGCCCCTCTACTACGCCCGTCGCCTGAGCCACAAGTATGGCTGCCACATCTACCTGAAGCGCGAGGACCTCAACCACACCGGCGCACACAAAATCAACAACACCATCGGACAGATTCTGCTGGCCAAGAAGATGGGCAAGCGGCGCATCATTGCCGAGACCGGGGCCGGACAGCATGGCGTGGCAACCGCCACCGTGTGCGCACTGATGGACATGGAGTGCGAAATATTCATGGGAGCCACCGACGTGGAGCGCCAGCACACCAACGTGGAGCGCATGAAGATGCTCGGGGCTAAGGTCAACCCCGTGCGCACGGGCAACATGACGCTCAGCGATGCCTGCTCGCAGGCCATACGCGACTGGTGCTGCCATCCCGAAGACACGTTCTACATCGTGGGGTCGACCATGGGGCCTCACCCTTATCCCGACATCGTGGCCAAGATGCAGAGTGTCATATCGAAGGAACTGAAATGGCAGTTGCAGGAAAAAATAGGGCGCGACTACCCCGACTATCTCATTGCCTGCGTGGGCGGTGGCAGCAATGCCGCCGGCACCATCTACCACTATGTGGACGACAACCGCGTAAAGATTGTGTTGGCCGAAGCCGGCGGACACGGCACCGACACGGATCACACGGCTGCCACCATACACTGCGGCACTGAGGGTATCATACACGGGGCACGCACCTTGGTGATGCAGACCGACGACGGACAGATAGAGGAGGCGTTCACCATATCGGCCGGGCTCGACTATCCGGGCATCGGCCCCATGCACGCCAACCTGGCACGTCAGGGTCGCGAACAGGTGCTCGCCATCAACGACGACGAGGCCATCTATGCCGGATACGAGCTTACGCGCATGGAGGGCATCATACCGGCCATCGAGAGCGCACATGCCGTGGCGGCCCTGAAGAAACTGACGTTCAACCCCGACGATGTGGTGGTGCTCACCGTGTCGGGACGTGGCGACAAGGATGTGGAGACTTATCTGAACAACAAACAAATGGCTGGAGAATATGGAAACTTTTGAATACCGTACACACTCGCGCAAAATCCTGGCTGACCTCTACACTCCTGTCGGCGTCTACATGCGTCTGCGCGACCTCTACCCGCAGTCGGCGCTCATGGAGAGCAGCGACTATCATGGCAATGACAACTCGCGGTCGTTCATCGGCATCAACCCTATGACCTCCATTGCCGTGGGGCACGGTGTCGTGACCTGTACCTATCCCGACGGTACACGCGCGCAACAGGCACTGCCTCCCACCGGGGCGGGCAAGGGCGAGGCGTGCAAACTGGCCATCGCCAAGGCGTTCAACGATTTCCTGCACCGTTTCCACGTGTCGGGCGACGAGGCCTCCTACTGCGGCTTGTACGGCTACACGGCCTTCAACGCCGTGCGCTATTTCGAGAACATCGATGTGAAGGACACCACGATGGAGAAGAACGATGCGCCCGACATCTATTACATCATGTACCGCGACCTCATCGTCTTCGACCACTTCAACAACACCATGATGTTCGTGACCATGGCCGCCGAGAGCGACGATGCCGACAGCCGGCTTGACCGGCTGGAGATGGCGGCTGCCCGCGCCAACGTGAAGCCCTACGATTTCCACCCCGTGGGCGAGCGCACCTCTACGCTGACCGACGAGGAACACAAGGCCAACGTAAGGCGCTGCGTGAAGCACTGCCTGCGCGGCGACGTGTTCCAGATTGTCATATCGCGCCGCTTCGTACAGCGATATGAGGGCGACGATTTCAAACTGTACCGCGCCTTGCGCAGCATCAACCCGTCGCCCTACCTGTTTTACTTCGACCTCGGCGGCTTCCGCATCTTCGGATCGTCGCCCGAGACGCACAACCGCATCGTGGACGGACAGTCGTTCATCGACCCCATCGCGGGCACCACGCGGCGCACGGGCAACCCCGACGAAGACAGGCGAAACGCCGAATTTCTGCGCAACGATCCCAAGGAGAATGCCGAGCATGTGATGCTCGTGGACCTGGCGCGCAACGACCTCAGCCGCAACTGCCACGACGTGAAGGTCGATTTCTATAAGGACATGCAGTTCTACAGCCACGTCATCCACCTCGTGAGCCGTGTGAGCGGCACGCTCAACGACGGTGCCGACCCCATCAAGGCGTTCTTCGACACCTTTCCGGCCGGCACGTTGTCGGGCGCACCCAAGGTAAGGGCCATGCAGCTCATATCCGAGATGGAACCCCATAACCGCGGCGCATACGGCGGCTGCATAGGGTTCATCGGTCTGAACGGCGACCTCAACCAGGCTATCGTCATACGCACGTTCATCTCGCGCAATGGCGAGCTGTGGTTTCAGGCTGGTTCGGGCATCGTGGCCAAGAGCGACGACACGTACGAACTGGAAGAGAGCAACAACAAACTGGGCGCACTGATGAAGGCCGTCAGCATAGCCGAAAAACTGTAAGGCTGACGGCAACGCTCATGTCAACGGGCGGAGCCGCACGATACATGGAACCGCTCGATTAACAAAACGACAAAAACCGAACAACAATGATGACTGAAGATAAACATAGCGACTGCCCACGGGGACAGCGCGTGGTAATCATCGACAACTACGACTCGTTCACCTATAACCTTGCCCATCTGGTAAGGCAACTGGGGGCCACGGTCGACGTGTACCGCAACGACCAGTTCACGCTCAACCAGCTGGAGCCTTTCAGCAAGATTATCCTTTCGCCCGGACCGGGCATCCCCGAGGAGGCGGGGTTGCTGATGGACGTGATCCGTACCTATGCCGGGCGCAAGCCCATGCTGGGCGTTTGTCTGGGCCACCAGGCCATAGGCGAGGTGTTTGGCGGATGCCTGGCCAACCTGTCGGAGGTGTACCACGGCGTGGCTACCGAGGGCACACAGTTTGGCAACGACCCCATCTTTGCCGGATTGCCCCGCCGCATCGTCATGGGCCGCTACCACAGTTGGGTGGTAGACCGTACCGGTCTGCCCGACTGTCTGGAGGTGACGGCCATGAGCGACGAAGGACAAATCATGGCACTGCGTCACCGCAACTACAACATCCACGGCATACAGTTTCACCCGGAGAGTGTGCTGACGCCCGACGGTGCCACCATCGTGAAAAATTGGCTTGACCTGTAGGCCTCTAAAGACATTCATCAAGAGAATGACCATAAAACAACAAGGGCTGCAAATCGGCTTCGATACCGAATGCAGCCCACATTGTTATTTTGAGTCTATATTTTGTTTTCACTATAACCATTCTTTACAAACGGTATAATGTGTTTTTCATGTCTTTTGGAAGCAGATATAGGGGTCACCTGTAAAAACGTGTGGAAAGCCAATCGCAATAAATGTCTTCGTTTTACGTTTTAATAAA
>CAVKJH010000021.1:0-10726 GCA_963656755.1 bacterium
AGTTTGCCCCCTTCGGGGACACTGAATGAATGAAATTATGGCCAAAAATTCGACAGAGAGATTATTAAGATTTTGAACACCCTACCCTGAAGGGGGCGTATAATATAGCGTAGGGGTTCACCCCTACGGTTTACGGTTCATCGTTTTTTTCCATCGCCCCTGTAGGGGGCGCATAATTCAAATCATCATGCGGTTTAAATATGCGCCCCCTACATGGTCGCCTTTCCCGCTCCGGCCTTGCCTTTTGCCAGCGCATGTTCTCCCACGATGATGAGCAGCGTGAGCAGCTCTGCAGCCGGTATGGCCGTCCACAGTCCGATGGTTCCGAACAGGCGCGGCAGCACCGTGAACCCCAGCACCGCAAAGACGATGCCCCTGAGCATGGTGTAGACCATGGCCAGCTTTGCCTTCGTGATGCTCTGGTAGTAGCCCACGAAGGCCACGTTGACAGCAAAGAAAAGGGAACAGGTGGCAAACCAGGGCAGGCCGTCTATGGCCAAGGCGTAGGAGGGCTCGCTGCTGCTGAGAAAGGCTCCCACAATAAGACGGTCGCCCAGTATCAGCACCGACAACACGCACACGCCGCACAGCACGGCGGCATAGAGCGACACACGTAGGGCACGGTGCACGCGCCCTGTCTCGCCTGTGCCGTAGTTGTAGCTGATGATGGGCTGGGCCGACTGCGCCACAGCGTTGTTGACCGAGAAGATGACGGGGAAAAGATAGCACACGATGGCAAAGGCTGCCACGCCTTGCTCGTGGAGCAGCGACATGAACATGTAGTTGCCCGCAATCATGGTGATGCTCATGGCTATCTCGGTGAGGAACGTGGCCGACCCGACCTGCATCATGTAGCCCGTGTTGCGGAGGGTAAGTGCGAGCGAGGTGGCACTGGCCTTCAGGCGATAGAACTTCAGCGTATGGGAGAACCGCACGAAATAGACCAGGCTCATCACACCGCCCACCGCACAGGCTATCGAGGTGGCAATGGCCGCTCCCTTCACGGCCATGCCCATGGGAAAGATGAAAACCCAGTCGAGCACTAGGTTGACGACCGCCCCGGCTACCTGCATCCACATGGCGTAGCGCGGCGACCCGTCGAGCCGTACCATCATCATGCCCACGCACTGCCAGAGCAGAAACACCGTGCCGGGAAGCAGCCACACGAGATAGTCCACAGCGTAATGCTCGAGCTGCGCGCTGCATCCGAGGGCATAAACCACCGTGCGAGGCATGAGCGCGCAAAGCAGCACGAGGGCGGCGATGATGGCGAAGCCCATGCCGAAAGCCTGTGTGAGGATGATGCGGGCCGCCTTCCTGTTGCCGTCGGCAAGGTGCATGCTGGCAACGACCGATGCCCCGATGCCGAACATAAGGCCGATGCCGGTCACCACGGTCCACACCGGGGCCACGATGTTGACGGCGGCTATGCCTTCGGCACCTACGCCCCTGCCTACCAGCACGCCGTCGATGATGGTCTGGGCCGACATGAATATCATGCCGATGAGGGTGGGGAAAAACATTTTTCGGAATAACGGCCCAATCTTGCCCGATCCGAAATCAATCTTGTCGCGAGATGTGTCGATTTTCTTCTTCATATTTTTGGATGTGTCGATTGCCTGTTGCCGGCAGGGGCGTGGACGGATAGCTGGGCCCGACAGCAAAACACAGGGGCGGGAAGGTGCGGAGCCCCCCTGCCCTCTCGTTGGTGCGGCCTTTTTCCTATGCAAAGGTACGACCTTTCCGGGAGACAAAAAAGTTTCCTCTCCGGCTTCTGAACAAGAAATTATAAAATTTGTTTCATTTTGTTTCATATTCTTTCTTTCGGATGGAGAAATATTTATACTTTTGCGATTGGCCAAATTGGCGGATTGCCTCCAAACGCATGAAACCGATGCGGCCGCGCCTCCGTTCACGCCGTGCCTTCTGTTGATTTCACGCCTACAGCAAAGAATGTTGGGTAGGGCGAAAGAGGCACGATGCAATTAAGGTGTTTACCCGATGCTCTGTTTGAGACCGTCAGGTATCTCGCAAATTCACAGTATCAAAACCTTAAGCTTAGCGACGGGTAACGATAGAACATATTATCCCTCAGACGGTATACTCGTGCTGAGATATGATAATGCAATTTATGTACAACATGATAAAAACATAACGCAAGATGGTAAGAGTATTGCAAGTAATCGGTTCGTTGGGTTATGCTGGAGTAGAGGCAGTCGTGATGAACTACTATCGCAATGTAGACCATAAAAAGGTGCAGTTTGACTTTATTACCTGTTCACAAAACCCCGAGCGATACGATGAAGAAATAAAGCAGTTGGGCGGTAGGATATACCGTATGCCATCACGTTCGGGAAAGCCACTTGCCTATATGGTGACTTTGCGTAAACTGATAAGGAAGAACGGCTATAGGATTGTGCATATCCACCAGAACAGTGCATCGATGGCGATGGACGCTATGGTGGCAAGAGCATGCGGTGTGCCAACAATCATAGGACATTCGCACAACACCCGTTGCAATGTGGTTTGGCAACACAGGATTTTCCGTCCGATAGTGAACCGGGTGCTCACGCACCGCCTTGCCTGCTCTGAAGAGGCCGGCAGATGGGTGTTTGGCAAGAGAAGGGATGTGCGCATCGTGAACAATGCCATTGATACAGATTTGTACCAGTTTGACTCGGAAACAAGGAGGAGAGTAAGAAGCAAGTTTGAGTTGCAAGACAAATTTATAGTAGGTTTTGTGGGTAGGTTGCACGAACAGAAAAACCCTTTCCGAATGCTCGAAGTTTTTAAGGATTTTCTTGGCGTATGCCCCAATGGAACCCTGCTGATTGTGGGGGGGGTAATTTGGAGAATGAACTCAGGCGAAGATGTCGGGAATTGGAAATCCTCGAACAAGTGATGTTCCTCGGAAGAAGAGATGACGTGAACGAGTTGTTGATGGCAATGGATGTGTTTTTCTTGCCATCGTTATATGAAGGATTGCCGGTGGTTGCGATAGAAGCCCAAGCGACAGGCTTGTCCTGCGTCATTTCGGAGAACGTGCCGGTTCCCAATCTGACAAACAGGGTGAGAAAAATACATCTTGCTGAAGCCAATGTAAAATGGGTGGAGGCTCTCCATGAAACTGATGAATCATTCGATAGAAGCAAAGCGCCGGAATTGATAGAAAAGGGAGGTTTCTCCATTCGGCGAGAGGCAGAAAAATTGCAAGACTTCTATTTAAAAGAAGATATAGGAGAATCGCAGAACGAGAACGGTTTGCTTTGACCGTTACAAAATAATTTGAGCACATTTTCTTTAACATCTTTTAGAGCCATCATTCCGGTGGCTTAAAGACGTTGTTCTTGCTACTTGAAAATTTTTGGCGCAGCCTTAAACGGAAAATCGACGTAACTTGTTGATTTTCAACTCGTCACGTCGATTTTAGTTGCGGAGGCAGGACTCGAACGTGCGACCTCCAGGTTATGAGCCTGGCGAGCTACCAACTGCTCCACTCCGCGGTATTAATGTCGGGATTTGGTTGTTTTCCCGTTTTGCGAGTGCAAAGGTATGGCTTTTTTTTGTTTCCGCCAAACATTTCGCCGATTATTTTTCTTTTATGCCGCATTTTTGCTTATTTTAAGCATTAATCTTTGCTTATATGCGCCAAACGCATTAAATTTGCACATGTGTAACTAATGTGCAATTTTAAATACGGAGGAAAACGATGTCAATCTCTAAAACAAGACAAAAACTCGTGGATGTAGCCCGGCAGTTGTTTGCTAAAAACGGCGTGGCGGCTACCACCATGAACGACATAGCGGCAGCTTCCGGAAAAGGACGCCGCACGTTGTACACCTATTTTAATAGCAAGGAGGAAGTGTACTACGCAGTGATCGAGTCGGAACTGGAACGCCTGAGCGACAAGCTGGACGAAGTGGCGGCTAAGAAGACCCGGCCGCAGGACAAGATTATTGAGCTGATTTATACCCATCTCAGCATGATCAAGGAAACGGTGGTGCGCAACGGCAACCTCAGGGCCGAGTTCTTCCGCAATATCTGGACTGTCGAGAAGGTGCGCAAGAATTTTGACGAAGACGAGATTGAACTGTTCCGCAAGGTCTATGCCGAGGGCAAGGCCGACGGCGAATTTGATATCGACAATGTAGACCTGGTGGCCGACATAACCCATTACTGCATCAAAGGGCTGGAGGTGCCGTTCATCTACGGCCGTCTGGGACATGGACTTACCGAAGAGGCCAGCAAGCCCCTTGTGGCTAAGGTGGTGTACGGTGCATTGGGCAAGCACAATGCCCTGAAATAAGCGTTGCGGGCTGTTACCGGTCTGTAGCATAGCCCATTGGGGGCTACGGACATCGTAGTTGGTTCGCCCTTCTCTATATTTTTCCCTGTTCAAACAGGTTGGTTTACAACTGTTTAAAAAACGAAATGGACTTTGATAATTTTCTTGTCGGCCTGAAACGGCAGGATAATAGATATGATACCAAGTCTGCCGTAAAATCTACGCAGGAGGTATTTTTCATGATAAGCGACAAGGGCAACGGCATCGTTCGTGTGAGTGTCGTGAACAAGAAAATGCGCCCAATAACCGCCGACTACCGCGACTTGAACGGAGAAGAGGCGGTAACCCTGCGCAGTATGGAGACGATACGCGAGCGCGACTTGTTTCGCGTGGAATGGGGAACCGAACAGGACGAGGCGGAAGGCGTGAACCTGAACGAGCATCCCCAGTTGCTTTACCAGCTGATAAGGTGCAAAAACCTTGTGTTTGCAGATGGCAAACCGGTCAAAGTGAGCCAGGACAACACCCGTGTCGTCATACGCATCAACTCGCAGGAAAAGGGAAAAAAGACGGTATTGCAGCCCGAAATGTTGCTTGCCGCAGACCTCAACCCCGACAAGGAAAACGGGCAAGCCGCTGCGCCGTTGTTGCTGTCCGACTGTTTTGCCCTCTCCGGGCATACCGTCTACCCCATCGCCCCCATTGGCGACAATTATGCCCAGCTGCGGTATTTCCTTGCACCGATAGACGGTGACATGCTGCAAGAGTATCTGTCGGTACTCTTCTCGTATGTCGACAATGTGGAACTGGTGTACGGCAACTACACCGTCGACCGGCAGGAGCAGGAAATAAAGCCCTGGCCCACACTGGTGTTCGAGAAGGTGGACACCGACCAGACGCTCTATTTGCGGCTTGTGCAACAAATCAAGGGACTGTCGGTCGATTTCATTCAGCGTTTTGATGTGAATACCGTTGCCATGCTTTCCGAGAACAATAGCATTGTGGTGCGCAGGGTGGCAAATGTGAGAATTGACGAGCATGCGGATGCATTGTACCGTCAGATCGTGAAATATGCACCGAACCGCGAGGCGGCCAAACAGGTATACTGCAACGACGACTTGTTCATCATTCCCGGCAGTGTGGCCGCACCATTCCTGCTTGATGCCCTACCCCAGTTGCTGAGCGAATATAAGCTCGTCGGCGCCGAAAAGTTGCGCGACTACAAGGTGCGCCCGGTTACTCCCAAACTGCATGTAAACCTTTCTTCGGGCATCGACTTTCTGGAAGGCGAAGCCAGCGTGGACCTTGGAGGCGAACAGTTTACCCTTGGGCAGATTTTGTCGCAGTACACGAAGAAGCGTTATGTGGAACTCTCCGACGGCAACCGTGCCATTATTGACGATGGATATATGCGGCGACTGGAGCGTATCTTTACCCGCAAAAAAGGAAAGGACGGGAGCGTAAAGGTGTCGTTCTTCGATTTGCCGGAAATAGAGGATCTGCTCAACCACCAACTTGAAGGCGAGGCTTTCAGTCATCACCGCGCTGTGTATGAAGGATTTAACCAGCTGGCCAAGCAAACGCTGAAAACACCGAAACTGAAAGCTAAGCTGCGCCCTTATCAGCAAGAAGGCATCAAGTGGATGAAATATCTTTATGACAATAGTCTCGGTGGATGTCTTGCCGACGACATGGGACTCGGAAAGACGGTACAGACCATCGGACTGCTGTCGCTTGTCTATCCGAAAGAGAAAAAGCCCACCATCATTGTCATGCCGCGCAGCCTGCTCTTCAATTGGCAAAACGAATTGGCACGCTTTGCGCCGCATCTCACCGTTTATACCTACTATGCCGGAGAACGCGATTTGGATGCAGCCATGAAGCACCAGCTGATACTGACCACCTATGCCCTCGTGCGCAACGACATCGACCAGCTGCGCCACAAGAAATTCCACA
This sequence comes from bacterium, assembly GCA_963656755.1. GTDB lineage: Bacteria > Bacteroidota > Bacteroidia > Bacteroidales > Bacteroidaceae > Prevotella. The sequence goes on from CAVKJH010000021.1 coordinate 6,242, forward strand.
TGGCCATTCTCGACGAGAGCCAGAACATAAAGAATACGGCTTCGCAAACCACCCAGGCTGCGTTCCTGCTCAATGCCGCGCATCGGCTTGCACTCAGCGGTACGCCCATTGAGAACAACCTGACGGAGCTCTACTCGCTGTTCCGGTTTCTTAATCCCACGATGTTCGGCACTGCCGACGAGTTCAACTCGCGTTACACCTATCCCATCCAGCACGACGACGACAAGGAGGCAATGGCTTCCCTACGCCGTAAGATTTTCCCATTCATGCTGCGCCGGTTGAAGCGCGACGTGCTCAAGGACCTGCCCGAACGCATCGACCAGACGCTTTATGTGGAGATGTCGGCCGAACAGGCCGAGTTCTATGAACGCCGTCGCCAATACTACTACGAGCAGGTGCGCAGGACAATAGCCGCTTCGGGGGTGCAGAAATCGCAGTTCGTCATGTTCCAGGCACTCAGCGAACTGCGGCGGATAGCTTCTGTTCCGGAGAGTCTGAGCGACGGGATGATTGCCTCGCCCAAGCTGGAACAGCTCATGGATGCCGTGGAAGACGCCGTGCAGAACGGACACAAAGTCGTTGTGTTCTTCAACTTCATTGCCGGACTGGAGCTTGCCGGCGAACGGCTCGAGCAGTTGGGCATCGATTTCTGCTCCATGACGGGCTCCACCCGCGACCGCCGTAGCATCGTTGACCGCTTTCAGACCGACCCGGAATGTCGGGTGATGCTCATGACGCTCAAGACGGGCGGCGTCGGACTTAATCTGACGGCGGCCGATACGGTGTTTATCTTTGAACCCTGGTGGAACAAAGCGGCCGAGCAGCAGGCCATCAACCGTCTGCACCGGTTTGGACAGAAAGCCAATGTGCTGAGCTATTCGCTCATTACGAAATCCACGATAGAGGAGAAAATACAACTGCTGCAACAACAGAAGGCCGACTTGTTCAACGGGCTTATCAGTGCCGACGCTTCTTCCACCAAGCACTTGTCGGAGGAAGACATCAAGTACATCCTTGGTTAGGCTCCAATGTGTTCTGATTATTTCAATAACACGCAACTATGGCAAAACAATTAAAAACCGTATTGGAAAATACCAAACTTCCCATCCGGATACTGCACGAACCGGATGCTGGGAAATCCAAAAAAATATCATTCTTTTTGGATGTATACACCAAGAATGACCTGATGACGATGGCGGAACCCTTATTGAAGCTGATGCGAAAATGCCGTTTCCGTTTCGATTGCGGTAACGGAAAGACCAAGATTCCGCCAATCATTGCGTTGTTCGAACAAAGCAATACCCGCATTAAGGCGGAGTGGGTGTCTTTGCTCACCCTGTTCTATGATGCGCAAAACTATATGATGCTTCTTGAAGATAGGCCCAAGTGCGAAATAGAGCTTTATAGAGAGGTATTGCGCAATCATTACCTTATCGATACAGAGGTGGAGAAAATCATGAATATCCAATGCCTCAAACGGTCAAACTTTTATTACGGCAGAGAGGCACTCGTGGAGCCTCTTAGATACTATTTCAATGTCATAAACAAAAAGTCCGTTCTCGATAAGCGACATAGTTGGCGCAAGACGTCTGATTTCATTTTTACGGATGACCTGCTCCAGCAGATGTTGTTTAAGGGGTTGTTCCCCGATTTGGCTACCATAAACGGTTTGGACAACCTTCCCGACGCCTCTGCTCTATTGCGTTACAATGGCGAAAACTTGATATTTTCCAAGTTGCCCGTAATGGCTTCGGCTTACGACAGCAAACTGTTGCCCCACCAATTAGGGAAGCTGACCGCTGCCGTGGTTAAAAAGGTTCAGAAGCTTCTGGCTCTTCCAGAATATTTCAAGACGGATACCAACAACAAGCAAGCGTGTCGCAGCGCAAATCATTTGCTGAATTACTACGTTTTCTACCGCCAATATATGGGGCGCAAGAAATTGCCCGCCAATCCGGAACTTCTTCTAAAAGATATCTATAACGAGACCTTCGTCCAAAATTCTGTGAACGTCTACACGTTGCCGGTATTGCTTCCTTATTTAAAGGGACTGAAGAAAAACAAAATCAACGTATATTCATTCGCTTATGTAATTAGTGTTTTGTTGAGCCTTCTCAAAGACCATCATGCCAAGAACTGGTTGCGTGTAGACCAACTGATCATGAACATACGCTCCAAGGAATACAGGTCGGATAAATACTTTGTGCTTATCGATCCGTATTCTCTTGACGATATGGATATCCGCAATGGATATATTGAAGACAAGGACAAAGACTGCTATATCCATCCGGGTAATATTGTGAAGCAAATGTCCGAGCCGTTAGTCAAGGCACTCCTGTTCACGCTTTCCACGCTTGGCGTGGTCGAGATAGCTTATCGGGAGCCGCAAGAGGGAGACACGTCGCCCTACGACGGTCTGCGCTATGTGCGAGTGACAGAATTGGGGAAATTCGTTTTCGGATTGACAGACAGCTACGAGCCTCAATCTACGGAGGAGGACAAGCAAGCCTTCGAGCTTGACGATCAGCGGTTGCTCATCAGAGTGCGGAATATGGAGTCGCCCTTTATACAATTTCTTGCCGACTATGGCGACAATATAGCCCCGTCTCTCTACTGCGTAAGCTACGAGTCGTTTCTGCGTAATTGCTCCACGCGCTTTGATGTAGAGCGGAAAGTGAAGATGTTCAGACAGTTTATCTGTAAAAAACTGCCGCAGGTTTGGAAACAGTTCATGGACGATATCGTGAAGCGTTGCAACCCTTTCGGCGTACCTCAAGACGATTACATGATCTTGACCCTTCCAAAAGACAATACCGATTTGCAGCGGCTTGTGCTCACGCATCCCTCTATCCGCCGCTATATACTCAAGGCCGAAAACTATATGGTTCTGGTGAAGGAGAGTGATCTGAACAAGTTGAAAAACGAAATCAAAAAGTTTGGTTATCTTATATAGCTTTAAATAGTGGTTTTCTTGCATTAAGTCTTCCCGATATGATGAAACTGTGGACGGTCTTGGTTGTTGCCTTGGGTCTTTGCTGTACCGTGAAGGCCCAAAGGCATGAAATAGTCTGTGACAGGATAGCGTCGCTACAGGTTGTGGCCAACAACGACTGGACAGCACTTCCGCTCATAGAGCTGGGCAGTGATGATGTGCTGAATGTGGAATTTGACCAGCTGTCGCATGAATATCACCGGTTCTGTTACAAGGTGGAACACTGCGAGGCCGACTGGAGCCCGTCGGAGGGACTCTTTGAAAGCGATTATTGCCAAGGATTTGCCAAGGGCAACACGATTGACGATGTTGAGGAGTCGCTCAACACCAATCAGTTGTATACGCACTATCGCTTTAGCTTGCCGAACGAAAAATGCCGGCTGAAGGCAAGCGGAAACTACAAGGTTACCGTCTACGACGACAACAATGAGGAGGAGCCTGTGCTTGTGGTCTGTTTTATGGTGGTGCAACCCGTCATGGCGGTGGGGCTCAGTGTGTCCACCAATACCGACCTGGAAGTGAACGGCAGATACCAACAGGTGGACATGACGTTGGATTATGGCGGCGCACGCGTAACCGACCCGTCGAGCCAGATCATGACGGTCGTCATGCAAAACGGAAGGTGGGACAATGCGGTCGTTAATTCCAAACCTCAAATGGTGCGCAGGGACGGGCTGACGTGGACTCACAACCGGGATTTTATCTTCGCTGGCGGCAATGAATACCGAAAGTTTGAGATGCTCGATGTCACCCATACCACCATGGGGCTTGAGGCGGTCGAATGGGACGGCGAGATGTACCATGCCTTTGTATGGCCTGACGAGCCGCGCACCAATTATGTGTATGATGAAGATGCCGACGGAGCGTTTCTCATACGCAATTCGGACAACGAAGAGATTGACAACACTTGCGAATATCTTACGGTACACTTTCGGCTGAAAAGTCCGCATGTCCCTTACGACGTGTACCTCAACGGCGCATGGACCGGCAACCGTTTCTTGCCTAAATACAAGATGCAGTGGAATGAGGAAAAGCAACAGTATGAAAACGCCATCGCATTAAAACAGGGATACTACAACTATCAGTACCTTATGATGACGGCCGACGGCAACCTTGTTCCTGTTCCGTCGGAGGGCAATTTCTTCCAAACGGAAAACCGGTACCAGGCATTGGTCTACTACCGTGCCACAGGCGGCCGTACCGACCAGTTGCTGGGTTACGGCAGTGTGAAGCTGGGGAAATAGCCGCACGAAGAGTCTATTCGCTCCCCTGCCCTATTTCGTGCGGCTGTCAATTTGCTGTATGTGCTTGCTGCAACTGGGAATGATGGCCGTAGCATGAACCCGTGACGAAGGGTTATTCAATCATTAGGCAAACAAGATTTTGTGAATAAAAAAACTCTGACTGGAAACAGTCAGAGTCTTGTTTGTTTGTAGTGGATAGGGGAATCGAACCCCTATGCCAAGATTGAGAATCTTGTATCCTAACCATTA